>NZ_SLUR01000011.1:0-152264 GCF_004340725.1 Curtobacterium sp. PhB128
AGGGCATGAGCCCGGTTCAATACCGAGCTCACGCCCTCGCGGCCTAATCTGACTTCACGGTCCAACAAACCGGGACCAGTTCACAGCTGGCACCGGGCCTCCCGTCTTCACGTGGTCACCGCGACGGCCCCACCCGGATGGTGAGCCCGCCGTGGTCCACCGTCAGCCGCACCGCCACCACGGTGCCGAAGGGGTCGCCGTCGAGCTGGACCTGCTCGGGCTGGTCCAGCTCGAGGTCGAGGACCCGTGCGCTCGTGTACCGCAGCGTCCGGGTGGCCGGGATGAGCCACGACAGGAAGCGACCGAACCCGGTCCGGTGGAAGAAGCGGTTCAGCGACAGGCCGTAGCCGACGCCGGCCCAGCCGACCGTCCGACCGGGGCGGAACGCGACCGCGTCGAGCACCCCGTCGTCCGGCTTCGCGGCGGGCAGCAGCAGGACGCCGGCGGTCAGGGTGCCGCAGTTCCCGACGATGACGGTGTGCGCCCGCATCGTCCGGGTGTCACCGTCGTCGAGGCGGTACCGCAGGTCGATCTGCCGGTTGCCGATGACGGACCGCATGATCGGGTCGGAGTACGCGAGCCACCCGAACCGCTTCTTGAGGCGCGCGTTGGTGTTGGCCGCCATGTTCGCGTCGAGGCCGATGCCCGCCATCACCAGGAAAGCGTGGCGCGTCGTCGTGCCCTGCTGGTCGGTGAGCTCGGCGAACGCGAGGTCGACCGGCCGATCGGTCCCACTGAAGGCGGCTCGGACCGAGCCGGCGACGTCGTTCAGCGGGATGCGCAGGTTCCGGGCGTACAGGTTCCCGGTCCCCACGGGGAGGACGGCGAGGGGCACGCCGGAGCCGTGCAGCACCTCGGCTGCGACGCGCAGCGTGCCGTCGCCGCCGACGACGAGGACGACGTCCGGCGCGGTGGCGAGTGCGTCGACCGCAGCGGCACGGCCGTCGTCGGACGCCGCGGTCTCGAACCAGGTCGTGGGAGCCCAGCCGCTCCGATCCTCCTCTGCCGCGACGGTGTTGCGGAGCACCCGCAGGTCGACCTTGGACGGGTTGACGACGATCGCGGCGCGCGGCATGTGAGGACGATACCGAACAGCCGTCGTGGTCCGGATCGGACCGATCCTGTCCGCCATCGGCCGATCCGGGCGAATCTGGGAGTCAGGACCTCGGAACACATGCGATCCGGACACACTCGGGACACGGTGAACGCCGGGTGTCTCCGATGCCCGATCGGCTCTTCGCCATCTCAGGCAGGGGCCTCCGTGGCCAGAACGCCCATCCTCCGTCCGCTCATCGTCGTCAGCACCGGGATCGGGTTGGCCGCAGCGCTCGCCCTCGGCGCCTCCTCGGCCGCGTCCGCCGCCACCATCATCGACGGCCCCGTCGGTCTCGGGACCGCAGCGAGCTACGGCGTCCTCGGCGCGCAGACCGTGACGAACACCGGGCCGACCGTGGTCAACGGTGACCTCGGCGTCTCGCCCGGTACCTCGATCACCGGCTTCGGCGGCACCGGCAACGGGACCGTGAACGGCACCGTGCACCAGACCGACGCGGCGGCCGCGCAGGCCCAGTCGGACACCACGACCGCCTACGACGTGGCCGCTTCGCTGACGCCGACGCAGACCGGCCTCCAGGAGCTCAACGGGCTCAGCCTCAGCCCGGGCGTCTACAACGGCGACACGCTGCAGCTCGCGAACACCGGCCAGCTCACCCTGGCCGGCAGCGCGGACTCCGTCTGGGTGTTCCAGGCCGCGTCGACCCTGACCATCGGGTCCGGCACGAGGATCGTCATCACCGGTGGCGCGAGTTCGTGCAACGTGTTCTGGCAGGTCGGCAGCTCCGCGACCATCGGCAGCGCCGCCCAGTTCCAGGGCACCGTCCTCGCCGACCAGTCCGTGACCGCCACGACGGGTGCGACGGTCGTGGGCCGACTGCTCGCCCGGAACGCAGCGGTGACGCTCGACGACAACACCATCACCCGGCCGACGAACTGCCCGGCTGCGGGGACGCCGTCCGAGAGCGTCGCACCGACGATCACCTCGGGCACCCCGACCGACGCGACCGCCGGCACGCCGTACTCGTTCCCCGTCACCGCGACGGGCAACCCGGCACCGACGTACTCCGATGGAGGGACCCTGCCGCCCGGACTCACGATCAACCCGGACACGGGCGTCATCTCCGGCACGCCGACCACGCCCGGCACCACGACGGTGACGATCACGGTCGACAACGGCACGGCACCGCCGGACACCGAGACCTACGTGGTGACCGTCGGTGCGCCGGCACCGACGCCCACGGCGACGCCGACTGCTTCGGCTCCCGTGCCCACCGCTCCCACGTCGACAGCACCCGCGGTCCCGGTGGTCGGTGGAGGCGACAACGGCGGCGGTACGACCGAGCTGGCCTTCACCGGCAGCGACCCGACGATCCCGCTCGCCGCGGCAGGCGCGATGCTGCTCGGCGGCATCGCCGTGATGGTGCTCCGTGCACGGACCCTCCGCGCACGCCGCCGGCGGATCGGGGCGTAGCGTCGGCCGCATGACGAAGCACTGGGTGGCACCGCGGTTCGGCGGCAGCGAGGTCCTCGAGTTCGTGGACACCGAGGTCGCCGCACCCGGACCCGGTGAGGTCACCATCGCGGTCCGCGCCGCCGGCATGAACCCCGCCGACACGAAGCACACGCGGCAAGGCGACCCGGCCGACCTGCCGGTGCCCGTCGGCTACGAGGTCGCCGGCGTGCTCACTGCGGTCGGACCGGACACCACCATCGCGTCCGGCGGGGGAGCGGTCGGCGACGAGGTCCTGGCGTTCCGGGTCGCCGGCGGTTGGACGTCGTCCCTCACCGTCCCGGCTGCGGACGTCTTCGCGAAGCCCGTCGGGCTCGGCTTCCCCGAGGCGGCGAACCTGTTGCTCGCGGGCACCACCGCAGCCGACATGCTGCGCGTCACCCGTGCCGCGGGCCGCGACACCGTGCTGGTGCACGGTGCCTCCGGAGCAGTCGGCGTCAGCCTGCTGCAGCAGCTCCGCCTGCTCGGAACGCGCGTCATCGGCACCGCCTCCGAGCGGGGTGCGGACGTCGTGCGACGCTTCGGCGGCGAGTGGGTCGCGTACGGCGACGGCCTGGAGGCACGGGTCCGGTCGCTCGCACCCTCCGGCATCGACGTGGCACTGGACTGCGTGGGCACCGACGAGGCCGTCGACGTCTCGCTCGCGGTGGTCGCGGACCGCGACCGGATCGTCACCATCGCCGCGCAGGCGCGCGCCGCCGAGGCGGGGTTCGCCGCCGTCGGTGGGGCGCAGCCCGCGAGCAAGGCGTTCCGCGACTCGGTGCGGCAGCGACTGATCGACCTGGCCGGGGCCGGACAGCTCGAGGTCCCGGTGGCGCGGACGTTCCCGCTCGCCGAGGCGAAGGCGGCCGCGGAGCTGCTGGAGTCCGGGCACCCCGGCGGCAAGCTCGCGCTGGTGCCCTGAGTCGGTCGGAGCGCCGGTCGGAGCGCTGTGGGAGCGCAGTCGCTGCGCTGTCCTCCGCTGGGGGGACGCGTCCTGCCGCCGCCGCTGCCAGACTCGACGGTGATCGCAGTCGGCCTCGGAAGGAACGAACCAGTGAGTGACCAGTACCCGCCGCAGAACCCGTACGGCCAGCGGCCCGGACCGTACGGCCAGCAGCCCGGACCGTACGGACAGCAGCCCGGACCGTACGGCCAGCAGCCGACCGGCCCGCGCCAGCCCCCGCTGTGGGCGCCCTGGTACGGGATCCCGTTCGTGCAGGCGTTCCCGCGGTTCTGGAAGAAGTACGTCCGGTTCGACGGCCGCGCAAGCCAGTCGGAGTTCTGGTTCTGGGCCCTCTGGTACGTCATCGGCTCGGCGGCCACCGGCATCGTCGGCGGGTTCTTCAACGTGCTGCCGTTCTTCGACGACGCGTCGAACGGGTTGAGCGGGCTCTGGGCCCTGGCCTGCGCTCTCGGCTTCATCGCCCTGACGGTGCGACGACTGCACGACGTGAACCTGAGCGGGTACTTCGCCTTCCTCTTCATCATCCCGCCGCTCGGCGTCCTGTTCTCGCTCATCGTCGGTCTGATGGGCTCGAACCCGCAGGGGCAGCGGTACGACGAACCCCACCGCGGGTAGCGAGCGACGGCCGCGCGACGGTTCTGGTTGACTCGGACCCGACTACCAGCCAACGATCGAGGGGGACACCGTGAGTGACCAGTACCCGCAGAACCCGTCCGGCCAGCAGCCGGGCGGCCAGCCGAACCCGTACAACGGAACGCCGCAGTACGGCCAGCAGCCGGCGACCGGCCCGAACGGCGAGCCGCCGATCTGGGCCCCCTGGTACGGGATCTCCTTCGGCAAGGCCGTCGGACGCTTCTTCAAGAAGTACGCGACCTTCAGCGGCCGCGCGAGCCGCAGCGAGTTCTGGTGGTGGTACCTGGCGAACGCGATCGTCGGCATCGTCCTCGGCATCCTGTACGGCATCGGCATCGCCACGTCGGAGCGTTCGACGGTGTCGATGTCGACCGCGACCTCGGCGAGCGTGCAGTCGACCGTCACCAGCCCGTCAGCGCTCTTCGTGATCGCCGGCATCCTGATCGGGCTCTGGGGTCTCGCGATCATCATCCCGACGCTCGCCCTCGGCTGGCGACGCCTGCACGACGCGAACCTGCCCGGTGCCCTGTGGATCATCGCGATCTTCGTCGGCATCGTCGGCATCGTGTTCGGCCTGCTGCCCTCGAACCCGCAGGGCGAGCGCTACGACCGACCGACCGGCGCTCGATGAGCAACGACACACCGCAGTGGGGCCAGCCCGGCGGCGACCAGCCGTCGGGGCAGCCTGACCCTGGGCAGCAGCAGCCGGGGTACGGGCAGCAGCCTGGTGCCTACGGGCAGCAGCCCGGACCCTACGGACAGCAGCCTGGTCCGTACGGTCAGCAGCCCCAGTACGGCCAGCAGCCTGCCCAGTACGGCCAGCAGCCTGCCCAGTACGGCCAGCAGCCTGCCCAGTACGGCCAGCAGCCCGGGTACGGCCAGCAGTACGCCGACCCGTACCCGCAGGCCGGTCCGCCGATCCCGGTCGGGCCCGACGGAGCTCCACCGCTGTGGGCACCCTTCTACGGTGCCGGCTTCCTCGACGCCTTCACGCGCTTCTTCAAGAAATACGCCCGGTTCGACGGGCGCGCCAGCCGCAGTGAGTACTGGTACTGGATCCTGGCGAACGCGATCGTGACCCTCGTTCTGTACGGCGGGTTCATCGCCGGCATCATCTCGTGGAGCGTCTCGGCCTCGACCACCGACGAGTACGGCTACACCCAGACCGAGGGTGCACCCCCGGCGTGGATCTTCATCCTGCTCGTCCTGTACGGCCTCTGGTGGCTCGCGACCCTCATCCCGAACATCGCACTGGGGTGGCGCCGCGTGCACGACGCGAACCTCGCCGGTCCGCTCTGGCTCATCGGGATGTTCGTCGGCATCGCCGCGATCGTGTTCGGCTGCCTGCCGCCGAACCCGGCTGGTGCGCAGTACGACCGCCCGGACCAGGCGTAGCAACACTGAACGGCAATCGGCCCGCACTGCGCGAAAGCGCGGTGCGGGCCGACTTTCGTCGTGCGGGGTGTCAGACCACGCGGAGTCGAGCCAGTGCACCATCGACGACGAGGTCGCGCACGGTGACCGTGGGGTCGGCGATCTGGAAGCGGAGCGCGCCACCCGGTTGCTCGAACCACGGCTGCACGAAGCGGACGTTCACCATGAACGGACGCTCGACCAGGTAGCGGTGGGTCTCCGGGACGCCGGCGACGTGCGGCGGCAGCGACCGGCTCGGCAGCGGAGTGTCGAGCGGGTGCAGCAGGTAGCCGTCCGGACCACCGATGCGGTCGACGGGGACGCCCGCGGGGATCTGGATGGTCAACCCCTGTTCTCCGGCCTGCGACACCTGCTGCGCCAGCTGCGGGTACGTCGACGCCGCACGGTCACGGAGCCCGTCGAGCTCGTGCCGGGCGATGTCGCGCGGAGCCGGGAACGGCCGGTTCAGGAACCGACGGAGCATCTCGACCGCGTCCTCCTCACCGCGCGCGGTGGCGAGGCGACGAGCCGTGCCGTAGTCGACGACCTCGAGCGCGAACTCGTCGGACGCCTCGGCCGGGACAACGCGGAGCGCACCCTCGACCGGCGGCTCGTGCAGGGTCTCTCCGGGGAGCTGCACGTAGCGGATCGTGTAGCCGAGCTGGTCGAGGATGGGGCGGGTGGCCGCGAACGTCATGGAGCGGAGCCTATCGGTGGAGTCGATGTCGAGTCTTGGACGACCCCGAGTGTCAGGCGCGGCCCCGCATGACGGCCTGCTTGACCTCGGAGATCGCCTTCGTCACCTGGATGCCACGGGGGCAGGCGTCGGTGCAGTTGAAGGTGGTCCGGCAGCGCCAGACCCCTTCCTTGTCGTTGAGGATGTCGAGGCGGACCTCGGCGGCGTCGTCACGCGAGTCGAAGATGAAGCGGTGCGCGTTCACGATCGCGGCCGGGCCGAAGTACTGCCCGTCGGTCCAGAACACCGGGCACGACGAGGTGCACGCAGCGCAGAGGATGCACTTCGTGGTGTCGTCGAAGCGTGCGCGGTCGGCCACCGACTGGATGCGCTCCTTGCCCGGGGTGGGCGCCGTCTTCGGCTGCAGGAACGGCTGGACCTCGCGGAAGGACTTGAAGAAGGGCTCCATGTCGACGACGAGGTCCTTCTCGAGCGGCAGGCCCTTGATCGCCTCGACGTAGATCGGCTTCGAGACGTCGAGGTCCTTGATCAGGGTCTTGCACGCCAGCCGGTTCCGGCCGTTGATGCGCATCGCGTCCGAGCCGCAGACCCCGTGGGCGCAGGAACGTCGGAACGTCAGGGAGCCGTCTTGGTCCCACTTGATCTTGTGCAGGGCGTCGAGGATGCGGTCGGTCGGCAGCATCATGACGTCGAAGTCCTGCCAGCGCGGCTCGTCGTCGACGTCCGGGTCGAAGCGCCGGATGATGAGCGTGACGGAGAAGGACCCGGGAGGCGCGTCGGTGGTGTCGGTCCGGGGTGCGTCGGAGACCAGGGTGTCGGTCATCTCAGTACTTCCTCTCCATCGGCTGGTACCGGGTCACGACGACCGGCTTCCAGTCCAGCGTGATGTGGTCGTCGGCGAGTGACGAGTGCGGGTCGCCCGTCAGGTACGCCATCGTGTGCTGCATGTAGTTCTCGTCGTCGCGCTTCGGGTAGTCGTCGCGCATGTGGCCGCCGCGGCTCTCCTTGCGGTTGCGGGCCGAGTAGACGACCACCTCGGCCAGGTCGAGCAGGAACCCGAGCTCGACGGCCTCGAGCAGGTCGGTGTTGAACCGCTTGCCCTTGTCCTGCACGGAGACCTGCATGAAGCGGTTCCGGAGCGTGTGGATGGTCTCGGTGACGCGGGCGAGGGACTCGTCGGTGCGGAACACCTGGGCGTTCTTGTCCATCTCGTCCTGCAGCTCCTTGCGCAGGACGGCGATGCGCTCGGTGCCGGTCGAGGCGCGCAGCTGGTCGAGCATCGCCCGGACGCCGGCAGCGGGGTCTTCGGGCAGCGGGAGGAACTCGGCGGTCTTGACCCACTCGGCGGCGTTGTTGCCCGAGCGCTTGCCGAAGACGTTGATGTCGAGGAGCGAGTTCGTGCCGAGACGGTTCGAGCCGTGCACCGAGACACAGGCGCACTCGCCGGCGGCGTAGAGGCCGGGGACGACGGTGGTGTTGTCGTAGAGCACCTGCGCGTCGGTGTTCGTCGGGATGCCACCCATCGCGTAGTGCGCGGTCGGCATCACCGGCACCGGCTCGACGACGGGGTCGACGCCGAGGTAGGTGCGGGCGAACTCCGTGATGTCCGGGAGCTTGGTCTCGAGGACCTCGGCACCGAGGTGCGTGCAGTCGAGCAGGACGTAGTCCTTGTTCGGGCCGGCACCGCGGCCCTCGGCCACCTCTTGCACCATGCACCGGGCGACGATGTCGCGTGGGGCGAGGTCCTTGATGGTGGGGGCGTAGCGCTCCATGAAGCGTTCACCGGAGGCGTTGCGCAGGATCGCACCCTCGCCACGAGCACCCTCGGTCAACAGGATGCCGAGGCCCGCGAGGCCGGTCGGGTGGAACTGGAAGAACTCCATGTCCTCGAGCGGCAGACCGGTGCGCCACACGATGCCGACGCCGTCGCCGGTCAGGGTGTGCGCGTTCGAGGTGGTCTTGTACATCTTGCCGAAGCCACCGGTCGCGAAGATCATCGCCTTGGCGTGGAAGACGTGCAGCTCACCCGTGGCGAGCTCGAACGCGACGACGCCGGCCGGCTGCTGGCGCGTGACGCCGTCCTCGCCCACGACGTCGACCATGATGAGGTCGAGCGCGTAGAACTCGTTGTAGAACTCGACGCCGAGCTTGACGCAGTTCTGGAACAGCGTCTGCAGGATCATGTGGCCCGTGCGGTCGGCCGCGTAGCAGGCGCGACGGACCGGTGCCTTGCCGTGGTCGCGGGTGTGGCCGCCGAAGCGACGCTGGTCGATCTTGCCCTCGGGCGTGCGGTTGAACGGCAGGCCCATGTTCTCGAGGTCGATGACGGCGTCGATGGCTTCCTTCGCCAGGATCTCGGCGGCGTCCTGGTCGACCAGGTAGTCGCCGCCCTTGATCGTGTCGAAGGTGTGCCACTCCCACGAGTCCTCTTCGACGTTCGCGAGGGCCGCGGCCATCCCGCCCTGCGCCGCACCGGTGTGCGAGCGGGTCGGGTAGAGCTTCGAGATGACGGCCGTCTTCGCCTTCGGGCCGGCCTCGATCGCGGCACGCATGCCCGCGCCTCCTGCGCCGATGATGACGATCTCGAACTGGTGGTGGTGCACGGTGGTCTCGGTCACAGGGGTCTTTCCGTAGACGGTGGGAAGGCGGTCGGCAGCGGGGATAGTGCTACTGCGCCGGGCAGAAGGAGGGCAGGTCCGCGGCGGCTGCGCCGGCGGGGCACGGGTCGAACGTCCAGCAGACGAGCAGGCCGAGGACGATCAACACGACGCACGCGATGAGGATCGCGGCGAGGAGGGTCTTCCGGATGCCCGGCTTCGACACGTAGTCGTTGACGATCGTGCGCATGCCGTTCGAGCCGTGGATGAGCGCGAGGACGAGCATGAGGGAGTCCCACACCTGCCAGAACGGGTTCGCCCACTTGCCGGCGACGAAGGCGAAGTCGATCTGCTTGACACCCTCGCCAGCCACCATGTTGACGAAGAGGTGGCCGAAGATCAGCACGACGAGCAGGACGCCCGAGCCGCGCATGTAGATCCAGCCCCACTTCTCCCAGTTGGTGGAGCGGCGGGCGGCCGAGGCGGAACGGGGAGGTTCGACGATCTGCGTGGTCATCAGGTGCCCCTCTAGTTGAAGTCCGCGAAGAGGTTCATGAGCTGGCGGGGCAGGAAGCCCGCGATCGCGATCGCCCACAGGACGATGACGACCCAGAACATGGCCCGCTGGTACTTCGGCCCCTTGGACCAGAAGTCGACGAGGATGATCCGGAGCCCGTTGAACGCGTGGAACACGATGGCCATCACCAGGGCGATCTCGCCGAGGTTCATGATCGGGGTCTTGTACGTGCCGATGACCGCGTTGTACGCCTCGGGCGAGAGGCGCACGAGTGCCGTGTCGAGGATGTGCACGAGCAGGAAGAAGTAGATCGCGACACCGGTGATCCGGTGCAGGACCCACGACCACATGCCGGTCGACCCGCGGTACAGCGTGCCCTCGAGTTTCCGAGAGGCGCGGGGCGCCTCGATCGTGACTTCGGGGACGGCGGTCGCCGTACCGCCGCCGGTGGGCTCAGCCATGAGCTCGTCCTTCCATAGGACGGGCTCGCCCGATCGGCGAGCCCTTGCCGTTCGTGTTCGTGTGGAACACGTCCCATCCTATGCGCGGGTGCTGACCTTCTCGTCCCGACCGGCCCGCAGGCCCCGACCCACGGGCGGCGCGCCGATGTTCCTGGCCGTGTCGTGGTGCCCCAGGAGCTGGTCGCCGACGGCCTCCCACGTGGTGCCCTCGACCCGGAGACGGCCCGCCGATCCCATCCGTTCCGCGAGTGCGCGGTCGTGGTGGAGCCGCAGGACCGCCTGTCGCAGGGCCTGTGGTGCGTCGGTGTCGTAGAGCTCGCCGTCGAGTCCGGGGGCGACGAGGTCGAGCGGACCACCCGACGCCGGCGCGATCACCGGCAGCCCCGAGGCGTGCGCTTCCTGGAGGGTCTGCCCGAAGGTCTCGGCCGGACCGGTGTGCACGAAGAGGTCGAGCGAGGCGTACGCGTCGGCGAGGGCGTCGCCGCGCAACGGTCCGGTGAAGGTGACGTCGAGGTGCCGCAGTCGCCGTTCGAGCAGCGCGCGGGACGGTCCACCGCCGGCCACGACGACGCGGATGCCGGGGATCCCGCCGAGCTCGGCGAGCCGTTCGACCTCCTTCTCCGGGGCCAGCCGTCCGACGTAGCCGACGATCGTCTCGCCGTGCGGCGCGATCCGGCGTCGGAGCGCTCGGACGTGGGCGGACTCCCGTCGGGCCGGGTGGAAGAGCTCGGTGTCGACCCCGCGCCCCCACCGTGCGACGCGGGGGACGCCGTCCTCGGCGAGCATCGCGGCGGTCGCGCTCGACGGCGCGAGCGTCAGCGAGGCGCCGGCGTGGATGCGGCCGAGGATCCTGCGGACCAACGGGACGGTCGCCGTCAACCCGTTGCGGCGGGCGAAACCGGCCACGTCGGTCTGGAAGACGGCGACGGAGGGGATGCCGAGCCTCCCGGCTGCCGTGATCGCGCGCCCACCCAACAGGAACGGACTCGCGGCGTGGAGCACGTCGGCGCCGGAGGCGGCGAGGATCGTGTCGAGGACGGGGTGGGGGAGTGCGACGGGGAACTGCCGGTACGCGACGGCGGGGATCCGGTGCACGTCGAAGGAACGGTAGCGCTCGACACTGCTGCGGGACCGGAACTGCGCGAGTCCCGGGGTGTCCGGTGCGATCACGACCGCGCGGTGGCCACGGCGTTCCAGGTGGTCGAGGACCGCCAGGACGCTGGTGGTCACGCCGTTGAGGGTGGGCAGGAAGCTCTCGGTCACGACGGCGACGGTCCGGGGGGACGTGCCGCGCTCCACGCTGCGTGCGCTCATGGTGCTGCCCATGCTCCGGGCGTCACGTGACCCCGCGGGGCCGACGACGTGAACGGGGCGGAGGCGACGGGTGAACAACGCGACGCCGTCGCCGCGCGCACGCCGACGATGCCCTGCGGGAGCCCGCATGCGGGAATCGTGCGGAGACCACCCAGGATCCGCGCGGCAGGACCGGTACGGTGAGCGCGTGGCTGACGCTCTCGAAGACTTCTACGCGATCATCCCCGCAGGGGGCATCGGATCGCGCCTGTGGCCGCTGTCGCGCGCGGACGCACCCAAGTTCCTGCACGACCTGACCGGGTCCGGCACCTCGCTGCTCCGGCAGACCTGGGACCGGCTCGCCCCGCTCGCGGGCGAGCAGCGGATCATGGTCGTGACCGGACGGGCGCACCGCGTCGCAGTCGAGTCGCAACTGCCGGGGGTCGAGGACCACAACGTGGTGCTCGAGAGCGAACCGAAGGACTCCACGGCGGCCATCGGCCTCGCCGCGGCGATCCTGGTGCGCCGCGAACCCGACGTCGTCATCGGCTCCTTCGCCGCCGACCACGTCATCGGTGACGCCCGCGGCTTCCGCCGTTCGGTGCGCGAGGCCGTCGCCGTCGCCCGTGCCGGGTACATCACCACCATCGGCATCACGCCGACCGAGCCCGCGATCGGCTTCGGGTACATCCACGCGCACGGCGACACCCTGGACATCGAGGGCGCACCGACCGCGCACGCCGTCCGGTCGTTCGTCGAGAAGCCCGACCTGGACACCGCACGCTCGTACGTCGAACAGGGCACCTACCTGTGGAACGCGGGCATGTTCATCGCCCGCGCTGACGTGCTGCTCGAGGAGATCGGCCGGAACAACCCGACGCTGCTGGCCGGCATCAACGAGCTCGCGGACGCCTGGGACACCTCGGCCCGCGGCGCGGTCGTCGACGCGGTGTGGCCCACGCTCGAGAAGATCGCGATCGACTACACGGTCGCCGAGCCGGCCGCCGCGGCGGGCCGCATGGCGGTCGTCCCCGGCGACTTCGACTGGGACGACGTCGGCGACTTCGCCTCGCTCGCCAAGCTGCAGTCCGGCGGTCGCCCGAACAACCTCGCCGTCCTCGGCGACGGCGCCCGGATCCTCGCCGACTCGTCGAGCGGCATCGTGATCTCGCACAGCCAGCGGCTCATCTCGCTCATCGGGGTCGAGGACATCGTCGTCGTGGACACCCCCGACGCGCTGCTCGTGACGACCAGCGCGAACGCGCAGCGGGTCAAGGGCGTCGTGGATGCGCTCAAGATCAGCGGCCGCGGCGACGTCCTGTAGCGCTCCACCGACAAACCCCTCAAACTGGGGGTCCGGGCGTGACCCCGCGTTACGGGCGCGTTTCGGCGCGGTCGCGATCCCGTAACTGATCCGTCCGGTGCTCAGAACGGGTCCTGTACCGGCCGGGCGGTCGTGTACTGTCGCCACGATCGCCCGGAACGCACGTGGTCCGGGCACGCTCCCCGGAGGAACCCACCCGTGACATCTCGTACCCGACGCGTCGTCCTCAGCGGCTTCGCGCTCCTCGGCACCGCCGCCGTCCTCGCAGGCTGCGCCTCGGCGCCGTCCGACACGACGACCGCCAAGAAGACCGACTTCCGCCCCTGCATGGTCTCCGACGCCGGTGGCTTCGACGACAAGTCGTTCAACCAGCTCGGCTACGAGGGCATGAAGGACGCCGCCAAGGACCTCGGTGCCACCTACAAGGAAGCCGAGTCGAAGGACGCCACCGTCTACGACTCGAACATCCAGCAGCTCATCGGCCAGAACTGCAACCTCGTCGTGACCGTCGGCTTCAACCTCGCCGACGCCACGAAGAAGCAGGCCGCGGCGAACCCCGACACCGACTTCGCGATCATCGACGACAGCTCGATCGACGCGAAGAACGTCAAGCCGATCACGTTCGACACCTCGCAGGCCGCGTTCCTCGCCGGCTACGCAGCGGCGTCCTACTCGAAGACCGGCGTCGTCGGCACCTTCGGCGGCATGCAGATCCCGACCGTCACCATCTTCATGGACGGCTTCGCGGACGGCGTGAAGTACTACAACGAGCAGAAGGACAAGGACGTCCAGGTCAAGGGCTGGAACGTCGACACCGGCAAGGGCTCCTTCACCGGTGGCTTCGAGGCCGGCACGCAGGCCAAGTCGGTCGCGCAGACGCTCCTCGACCAGGACGCCGACGTGATCCTGCCCGTCGGCGGTCCGATCTACCAGTCGGCTGCCGAGGCCATCAAGGACGCCGACAACGGCTCCGTCCTGATCGGTGCGGACAGCGACCTCTACGAGGCCGACCCGCGCTACAAGGACATCGCCTTCACCTCGGTCGAGAAGGGCATGCGCCCGGCCGTGAAGGACGTCGTCGAGCAGGCGGCCGACAAGAAGTTCTCGAAGACCCCGTACGTGGGCACGCTCGAGAACGAGGGCGTCGGCATCGCGCCGTTCCACGACTACGAGTCCAAGGTCGACAAGGGCCTGCAGGGCGAACTGGACGACATCAAGGCCGGCATCATCGACGGCTCGATCAAGGTCAAGACCCAGTCCTGACCCGACGAACGCGGGCGAGGGGCTTCCCTCGCCCGCGTTCTCGTGCGCCCGAGCGGTGCACGCGATACCGTGCGCCCGAGCGGTGCACGCGACCGTGCGCCCGCGTGGCGCACTCGAGACAGAAATAGACTCCCGAACATGAAGCTCGAACTCCGCGGCATCACCAAGCGGTTCGGCGCCCTGGTCGCCAACGACCACATCTCGCTCACCGTCGAGCCGGGTGAGGTCCACTGCCTCCTGGGTGAGAACGGCGCCGGCAAGTCCACCCTGATGAACGTCCTCTACGGCTTGTACGACGCCGACGAGGGCGAGATCCTGCTCGACGACGTGGTCCAGGACTTCGACGGCCCCGGTGACGCCATGCGCGCCGGCATCGGCATGGTGCACCAGCACTTCATGCTCGTCCCCGTCTTCACCGTCGCCGAGAACGTCATGCTCGGTCAGGAGCAGACCACCTTCGGTGGGCGGCTCGACCTGGCCGGCGCCCGCAAGCGGGTCAAGGAGATCTCCGACCGCTTCGGGTTCGACGTCGACCCCGACGCCAAGATCGAGGACCTGCCCGTCGGCGTCCAGCAGCGTGTGGAGATCATCAAGGCGCTCTCCCGCGACGCCTCCGTGCTGGTGTTCGACGAGCCGACGGCCGTCCTCACCCCGCAGGAGACCGACGAGCTGATGGGCATCATGCGGCAGCTCCGCGAGGCCGGCACCGCGATCGTCTTCATCACCCACAAGCTCCGCGAGGTCCGCGAGGTCGCCGACCGCATCACGGTGATCCGGCTCGGCAAGGTCGTCGGCGAGGCCTCGCCCGCGGCGACCAACAACGAGCTGGCCGCGATGATGGTCGGCCGCGCGGTCTCCCTCGTCGTCGACAAGACGCCGTCGACCGGTGGCGAGGACGCCCTGGTCGTCGAGGGCCTCACCGTGACCGACCCGTCCGGCATCGTGCTCGTCGACGACGTGTCGTTCTCGGTCCGTCGTGGCGAGGTCCTGGCGATCGCCGGGGTGCAGGGCAACGGGCAGACCGAGCTCACCGAGGCGATCCTCGGTCTCGAGCCCGTCCACGCCGGCCGCATCACGCTGGACGGCAAGGAGCTCACCGGCCGCAGCGTCAAGCAGGTGCTCGACGCCGGCGTCGGCTTCGTGCCCGAGGACCGCAAGGAGGACGGCCTGGTCGGCGAGTTCACGATCGCGGAGAACCTCATGCTCGACCGGTCCGACCACGACGCGTTCGTCCGCGCCGGCACCATCCGTGCCGCCGAGCGCGACGCCTTCGCCGACGAGAAGATCGCCGAGTTCGACATCCGCACGCCGGGCCACGCGACCGCTGCCGGTCGGCTGTCCGGCGGCAACCAGCAGAAGATCGTCCTCGCCCGGGAGCTCAGCCGCGAGCTCCGGCTGTTCGTCGCCGCGCAGCCCACGCGCGGCATCGACGTCGGGTCGATCGAGTTCGTGCACAAGCGCATCGTCGCCACCCGCGACACCGGTGTGCCCGTCATCGTCGTCTCCACCGAGCTCGACGAGGTCGTGGCACTGGCCGACCGCATCGCCGTCATGTACCGCGGCGGCATCGTCGGGATCGTGCCGGCGACCACCCCGCGAGACGTCCTCGGCCTCATGATGGCCGGCGAGATCCCAGAAGGAACGGAGTTGGCCGCATGACCGGTTCGGCCGGCGAGATCCAAGCCACATCCACGACCGGAACGGAGCTGGCAGCGTGACCGCGCAGGACCCAGACAACACGCAGCAGCCGCTCACCGACGACCGTCTGCAGGAGTCCCCGGAGACCCCGCACCTGATGACGGACTCGGCGGACGACACCGAGCGCCGCAACGGCGCCCCCGGCACCGACCGCTGGCACGCCGCGATGCAGAGCATCCTGAACGGCTCCGTGCTCGTCACGGTCCTCGCGGTCGTCCTTGCCCTCGTCGCCTGCGGCATCCTCATCGCCCTGACCGACGAGAACGTCCGCGCCACGGCCGGCTACTTCTTCGCCCGTCCCGCCGACATGCTCCAGGCCATCGGCACCGCGGTCGGCGGCGCCTACGCCTCGCTGTTCCAGGGCTCGGTGGTCAACTTCGGCGCCACCAGCTTCCAGCAGGCGATCGCCCCGCTCACCCGGTCGATCGACTACGCGGTGCCGCTCGTCGTCGCCGGCCTCGGGATCGCGTTGTCCTTCCGCGCCGGGCTGTTCAACATCGGCGGCCAGGGCCAGATCCTGATGGGGGCCGCGGCCGCCGGCTGGGTCGGGTTCTCGTTCGACGGACCCGCCGCGATCCACATCCCGCTCACGATCGTCGCCGGCATCGTCGGCGGTGCGGTCTGGGGAGGGATCGTCGGTGTCCTCAAGGCGCGCACGGGTGCGAACGAGGTGGTCGTCACGATCATGCTCAACTACGTCGCGCTCTACCTGGTCAGCTACCTGCTCCGAACCCCCGGTCTGCTCCAGGCTCCGGGCAGCAGCAACCCGATCTCCCCGGCAACGAAGGACAGCGCCCTGCTGCCGCAGCTGTTCGGCGTGCGGTACGGCGTGGACCTCGGCTTCATCGTCGCGATCATCGCCGTGGTCGTGGTCTGGTGGCTCGTCAACAAGTCGTCGCTCGGCTTCCGGTTCCGCACCATCGGTGAGAACCCCCGCGCCGCCCGCGTCGCCGGCATGAGCGTGCCGGCACTGACGATCTGGGTGATGGTCATCTCCGGTGCCCTCGTCGGCATCGCCGGCGCCTACCAGGTGCAGGGTGCGGTCACGACGGGCTTCACCTCGGGCATCGACGCCGGCATCGGCTTCGACGCGATCACCGTCGCGCTGCTCGGCCGCTCGAAGCCGTGGGGCGTGTTCTGGGCCGCGATCCTGTTCGGTGTGCTGAAGAACGGCGGCTACGCCATGCAGGCCGCCAACGGCATCCCGATCGACATCGTCGGTGTCATCCAGGCCCTCATCGTCCTGTTCATCGCGGCGCCGCCGCTCGTCCGCGCGATCTTCCGGATCCCGCAGCCGGGAGCCCGCCAGCGCACGAAGACGAGCAAGAACAGCAAGAAGGCGGTCGCCGCGTGAGCACCCTCAGCCCCACCGCGGCGCCCGCGTCGCCCCTTTCCGACCGTCCGGTCGAGACGACCCGCAGCTGGAAGCTCCCGATCGGGTACGCGGTGTTCACGCTGCTCGCGGTCGTGTTCTTCGTCCTGCTCAGCCGCGCCGGCACGACCACCTTCCGGCTCGCGAACGCCGGCGACTTCGTCGCGCTGCCGAACGTCCCGCTGTCGGCGGCACCGACCGGCTACGTCGTGGTCGTGCTCCTGGCGATCGCCACGGTCTACGCCTTCGTCGAGGTCCGCGCCTACCGGCACGTCCCGCTCTGGGTCACGTCGGTCTTCGCCATCGTCTTCGTCGTCGGCTTCCTGACGTGGGCAGCGGCCGGCGCCACGATCCCGCTGCCCGGCCTGCTGGTCGGCGCACTCGGGCTGAGCGTCCCGCTCGTGTTCGGTGCCCTCGGCGGCGTCATCTCCGAGCGGGTCGGCGTGGTCAACATCGCCATCGAGGGCCAGTTCCTCGCGGGCGCGTTCACCTCGGCGCTCATCGCGTCGCTCACCGGCTCCGCGTGGGTCGGACTCGTCGGCGCGCTCGTCGCCGGTGTGCTCGTCTCGTTCATCCTGGCCGCGTTCAGCATCAAGTACCTCGTCGACCAGGTCATCGTCGGTGTCGTCATCAACGCCCTCATCTCGGGGCTGACCGGCTTCCTGTACTCGCAGGTGCTGTCCCCGAACGAGACCACGCTCAACGTCGGCGTCCGGTTCCCGAAGTTCGAGATCCCGCTGCTCCACCAGATCCCGGTGATCGGTCCGGTGTTCTTCGAGCAGAGCGTCATCGTCTACCTGGCGTACGTGGCCGTCGCGGTCGTCACCTTCGGCCTGTTCAAGACCCGCTGGGGCCTGCGCCTCCGCGCGGTCGGCGAGCACCCGCAGGCGGCCGACACGGTGGGCATCAACGTCACGAGCACCCGGTTCTGGAACGTGTCGCTCGCCGGCGCGATCGCCGGCCTGGGTGGTGCGTACTTCACGCTCGACGCGGTCGGACCGTTCACGAAGGACATGACCGCGGGCGCCGGCTACATCGCCCTGGCCGCCGTCATCTTCGGTCGCTGGGACCCGATCAAGGCCACGCTGGCGGCGCTGCTGTTCGGCTTCGCCTCGAACCTGCAGAACACGCTCGGGGCGATCGACTCGCCCGTGCCGAGCGAGTTCCTGCTGATGCTGCCGTACGTGGTGACGATCTTCGCGGTGGCCGGCCTGGTCGGGCAGTCGCGCGGTCCCGCCGCGTCCGGCAAGCCGTACATCAAGAGCTGACGGCCAGGAGGCACGGCACATGACCGAAACGCACGCTGCGGACGACGGCACGGCCGCGTCCACCGACGCGATCGCCTGGACGGACCCGGCCACGGCCCTGCGCGCGGGAGGCGGCGACACCGCCGCCGACGGGGCGGACGCAGCCACGGGCCTCCCGGTCGACGACGTGGACTGGGGCGCTCTCCGGGACGCCGCCACAGCCGCGATGCGGCGCGCCTACGCGCCGTACTCGTCGTTCCCGGTGGGCGCCGCGGCGCTCACCGACGACGGCCGGATCGTCTCCGGCTGCAACGTCGAGAACGCGAGCTACGGGGTGACGCTCTGCGCGGAGTGCTCGCTCGTGTCGCAGCTGCACATGACCGGCGGCGGCAAGCTCGTCGCGTTCACGTGCGTCGACGGCGACGGGGCGACCCTCATGCCGTGCGGCCGCTGCCGCCAGCTGCTGTTCGAGCACTCGACCGAGGGCATGCTCCTCGAGACGGTCTCCGGCATCCGCACCATCGACGAGGTCCTGCCCGACGCGTTCGGGCCGCGCACCCTCGCCACCTACCAACAGGAGCACTGATCCCCATGGCCGTCGAGCCGTTCGACACCGTCGACCTCATCCGCACGAAGCGATCCGGTGGCGCCCTGAGCACCGCCGAGGTCGACTGGCTCGTCGACGCGTACACACGCGGCTACGTCGAGGACCCGCAGATGGCCGCGATGGCGATGGCGATCTTCCTGAACGGGATGGAGCGGCGCGAGGTCAAGGACCTCACGCTCGCGATGATCGCGTCCGGGGAGCGGATGTCGTTCGGGTCGCTCGGCAAGACGACCGTCGACAAGCACTCCACCGGTGGGGTCGGCGACAAGATCACGCTGCCGCTCGCACCGCTGGTGGCGTCGTTCGGCGTCGCGGTGCCGCAGCTGTCCGGCCGTGGCCTCGGTCACACGGGCGGGACGCTCGACAAGCTCGAGTCGATCCCCGGGTGGCAGGCGGCGCTGTCGAACGACCGGATGATGGAGATCCTGTCCGACGTCGGTGCGGTCATCTGCGCCGCCGGCTCGGGTCTCGCACCGGCCGACAAGAAGCTGTACGCCCTGCGCGACATCACCGGCACCGTCGAGTGCATCCCGCTCATCGCGTCGAGCATCATGTCGAAGAAGATCGCCGAGGGCACCGGTGCGCTCGTGCTCGACGTGAAGTTCGGCTCCGGTGCGTTCATGCCGACGTACGAGGCGTCGCGCGAGCTCGCGCAGACGATGGTCGACCTCGGGAACGACGCCGGGGTGAAGACCTCGGCGCTGCTGACCGACATGGAGGTCCCGCTCGGCCTGACGATCGGCAACGCACTCGAGGTGCGGGAGTCGGTCGAGGTGCTTGAGGGCGGCGGTCCGGCCGACGTCGTGGAGCTGACCGTGGCACTGGCCTCGGAGATGCTGACGCTCGCCGGGATGCCGGACGCCGATCCTGCGGCTGCACTGGCCGACGGCCGGGCGATGGACACCTGGCGTCGGATGATCTCCGCGCAGGGTGGGGACCCCTCCGCCGCGCTGCCGGTCGCCCGCGAGCAGCACGTCGTCACGGCGCCGTCGTCCGGTGTGCTGGCGCAGCAGGACGCCCTGCCGTTCGGCGTCTCGGCCTGGCGCCTCGGTGCCGGTCGTGCCCGCGCGCAGGACCCGGTGCAGGCCGGGGCGGGCATCGAGCTGCACGTCAAGCCCGGTGACACCGTGACCGAGGGGCAGCCGCTCTGGACGCTGCACACCGACGACGCCTCGCGGATCCCGCGGGCGCTCGAGTCGCTCGAGGGTGCGTGGTCGATCGGCTCGTCCGACGCAGCCGTGGCGGCCCGCGGGCCGATCGTGCGGGAGCGCATCGCGGGCTGAACGCGACCGTCCGACCGGCTGGAGGCTCTCCGCACACGTGTGGAGAGCCTCCAGTCGGTTCGTCCGTCTGTTGTGCACAGGTGCCTGCGCGTGGTCGGTGACCACCGATAGCCTGGTCGCATGAGCGCCGACGCCCCGACCTACCGCCTGCCCGACGCCGGAGCGGTCATCAACGACCTGCCGAAGGTCTCGCTGCACGACCACCTCGACGGCGGACTGCGCCCCGCGACGATCGTCGAGCTGGCTGCTGCTTCGGGTGTGACGCTGCCGACCACCGACCCGTCCGAGCTCGGGCAGTGGTTCGCCGACCAGTCGAACTCGGGCTCGCTCGTCGAGTACCTGAAGACGTTCGACGTCACCACCTCGGTCATGCAGACGGCACCGCAGCTGACGCGCATCGCCCGTGAGTTCGTCGAGGACCTGGTCGCCGACGGCGTCGTCTACGGCGAGGTCCGGTGGGCCCCGGAACAGCACCTGCAGGGCGGGCTGACGCTCGACGAGACGGTCGAGGCCGTGCAGGCCGGCATCGAGGAAGCGGTCGACGCCGCCGGCGGCAGCATCCGGGTCGGCCAGCTCGTCACCGCGATGCGCCACGCCGACCGCTCGCTCGAGATCGCCGAGCTCGCCGTCCGGCACCGCGACAACGGGGTGGTCGGCTTCGACATCGCCGGTGCCGAAGCCGGGTTCCCCGCCTCGAACCACCGTGCCGCGTTCGACTACCTCGCATCCGAGCTGTTCCCCGTCACCGTCCACGCGGGCGAAGCCGACGGGCTCGCCTCGATCCGGTCCGCGCTCGTCGACGGCCGCGCGCTGCGCCTCGGGCACGGCGTCCGGATCTTCGAGGACGTCACCCTCTCCGACGCCGGTGACGGCTCGACGCTGGCCTCCCTCGGCGAGGTCGCGTCGTGGGTCCGCGACCGCGAGATCCCGCTCGAGGTCTCGCCGTCCTCCAACCTCCAGACCGGTGCGATCGCGGCCTGGGGCGACGACCTCGCCGACCACCCCTTCGACGTGCTCTACCAGCTCGGCTTCCGGGTCACGGTGAACACCGACAACCGCCTGATGAGCGGGACGTCGCTGTCGAAGGAGCTCGCACTGCTCGCCGGCACGTTCGGCTACGACCTCGACGACCTGGCGGCGTTCCAGATCAACGCGGCGCTCGGCTCCTTCCTGCCGCTCGAGGACCGCGAGGAGATCATCGCGACCATCACCTCCGGGTACTCGGAGGCCTGACACATGGGACTGCCGCCGCTGCCGGACGCCGCCGTGCTCCTCGGGGCCACCGCGCCCACCTGGCGTGACGCGATGCGCCTGGCCGGCGGCGCGCTCGTCGCGTCCGGAGCCGCGACCGACGAGTACACGGACGCCATGATCGGCATGGTCGAGGAACACGGGCCGTACATCGTGATCTCCCCGGGTCTGGCGTTCGCGCACGCCCGACCGGGTGGCGCGGTCCTGCGCGACGGGCTCGCCGTGGTGACCCTCGAGACACCGGTCGCGTTCGGCCACCCGCACAACGACCCGGTCCGCGTGATCCTGGGGCTCGCGGTCGCCGGGGTCGGCACGCACCTCGAGTCCATCGGCGAGATCGCGAACCTGTTCAACGACCAGGCCGTCACGGGGCGGATCGCCGACGCGACGACGGCGGACGAGGTCCGCACGATCATGGGGGTGTCCGCGTGAAGATCGTGACCATCTGCGGCGCGGGCATCGGCTCGAGCGGGATCCTCAAGGTGAACGCCGAGAAGGCGTTGTCGGCCCTCGGTCTGCAGGCATCGGTCGTCGCAGCCGACGTGGCCTCGGTGCGCGACGTGTCCGACGACGCCAACGTGATCCTCACGAGCCAGGAGTTCGTCGAGGCGATCGGCGACACCTACGCCGAGGTCATCGTGATCCGGAACCACTTCGACCAGGGCGAGATCACGGCGGCGGTGGACCGGGCGCTCGGCGAGCACTGAGGCGGGTGCGGCGGCGGCCGCTGCGGCGGGAGCGGCGGCGGCCGCTGCGGCGGCCGCGGCGGCGGCCGCTGCGGCGGGCGTCGGCCCTTTAGAGTTGGGGCATGAGCACCGAGAACCCGCTGAACGACCCCGCTGCCGACCCGTTCGAGGTCGCGCGGGACGCCGCCGCCGTCATCGCCGCGAAGTCCGGCATCGAGCGGCACGACATCGCCCTGACCCTCGGCTCGGGCTGGGGCAAGGCCGCCGACATCATCGGTGAGACCGTGTCCGAGATCCCGGCGGACCAGGTCCCCGGGTTCAGCGCCTCGGCCGTGCCCGGGCACTCCGGCACCATCCGGTCGATCCGCCTCGCCGACGGCCGTCACGCGCTCGTCATCGGCGCACGCACGCACTACTACGAGGGCCACGGTGTCCGCCGGGTCGTGCACAGCGTCCGCACCGCCGCGGCCACGGGCGCCACGGTCATGGTGCTGACGAACGGTGCCGGTGGCATCAAGGAGCACTGGACGCCCGGCACACCCGTGCTCATCAGCGACCACATCAACCTGACCGCCGACAGCCCGCTCGAGGGTGCGACGTTCATCGACCTCACGGACCTGTACTCGTCCCGGCTGCGTGACGTGGCGCGGTCGGTCGACCCGTCCCTGGACGAGGGCGTCTACACGCAGTTCCGCGGCCCGCACTACGAGACCCCGGCAGAGGTCCAGATGGCCAAGGCCATCGGCGGACACATCGTCGGCATGTCAACTGCACTCGAGGCCATCGCCGCCCGACAGGCCGGCATGGAGGTCCTCGGGTTCTCGCTCATCACGAACCTCGCCGCCGGCATCCAGAAGACGCCGCTGTCGCACACCGAGGTGCTCGAGGCCGGCAAGCAGGCCGAGCCCGTGATCGCGGACCTGCTCGCCCGCGTGGTGACCGCCCTCGGGCAGCCGGCGTCGTGAAGATCGACCTCGACCACGTGCTCGGGACCGCTCGGTCCTGGCTCGCGCAGGACCCGGATCCGCAGACCCGCGACGAGCTGACCGCCGCGATCGACGCCGCGTCCGACGGCTCCGGTCCGGCCGTGCAGGCCCTGGCCGCGCGGTTCGGCGGCCGGCTGCAGTTCGGTACTGCCGGACTCCGCGCCGAGCTCGGCTACGGCCCGCTCCGCATGAACCGGGTCGTCGTGTCGCAGGCCGCTGCCGGTCTCGCACGCTTCCTGATCGACACAGGCCGGTCGCGCAGCGTCGTGATCGGCTACGACGGCCGGGTGAACTCCGACGTCTTCGCGCGCGACTCCGCCGAGGTCATGCGTGGCCTCGGGCTCGAGGTCACGCTGCTGCCGGTCGCCCTGCCCACGCCGGTGCTCGCGTTCGCTGTGCGGCACCTCGACGTCGGCGCCGGGGTGATGGTCACCGCGAGCCACAACCCGCCCCGCGACAACGGGTACAAGGTCTACCTCGGACAGGACGACGACGGGTCGCAGATCGTGCCGCCGGTCGACGGCTCGATCGCTGCGGCCATCGAAGCCGTCGCTGCCGGGTCGATCACGGACCTGCCCCGGGGCACCGACTACACCGTCGCGTCGTCGGCGCTGCTCGATGCCTACGTGGCCGCGACGGCCGCCATCGTGCCGGCCCCGACCCTGGCGCCGCAGGAGCAGCCGAAGGTCGTGTACACGGCGATGCACGGTGTCGGGTGGGAGACCGCACGCGCGGTGTTCGCCGCCGCCGGGTTCGCGTCGCCCGCGGTCGTGCCGGAGCAGATCGAGCCGGACGGAGCGTTCCCGACCGTGTCGTTCCCGAACCCCGAGGAACCCGGCGCGATGGACCTGGCGATCGCCCGCGGGCTCGCCGTCGGCGCTGACCTCGTCATCGCGAACGACCCCGACGCCGACCGGCTCGCGCTCGCGATCCCGGCGGTCTCCGACTCCGGGGCTCCGACCTACCGCCGCCTGTCCGGCAACGAGGTCGGGTGGCTGCTCGGGTGGCAGGCCGCCGTCCGTGCGTCGGAGACCGGCGCCACGGGCACCCTCGCAGCGTCGATCGTCTCGTCGCCGGCGCTGGCCCGCGTCGCCGCCCGCCACGGTCTGGAGTACCGCGACACCCTGACCGGCTTCAAGTGGGTCTCCCGGGTCCCCGGGCTCCTCTTCGGGTACGAAGAAGCGCTCGGCTACCTGGTGGACCCGTCGGTCGTGCGCGACAAGGACGGCATCTCGGCGGCACTGTCGCTGCTGTCGTTGGCGTCGGACCTGGCCGCTGCCGGATCGTCGATCGCCGGGCAGCTCGACGCCTTCGCTGCCGAGTTCGGGGCGTTCGCGTCGGGGCAGGTCGCGACCCGCGTTGACGACCTGTCCTGCATCGGCGAGATCATGGCCTCGCTGCGGTCTGCGCCGCCGTCGTCGCTCGGCGGCCTGGACGTCCGCACAGTGACGGACTACGTCGACGGGGTGGAGGGCTTCCCGCCGTCGGACATCCTGCGGTACGACCTGACCGGTGACGCGCGGGTGATCGTCCGACCGAGCGGCACCGAGCCCAAGGTCAAGGTCTACATCGACACCGTCGCCGAGACCCCCGCCGAGGCCCAGCGCCTCGTCGACGCCCTCGCGGAGTCCGTCCGCCCCTTGGTCTCGTAGCGCCGCCGCCCGCCGCCCCCCCCGGAACCAGGTTCCGGACACAGCATCGCGCAACTTCGCGGTGCTGTGTCCGTTCCGCGGTGTCTCGTGGGGCGGGCACCGCTCCACAGCGGCAACGGGTCAGCTGGTTCTCCACAGCGACCGGGGCATCGTGCCACGAGAAGCCGCCCGGACGACACGCTGGCCCGATGGAACGACTCACGCTCATGACGACACCGGTGGACACCGCGACGGCTCGGAACCTGCGGCGCAGCACCGCGCGGGGCGATCTCCTCCGGATCGGACACGGGGTGTCGACGCCCGCCAGAGCATTCCGCGACGCATCGGAGATGGTTCGTCACCGGGCTCGGATCGACGCCGTCCTCGCGGTGTCCAGGCCGGGCCTGATCGTCTCGCACGCGTCGGCCGTCGTGATGCACGACCTGCCGTGGTTCGGGCCACTCCCGGATCGTGTCGTGCTCACCGATCCGACCCGCGACCGTGCGCAGCGTCTGCGGTTCAGCGACAAGGTGCCGGCGCGCGGTCGGGAGGTGGCGACCGTGATGATCGACGAGGTCGAGACGACGGACCTGGTGACGACGGCCATCGACGTCGCGCTCCGATCCGACCGAGGCCATGCGCTGGTCATCCTCGACGCGGTGCTCGGCCGAGGGGTCGATCGTCGGGATCTGCTGGTCGAACTCGAATCACGACCGATCCGCCGCGGTGTCCAGCGGGTCCGAGCGCTCCTCGAGCTCGCGGACGCTCGGATCGAGTCCGTCGGTGAGAGCCTCGCGCACTTGGTGATGCACGATCTCCGGCTGCCGAAGCCGGAGCTGCAACAGGAGTTCTTCCTGGGCAGTCGATGCATCGCGCGGGTCGACTTCTGGTTCCCCGAGCACGGGGTGGTCGTGGAGTTCGACGGGCTGGTCAAGTACCGGGCCGGTGACGTCCGGGGCACGCGGACTGCAGATGACGTGGTCGTCGCAGAGAAGTTCCGAGAAGACGCGGTGCGTGCAGTCCCGGGGGTCCGGAGCGTTGCGCGGCTGACCTGGCGCGAGGTCCTTCCCGGCGGGGACGCTCCGACCACGCTCCGGAGGTCGGGGCTTCCGGTCTCGCTGGCGCACCGCACGACGCCGGCCTGGTGACACACCGTGGAACGGACACAGCACCGCGCGGATGCACGGTGCTGTATCCGGAACCTGGTTCCGGCGGAGGGAACCCCGCCGCGCGCCTACGCCAGCTCGAGCAGCACGTGACCGGACGAGACCGTCTGGCCGACCGGGGCGTTCAGGCCGGTGACGACGCCGTCCTTGTGGGCCTGCACGGGCTGCTCCATCTTCATGGCCTCGAGCACGACGAGCAGATCGCCCTTCACCACGGTGTCACCCTCGGCGACCGCGAGCTTCACGACGGTCGCCTGCATCGGCGACGCGACGGACCCGCCGGACTTCGCGATGCCGCCCTTGACCGCCGACGAGCGGCGCTTCGGGGGAGCGGAGGGACCGGCCGGACGACGACCGGCGACACCGGCGGCGGCACCGCCACCGACGATCGACGGCATGGTGACCTCGATGCGCTTGCCCTGCACCTCGACGACGACCGAGTCGCGCGAAGCCGGCGCCGGCAGTTCTTCAGGAGAACCGCTCCACGCCGGGATCTCGTTGACGAAGTCGGTCTCGATCCACTGCGTGTACACAGAGAACGGCGAGGAGTCGTCCGTTGCGAACGCCGGGTCCGACACGACCGCACGGTGGAAGGGGAGCACGGTCGGCAGGCCGGTGACCTCGAACTCGGCCAGTGCACGACGCGAGCGCTCCAACGCCTCGGCGCGGGTGGCGCCGGTGACGATGAGCTTCGCGAGCATGGAGTCGAACGAACCGGACACGACGTCGCCGCTCACGACGCCGGAGTCGACGCGGACGCCGGGGCCGGACGGCGCGTTGAACGCGTGCACGGGGCCGGGCGCGGGGAAGAAGTTGCGGCCCGGGTCCTCGCCGTTGATGCGGAACTCGAACGAGTGCCCGCGGGGCGTCGGGTCGGAGTAGTCGAGCACGCCGCCCTCGGCGATGCGGAACTGCTCGCGCACCAGGTCGATGCCGGTGACCTCTTCGGACACGCAGTGCTCGACCTGCAGGCGGGTGTTGACCTCGAGGAACGACACCGTGCCGTCGGCGCCGATCAGGAACTCGCACGTGCCGGCACCGACGTAGCCGACCTCGCGCAGGATCGCCTTCGACGACTCGTACAGTCGCTCCTGCTGCGCGTCCGTCAGGTACGGCGCGGGTGCTTCCTCGACGAGCTTCTGGTGCCGGCGCTGCAGCGAGCAGTCACGCGTCGACACGACGACGACGTTGCCGTGCTCGTCCGCCAGACACTGGGTCTCGACGTGGCGCGGCTTGTCGAGGTACTTCTCGACGAAGCACTCGCCCCGACCGAACGCCGCGATGGCTTCACGCGTCGCCGACTCGAACTGCGAGGCGACCTCGTCGCGCGTCCGTGCGACCTTCAGGCCGCGGCCACCACCGCCGAAGGCCGCCTTGATGGCGACCGGCAGGCCGACCTCGTCGGCGAACGCGATGACCTCGGAGGCGTCCTTGACGGGCTCGATGGTGCCGGGGGCGAGCGGCGCGCCGACCTTCTCGGCCACGTGGCGCGCGGAGACCTTGTCACCGAGGCGCTCGATCGAGTCGGGCGACGGGCCGATCCAGGTCAGTCCGGCGTCGATGACGGCACGGGCGAAGTCGGCGTTCTCGGCAAGGAACCCGTAGCCCGGGTGCACGGCGTCTGCGCCGGACCGTCGGGCGACCGAGATGATCTTGTCGATGACGAGGTAGGTGTCGGCGCTCGTGGTGCCGTTCAGCGCGTAGGCCTCGTCGGCGAGGCGGGCGTGCAGGGCGTCACGGTCTTGGTCGGCGTAGACGGCGACCGATGCCTTGCCTGCGTCGCGGGCCGCGCGGATGATGCGGACGGCGATCTCGCCGCGGTTCGCGATGAGGACCTTGCTGATACGGGGCATGAGACATCAGCGTATTCGTGCAACGGGAGCACGAATTGACTGGCACCCACAAAGAACCGTGCCGAACAAGTGCGGATGTCTACAGTGACCAGAACTCGTGCCAGCGGACGCCGAAGCCGCGGAGCAGCATCGACCGCAGCACCGGCAGGGACAGCCCGACCACGGCCGACGGTGCCCCGTCGATGCGCGAGATGTACGCCGCCGCCCGCCCGTCGATGGTGAACGCCCCCGCGACCTCGAGCGGCTCGCCCGTCGCCACGTACGCGTCGATCTCCTCGGCGGACAGGTCGTCGGCGAACGTCAGCGCGGCGCTGTCCACGGCGACCACGCGGTCGCCACCGGCGGCCAGGGCCGACCCGCCGGGCGCGACGTCCCCCAGCACCGGCACGCCGGCAGGAGACGTCACCAGGCTGCGGACGGGAGGCGCGGGGCGGCCCGCATCCGGGCCTCCCGTCCGCCCCGTGGCCGGGTCCAGGTCGCGGCGCCGGTCGTCGCGTCGTCGATCGATCACGCAGTGTCCACTCCACAGCGTCCCGCCGCCGGCGGCGAGCATCTGCCGCCAGCGCTCCCGGGCCACCGACGGGTCGTGCGGCTTGCCGTACAGGCGCCCGTCGACCTCGAAGGCGGAGTCGCCGCCGAACACGAAGCCGTCGACCGGCGACCCGGCGACGTCGGCGTCCGCGACGGCTGATGCCTTGGCGACGGCCAGCAGCGACACGAGCTCCGGGCCGGTCAGGTCACGGCCGAGTGCGGCGGCGGCCGCGGACGCCGCGGCGTCCTCGTCGACCCCGGGCGACACGAGCACGGGCTCGATCCCGGACTGGGCGAGGAGTGCTCGGCGGGCGGGGGATGTACTCGCGAGGTACAGACGCATGGGACCATCGAACCATGGGTGAATCCGTCGGAACGCTGCTCGAACTCGACGTCACCGGGATCGCCCACGGCGGCATCTCGGTGGCACGGCACGAAGGCCGGGTGGTCTTCGTCACGGACGCGATCCCCGGGGAGCGCGTCGTCGCCCGGGTGACCGAGGACCGGAAGAAGTCGTTCTGGCGCGCCGACACCGTCAGTGTCGTCACGCCGAGCGAGCACCGCGTCGACCACGTCTGGGCCGAGGCCGCGCTCGACCGCGACCCCGAGACGCGCCCGGGCGGTGCCGAGTTCGGCCACATCGCCCTCGCACACCAGCGCACGCTGAAGCACGACGTGCTCGTCGACTCGTTCTCGCGGTTCGCGCACACGGACCTGGCATCGGTGCTCGGCTCGGACGTCGTCGTCGAGGCCGCACCCGGTGACGACGCCGCGAACGGCCTCGGCTGGCGCACCCGGGTCCGGCTGCACGTCGACGAGCACGGCACCGCCGGCCCGTTCGCCGCGCGCTCGCACTCCGTCATCCCCGTCACCAGCCTGCCGCTCGCGAACGACGCCGTGCAGGAGAGCGCGCCGCTCGGCCGTGGCGTGATGCCCGGCTCGTCGGTCATCGACGTGCTGGCACCGAGCGGCTCCGAGGGGGCGCGCCTCGTCATCGACGAGCAGAAGCCCACCGTGGTGACCGAGGTCGTGGGGGAGCGCACCTTCGCGGTGGACGACAACGGCTTCTGGCAGGTGCACCGTGCCGCGGCGTCGGTGCTCACCGAGGCCGTGCAGGACCTGGTCGACCGCGACCGACTCGACCCCGAGGGCACCCACCTGGACCTGTACGGCGGCGTCGGCCTGCTCGCCGCCGCACTCGGCGACCTCGTCGGCCCGAAGGCGCGCCTCACGAGCGTCGAGAGCGCCGCACGCGCGACCGAGCACGCGCAGGAGAACCTCGCCGAGTGGCTCGGCGCGCGCGCCGAGACCGGCCGGGTCGACCGCTGGCTCGCGAACACGGTGGCGAACGCCTCGCGCGCCGAGAAGGACCGGTTCCGCGCCGGCACGATCGTCCTCGACCCGCCGCGCGCCGGTGCCGGTCGTCAGGTCGTCGAGCAGATCGCGGCCCTGCACCCGTCGCAGGTCGTCTACGTCGCCTGTGACCCGGTCGCGCTCGCCCGCGACGTCGCGACGTTCGCCGACCTGGGGTACAAGCTCGAGGCGCTGCGGGCGTTCGACCTGTTCCCGCACACCCACCACATGGAGGCCGTGGCGCGCCTGACGCCCGCGCGCTGACGGGCAACCGGGCGGTTTCGTCCGCGTGGCGCGTCCGGTTTCCCCGGACCTGAGTCCAGCCTGGGTATCCTGGGCGCTGATGGCGATCCGGTTTCAGGGGCCGGGGACGCACATCGGAACGAGAGGCCACAGTGGGAGCAGGAACGACAACCGCAGCCGAGACGTCGGGCACGGCCACCAGGCCGGTCCGGGTCGCGATCGTGGACGACCACGAGTCCGTGCGACTCGGGATCCAGGCGGCATGCCAGAACGAGGGCTTCGAGGTGGTGCTCACCGCCGCGAGCGTGCCCGAGTACGTCCAGAACCTCGACGGGCGCGAGGTCGACGTCGTCGTCCTCGACCTGTCCCTCGGTGACGGCTCGACCGTGACCGAGAACGTCAAGGGCGTGCAGGGGACCGGCTCCGCCGTGCTCGTGCACTCCATCGCGGACCGCGTCGCCAACGTCCGTGAGGCACTCGCAGCAGGGGCTGCCGGTGTCATCCCGAAGTCGTCCGCCACGAAGACGGTGATGGCAGCGGTCGCCACCGTCGCCCGTGGTGACGTGCTGAACAACCTCGAGTGGGCGAGCGCCATCGACGCCGACCGCGACTTCGCGAAGGCCCAGCTCGGCCGGCGCGAGCGCGAGATCCTGCACCTGTACGCCTCGGGCCTGCCGCTCAAGCTGGCGGCGCAGCAACTCGGCATCGGGTACTCCACGGCTCGTGAGTACCTCGACCGCATCCGCGTGAAGTACGTCGAGGTCGGTCGCCCGGCCCCGACGAAGGTCGACCTCCTGCGGCGGGCGGTCGAGGACGGCATCCTCCCCGGTCTCGACTCGGGCATCGACCCCGACGGTGACGGTCGCTGAACACGATGGCGAGCGCGGCTGAGCCGGCGTCGCGCCGGGGGAGCGGCCCGGGGACCGGTCGGGGGACCGGTCGGTGGTTCGGCCGCGGGTCGGGCGGCGCTGGTGCGGCGTCCGGCCATGCCGGCCGCGTCCCAGCAGGCTCGGGTCGTGCTCCCGGTGGCGACCCGGTCGGCTTCGGGGACGGCGCGCCGTTCGGTGCCGACCCGTCGCGCAGCGTCCGCGCGTCGATCACGCAGGCGTCGGTGGAGCGTGCCTTCGCGATCCTGCTGGCGATGACCGCGGTCGGCCTCGGCATCGTCGACACCCCGGCGGTCCTCGCCCAGTTGCCGTACCTCGATCCGTTCTGGGGCCCGGTCGTCGCGATCGCGCTCGGGGCGTCGTTCGTCCTGGTCGGGGTCTCGGCGTTCGTGCCGCGGGTGGCGCAGTTCGCGCAGATCCTGTGCGCCCTGCTCTTCCTGGTCGCATTGACCACGTGGCCGCTCACGGTGCAGGACTCGATCCCGTCCACGCAGCAGCCGTGGCCGTGGTGGTTCTGCACCGTCGGCTCGACCGCGGCGGCCATGGGCTTCGCCACCTGGCGGGCCACGATCTACACCGCACTCGTGCCGGCGATCTACGTCGTCCTCCGCCTCACCCCGGTCGGTGGCGACGCCGGGCTCGTCCGTGCGCTGCTCGACGGCGTGTACACGGCGCTGCTCAGCGGTGCGGTGCTCGTCATCGCCGTGGTCCTGCGCCGTGCCGCTTCGTCGGTCGACACGGCGCAGTCGACCGCGGTCCGCCGGTACTCGCTCGCCATCCGCGAGCACGCGGTCGAGGTGGAGCGCGTGCAGGTCGACGCGATCGTGCACGACAGCGTGCTGACGACGCTGCTCTCCGCCGCACGGGCCGACACGCTCGAGGCGAAGACCCTCGCCGCCCGCATGGCACGGAACGCCATCGACCACCTCGAGGCCGCAGCGGCCGACGGTCCGGACGACGACACCCCCGTCACGCTCGCCGACCTCCGCACCCGCATCGGCGAGGCGATCGGTGCCCTCGCGGCGCCCGTCCGGCTCGTCCCTGCCCCGTCCGGGTCGGTCCGGCTGCCGGCGTCGGTCGCCGACGCCCTCGCGTCAGCAGCGCTGCAGGCGGCCGTCAACAGCGTCCAGCACGCCGGCGGGCCCGACGTCGCCCGGTGGGTCCGCGTCGAGCAGCACGACGACGGCGTGCACATCGAGGTCGGTGACGACGGTCGCGGGTTCGACGTCGCGACGATCCCGTCCGAACGACTCGGGGTGCGGCGGTCGATCATCGAGCGCGTCGCCTCCGTCGACGGCCGTGCCGAGGTGCACACCGCCCCGGGCGAGGGCACGCGAATAGAGCTGAGCTGGTCGCCGACCACGCCGTCCACGCCCACGACGACGGGAGCCGCAGCGTGAAGGTCTCCCTGCCCGCGAGCATCGCGCTCGGCCTGGCGTCGCTGTTCTCCGTCTACCACCTGGTCCTCGCCGTCGCGTCACTGCAGCGCGTGCACGACGTCGGCCCGGTGATCGCCTGCATGGTCCTCTACGCCGCGGCCACCGGCACCGCGCTGTTCGTGCCCGGCAAGGTCCTGCCGGTCTGGACGGCGTGCTTCTCACTCGCAACCGCGATCGTGATGCCGCTCGTCGCGGCGCCGGTCGTCGACCTGGCGAAGGGCCCGGGGTCCGCCACGTGGTGGATCGCCGCCGTCGGCACCCTGATGGTCGTGCTCGTCGTGCGGGGACGCGGCCCGTTCGCCTGGGCCGGGGTCCTGTTCCTCGCCGTGTACACGGTCGCCTGGGCCGGTCTCGATGCGCTCGGCACACTCGGGGTGCTCGGCAGCGTGGCCTGGGTCGCGATCGCCACGGTGTTCGCCATCGCCATGAACCGCGCCATCCGGAACACCCGCGAGCTCATGCGCGCCGAACAGGAGACCGCCGACTGGCAGGCGGCGCAGGACGCCCACGTCTTCGAGCGGCAGTTCCGCCTGAGCCAGACCACCCGGATGGCCCTGCCGATGCTGCAGCGGATCATCGACTCGTGCGGTGACCTCGACGACGCGGACCGGGCCGAGTGCCTGCACCTCGAGCAGGCCATCCGCGACGAGATCCGCGGCCGCTCCCTGCTGTCCGAGGACGTCCGCGACGAGGTCATGCGCCTGCGCCGCCGGGGTGCGACGGTGCAGCTGCACGACGACGGCGGTCTCGACGAGCTCGAGGTCGACGACGTCCGCCGCATCCACGCCCGCATCGCCGAGGCGCTCCGCCAGGCCCGCGAGGCCGACAACGTCATCGTCCGCACCGTCAGCGAGGGGTCCGACTCCGCGGTGACGGTCGTCGGGCTCAAGCTCGACACGGCCGCGAGCGAGTCCGCCGCCCTCGGAGCGGGCATGGAGGACGACGACGGCGACGAGGACGACTCCGTGGCCCTCTGGCTCGAGATCCCGCGGCACGAGCCCGCCTGAGGCGCGCTGCGCCTGCCCGCGCGTGGTCGTGTGCGGCGTCGCGCGCGGCGAGACGGAAGCGACAAGGTCGACGTCGTACGACGTCGAGGGTGTCGCTCGTGCGCGCGCGCAACTGTTGCGTCCGCGCGCGGACGACTACGTCGACGTCGTACGACGTCGAGGTAGTCGTTCCGGGTCCGTGGGACGCGCGCGCGGCGGTGGACAGGACACGTGCCGGCCGGGAGGCCCGTGGCGGCGCCGCCACGGGCCTCCCGGCCGAACGTGGTCGCGCCGGGCTGGCGCCGACGGCTGACGCGACAACACGGACGTCGTACGACGTCGGGGATGTCGCTCGTGCGCGCGTGCAACTGTTGCAGGTGCCGGGGGACGACACTCTGGACGCCGCACGACGTCGAGGATGTCGTTCCGCATCGACGACGGCCGGCGCGAACGCCCCCGGAAACGGGGAACGGGCCGGTCGTATCCGACCGGCCCGTTCACGACCCGAGGCTGAGCGACAACCCGAATGTCGCCCTGCCTCGCAGCGGGCGGTGGCGTCGTACCCTAGTCGGCCACCGACCTGCGATGTTCTTCGTTGAAGGACACCGAACACCAGTAACTATGCCAACCCACAACCCCGGTGTCAGTCGTCATTATGGGGGACAAATTCGGCATTTCCGGTCCTCTTCGGCGTTTCGTGTCCCCCGTGCGAGGGGATACCGACCGGGAAGTGCAGCCTGCAACGTCCGCCGGGTCGGGGACACCAGGGGTACAGGGAGGCCAAGGTCCGTCAGCGGAGCGAACGGCCCCAGGCGCCGGGGCCGTGGTCGAGCGGGCGACGCAGGCCGCGGGCCGAGGCCTGCCACCCGGTGCGCGGCTCGTCGACGACCTCGGCGCGACCGGCTGCTGCGGCCTCGTCGGCCTGGCGCTGCAGCACGGCGACGACCGCTGCGAGCTCCTCGGGGGTGGGCTCACCGGAGACCACCCGGACGTCGGCCACCGAGGCGGGCTCGTCCGAGGGGACCGGTGCTGCGTGACGACCCATCAGTGCGCACCCATCAGAGGGGGATGTTCCCGTGCTTCTTGGGCGGCAGCGTCGCACGCTTGCCGCGCAGGGCACGCAGGGCCTTGATGACCGAGACGCGGGTGGCGTGCGGCTGGATGATGCCGTCGAGCTCACCGCGCTCGGCCGCCAGGTACGGCGACGCGACGTTGTAGGTGTACTCGTTCGCGAGCTTCGTGCGGACCGCAGCGACGTCCTCGCCGGACTCCTCGGCGCGCTTGATCTCGGCGCGGTACAGGATGTTGACGGCGCCCTGACCGCCCATGACCGCGATCTCGGCGGTCGGCCATGCCAGGTTGATGTCGGCGCCGAGCTGCTTCGACCCCATCACGATGTACGCGCCGCCGTAGGCCTTGCGCGTGATGACGGTGACGAGCGGGACGGTGGCCTCGGCGTAGGCGTACAGCAGCTTCGCGCCGCGGCGGATGACCCCGGTCCACTCCTGGTCGGTGCCGGGCAGGTAGCCGGGCACGTCGACCAGGGTCAGGATCGGGATGCCGAACGCGTCGCAGAACCGCACGAAGCGGGCTGCCTTCTCACCGGCATCGATGTTCAGCGTGCCGGCCATGGCCTGCGGCTGGTTCGCGATGATGCCGACGGTGCGGCCCTCGACCCGGCCGAAGCCGATCAGGATGTTCGGCGCGAAGAGCGGCTGGACCTCGAGGAACTCGCCGTCGTCGACGACGTGCTCGATGATCGTCGTGACGTCGTACGGCTGGTTCGTCGAGTCCGGGATCACGAGGTCGAGCTCGTGGTCGGCGTCGGTGGTCTCGAGCTCCGGGGCGACGTCGTAGGCGGGGGCGTCGGAGAGGTTGTTGTCCGGCAGGAACCCGATGAGCGAGCGGGCGTAGTCGAGCGCGTCGGTCTCGTCCTCGGCCAGGTAGTGGGCCACGCCGGAGACCGCGTTGTGGGTCTGTGCGCCGCCGAGCTCCTCGAAGCCGACGTCCTCGCCGGTGACGGTCTTGATGACGTCGGGGCCGGTGACGAACATGTGGCTGGTCTTGTTGACCATGATCACGAAGTCGGTGAGGGCGGGGGAGTACACCGCGCCGCCGGCCGCCGGGCCCATGATGATCGACAGCTGCGGGATGACGCCGGACGCCTGGGTGTTGAGGCGGAAGATCTCGCCGTACTTGCCGAGCGCGACCACGCCTTCTTGGATCCGGGCCCCGCCGGAGTCGAGGATGCCGATGATCGGCACGCCCGTCTTCAGCGCGTGCTGCATCACCTTGATGATCTTCTCGCCGGCGACCTCGCCGAGCGAGCCGCCGAAGACGGTGAAGTCCTGCGCGTACACGGCGACGTTGCGGCCGTGGATCGTGCCGACGCCGGTGACGACCGCGTCGCCGTAGGGGCGCTTGGCGTCCATGCCGAACGAGGTGGTGCGGTGGCGGACGAACTCGTCGAACTCCACGAAGGAGTTCTCGTCGAGCAGCTGCTCGATGCGTTCGCGCGCGGTGCCCTTGCCCTTGGCGTGCTGCTTGGCGATCGCGGACTCGCCCGCAGCGGTCACGGCCTCGTGGTACCGCTCGCGGAGGTCGGCCAGTCGGCCTGCCGTCGTCGAGAGATCGGGGGTGTCTCCTGAAGTCACCCGCTCACCCTACCGGCGGCGACGTCGGGGCCGGTTGGAGGACCCCCACGGTTCCTGCCCGTACATTTGCGTGCATGTCCACATCCCCGTCGTCGTCGTTCCCCGCCACCAGCGAGGCGGTCCGGTCGGCGGGCGCGACCCTCACCGTCCCCGACGAGACCGGCTCGACCAACGCCGACCTGCTCGCCGTGGCGCCCGAGCAGCAGCACGGCAGCGTGGTCGCGACGCTCCACCAGACCGCGGGCCGGGGGCGCCTCGACCGCACGTGGAGCGCACCGGCGGGCGAGGCGCTGGCCGCGAGCCTGCTCGTGCGCGCCGTCCTCGCCGACCACGACCGTGGCTGGCTGCCCCTCGTCGCCGGCGCCGCCATGCGTGACGCGATCGCACGGGTGCTGCCCGCCGGCGCCGACGTCGCCGTCAAGTGGCCGAACGACGTCCAGGTCGCGGGCGACAAGGTGTGCGGCATCCTCTGCCAGGTCGCCTCCGACGGCAGCATCGTGGTCGGCGCCGGCGTGAACCTCACGATGCCCGCCGACCGCCTGCCGACCCCGACGTCGACGTCGCTGCTCGTGGCGGGCGCGGTCGACGACGCCCCCGCGTTGGCCGACGCGGTCCTGTCCGCCTTCCTGGCAGCCGTCCTGGAGGCCGTGGCCGCCCTGGTCGCCGGTGGTCCCGCCGCCGAGTCGGTCCGGTCCCACGTCCGCGCCGCGTGCGGCACGATCGGTCGCCGCATCCGCCTCGAGCTGCCCGACGGCACCGTGGAGGAGGCCGACGCCACCGGCATCGACGACGAGGGCCGCATCACGATCCGGGATCGAGCGGGTGACTCCAGGGGCGTCGCCGTGGGGGACGTCACCCACCTGCGGTATGCATGACGGCATGACCGCCGAGCCGCCGCCCGAACGCGTCGTCGCTCGCCTGCGACCGCACGCTCGTCGGCTCGTGCGCCCGGCGGTGTTCGTCGTGCTGGTCGTGGTCGCCGGCGGGTTCGGGTTCGGGGTGTTCCAGGCGCAGCTGGCATGGCTGAACGCCGTCATCGCAGGACTCGTCGTGGTGCTCGTGGTGTTCGGCGGCGCCGTGCCGCTGTTCCGCTGGATGTCCGAGCGGTACGTCGTCACGACCCGGCGGCTCGTCGTCGTGCACGGGCTCGGCACCCGGACCCGGCAGGAACTCCTGCACTCCCGCGGGTACGACGTGACGGTGCGCCGGCGCGGGCTCCAGGGCGTGTTCCGCTCCGGTGACGTCCTGGTGTTCCCGGGCGACGACCCCGCCGTGGTGCTCGCTGATGTCCCGCACGCCGACCTCGTGGTGGCCGTCCTGCACGACCTGGTCGAGGCGTACGAGGCCCGGCGGCGGCACCGCGAGCCGGACTGGGACGAGATCGTCGGCGGCCCGGACCGACCGTCGTGGGGCGACGTCCGCGCCTGACGCCGCCGCGACACCCTGGGTACCGCGGTGCTGGAACTCCCACGAGAAACCGGTACCTTCTTCGTCGTGCGTATCTCTGTCATCGGCTGCGGGTACCTCGGTGCCGTGCACGCCGCCTCCATGGCCAAGCTCGGACACGAGGTCGTCGCCGTCGACGTCGACCCGGCGAAGATCGAGCGGCTCGCTGCCGGAGAAGCCCCCTTCTTCGAACCCGGGCTCCCGGAGATCCTGACCGAGGCGCTCGCCTCCGGCCGGATCCGCTTCACCACCGACATGGCCGAGGTCGCCGGTGCCCGCGTGCACTTCCTCGCCGTCGGAACCCCGCAGAGCCCGACCGGTGCCGCGGACATGACCTACGTGAACGCCGCGGTCGCCGCGCTCGCCCCCTACCTGTCCGCCGACGAGTTCGTCGTCGGCAAGTCGACCGTCCCGGTCGGCACCGCCGCACGCCTCGCCGCCGAGGTGTCCGAGGCCGTGCCCGGGGCGACGCTCGTCTGGAACCCCGAGTTCCTGCGAGAGGGCTTCGCCGTGCAGGACACCATCAGCCCGGACCGCTTCGTCTACGGTGTGCCGGACGGTGACGCCGGGCAGGCCGCCGTCGACGCGCTCGACGAGGTCTACGCCGAGGCGCTCGCGTCCGGCACCCCCCGGCTCGTCGTCAACCTGCCCACCGCCGAGCTCGTCAAGATCAGCGCGAACGCGTTCCTCGCCACGAAGATCTCGTTCATCAACTCGATGGCCGAGATCGCCGAGGTCGCCGGCGCCGACGTCACCGCGCTCGCCGACGCCATCGGCCACGACGCCCGCATCGGCCGCAAGTTCCTCAACGCCGGCCTCGGCTTCGGCGGCGGGTGCCTGCCCAAGGACATCCGGGCGTTCCAGGCCCGGGCGAACGAGCTCGGCGTCGGGGAGTCCCTGGCGTTCCTGGCCGACGTCGACGCCACGAACCTGCGTCGTCGTGCGCACGTCGTCGAGCTGGCGCAGGAGCTGCTCGGCGGGGTCGTCAGCGGCAAGCGCGTCGCGGTCCTCGGTCTGGCCTTCAAGCCGAACTCGGACGACGTCCGTGACTCGCCCGCCCTCGACATCGCTGCGCGCCTGCACGAGCTCGGTGCCACGGTGTCCGCCTACGACCCCGAGGCCGTCGTCACCGCGCGTCGCGTGCACCCGGAGCTCGACTTCGTCGAGACGGCGGCGGACGCGCTGTCCGGCGCCGACCTGGTCCTGGTGCTGACCGAGTGGACCGAGTTCCGCGAGCTCGACGCGACCACGGTGGCGTCCCTGGTGTCGAGCCCGGTCGTCATCGACGGCCGCAACTGCCTCGACCGCGACGCCTGGACCGCCGCCGGGTTCACGTACCGCGGCATGGGGCGCTGACGCCGATCGTCGCGGACCGGCTCCGGCTGCTGTCCTCCGCCGTGCTGCGTCCCGCCGGGAGACTCCGCGGGCGCGACTGGGCGACCCCGGTCGTGCTCGCCGCCACCCTGCTCGTCCTGACGGCCTCGGTGGCGCGGACGTTCTCGTCGATGCCGCTCGCGAGCGTCGACGAGTCGGCCCACGTCGACTACGTCCTGCGCGTCTGGCACGGCCAGCTGCCGGTCCTGTCCGACGGCATCCGGTTCCGTCCGGGCTTCGGCGGGACACCGCCCGTCCAGTGGGTCGCCCAGCACCCGCCGCTCTACTACCTGCTGCTCGCCCCGGTGATGGGCCCGCTCGTCGACGCCGGGCACCCGGTGCAGGCCGTGGTGCTCGGCCGTCTGGCGAACGCCGTGTTCGTCGCCGCGATCGTGCCGGTCGCCGCCTGGGCTGCGGCCCGGTGCTTCCCCGGGGTCGTGCGGCTCCCGGGCACCGTGGCCGTCGTGACCGCGTCGACGAGCGTCCTCGTGGTGCAGGGCGGTGTCGTGTACAACGACTCGCTCGCAGCGTTGACCTGTGCGCTGGCGTGCGGCGTCGCCGGTGCAGCGCTCCGGTCCGGCGTGGGACCGGGGCTCGCCGTGGGCGGAGCGCTCGTGGCGGCGGCCGGCACGACCACCCGCCTGTCGTTCGCCCTGTGGCTCGTGGCGATCGTCGTCGCGTTCGCACTGGCCCGCACGGTCCGGTTCGGCAGGCTCCGCGGTGTCTGGGTCCGCGTCGTCGTCGCGGCGGTCCCGGTGCTCGCCGCCGCAGCCGCCTCCGGGTGGTTCTGGCTGCGGAACCAGGCCCTGACCGGCTCGTTCAGCGGTCGGCCGACCGCCTGGCCCGGGTACACCCCGCGGCCGCACTACTCCGAGGCCGAGGTCGTCTCGATGCTCGGCTTCTGGCGGCAGCTCTTCGCCCTGTACCGCGGCTCGTTGCCGATCGCGAGCCCGCTGCCGTGGGTGCTGCTGCTCGTCCCGGTGCTGCTGTTCGTCGCGGCCCTCGTGCTGCGGCGCCTGCGCCCCTGGGCACCTGACGACGACGACCGGTGGCCGCGCCGCCTCGTCGTCGCGATGCTCGTCGTGGTCACGCTGCTGTTCGTACTCGTCGAGATCCGCTACACCGCCGGGGGCGGCGCACCGCTCAACCGGTACACGCTCACGGTGCTGCTGCCGATCGCGTTCGCGATGGCGGCGGGCTTCCTCGCCTGGCGTCGTGCGGCGACGTGGCTCGTGCTGGTGTGGGGTGCCGCGGCCGTCCTGCCGACGTGGTCGCTCGTCCGGTTCGAGGGCTCCGAGCTCGTCGGGCACTCCGGCGCCGTCGTGGTGGTCGCGTTCGCGGCGGCGGTCTTGTGCGCCGCCGGGATGCTGGTGGCCTACGCGATGGCCGCGCGCAGCACCGCCCGGTAGCGCTCGCCGATCCGTTCGGTGGAGAACTCCGCCGCCGACACCACGGCCTGCTCCTGGTAGCGCGCCCGCGCGGCGTCGTCGGTGAGCACGCGCTGCAGTGCTGTCCGCAGCGCGAGGACGTCACCGGGGGGCACGAGGACCCCGGACACGTCGTCCTGCACGACGTCGCGGATGCCGGGCAGGTCGCTCGCGACGATCGCGGCACCGACGGCAGCGGCCTCGAGCAGGGTGACGGGCAGTCCCTCTTGGTCGCCGTTCGCCGCGGGGATCGACGGCACCGCCACGACGGTGGCCGCAGCCAGGGTCTCGAGCACCTCGGTGCGCCCGCGCTGGCCCAGGAACGTCACGGGCAGTCCGGCGGCCTGCTGCTCGAGCTGTGCCCGGTACGGGCCGTCGCCGACGACGGTGAGTCGCCAGGGCACGTCCTCGCCGAGTCCCCGCAGCGCCTCGATCAGGTTGCCGAAGCCCTTCTTCTCGACGAGCCGGCCGACCGCCACGACGTGGTGCTCCTGCGCGGGGACGCGGGCGCGGGTGTCACGGGCCGGGCCGAGGTCGACGCCCATCGGGATCACGGTCGACCGGGCCTCGGGCACGCCCCACTCGGTCAGCCGCTCGCGCATCTCGGAGTTCACAGTGGTGACGTGCGCCGAGCGGCCGAACACCCAGCGCTTCAGGCGGACCAGGGGAGCGGCACGGAGGGCGTAGATGTCCCCGCCGTGCGTCGTGACGACGATGGGGACACCAGGGGCTGCCAACGTCGCGACGAGCGCCTGCGGGATCGCCCAGTGCGCGTGGATGACGTCGGGCTTCGCGGAGCGGACCACGCGGCGGATCGCGAACCACTGCGCGAGCACCAGGGCCGGCACCTGCACGATGCGCGACCGGCGTTCCTTGAGGTTGTCGAGGATCGCGCCGTCGGCCAGGTCCTCGAACGCCTTCGGGAAGTACGGGAACCGCCGGACCCCGACGTCGCCGATGCGTTCGGTGGTGGCACCGCCCGGGACCCGCGGCGTGAGCACCATCGTGTCGAACTCGAGGGCCTCTTGGTGCGCGAGGTCGAGCACGAACGCCGGCACGCCGTCGTCCGGACGGGCCGGGAACGTCGAGCCGAGGACGAGCAGGCGGGGACGGGCGGAGGGGGTGGGGCGGGACATCGTGCCTTTCCGGGGGTCGCGGGGGACGGTCCGGTAGGCTCTCCACCCGTGCGCGTTCTGATCCACAATAGCGATTCGCCCCACAACCGCGGGGACCGGGCGATCCTCGCCGGCAACGTCGAGCTGGTCCGCAGGCGGTGGCCGGACGCCGAGATCGTCTCCCTGTCGCAGTACCCCGAGCGGGACGCCGCCTGGTTCGGGATCCGGTTCCTGCCGGTCTCGCCGTACAGCACCGGCATCGGCGACCTGTTCGCCCTGCTGCGTGCCGCGCGCAGCGCCGACGTCGTCCTCTGGGGCGGCGGCGAGATCCTCAAGGACTACACGAACAAGCTCGGCCTCGTGTACTGGTTCGGCAAGATGCTGCTCGTCCGCGCGGTGAACAAGAACCTGATCGGAGCCTTCCAGGGCATCGGTCCGACCACCGCCGGCGTCAGCAAGCGCCTGATCCGCGCCACCGTCGACCTGTGCCGCTCGTTCGCCGTCCGCGACGACGAGTCCCGCGAGAAGCTCCTGGCGTGGGGCGTCCGCACGCCGATCGTGTCGTCGTTCGACCCGGCCGTCGTCGGGACCGTCACCACGCCCGACGCCGACGTGCTCGAACGGCTCGAGCGCACCACCGGCCTGACCGCCGAGCGCCTCGAGGGTTCGATCGGCTTCGGCGTCCGCCGCTGGTTCCACTACAAGCGCAGCGGCTGGATCCCGTTCCGCTTCCTGCCGAAGCGCTTCCGGCAGACCGGCGTCGACAGCGACAAGCTCGTCACCTACCGCCAGGCCGTCGCCGACCTGGCCGACCGCGTCATCGACCGCTGGGACGCCGACGTCGTGTTCTACCCGATGCACATGGAGGCGTCGGAGGGCGACGCCGCCTTCGCCCGCGAGGTCATCGCCCTCATGCGGCACGCGGACCGCACCCACGTGGTCGAGGCCGACGAGTTCTCGCCGTCCGAGTACGCGGGCCTGATGTCCCGCAGCCGCCTGTTCCTGGCGAGCCGACTGCACTCCGCCATCGTCGCGACCATCGCCGGCGTCCCCGCCGCGGTGCTCTACTACGTCGACAAGGGCCGGCTGTTCTTCGAGCAGATGGGCCAGCAGGAGTTCTCGAAGCCGATCGAAGCAGCACTCGAGCCGACGTTCGTCGACGACGTGACGGCGCAGCTGGAGCGGCTCGACGCCGACCGCGACGCGGTCCGCGCGCAGCTCGCCGAGGGCGTGGCCCGGATGGCGACCGCGCTCGACGCCGACTTCGCCGAGGCGACCCGCGACGTCCGCTGACATGCGCGGCTCGCGATCGTGAGCCGATGACGGACGGGAGGCCCGTGGCGACACCGCCACGGGCCTCCCGTCCGTCCGGGCGAAGCTCGCCGGCGCGTGGTGCGTGGGCTGCGCATCGTGCGTGCATGGTCGTCTGGTGCGGGCTTGCCCGCTTGGTGCGCGGTTGTGTGTCGGCACGGGGCGTGCAACGGCGCACCGGGTGTCGGAGTCCGCACCGTGCGGCGGACGGGACGCCAGTGGCGCGCGGGCTGCGCGCCGTGCGTGCATGGTCGTCTGGTGCGGGCTTGCCCGCTTGGTGCGCGGTTGTGTGTCGGCACGGGGCGTGCAACGGCGCACCGAGTGTCGGAGTCCGCACCGTGCGGCGGACGGGAGGCCCGTGGCGCGCGGGCTGCGCATCGTGCGTGCATGGTCGTCTGGTGCGGGCTTGCCCGCTTGGTGCGCGGTTGTGTGTCGGCACGGGGCGTGCAACGGCGCACCGGGTGTCGGAGTCCGCACCGTGCGGCGGACGGGAGGCCCGTGGCGACACCGCCACGGGCCTCCCGTCCGTCATCCGCACCCGTTCAGGGCGTGACGCGCGTCACTCGGTCTTGGCCGCGAAGCGCTTCAGGTACGTGATGTCGTTCCGGTAGACGTCCTGGTCACCCGGGAGCACCCCGCTGGACGCCCACTGCCAGAAGGTCCACTTCGACCAGCTGCGCCCGAGCGTGCCCGGCGTGGTGAAGTTCTTCACGGGGTAGATCGCGACGAACAGCGGGTTCTTCGAGAACTGGTTGCTGTTGTTCGTGCAGCGCTTCCACCAGTCGGTGGTCGTGTAGATCGCGGGGTAGCGGTGGATCTTCTTGTAGACGGTGTTCGAGAAGTCCTTGATCCAGCTGCGCATCTGACCCCAGCTCTTGCCGTAGCAGGTGCCCTGGGCCGCGCTGCCGTACTCGATGTCGAGCAGGGGCGGCAGGGTCTTGCCGTCCTTGCTCCACTGCCCGCCGTGCGCGAAGAAGTAGTTCGCCGTCGCGGCGCCGCTCGCCTGGCTCGGCTGCGCGTACACGTAGCCGCCGCGGTACAGGTTCCGCTGCTTGGCGGTGGCGTACTGCTGCTTGTAGGTCGAGCTGACGTACGAGGTGCCCTCGGTCGCCTTGACGTAGGCGAACCGGGCGCCGTTGCGGTACGCCTGCAGGAAGTTGACGCTCGGCTGCCAGGCGCTGATGTCGAAGCCCTGGACGCGTCCCGGTGGTGGGCCGGAGGCGGTGGCGGCGGAGGAGGTGCTCAGCGACTGGGCGCTCACGCCACCGGCGGCGCTGTCCGGCGCGGTGACCGTGACGTGTGACTCTCCGGCGTGGGCGGCGATGCCGGCCCCCATGGTGTGGTTCCCGGTGCGGTCCATCTCGGCGATGGAGAGCTGCTCGGCTGCGGGTGCAGCGGGTGCAGCGGATGCAGCAGGTGCAGCGGATGCAGTGGGGGCGGGGGTCGCCGCCGCTGTCGTCGTGGCAGTCGGTGCCGGCGTTGCCGGGGTGGTCTCGGCGACCGCCGTCCCGCTGCCGAAGGTGATGGCCCCGGCGACGGCGGCAGCGGTGCCGAGTCCGAGGATCTTGGTGATCGGTGCGCGCATGTGGTCTCGTCTTCCCTGTCGAGATGCCGTGGGCCCCTGATCACCCACGCCGCGGTCCGAGCGATGCTACCTGGCGAGCGACCGTGCTGTCCGCCACGCGCAGGACGTCGGCGCAGGACGTGCTGCGGTACGCCGCGGGTGCGTCAGCGCGCGGTGCGGCTGCTCGCGTCGGGGGTGGCGGCGTCGCTCTCGACCTCGGGCAGGCGGCCGCGGTGCGAGACCTCGGCCGTGGCGTGCTTCTGCCGGCGGTTCATGAAGTTGCGCTCGACGAGCCACCAGAAGCCGATGCAGATGCCGATCACGACCGGGATCACGACGAACACCATCATCAGGAACTGGTACTTCGGGTACAGGCCGAGGGGCAGGAGCAGCAGGTTGCCGAGGCCCAGCAGCGGGCTGTGGAACAGGTAGATCGAGTACGACACCAGACCGGCGAGCACGAACGGCTTCCAGGCGAAGAAGCGGGCGAGCCAGGTGTGGTTGCCGGTGACCGCCTGGCGTCCCATCCAGGTGAGCAGGATGCCGGCGAGGATGCCGGTGACGACCTCGGACGGCCAGGTCTGGTGCTGCCAGTAGTCGCGGTTGCGGAAGAACACGAGCAGGGTCCCGAGGGCCATGGCACCGACGAACGCGCCGCTCGCCCACCGCGGGCCACCGAGCTTCGAGCGCTCGCGGACCACGCCGGACAGGTGCTCGTCGCGCGCCTTCACGGTCAGTTCGGCGGCGAGCATCCCCACTGCGAACAGGCCGACGAACCACGGGTGCATGAACGAGTAACGGCTCTCGGCGCCCATCCACATGCCGATGAGGACCAGGCTCGACGCCGTCGCCCACCCGCCGAAGACCCGCCACAGCGGCAGGATCAGCAGCGGCATCAGGAAGTAGATCTGCCACTCGACCGCGACCGTCCACATCGGGCCGTTGATCTTGCCGATGTACTGCGGGAAGAAGTCGTGCACCAGGAAGAAGTGCGTCAGGAACGTGCCCCAGCCCATCGGCAGCTTCGTGTCCCACTGCGTGCCGCCGGGCTGGCCGAGCACGGGGACGAACAGGATCAGCAGTGCGAACAGCACGAGCGACGCCCAGTACGGCGGGATGATGCGGCGGGCGCGACGCCAGACGAACTTCCAGAACCCGCCGGGCAGACGGTAGCGGTCGAACCGGGTCAGCACCGGCAGCATGAGCACGTAGCCGGACAGCACGATGAAGAGCGGGACGCCGAGGTAGCCCCAGCCGATGATCGGGCGCAGCCAGGGCAGCTCGGTCGGGCCGGTGCCGGTCGTCCCGGTGAAGAGGTACGCGTGGTAGAAGACCACCGCGAGTGCGGCCAGCCCCCGGAGTCCGTCCAGGTAGGGGAACTCGAGCCGGCCGCCGGCGCGGGGCGCGGGGGCAGCGGAGTCGGCTGCGGGTACTGCGGCGCGGGTTTCGGTGGCCAACGATCGTCCTCGTGGTGGTCGGAGCGGGGTCGCAGGCAGTCTCCCACACGCCGACCCGGCGCCGCGATCAGGCACCCTGTGCCTGGTGTTTCGGTTCGGATGTCATGATGAAGCACGTGACCTCGACGAGCGCAGCCGCAACGCAGATCACCCACGAGCCCGTCCACCGGCGTTCGGGGGCGGTTCCGAGCCGGTTCAAGCACGTCGTCGCGCCGGTCATCCTGGCGGTGCTGGTCGTCGTGGGCGTCGGGCTCAGCGCCGCCGTGGCGTACCACAACCGCCTCGGCGTGACGAACGTCGACGGCATCTCCTACATGGGCATCGCCCGGGAGTACGCGAACGGCTGGCTGCCCGACGCGATCAACGCCTACTGGTCGCCGATGGTGTCCTGGATGATGGCGCCGTTCATCGCGGCCGGCCTCGGCATGCAGACGGCCTTCGCGGTCGTGAACTGCTTCGCGGTCGCCGTCGTGCTCGGCGTCGGCGGCTGGCTGGTGTGGTCGCAGAACCACCGCATCGTGCCGGCCGTCCTCTTCATGGTCACCGCGATCCCGGCACTGATGAGCGCGGTGTCGGTGCAGACCCCCGACCTGCTCGTCGTCGCGTGGGTCGTCGGCTACCTGTGGGCACTCCGGTGGGCCGACCAGGCGTTGCACGGGTCGACGCGGGCCCGGTTGGTCTCCGGCGGGGTGCTCGGCGCGGTCGCGGCCATCGGGTACTTCGTGAAGCTCTTCCTGCTGCCGGTGGCGGTCGGCGCGGTGATCCTGTGGCTGCTGCTCCGGGTCTGGTCCGCACGACGCCGTCGTGAGCCGGTGCTGCACTGGTGGACGTCGCCCGTGGCCACGATCGTGGTCTTCGCCGTCGTCATCGCACCGTGGGTCGGTGCCCTGACCATGAAGTACGGGTCGCCGACCCTGGGCTCGTCGCTCTCGGTGAACATCGGCTCGAAGTTCGACGACGGCGGGCGTGCGACCGACTGGCCGTTCCTGCCCGTGCCGCCGAACTCGCACGCGTTCTCCCCGAACGAGGACTTCACCCCGTCGGTCTACAAGCAGGGCCCGATGGAGAACCCGGACCCGTCCGTGGTGCCGCCGACGACCGAGTCGACCACCGAGGACACCGCGCCGAAGGTCACGAAGGACTCCGGCATCGCGGCCCGCGCCGGCTACTACCTGCACGAGCGCATGCTCGCGCTGCCGTACTACCTGCAGAAGATCAGCACGTTCGCCCCCTTCGCGGCACCGATCGCCCTGCTCTTCGCCGCCGCCCTGGTGATCGGCGTGGTCCGGTTCCGCCGGTACGCGTTCACCTGCATCGTCGCGGCGACGACCCTCGTCTACTTCGTCGGCTACGGCATGATCACGTCGTCGTCGAGCGGTGGCGGGAACGCGCGCTACTACTGGCCGCTGTTCTACCTGACGGCGATGATCGGCGCGCTCATGCTGCCAGCCGTCTGGCGGTTGGTCCGACGACGCGGCGTGGTCCGGACGATCGTGGCGTGCGTCGCGATCGCCGTCGTCCCCGTGGCGTCGTTCACGCAGAACTGGATCGGGTCGCCGGCACCCTTCTACCCGTCGGTGAACCGCACCGAGGCGCTTCGCGTCACCGGCCCGACCGACGTCCCCGAGATCGTGCGGCTCGCCGACCAGATCCGGGCGAGTGGTGCCCTGCCCGAGGACGCCACCGTCATCGGCTCGAACTACCGGTCGCTGTCCTCATTGGCGTTCCTGACCGACACGCGTGTGTACGGTCGTTCAGGTCAGGGCTACACGTACCACTCGGACGCGATGCGCAAGCTGTTCATCGACGAGGGCGTGCAGTACTTCGTGCAGTTCGACCCCGCCAACGCGCCGGCACGCGACTACTCGATGGCCGGGAAGCTCGTCGGCACGTACAACGCGACGATCTCGTGCAGCGCCGACCGGTCCACGGATCCCGAGATCCCCTGCCGCGTCCAGATCGTCAAGTTCGCGAAGTAGCCGCCGCTCCAGGGAGCGCGCCACACCAGCGTCTACGATGACCTGGTCCCGAAGCCCGGCAGGAGACCACGTTTGTCAGGAACCACCAGCGACACCCCCGCGCCCGAGGGGAAGCGTCCGCCGACCTGGCGACGGTTCCTCGGCAAGGCGATCCCCATCGTCTTCTACGTGCTGCTCGCGGTCTTCCTCGTGCTGTACGTGCGGAGCGTCGACTGGGGGCAGCTCGCCGGGCTGGACTGGCAGTGGGGCTGGGTGATCCTGGCGACCGTGATCAGCCTGGGCTTCCGGTACTGGGGCGTCGGCATCTGGTTCTACCTGCTGCGGCGGCTCGGCGCGACCGGCCTCAAGGGCAGCGGCGTCACGCTGACCTACGTGTACGCGAAGTCCTGGATGGGCCGCTACATCCCCGGGGCCGCGACCTGGATCATCGGCAAGGTCTACTTCGCCTCGAAGCACGGCGTCTCGAAGGCCCGGCTCGGCGTCAGCGGCCTGCTCGAGGGCGCGCTGCAGATCGCCGCCACCCTCGCCCTGGCGCTCGTCCTGCTGCTCATCGACCCCCGCACGCACGCGCTCAGCCCGTGGCTCATCGCGTTGATGATCGCGGCGTTCGTCGCCTGCGTCGTCTGCCTGATCCCGCGGGTCTTCGTGTTCCTGATCGGCATCGCGCTGAAGATCCTGCGCCGCAAGCCGCTCGAGGCCGACGTCCGCCCGAACCTCGGCACCGTCCTCGGCGGTGCCGGTCTGTACGTCGCCGGTGCGATCCTGTCGGGCACGGCGTACTACTTCATCACCCTCGGGGTGTACCCGTCGCTCAAGCTCAGCGACGCGGCGTTCGTCATCGGTGCCGCGAGCATGGCCTCGGCGATCAGCATGCTGGCCGTGTTCGCCCCCGGCGGCCTCGGCGTCCGCGAGGGCGTGCAGGCCCTGCTCCTCACCCTCGTCATGCCGCCGGGGATCGCCCTGGTCGTTGTCGTCGTCACCCGCGTGTGGAGCCTGGCGGTCGACGGCCTGTTCCTGCTCTGCGCCGCAGCACCGACCTGGTTCCGCCGTGGTCGTCCGACCGACGACCCGTCGGCCGTCGAGGGCAGCGCCCCCGCCGCCTGACCCGCACTTCGTGAGCAGGAATGGTCGGGTCCGCGGTGCGCGACCCGACCATTCCTGCTCACCATCCGGGGGCACGCGACGCGCGTGACGACCGAGACGGGAGGCCCGGTGCCAGCTGGCACCGGGCCTCCCGTCCGTCTGGTGGGGCGTCCACCCCGTCAGCCGCACGCCCGACGTGTGGTCAGGACGCGGGGGCGTCCACCCGACGGTCGGCGCGGGCGACCTGGACGACCGACGCGACCAGGCCGACGGCCACCAGCGCGACCACGGCCACGAGCACTGCGGGCGGCACCGGCCCGATCTCCGTGTAGCGGAGCAGCCCGCGCCCCGTCACCGGGAACAGGGCGGCGTTCCAGAACCACGCCGACGCCACCGCGAAGCCGTACACGCCCACGGCGGGCAGCAGGACGGCCAGCGCCACCGCGACCCACGAGCGTGCGCGTCCGGCTGGCACCAGGCGACGCCAGGCCAGGGCGCTCAGCACGATCAGGCAGACGATCGCGGGGAAGTAGTAGCGCCCCTGGGTCGCAGCGACCTCGGTGGTGGTGAGGTACGAGTGCGCGCTCGTCCGGTTCTGGATGCCGATGAGCAGCGCCGGGAACACCGCCAGGCACAGGGCCACCCGCAGGTCGGGGCCCCGCCGGAACGCCCAGCCGACGAGCACGACGAGCGCGATCACCGTCAGGACGGCCGTGAGCAGGTCACCCATGCTGACCTGTGCGCGACCGCCGAAGCTGCCCCAGAACGTGCGCGCGAGCGTGCCCCAGCTGACGTCGAGGAAGTGCCCGAGCGTCGGGTGCTCGCCGGGCGGGAAGTCCTTCGGCGGACGCATCGCCGTGTAGCCGTTCGGCTGGATCCGGCCGTAGGCGAACCAGTTGTGCACCCACCACCACGCCCCGATGCCGCCGGACACGGCCATCGTCACCACGGTGCGGACCACCCGTTGCCGCAGCGACAGCACCCCGGCGCCGGCGAAGAGCACGACCACCGCCACGAACGGCACGGCGGGCAGTCCAGTGCCCTTGATCCAGACCAGGGCGCCGAGCACCACCGCGAGCGCGATGGTGGTGCGCCACCGGGTGTCACCGGTGAGCAGCCGGGTGGCGAGCCACACGACGATCCCGGCGACGAGCAGGACGGGGGCGTCGTTCGAGAACGAGGAACCGATGGACGCGAGCTCGGGCGTCGCGAACACCGCGAGCCCACCGACGAGCGCGGCCCGCGGCGACCGGGTCACGCGGCGGACGGACGCCCACGCCAGCAGCGGCAGTGCGGTGACGGCGAGGACGTCGGCGAGCCGCAGCGCGGTGAACGCCCGGTCCCACCGCAGGTCGCCGAAGTCCACGGCACGGAGCACGGCGGCACCGGCGAGGTAGGCGGTCGGCGGGTGCTGGGTCATCTGGTTGACGGTCGACGACGGCCCGGGGGCGTTCTGCAGCAGCTCGCTGACGGTCGACCACTCGCTGGACGGCTTCGTCGCCTGCTCGACCTTCGCGGCCTGCACCGCGTTGGTGACGTACAGGTCGCCCGGGGCGGCCCAGGCGTCTCCGAGCGCGACGTGCACGGCGGCGTCGATGTGCGCCGTCTCGTCCGGGGCCTCGAAGACCGGGACGATCAGCGCCCAGGCGACGAGCCACAGGCCGAAGGTCGCCGTGACGACGGCGATCGCCACACGCTCCCAGCGGGCGGTGCGGGGTGGTGCGGTGGTGCTGGTGGTGGTCTCGTGGGCCGTCACCCGGTCGAGTCTAGGGCGCGCCCCTCGGGTGCGACGTCCGCGGCGGCGGGCTCGGAGCCGGTCCGCTCGGGGTGGTACACCCACACCTTGTAGAGCCAGAAGCGGAACACCGTGCCGAGCACCAGGCCGACGATGTTCGCGACGTTGTCGGCGAAGACCGAGGTCAGTCCCATCACGTAGTGGGACACCCCGAGGCACGCGAGCGCGATGACCATGCCGCCGAGCGAGACGACGACGAACTCGATGCCCTCGCGGGTGGCGACGGCACGGCGCTGCTCGCGGAACGTCCAGTACCGGTTGCCCATCCAGTTGACGAAGATGGCGATGACGGTGGAGATCACCTTCGCCCAGAACGGCCCGGAGTGCACCTCGTCGGGGTTCAGGACGGTGATGCGCAGCACGTTGAACACCGTGGTGTCCACGACGAAGCCGACGGCACCGACCACGCCGAAGCGTGCCAGTTGGGCAATGAGGCGCCGCACGTGCCCTCCAGGATCCGTAGAGTTGTCGCGGGCCGTGCACAACGCGACCCGAACAGCGATTGTAGACAACGCGTTCACCCTCGATGGTGCGAACGCCGGAAGGATCACACAGCATGGCGTTGCGCGTCGGGGTCATCGGTGGGGGACAGCTGGCACGGATGATGGTGCCGGCGGCCGTCGAGCTGGGGATCGACATCCGGGTCCTCGCCGAGGGGCCGGGCATGTCGGCCGCCATCGCCGCCACGGCCGAGGGCGACTACCACGACGCCGCGACGGTGCTGGCGTTCGCCCGCAACGTCGACGTGGTGACGTTCGACCACGAGCACGTGCCCCAGGACGTCCTGCGCGCCCTGGTCGACGCCGGCGTGGCCGTCCGCCCCGGACCCGGTCCGCTGGCCGTCGCCCAGGACAAGATCACGATGCGCACGAAGCTCTCCGAGCTCGGCCTGCCGGTGCCGGACTGGGCCGCGGTGCACGACCCCGACGAGCTCCGGGCCTTCCTCGACGAGCACGGCGGCCGCGCGGTCGTGAAGACGCCCCGCGGTGGCTACGACGGCAAGGGCGTCCGGGTCGTGTCCGACCCGTCGGACGTCGACGACTGGTTCATCGCCGTCGCCGAGGCCGGCGGCGGGCAGGCCCTGCTCGCCGAGGAGCTCGTCCCGTTCACCCGCGAACTCGCGCAGTCCGTGGCCCGCCGCCCCTCCGGCCAGGTCGTCGCGTGGCCGCTGGTCGAGACCGTGCAGCGCGACGGGGTCTGCGCCGAGGTCATCGCCCCCGCGCCCGACAGCGCCGGACGCATCGCCGACGTGACGGAATCGATCGCGGTCCGGATCGCCGAGGAGCTCGGGGCCACCGGGGTCCTGGCCGTCGAACTGTTCCAGACCGCCGACGAGCGCATCCTCATCAACGAACTCGCGATGCGACCGCACAACACCGGTCACTGGACGATCGATGGTGCGACGACGAGCCAGTTCGAGCAGCACCTGCGTGCCGTCCTCGACCTGCCGCTCGGTGCCACCGGGTCGTTCGCCCCGGCCGCCGTGATGATCAACGTGCTCGGCGGACCGGCCGACGGCGACCTCGCCGCCCGGTACCCGGCCGCGCTCGAGGCGTTCCCCGAGGCGAAGTACCACTTCTACGGCAAGGCCCCCCGGCCGGGCCGGAAGATCGGGCACGTCACCGTGATCGGTGAGGACGTCGACGACGTCGTCTACCGGGCACGCGCGGCCGCGGCGCACTTCGACGACTGACGATCGGGTGTCGGCACTGTTGCCGACACCCGCTCGGGTGCCACCCGCACTGGCGGCTGGCCGCCACTGCGGGCGCATGGTGCCATGGACGGGTCAGGGGTCCGATCGTCCAGGGGAGTGTCCATGCGCCGCCGTCCGCGCCGTGTCGTCGTCTGCGGCGCCGCCGTCGCACTCACCGCCCTCGTCGGCGGGCTGCTGCCCGTCGCGTTCGGGTCGAGCGCCACCGCCGCGACGTCCGCGACGACCATCCGCTCCGCATCGGCTGCGTCGCTGTACGGTGCCGGTCCGTACCGGTCGCCCACGAGCGAGGCAGCGAAGGCGGCCACCGCGCTCGCCGCCTCGGACCCCGCTGGTGCCGCCGCGGCGTCGACCATCGCCCGGTACTCCGTCGCGACGTGGCTCGGCGAGTGGACGCAGGGGACCCAGCTGACCAAGACGATCAGCACGGCGGTCTCGGGGGCCGAGCAGTCCGGCACCACCCCGGTGTTCGTGCTGTACGCGATCCCGGACCGGGACTGCGGCGGGTACTCCGCCGGAGGGTTCTCCGAGGCCTCCTACGACGCCTGGGTCGACCAGGTCACCGCGGCGCTCGCCGGACACCGCGCCGCCGTGATCGTCGAGCCGGACTCCCTCGCGATGCTCAGCAACGCGAAGTGCAGCACCACGCTCGACGAGCAGCGCTACCGGATCCTGTCCCGCACCGTCGCCGGGCTCACCGCCGCCGGGGTGCCGGCCTACCTCGACGCCGGCAACTCGAACTGGGTGCCGCCCGCGACGATGGCCGCACGGCTGAACAGCGCCGGCGTGCAGCAGGCCCGCGGGTTCTTCACGAACGTCGCGAACTACTACCCGACCGCGCAGGAACAGGCCTACGCGCAGAAGGTCTCCGGTGCGACCGGGGGATCGCACTACGTGATCGACACCTCGCGGAACGGGCAGGGCTGGCGGGGGACCTGGTGCAACGGTCCTGGCGCCGGACTCGGCACCTCGCCCCGGGTCGCCACCGACGGCACCGCGCTCGACGCCCTGCTGTGGGTGAAGACCCCGGGCGCGAGCGACGGCACCTGCAACGGCGCCCCCGCCGCGGGCAAGTGGTGGTCCTCCTACGCCCAGGCCCTCGTCGCGAACGCCCGGCTCGGGGTCCCCGCGGCCGACCTCGCGCCGCAGGGTTCGCTCGAGGTCGTCGCCGGCACCGGTGGCGGCGTCCGGGTCCGGGGATGGGCCTTCGACGAGGACGACCCCACGCAGCCCGTCCGGGTCCGTGCCACCGTCGACGGCGTCGCCGCTGGAGCCGTGACCGCCGGACTCCGCCGCACCGACGTCGACGCCGCCGCGGGCGTCGGGGCGACCCACGGCTTCGAGGCCGTCGTCCCGACTGCCGCTGGCGCTCGCCGGGTCTGCGTGACCGCGGTGAACATCGGCGCCGGGTCGGACACCACGCTCGGGTGCGCCACCGTCCGCGCCTTCCGGCACGACCCCTACGTCGCGCTCGAGTCGGTGACGGGGAAGAAGGGCGGCATCAGTGTCCGTGGCTGGGCCTTCGACGGTGACGCCGTGTCCTCCGCCAGCACGGTCGCGATCACGGTCGACGGCAGGAGGGTGACGTCGTTGTCGGCGGGACGCGTGCGCGCCGACGTCGACCGGACGTGGGGGTCCGGAACGAAGCACGGCTTCGCCGGCACCGTCGCCCTCAAGGCCGGCAAGCGGACCGTCTGCGCGGTCGCGCGCAACACCGGCACCGGGAAGGACCGGAAGTCGAGCCCCTGCCGGACGGTGACGGTGGCGCGGCGCTGACCGCTCGGGCCCGTTCCGCTGGCAACCCCGCACCGTGCGAGGTGCGAGGTGCCGGTGCTGCCGTCGCACGGTGCGGCACTGCTCACTCGGTGCGAGGTTGATCGCTGGGTGCGGTCATGCAGGCTCGCACGGAGCGGTCAGCGACGACAGGAGTGGGGAACGGGGCACGGTGCTCGCCTGTTCTCCTCCCTGCGCACGGTGCGGCACTGCTCACTCGGTGCGAGGTTGATCGCTGGGTGCGGTCATGCAGGCTCGCACGGATCGGTCAGCGGGCTCCCCGGCGACGAACTCCGCACGGTGCGCGTCCGATCACTGCGTGCGAGCCAGGTCGCCCGGTGCGAGAGGATGGGCACATGCCGCGTGATCTCGTCCGCCGGGCCGCTCGTCGACTCCGCCGGGTCGTCGCCGGGACGCCCCCCGTGCCCGCTCCGCTGCCGGTCCTCGGCTACGTCGTCGCGGGCGGTGACGGCGCCCACCCCGCATCCGCCCACGTGCGCGTCGTCCGGCGCACCGAGCACCTGGCGGCCAGTGGCACGGCCGAGGTCCGCCAAGTCGACCCCGTCGCGTTCGTCGACGGGACCGACACGACGTCGTACGCCGCCGTCCTGGTGCAGCGCGACATCCTGCCGCGCGACGCCGTGCAGCCCTTCCTCGCGGCGGCTGCGGCCCGCGGCGTCCGCGTCGTCGGCGAGGTCGACGACGACTTCTTCACCGAGTCCGGCCGCCAGCGCCTCGCCCGCGCCGAGTACGACCCGGACCGCCTCGCCTCGATCGACGCACTGGTCCGCGGTGCCGACACGGTCGTCGTGAGCACACCGGAACTGGCCGAGGTCGTGCGCCCGGTCGCCCGCGACGTCACGGTCGTGTCGAACGCCCTCGACCCGGGGCTGTGGACCGCCGGCGCGACCGAGGACGACGACGATCGCCCCGGAGCAGAGCACCGGGTGCTCTACATGGGCACGCTCACCCACGCCGCCGACCTCGAACTCCTGCGCGACGTCTTCACCGACCTGACGACCACCGACGGCACGCCGATCCGGCTCGAGGTCATCGGTGTGACCGACGAGGGCGGCGCCGACTGGTTCCGCCGCGTCGAGGTGCCGGACGGCCACTACCCGGCGTTCTCCCGCTGGCTCGTGGCGCACCGGGAGCGCTGGCGTGCCGGTGTCGCGCCACTGCGTGACGAGGAGTTCAACCGCGCGAAGAGCGACCTGAAGTTCCTCGAGTACACCGCACTCGGACTGCCCGCAGTGGTCTCGGACCGGCCCTCCTACGCCGTGGCGCGGGCCCACGGGGCCGTCGCGGTGCCGGACGACGTCGGGGCCTGGCGTGGTGCGGTGCGCGCCGCTGTCGAGCGCGGGACGGCCGACGAACGGGCGGTCCGGTGGGTCACGGGGGAGCGCACGATCGGCCGTGACGACGACGCCTGGCGCCGCGTGCTGCTCGGCTAGGCTCGTCGTGTGACCGACACCGACGCACCCGTCCAGCCGCTCGTCTCGATCATCATGGGGTCGGACTCCGACTGGCCGACGATGCGCGCTGCGGCCGACATCCTGGCCGAGCTCGGCATCCCGTTCGAGGCGGACGTCGTGTCGGCGCACCGCACGCCCGACAAGATGACCCGGTTCGCACGCGGCGCCGCCGAGCGCGGCATCCGCGTCGTGATCGCCGGTGCCGGTGGCGCCGCGCACCTGCCGGGCATGGTGGCCTCGATGACGACGCTGCCCGTCATCGGTGTCCCGGTGCAGCTCGCACGCCTCGACGGCCTCGACTCGCTGCTGTCGATCGTGCAGATGCCGGCCGGTATCCCGGTGGCGACGATGGCGATCAACGGTGCCGCGAACGCCGGACTCCTCGCCGCGCGGATCATCGGCACCTCGGAGCCCGCGGTCGCGGCTCGCCTGACCGAGTACGCCGACGGCCTCGAGCGACTGGTCGAGGAGAAGGCCGCGCGCCTGCGCGACTCCCTCTAGCGTTCCGCGCGCCTGCGCGACTCCCTCTAGCGTTCCGCGCGCCTGCGCGACTCCCTCGAGCGTTCCGCGCGGGTGGCCCCGGGACCGTCGAACGGGTTCCCGCCGTTCAGGACGCCGTACGCGATCGCGTTCGTCCGGTCGGCGCAGGCACGGTCGAGCGTCCGCGTCGCTGTCCGGACGACCTCGCCGGTGATCGGTCGGCCGCATTCCTCGCATCGGGTCATGCGCGCTACGCTACCGCCATGCCCGCTCGTCTCCGTCGCCACACCGCCACCCTCGTCCTGGTCGGTGTCGCGGTCGTCGCCGCCGTGGTGGGCGCCGTCGCCGCACGGGGCGCCGGACCGGTGTCCTGGTGGATCCGAGGCACGGACGAGCACGTCGTCGCGACGAAGTCGCAGTTCGAGTCGTGGCTCCTGGCGTCGCACGTGGCCGAGGTCGCAGCGGTGGTCGCGGTCGTCGCTGTCCTCGCCGCGGTCGTCACCGCGGTCGTGTCGTCCCGCCGCCGTCGCACGCGGGTCTGAACACCACCGCCTGCCGGAGCCCACGAGTCGCCGGCAGCCCCAGAACGGGGGACGCAACACGGCGCTGATCAGCACTTCTTCGACGTAGACGGAACGTTCTGCAACCCCCGCGTACTGGGGATAAAGCGGTTCTGTCAACCCCGCGCGCGGGCTGCATTTCGCAACTACGGTGAACGGCGGGTGGTCGAGATCCGGCCGCCCGGCACCCACGGGAACGGGTGCGAACCGTCACGTCAGGGAGTGACAGCTCATGCAGAAACGTGCAACCAAGCGGGCCGCACTCACCGTCGTGCTCCTCAGCGCCGCACTCGTCGCAGGACCGCTCGGCACGGGAACCGCAGCGTCCGCCAGCTCGGCACCGATCGGCAACGTCGGGAACTTCAAGCAGACCTTCCGCGAGAACTTCAGCACGGCGGCGGCGGCCAAGGGGAAGTTCGCCACGACCTACGCGAAGTCGTGGCAGCCCTACCCGGACGGCACCGGGGGCATGTACTATTCGGGCGCCCAGATCAGCTCGCACAACGGGTACATGGACGTCAAGCTGGACGGCAAGCACGGCGCTGCCGGCACCTTCGGCACCCCGTCGGGTGCATGGGGGCACAAGGGCGGCAAGTTCATCGTCCGCGCCAAGGCGACCGGCGGCGACGGGAACGGCGCCGCGTTCATGCTCTGGCCGTCGTCCGACAAGTGGTCGGACGGCGAGATCGACTACCCCGAGGCGAACTTCGAGCAGCAGCCGATGCTGCACCACCACTCGATGACCCCCGGCCAGGAGGTCAACGCGACGAGCCTGAGCACCGGCGTCTCGTGGCGGTCGTGGCACACGTACTCGATCGAGTGGATCCCGGGGAAGTCAGTGCGCTACCGCCTCGACGGCAAGGTGATCAAGACGATCACGAAGCACGTGCCGAAGACCGCGCACCGGTACATGTTCCAGGTCGGCAACTGGGGCGCCACCGGTCACCTGTACATCGACTGGGTCAGCACGTACACGTACAAGAAGTGACGTGCATCTCCGAGGAGTGACGCGACGGCCGCGCCGGCTCAGAGGTCGGCGTGCAGCTGCCAGGTCTCGGCGGCGGAGTCGCTCCAGTCGTACATCCGGGCACGGTCCGGCCCGGCGACGGCGAGCTGCCCCGCGAGCAACGGGTCGTTGACGACCTGGTACACCGCCTGCGCGATCCGCTCCGGGTAGGAGTCCCGCGGGTTCCGGGCGACGGTCACCCCGGCGTCGGACGCGACCTCGGCCACCGCGGGGTCGTCGGAGTGGATGACCGGGGTGCCGAAGCTCATCGCCTCGATCACGGGCAGGCCGAAGCCCTCGGCGAAGCTCGGGAACACGAACACCGTGGCCCGGTCGTAGACCACGGCGAGGTCGGCGTCGTCGATCCGCCCGAGCACCTTCACCCGGTCGCGGGCGAGCCCGGCGCGCTCGGCGGTGCCGTACACGTCGACGTCGCCCCAGCCGTCCGGGCCGGAGATCACGAGCGGGATGTCGGCGGGGGCGTCGGGGTGCGCGAGCGCCTCGATCAGGGACCCGAGCGCCTTGCGTGGTTCGAGCGTGCCGACTGCCAGCACGTAGCGGTCCGGCAGACCGAGACGCTCGGCGCGCAGGTCGGCGTCGACGGGCAGCCGCAGCCGACCGCTCGGAGCTCCGCCGATGACGCGCAGTCGGTCGTCGAACCGGTGGATCTCGTTCAGTGCGCTCGCGACCGCGTGGGTGGGGACGACGACGGCGTCGGCGTGCTTCCACGCGCGCTTCACCATCGCCTTGTGGAAGTGGACGCCGCGGGGCGTCAGGGTCTCGGGGTTCGTCCACGGCACGGTGTCGTGCACGGTGACGACGGTCTGCCGGCCCGGGTCCTGGAACCGGTCGTGCTTGACCAGGGGAGCGAGGACGCTCGGCGCGTGCACCATGCCCTTCGCGATGCCACCGACGAAGCCGCCCTGCCACGCGAGCGAGAGTTCACGACGGGCCAGCGGCAGACGCTGCAGGTCGGACAGCCCGGGCAGCAGGGTGCGCAGGTGGGCCATCTCGTCGGAGCTGACCGCGGACACGACCCCGGCGACGTCGCAGCCGCTCGGCGCGTTCGCGACGAGGTGCCGGGCGAGCTCTTCGGCGTACCGCCCGATGCCACCCGGAACGGGTGCGACGACCTGGTCGACGAGGACGTGGAGGGTGGTCATGGTGCTGCTCTCCTCGTCGTGGTGATGGGGCCGAGGACCGGCCCGGCGCCCGGCTGCCCGACCCTACCAGGGCCGGTGGGCCGCCCCCTGGAAGCCGCGGCAGGAGACCGGGACGGGAGGCCCGGATCACGTTCGCGACGCGGCGGACGTGATCCGGGCCTCCCGGTCGACTGCCGTGCCTACTTCGTCAACGCTCCTGCGGCCACCGCGGCGCGCAGCGCCTCGCGCCAGTCGCGCATCGGCGCCAGGCCGGCGCGCGACCAGCCGTCGTGGCCGAGCACGCTGTACGCCGGGCGCGGCGCCGGCCGGACGAACGCGGCGCTGTCGGTCGGCAGGACGCGCTCGGGGTCGAGTCCGAGCTCGGTGTAGATGGCGCGGGTGAAGTCGAACCACGACCCCTGCCCGGCGTTGGTGCCGTGGTAGACGCCCGCGGGGGCGTCGCCGTCGACGAGCTCGACGATCCGCGCGGCGAGGTCGCCGGTCCACGTCGGCTGACCGACCTGGTCGGTGACGACGCTCACGGTGTCGTGCGAGCCGGCCAGCCGGAGCATCGTCGCGGCGAAGTTCGGTCCGTGCGCGCCGTAGATCCAGGCGGTCCGGACGACGTACGACGTGTCCGGGGCGATCTCGCGCACGAACGCCTCGCCCGCGGCCTTGGTGCGGCCGTAGGCGTTGATCGGGTCGGTCGGGGCGTCCTCGGCGTACGGGGCGGTGCCGTTGCCGTCGAAGACGTAGTCCGTCGACACCGTGACGAGCTTCGCACCGTGGCGGACCGCGGCCTCGGCCAGGAGCTTCGGGCCGGTCGCGTTGACGGCGAAGGCGTCGTCCTCGTGGTCTTCTGCGTCGTCGACCTTCGTGTACGCGGCGGAGTTGATCACGACGTCGTGTCCGGCGACGGCGGCGTCCACCGTGGCCGGGTCGGTGATGTCGAGCTCGGCGCGCGAGAGTGCCGTGACGTCGCGGCCGGCGAGCGCGGCCCGGAGGTCACGGCCGAGCATGCCGGCGGCGCCGGTGATGAGGTACCTGGTCATGCGATCGCTGCGCGCTCCTTGAGCGGCTCCCACCACGAACGGTTGTCGCGGTACCACTGCACGACGTCGGCCAGGCCCTGCTCGAAGGGGACCTGCGGCTCGTAGCCGAGCTCGGCCTGGATCTTCGAGATGTCGACCGAGTAGCGCAGGTCGTGGCCGAGACGGTCGGCGACGCGGTCGACGTACGACCAGTCCTTGCCGGTGGCGTCGAGGAGCAGCTGCGTGAGCTCCTTGTTGGTGAGCTCGGTGCCGCCACCGATGTTGTAGATCTCGCCGGCGCGGCCACGGGTCAGGACCATCGCGATGCCGCGGGTGTGGTCGTCGACGTGCAGCCAGTCGCGGATGTTGTTGCCCTCGCCGTACAGCGGGACGTGCACGTCGTCGATGAGGTTCGTGACGAAGAGCGGGATGACCTTCTCGGGGAAGTGGTACGGCCCGTAGTTGTTCGAGCAGCGCGTGATCGAGAGGTTCAGCCCGTGGGTGCGGTGGTAGCTGCGGGCGAGCAGGTCGCTGCCGGCCTTCGACGCCGAGTACGGGGAGTTCGGCTCGAGCGGTCGTTCCTCGTCCCACGAGCCCTCGCTGATGGAGCCGTAGACCTCGTCGGTGGAGACGTGCACGAAGCGCTCGGTGCCGTGGCGGAGCGCAGCGTCGAGCAGGCGCTGGGTGCCGACGACGTTCGTCTCGACGAAGATGCCGGAGTCGCGGACCGACCGGTCGACGTGGGACTCGGCGGCGAAGTGCACGATCGCGTCGACCGTCGGGACGACCTCGTCGAGCTTCGCGGCGTCGCGGATGTCGCCGTGCACGAAGGTGTAGCGGGGGGAGTCGGCGACCGGTGCGAGGTTCGCTTCGTTGCCGGAGTAGGTCAGCGCGTCGTAGACGACGACCTCGGCGCCCTCGAGGCCGGGGTACGCGTCCTCCAGGGTGCGGCGGACGAAGTTCGAGCCGATGAAGCCGGCTCCTCCGGTGACGAGGATCTTCACGAGTTCTCTTTCCTGACGGTCGGTTCGTGGGTCGGCGGCGATTCTAGCGGGAGCCCGGTGACGGGGGTGGCCGTGGTGCCCGGCACGGCGGCCGTGGTGCCCGGCACGGCGGCCGTGGTGCTCGGCACGGCGGCCGCGCGCCAGACGAACACGGCGGCTGCGACGGCGGCGACGAGGAACAGTGCCCCGGCCAGCGCGATCGGGAGCGGCCCGGCGAGCGAGCCACCGGCCATCGCCGACAGGCCGCCGGGGGTGACCCGGAACTGGACGTTCTCCCACGCGCCGCGGTACGCGATGCCGATGCCGTACAGGGCGATGGCGAACGAGCCGACGGCGGCGATCCGGGCGAGCCGGCGGCGCAGTTCCGGACGGACGACCAGGGCACGCCACGCCACGGCCTGCGACAGCACGAGGGCGACGACGGCCACGAACAGGAACCGGCCCTGCAGCCCGTTGCCCTGGTGCGTGCCGAGGTAGTTCCGCCAGTTGTAGGCGAGGGTCGCGACGACGACGAGCGCCGGCCAGACCAGGGCGATGGTCATCACCCGGCGTCCGGCGCCGCGACGCGCGTACGACCAGCCGAGGGCGACGAGACCGATGATCGCCAGGGCGTCGACGACCATGGGCGGCAGCGGCCACTGGTTCGCGCCGAAGTCCCCGAAGAACGAGGCGGTCAGGCCGTCCCACTGCCGACCGGCGAACGCGCCGGGGTTCGCGCCGCCCGACGGGTACGGCTGCACCGTGGTGACGCCGCGCAGGGCGTCCGGCAGCAGGGTCCCGCTGACGAGCAGCGTGCGGACCCACCACCAGCCGGACACCGCGGCGGCAGCGACGACGACCACGCCGGCGTGCAGGGCCGACCGGCGCCACGGACGTGCGGTGCGCTGGTCGCGGTCGCGGTCGCGGTCCCGGTCGCGCTCGCCGCGCTCGCCGCGCTCGTCGCGGGCCAGCGCGAACACGAGGACGACGAACGGCACCGCCAGCAGACCGAGCGCGCTGATCGCCGCGAGCCCGGTCACCGCCACGGCCAACCCCGCCGTGGTCCACCACGACCGGTCACCGGTGAGCACCCGCACGCTCAGCCACACGAGCACGGCGCCGAGCAGGATCATCGGTGCCCACGACGTCACGCCGGCGCCGACCTGCGCGAGCTGCGGCACCGCGAAGAGCAGCAGCGGTGCGACCAGGGCGGTCCGCGGCGACCGCGTCACCCGGCGGACGGTCGCCCACACGAGCACCGGCAGCGCGGTCACGAGCACGACGTCGAACAGGCGCAGGACGAGCACTGAGGTGGCCCAGTCGTGCGCCCCGAAGCGGATCAGGCGCAGGATGCCCGCGGCGACGAGCCAGTACGTCGGCGGGTTCTGCGACATCGGGTCGATCGCGGGGGAGTCGCCGGGGACCGCCGCCAGGAGCGCGTCGACCGTGGGGCGGTCGACGGCGGGCACCGGGTGCTCCACGATCTGCCGGATGGCGGCGAGGTAGTGCATCTCGCCGCCGTGCGGCCACCCGAGGCCGAGCGCCAGCCGGAACGCGGCGTCGACGTGCGCGGGCTCGTCGGGGGCGCCGAACGCCGGGGTGAGCAGGGCGAAGCCGAGCAGCAGGCCCAGCCACGCGACGGTGATCGTGCCGAGCACGACCCACTCGCGGCGGGCGGTCACGCCGTCACCGCCGTCCGGCGCACGAAACGCACCAGCAGGACCGCCGTGGCGATCAGCGCGACCGCTGCCACGGTGGCCAGCGTGAAGTTCCCGCCGGCAGCGAGCATGCCGTACTGGTCGAACTTGACGATCGAGAACTCGTCGATCCAGAACGCGGCGTCACGGCCGAACGCCCGGAGCGCGTAGACGACGCCGTAGAGGGCGATGGCCGTCGCCGCGACGGACATGCCGACGGCCAGTCGTGTGGCGCCGGCCGCGGTGACGGTCACGCGCCGCCAGGCCAGGGCGCTCAGGGCGATGAGGGCGATGAGGGTGGGGTAGTAGTAGCGGCCCTGGGTGCCGGCGACGATCGTGTTCCGCACGTAGCCGCCCCACCCGCTCTGCATGTGCAGGGCGATCAGGATGACGGGGTACGACGCCAGGACGATCGCGGGTCGCAGCGACGGGCCGCGGCGGAACGCCCAGATGACGATGCCGGCGATCGACACGATGGTCAGGCCGTCGATCAGGAACTGGGCGAACTGGAACTGCGTCAGACCGCCGACGCTGCCCCAGAACGTGCGGGTCACGCCGTTCCAGTAGTCGCGCAGGAAGACCTCCGGACTGGCCGCGGTGTCGTCCGGGAACGGCATCGACGGACGGGCGTAGGCCATGCCGTCGGGCTGGATCGCGTGGTACACGAGGATGTTCCGCAGCCACCACCACCCACCGACGACGCCGGCGATCCCCAGCGTCCAGGTGGTGCGCAGCACGTTCCGCCAGACGGTCGCGCGGGTGCAGCCCGCCGCCATCACCGCGATCCCGACGAAGGGGACGGCGGGCAGGGCAGTTCCCTTGGTCAGCAGCATCGCGCCGAGCAGCAGGCCGATCCACACCGTGGTCCGCACCCGCTGGTCGCCCGTCAGCAGCCGGACGACGAAGTACACCAGCGCACCCGCGAGGGGCAGCATCAGGGCGTCGTTCGTCACCGAGGTACCGATCGACGCGACCTCGGGGACGGCCAGGATCGCCGCCCCGCCGACCACGGCAGCCCGGGGCGAGCGGGTCAGCCGACGCACCGTGGCCCACGCCAGGAACGGCAGGGGCAGCACGAGCAGGGCGTCGAACAGCCGCAGGGCCATCACGGCGTGGTCCCACCGCAGGTCCTCGAAGTGCACCAGGTGGAGGACCCCGGCGGCCAGCGCGTAGTACGTGGGCGGGTGCTGCGACATCTGGTCGATGCTCGTCGGGTGCACCCCGGGGAACTCCCGCAGCAGCTCGCCCCACGTCGCGTTGTCGGACGCCGGCTGTCGCAGGTTGCTGATCTGCGTGTCGTGCGTGGCGTTGAGGTAGTGCATCGCGCCCGGCTCCGGCCAGGCGTCACCGATCGCCAGGTGCAGGACGGCGTCGACGTGCGTCGGCTCGTCCGGCGCCTTGTAGGTGGTCGTCACGATCGCCCAGACCGCCAGGACGGCGGCGAACGCGACCGTCAGGGCGATGACGACGACGCGCTCGGCACGGTCGACCCGTGGGCGGGCGACGGTGCCCGACACGGCCGGGGCCGTGTCAGTCGCCATACCGCTGCAGTTTCTGCAGGTCGAGCTGCTCCTCGGCCAGCGTGCGGTTGAGGCGGGTGAGGTCGGCGACGACGCCGATCACGATGGAGAGCAGCGCCGTGATGAGCAGCACCACACCGAGGATGATCGACTGCAGGTGGTTGCCGGGGGTCTGCATCGCGAGCAGCACCAGGTAGCGGACGAGTGGCCAGAGCCCGAGCCCGCCCAGGATCACGCTGACCCAGGCGAAGAGCGCCATCGGCCGGTACATCAGGTAGACCCGGGCGATCGCCGAGCCGGACTCGAACATGTGCTGGAAGATGTTGCTGAACAGCCGGGACTCGCGCGTCTTCGGGTTCGTCGTGATCGGCACGGACGCGATCGCCAGGCGCTTGTAGCCGGCCTGCACGATGGTCTCCATGCAGTAGCTGAAGCGCGTGACGATGTTCAGGCGGATCAGCGAGTACTTCGAGTACGCGCGGAACCCGCTCGCGGCGTCGGGCAGGTCGAGCCCGGCGGCGCGGCTGGCGACCCACGACCCGAAGCGCTGCATGAGCTTCTTGAAGCCGGAGAAGTGCTCGATCGTGCGGGTCTGCCGGTCGCCGATGACGATCTCGGCTTCCTTGCGCAGGATCGGCTGGACGAGCTCGGCGATCTGCGCCTGCGGGTACTGGTTGTCGCCGTCGGTGTTGACGACGATGTCGGCACCGTGCAGCAGGGCGTAGTCGACGCCGTCGCGGAACGACCGGGCGAGACCCATGTTGGTCGTGTGGTGCACGAAGTGCTTGACGCCGTGTTCCTTGGCGACCTCGACGGTGCGGTCGGTGCTGCCGTCGTTGATGACCAGGATCTCGATCTCGTCGATGCCGTCGATCTCACGCGGGATCGAGTCGATGACGCTGGCGAGGGTGTTCTCCTCGTTGAGGCAGGGGATCTGGACGAATAGCTTCACGGGCTCGCTTGGTCTCGTTTCGGGAGTCGCAGCGCGCGGGGCGCGGGGCACAGAACCAGGACAGCCTATGCGATGCGCCACCTTGCTAGGCTTCCCCGGTGCAGATCCGCGAACTGAAGATCCCCGGCGCGTGGGAGTTCACGCCCGTCCAGCACGGCGACGCACGAGGAGCATTCCTCGAGGCGTACCGGGCCGACGTCCTCGAGGAGACGGTCGGTCACCCGCTGGACCTCCGCCAGGTGAACATGTCGATCTCGTCGGCCGGCGTCGCGCGGGGCATCCACTACGCCCTCGTCGCCCCGAGCCAGGCGAAGTACGTCACCGCCGTCCGTGGCGCCTTCATCGACTACATCGTCGACATCCGCGTCGGTTCGCCGACGTTCGGGCAGTGGGACTCGGTCCGCATCGACGACGTCGACCGCAAGGCCGTGTACCTGTCCGAGGGCCTCGGCCACGCGATCGTCGCGCTCGAGGACCACTCCACCGTGAACTACCTGGTCAGCGCGCACTACGACCCCCAACGCGAGAAGGGGATCACGATCCTCGACCCGACCGTCGGGCTCGAACTGCCGGACGGCATCGGTGAGCCGGTGCTCTCCGAGAAGGACACGAGCGCCCCGACGCTCGAAGCGGCCGCCGCCGCCGGTCTGCTGCCGACGTACGAGGAGTGCGTGGCCTACACCGAGTCTCTCCGCACGACGAAGTAACGAAGTAAGGAAGCGATCCCGATGAAGGGCATCATCCTCGCCGGTGGATCCGGCACGCGCCTCTGGCCGATCACCAAGGGCATCAGCAAGCAGCTCATGCCGATCTACGACAAGCCGATGGTCTACTACCCCCTGTCGACCCTGATGATGGCCGGCATCCGCGAAGTGCTCGTCATCACGACGCCGGAGTACAACGAGCAGTTCAAGGCCCTGCTCGGCGACGGCTCCGCCTTCGGCATGGAGATCCAGTACGCCGTGCAGCCGTCCCCGGACGGGCTCGCGCAGGCCTTCGTCATCGGCGAGGACTTCATCGGCGACGACAGCGTCGCACTCGTCCTCGGCGACAACATCTTCCACGGCACCGGCCTCGGCACGAACCTGCGGAAGAACACCGAGGTCGACGGCGCGACGATCTTCGCGTACCACGTGGCCGACCCGAAGGCCTACGGCGTCGTGGAGTTCGACGACGACTTCACTGCCGTCTCCATCGAGGAGAAGCCGGCCGAGCCGAAGTCGAACTACGCCGTCCCCGGCCTGTACTTCTACGACAACAAGGTCATCGAGATCGCGAAGACGATCGAGCCGAGCGCCCGTGGCGAGCTCGAGATCTCGACGGTCAACGAGCGCTACCTCGAGGCCGGTGAACTCGGCGTCCAGGTCCTCGACCGTGGCACCGCGTGGCTCGACACCGGCACGTTCGAGTCGATGATGCAGGCGTCCGAGTACGTCAAGGTCATCGAGGACCGCCAGGGCTTCAAGATCGGGTGCATCGAGGAGATCGCCTGGCGCAACGGCTGGATCGACGACGCGCAGCTCGCCGAGCTGGCCGCGCCGCTCGTCAAGGGCGGCTACGGCGTCTACCTCCAGCGGCTCCTCGGCGCCTAGCACCGCCCGTGGCGTCCGGTTCTGGGTGGTTCGGTCGCCGTCGTCGCGACACGACGGCTGCCGACCACCCCGACCGGGAGGCCCGTCCCACGCCCGCAGCGACGACTGACGTCGTCCGCGTGGCCGGCTTCGACGACCCCCTGCCGCACCTGGACCAGGACGTCACGGTCCTCGTCACGACCCGGTCGGACCGGCACGCCGAGGTCACGCGCCTCGTCGCCGTCGCCCGCGAGGCCTTCGGCCGCGGCACTGACGTCCGCGCCGTGAGCTACGTCGCCGACGCCTCGCCGCGCGATCCGTTCGGTCGTCGCCTGCCGTGGGTGCGGACCGTGCCGGTCGACGGCCTGGGGTCCGCGATCAACGCCGGCCTCGCCGCCGGGGTCGGACGGGTCCTCGTGCTCGTCGACACCTCGGTGACGATCGATGCCGCCGGTCTCCGGGCCCTCGCCGCGGCCGACGCGGTGGCACAGGCACGGGTCCGCCTGCCGGACGGCGCACTCCGCTCCGGCGCCCGGCTCCTCCGTCCCGGGGCGCTGCCCTGGTCCGACGACGCCGTTCCCGGAGGCGCCGCCGAGGACGCCGACGCCGTGTTCGCGGCGGACCAACCAGTGCTCTCGATGCCGGGGGCGGCGCTGGTGCCGGCACCGTGCCTCCCGGACGAACGCATGACCCTGACTGCCTGGACCCGCGCCGTCGCCGATGTCCACGGCGGACCGGTGCGCGTCGTCGGTGCGGCGACCCGCTCGGTCGAGGCCGGCCGCACGGTCGACGCCGCGACCGTCGACGCGTTCAGCGCATGGCGGGACCGTGGGCCAGCGACACGTGACGTCGTGGCCGGGCCGCCGCTGCCGCCGTGGGGAGCGCGACCGGTGACACCGGTCCGCCGGACGACCAGCAGCGCCACCGACCCGCTCACCTGGTCGCTGAAGATCGCCGCTCCCGCCGGGCCCGAGGGTGACGGCTGGGGCGACGTGCACTTCGCCGCCGAGCTGGCCGGGGCCCTCGAGCGGCTCGGGCAGCGTGTCCGGATCGACCGCCGTGACGCCCACGTGCGGGACGACGATGCCTCGGACGACGTGACGCTCGTGATCCGCGGGCTCGACCGGGTGCCGCCGAACCCCGCGTCGGTGAACCTCCTCTGGGTGATCAGCCATCCCGACGACGTCTCCGACACCGAGCTCCGGTCGTTCGACGCGGCGTTCGCTGCCGGTCCGGTCTGGGGTGCGACGGCCGCAGCGCGATCGGGGGTCCCGGTCCGCACGCTGCTGCAGGCGACCGACCCCGCGGTGTTCCACCCGGGCGCGCGGGCGACGACGAGCCCCGATGCCGACCGGGTGGTCTTCGTCGGCTCGACCCGCGGCGCCGCGCGCCCGGTGGTCGCCGATGCCGTGGCGCTCGGAGCCGACCTTCGCGTGCACGGCCCGGCGTGGCAGGGCGTGGTCCCCGACGCAGCGCTCGGCGAACCATCGCTGAGCCGGGCCGAGGTCGCCACGGCCTACGCCTCGGCGCGCGTGGTGCTCAACGACCACTGGGCGGACATGGCGGCCGGTGGCTTTGTGTCGAACCGGGTGTTCGACGTGTTGGCGTCCGGGGGAGTCGTCGTCACCGACGAGGTCGCCGGGCTGACCGAGGTGCTCGACGTCCCGACGCTCGCGGTCGCGCGTTCCCGTGACGAGCTCGCTGCGCTCCTCGACCCGGCACGCGTGTGGCCGTCCGCTGCCGAGCGGGCGGCGGTCGCGTCGCGCATCGCCGCGGAGCACTCCTTCGACGCCCGAGCCGCCGTGCTGCTGGCCGCCGCCCGCGCCGAGCGCGCCCGCCTCCGCGCCTGACCCGACTCCTCGCGAACCAGGTTCCGGACACAACATCGCGAAGATCCGTGGTGCTGAGTCCGGAACCTGGTTCCGGCCGTACCCCCTACGCGGCGCGGTGGGCGACGGGGACTTCGGCGCCGGACGGCTCCGGGTCCGGGTCCGACAGGAGCGTCGGGCGCCAACTGCGGCGCAGGGCACCGAGCAGCAGGAACAGGTCCAGGATCGGGAAGCCGCCGAACAGCGCGATCCACGCCGGCGACCCGATGTCGCGGAGTCGTCGTGCGCCGAGTGCCAGGTTCGGGATGACGGTCAGCACGCACCACACGAACAGCACCCACTGCGACGGCGGCCCCTGGGCGACGACGTGCCAGCCGTCGGGGCTGCCGTTGAGGCTCAGGACGGACTGCCCGATCCCGAGGAACCCGGGGGTGTTCTGGAAGGTCGACATCGAGTCGTCGGCGTCCGGGATCCCGGTGGCCATCGGCACGAACGTCACGACGAGCCAGACCACGAGCACGTCGACGGCGCGTGCCCACCAGAACTCGGCCCGGCTCGCACGGGCACGGCGGAACGTGAACGCCCCCGTCCAGTAGCGGCGGGCGGCGTCGATCGGGCCGCAGCCGAGCCAGGGTTCCGGGTCGCGGTGCACGACGCTGAGCCTAGTGGGGTCGCGCACGGCCCTGCAGGCCCCCGACCGGGCTACTTGCGTGTGACCCAGCGGGCGCGGGCGGAGAGGCCCGCGTGCAGGGCGACGCGCAGCGGCCAGAGCCACCACGCCCGGTACTTCCGCGACAGGAACCGGTACGCGCTGCGGTGGTGCTCGATCTCCATCCGGCGCCGGTTGGACGACGTCGAGTGCGCCCCGGTGTGGGTGACCACGGCCGTCGGCACGTACACGTTCGCGCGACCGGAGCGACCGACGCGCTGGCCCAGGTCGACGTCCTCGAAGTACATGAAGTACGACTCGTCGAACCCGCCGAGCTCGCGGAACACCGACGTCCGGATGAGGAAGCACGCGCCGGACAGCCAGCCGGCCTCGCGCTCGACGACCTGCGTGGTGGACCAGTACCGCTGGCTCCACGGATTGGCGGGCCAGAACCGCGAGAACGCCGCGTGGCCGAGCCCGGTCCGGAGCGACGGCAGCTGGCGTGCGGACGGGTACGTCTCGCCCTGCTCGTCGAGGATCCGCGGCCCGAACGACCCGCCGGACGGCAGCCGGTCGGCGGCGCGCACGAGTTCGTCGATCGAGTCGGGTGCGAGCACGACGTCGGGGTTCGTGACGAGCAGGAACTCGGGGCGGACGTCGGGCAGGACGTCGTCGAGGGCGCTCAGTGCGGCGTCGATGCCCCCGCCGTAGCCACGGTTGCCCCCGGATGACACCACGACGGCACCGTAGGACTCACCGATCGCCCGCAGTGCGTCGATGTCGGCGGACCCGTTGTCGGCGATCACGACGGCGACCGGCTCCGAGGACGCCGCCGCGACGCTCGCCAGGAACGGCCGGATGGTCTCGCCGGTGTTGTAGGTGACCGTCAGCACGGCGACGCGGATCACCGGGTACCCCCGGCCCGAGCGTCCCGGGCCACGGCCGAGTAGGCCTCGACGTGCACGGCTGCCGTGGCCTCCCACGTGAACGAGGCGGCCCGGGCCAGCGCGGCCGCCCGGTGCGACGCGACGAGCGACGGGTCGTCGAGCAGCCCCGTCATCGCGGACGCCAGTGCGGAGGCGGACGGCTCGGTGTACACCGCTGCGTCACCGCCGACCTCGGGCAGTGACAGCCGCCGGGTGGTCAGGACGCAGGCGCCGGAGGCCATCGCCTCGACCACCGGCAGGCCGAAGCCCTCGCCGAGTGATGGGTAGACGACGAACTCCGCTCCGCCGAGGTAGCCGGCCAGGTCCTCGAGGGGCAGGTAGCCGGCCTCGATCACGTGCTCGTCTGGCTGCAGGGCGTCGAGGCGAGCGATCGCGGACTCGTCCCACCCGCGGGCCCCGGAGAGCACCAGCCAGGGGACGTCGGAGCCACCAGCCGAGCCACCAGCCGAGCCGGCGTCCGAGCCGGCGGCCGTCCGCGCGGAACGCACCGCGGCGTAGGCGTCGAGCAGCGCGGTGACGTTCTTCCGCGGTTCGATCGTGCCGAGGAACGCGATCCAGGGCGCACCTTCGGGCAGCGTCGCGGCGATCCGGGCGTCCTCGACCTCGGCGGTGGACGGCTCGTGGAACACGGCACGGTCGACGCCGAGTGGTGCGACCCGGACGTCGGCGCGGATGCCGGTCACCACCCGTGCAGCCTCGGTCGCGGTGGCCGCGCTCGGCACGATGACGACCGGGCGGGAGCGCAGGGACCGACGGCTCCACCAGGTGAAGAACGTGCGCTTCAGGCGGGAGTGCCACTCGGGGTTCGAGAAGAACGTGGCGTCGTGCAGGGTCACGACGGACCCGCCGCGCCACGCGAACGGGAACGTGTAGTGCGGGGAGTGCAGCACCTGCGCGCCGAGTCGTCGGCCGAGCGCCGGCAGCCCGGTCTGCTCCCACAGGAAACGAAGCGGCACCGAGTCGGTCCAGCCCGGCGCGGTGTGCACGGTCGCGTGCGGCGCGACGGCGGCGAAGTGCGGAGCGTGCACGGGTCGGACCACCAGGTGGACGTCGAGCGCCGGGTCGGTCAGGTGCGACACGACCCCCTCGACGTAGCGGCCCACACCGCCGAGTGCACGCGGTACCGCGGTCCCGTCGACGAGGACGGTGAGCTGCGGCACGCGAGGGTCCTTCCGAACGGGGGCGCCACGGTCGGGTCCGTCGGCGGGGGAGTGACCAGGATAGCCCTCCGCGCTCATGCGCCCGGGTCCACGCTGCGGCGCGGGACGGACGCACGCCGCGACTCGCGGAGCCGCCGCGCGAGGTGCGATGGGAGCGCCCCGACGACGTCCGCGAACGCTGCCAGGACGAGCCGGGCCTCCCGTCGGGTGGGACCGGCCAGCAGCCCGCGCAGGCCGCGGAAGAGGGTCCGGGCGCCCGCCCGCAGGACGGTGCCCCACGGCGCGTGCCAGAGCGCGACGACCACCCGGTTGCGCGCGTTGCGGAAGAGGAACAGGTCGCTCTGCACCCCGGACGACGCCGAGTGGTCGTGCTCGACGACCGCGTCGGCCGCGTGTTCCACGCGCCAGCCGCGTCGGCGGAGTCGCCACGCGAGCTCGGTGTCCTCGTAGTACATGAAGAGCGACTCGTCGAGCAGGCCGACGTCGTCGAGCGCGCTCCGCCGCAGGGCGGAGGCCCCACCGGAGAACCCGAAGACGTCGACGTCCGCGACGCGGTCGACGGGCGCGAACCAGTCGCGGTCCATGCCGTTGCCGTCGCGGTCGACGCGCACGCCGGTCGAGTTGAGGCGCACCTCGCCGTCAGGCGACGGCGTCCACGAGCGGCCGTCGTGGCCCTGCAGCACGCGCTGGCCGGGTGCTGGCGTCGCGCCGACCGGGAGGCTCGTCCAGCGTCCGGCGAGCACGATGCGGCCCGTCACGGCCGCGACCTCGGGCCGCGCCTGCGCCAGGTGGTCGCGGAGCGCCGCGACGAAGCCCGGCGCGGGGACCGCGTCGTTGTTGAGCAGGACGACGACGTCGGCGTCCGCGTGCCGGATGCCGGTGTTCGCGCCGGCCGCGAACCCACCGTTGTGCTCCCGCGCGAACACGTCGACGTCGGGCAGCTCGCGGCGGAGGACGGCGACGGAGTCGTCCGACGAGCCGTTGTCGACGACGACCACCTGGTCGGCCGCGCCGTCGGCGAGCACGGCGCGGACGGCCGCGGTCGTCAGGTCGGCGCGTTCCCAGTTGACGACGACGACCGCGGTGCGCGGGACGGCCGGGGTCCGGACGTCGGTGCCGTCGTCGGTCGGGCTCAGTCCAGCTCCTCGATCGAGGGCTGCGCGTAGACCGTGCCCACGGCGTTCTCGAACCCGGGCACCTCGAACGAGTCGCACTCCGGCATGTCGTGCAGGTGGCGGCCGGCGGAGTCCATCATCGACACGTTGATGAAGTACTTGCCGGTGCCGAACGCGGTGTCGGCGATCCGCAGGCGGAGCTTCCGGCGACCGTGCAGCGGCTGCAGTTCGAGGCCCATGATGCCGGTGGTGGTGCCGTACACGACCTGGCCGCCGGCGTTGTTGATCTGCACCGCGGCCTCCCAGTCGGCGATGCCGTCCAGGTGCTCGAACTCCATGTCCACGACGAGGTCGTCGCCGGGCATGACCTCGGCGCGGGGCTCCTTGCCGTCGACGCGCACGCTCGCGCCGAGGACCTTGCCGCGGCCGACGGCGACGTCGGTGCTGAGCTCGCCCTGGCGGCGTTCCTCGAGGACCTCGCGGAACATGCTCACGGCCTGGACGGGATCGCCGTCGTGCAGCACCTTGCCCTTGTTGAGCAGGACCACCCGGTCGCACATCTCCTGCACCTGGCTGAGCGAGTGCGTGACGATGATGATCGTCTTGCCCGCCTCTTGGAAGGTGCGGATGCGGTCGAGGCACTTGCGCTGGAACGCCTCGTCGCCGACGGCCAGCACCTCGTCGACGAGCAGGACGTCGGGATCGGTGTGCACGGCGACGGCGAAGGCGAGTCGCACGTACATGCCGGATGAGTAGAACTTCACCTGGGTGTCGATGAAGTCGCCGATCCCCGAGAACGCCAGGATGTCGTCGAACTTCTCGTCGGTCTGCTTGCGGCTCAGCCCGAGCAGCGACGCGTTGAGGTAGACGTTCTCGCGCCCGGACAGGTCGGGGTGGAAGCCGGCGCCGAGCTCGAGCAGGGCAGCGAGGCGACCGCGGCGGGCCACCGTGCCGGAGGTCGGCTGGATGATGCCGCCGATCGCCTTGAGCAGGGTCGACTTGCCGGAGCCGTTCTGGCCGATGAGGCCGACCGTGGAGCCGGCCTGGATCGACACGGTGACGTCGTCGAGGGCCCAGAAGTCCTGGCGGTGCTTGCGGCCGGCGCGACCGAGCGTGACGATGCGCTCGCGCAGGGTGTTGTCCTTGCGGACGGTGAAGCGCTTGCGGACGTGGTCGATGACGATGACGTCCGGGCGCTCGGCGGTGCCCTCGGTGGGCGTCGGGGCGACGGGGGTGCTGATGGCCATGGTCTACAGCTCCTGCGCGAAGTTGCCCTGCAGACGGGAGAACACCCGCTGCGCGCCGAGGAGGCACAGGACACCGATGACGAACGCGATGCCGAGGCGCAGCATCAGGTGGTCCGGGTACGTGACGTCGGCCGGGTCGTGCAGCCAGATCGCGTTCTGCATGCCGAGCACGGCCAGCGTCAGGGGGTTGTTCGTGTAGGCGGTGATGAGCCAGTCGGTGTTCACGGTGGCGACCACCCGCGAGTACGAGTACACGATCGGCGAGGCCCAGAGCAGGACCATGAGGCCGACGTCGATGACGAACTGCACGTCGCGCAGGTACACGTTGAGCGCGGACAGCACCAGGCCGATGGCCGCGCCGTAGACGAGGATCACCGCGAGCGACGGGATCAGGTAGACGAGCCCCTCGTGGAACGGGAAGACGCCGATGACCACGGTCGCGGCGAGCAGGATCGCGAACTGGATGGTGAAGTTGACCAGGGCCGCGCCGACGCTGGCGAGCGGGAAGACCTCGCGCGGGACGTAGACCTTCTTGATCAGCCCGGAGTTGCCGACGATCGAGCCGGTCGACCCGGCGACGATCTCGCTGAAGAGCGTGTAGGCGGTCAGGCCGGTGAAGACGTAGATCGCGAAGTTGTCGATGCCGTTGGCGGCGCCGAGGACCTTGCCGATGACGAAGTAGTAGATGAGCAGCTGGGTCAGCGGGCGCACCAGCGTCCACACGAACCCGAGCGCCGAGTCCTTGTACCGCGCCTTCAGGTCGCGTCGGATGAGCATCCCGAGCATCTCGCGCTGCCGGAAGACGTCGCGCAGCTCTCGCCAGGTTCCGCGGAAGGCGCTCGTCGGAGCGCCGATCACGACGAGGGGTTCCTTCGCGAGCGCCGCCATGCGGGCTTGATCGACCATACGTCTCTTCGTTCGTGGGGGCAGGACCGGAACAGCATACTCACCGGGCCCGCGCGGCAGGGATGGGCGACGGCCGTCGTGCACCCCGAGCGGGGGTGATTCCGGACCGATCCAACCCTCAACCTTCACTTTGGGGTTACCGTTGTCGCAGCCCGGACCCTTGTCAACATCCACAGGACGGCCCGTCAGCATGCTCCTCGCATCCAGGCCGATCGCTGCGTTCGCGGTGGTCGGTGCCCTCAGTGTTCTCTTGGCCGGTTGTTCCGGTGGTGGCGACGACGCCACCCCGTCGCCGTCCGCGTCAGCGACCCGCACCGCGAGTCCGACCCCGACCGCCGACGACCCGGCGACCACGGAGCCCACCGGCACCGCGTCGTCGCCCGCGTCCGAGGCCACCGACGACCCCACCGCCTCGGACAACGACACCCCTGGTGCCTTCCCGGGGAGCGGCTCGACCAACGAGCCGGACACCGACCCGTCGGACTTCCCGGCGACCGCCGTCGTGACCTACAGCGGCTGGGACACGGCCTCGAAGTCGCTGCAGGCCGGCGGACTCGTCTCGGGCACCACCGACACCAGCGGGACCTGCACGTTCTCCGCGAAGAAGGGGAGCGTCACGCGCACCGCCACGAGCGCGGCGCAGGCGAGCGCTTCCTCGGTCAACTGCGCGCAGGTCGCGTTCCCCGCGGACCAGGTCCCCAGCGGCACCTGGTCCGTCACCCTGACCTACGCCGTCGGCTCCGCGTCGACGACGTCCGACCCGATGCCGGCGGAGGTGCCGTGATGCGTTCCATCCAGACCGAGTCGGACGGGCGCCGTCGCCGACCCTTCCGGACCTCCCTCGCGATCGTCGCGGCACTCGCCGTCGCCGTCAGCGGGCTGACCTTCGGCACGATCCTGTCCGAGCAGACCACGACCGAGTCCGCCTCGGCCGCGGTCGCCGGCGACTTCGACCCGGGCAACATCATCAGCGATGCCAACTTCTACAACGGCTCGGCGATGAACGCCGCGGCCGTGCAGTCGTTCCTGACGAGTGTCGCCCCGAACTGCCGGAAGTCGTCGAGCGGCCCCGCCTGCCTGAAGGACTTCTCGCAGAAGATGAGCGCGATCGGTGCCGTCTCCGGCCGGTGCAGCGCCATCGCCGGCGGCACCAAGTCCGCCGCGACGATGATCGCCCAGGTCGGCGCCGCGTGCGGCATCAGCCAGAAGGTGCTCCTCGTGCTCCTGCAGAAGGAGCAGGGCATCGTCACGACGTCCTCGCCGACGTCCTACATGTACCTGCACGCCACCGGCTTCGCGTGCCCGGACACCGCCCCGTGCGACCCGGCGTACTTCGGCTTCGGTCAGCAGGTCTACGCCGCCGCGCTCCAGTTCAAGCGCTACCAGTCGTCGCCGACCTCGTGGGCGTACCAGGCGGGTCGGACAAACTCGATCCTCCTCAACCCGAACGCGGCCTGCGGGCGCAAGTCCGTCTACATCCAGAACCAGGCGACCGCGGGGCTGTACATCTACACCCCGTACACCCCGAACACCGCCGCGATGTCGAACCTCTACGGCACCGGTGACGGCTGCTCGGCGTACGGCAACCGCAACTTCTGGCGCATGTACACCGACTGGTTCGGCTCGGCGACCGGCGGTGGCAACCCGTACGGCAACGTCGACGCGGTCACGCCGAGCTCGACCTCGTCGATCACGGTCAGTGGCTGGGCCGTCGACCCGGACACCACGAGCGCGCTCCGCGTCGCGTTCTACGTCGACGGGGCCGGGGCGAAGACCGTCACCGCGAACGTGAACCGCCCCGACCTGTCCGCCACCCTCGGCGCGAACAACCTCAAGCACGGGTTCTCGACCGAGCTGACCGGGCTGAGCGTCGGCAAGCACTCGGTGTGCACCTACGCCATCAACCAGGGCAAGGGCAGCAACACGCTGCTCGGCTGCTACACCCGCACGGTCGTGAGCGCAGCCCCGAAGGGTGCACTCGACACCGTCACCGGCAGCGCCGGCACGATCACCGCGACCGGCTGGGCCCTCGACCCCGACTCGGCGAAGCCCGCCCCGTGGAAGATCCTGGTCGACGGCGTCAGCAAGGCGACCGGCACCACCGACCGCACCCGCACCGACGTCGCCAAGGTCTACAAGGGCGTCGGCAGCACCCTCGGGTTCTCGAAGACGATCGGCGGCATCACACCGGGCACCCGCACCGTGGCGCTCTACACGCAGGACAAGCCCGGCACCGGCTACGTCAAGGTCGCGTCGAAGTCCGTCACCGTCAGTGCCCCCACCACCGGCAAGACCGGCAAGACCGGAGCACTCCGCGGGACGTACGACTCCGTCACCGGCGGCGCCGGCACGGCCACGGTGCGCGCGTGGGCGATCGACCCGGACGTCTGGGACCCCGTCAAGTACAAGGTCCACGTCGACGGCGTCAGCACGAACAGCGGCACCGCGAACGCCACCCGCACCGACGTCGAGGCGAAGCACCCGTCCTGGGGCTCCGACGTCGGCCTGGCACTCCGCCTGACCGGGCTGAGCGCCGGCAACCACACCGTGCGGGTCTACTTCCAGGACCTGCCGAGCGGCACCTACAAGAGCTTCGGCACGAAGACCGTGAAGGTGACGTCGGCCACCGCCCCGTCGTCCGGCACCACCGGCAAGACCGGCAAGACCGGCGCGGTGACGGGCTCGTACGAGTCGGTCACCGGCGGCGTCTACAGCGCGACGGTCAAGGGCTGGGCGATCGACCCCGACGTGTGGGACCCGGTCAAGTACAAGATGCACCTGGACGGCGTCGCGATCGACCCGGGTGTGGTGAACGTCAAGCGCACCGACGTCGAGGCCGTCCACCCGGGCTGGGGCTCCGACGTCGGCCTGTCCGTGCAGCTCACCGGTCTGAGCGCGGGCACGCACACCGTCCGCGTGTACTTCCAGGACCTGCCGAGCGGCACGTACAAGAGCTTCGGCACGAAGTCCTTCACGGTCATCGACCCGCCGGCGACGGGCAAGACCGGCAACACCGGATCGGTGAAGGGGTCGTACGACTCCGTCACCGGCGGCAAGGGGACCATCACCGTCAAGGGGTGGGCGATCGACCCCGACGTGTGGGACCCGGTCAAGTACAAGATGCACCTGGACGGCGTCGCGATCACCCCCGGCACGGTGAACGCGACCCGCACCGACGTGCAGAAGGACTACCCGAACTGGGGTTCGGACGTCGGGCTGTCGCGGGTGCTCACCGGGCTGAAGCCCGGCACGCACACCGTGCGGGTCTACTACCAGGACCTGCCGAGCGGGACGTACAAGAGCTTCGGGACGAAGACGGTGACCGTGCAGTAGACGGTCGCCGAGACGGACGGGAGGCCCGTGGCGGATCCGCCACGGGCCTCCCGTCCGTTCCGTGGTCGCGCCCACGGCGGCGGATCGTGAGCAGCAACGGTCGGGTCCGGTGGACGGACCCGACCGTTCCTGCTCACGAAGTGAGCGCGCTCGACGTCAGTGCTGGTCCGACGTCAGTGCTGGTCCGACGTCAGTGCTGGTCCGACGTCAGCGGCGCACGCGCCGGGCCATCAGGCCCACGCCGTGCAGCAGCCGGTACTCGGGGGAGCGGGTGAGGCCCGCGAACCGCGCCGCGATCTGGTCGCGCTCCGCCTCGGCCTGGCGGCGGGCCGTGTCGTACGCGCCGACCTGCTGCTCCGACGCGACCAGTCGCCGGTTGATGTCCTGCACGCCGGACAGGTGGACGTCGCGGTCGTGCTCGGCCTGCCGCAGGACCTCGCGCTGCGCGGTCGCCCAGCGCAGGAACGCGTTCCGCTCGCCGGACCGACCCGAGGCGACCGCGACGGCCGCGTCCAGGACCGGACCGACCTGCTCGGCGCGCGCACGGAACGAGTGCCGCTCGACGACCACGGCACGCAGTCGGGCCGTCAGGGCGGTGCGCTCGGCGCGGGGCATCGCGAGCACCCGCTCGAGCGACGCGGCGTCGTCGAAGACCGGCACGTCGGACAGGCCGAGCTCGTCCAGGCCGAGCGCGCAGTCGGTCACCGGCAGCGCCCCGGACGCGAGCGCCTCGTACAGGCGGGAGTTCAGGGTGCCGTACTCGGCGGCCGGGGCGATCACGTCGTCGACGACGAAGCCGGCGGCGCGGTACACCTCGGGCAGCGCGAAGTAGGACACCGCGGGCCGGAGCTCGACGCCGGCCGTGGCCTCGACGTGGTCGACGTTCGCGGCGAACCACACGATCGGCTCGGCCGGGGCGACCTCGGCGAGCACGTCCTGCACGCGGCGGCGCACGCCCCAGAAGTTGACGGTCGCGACGGCACGGTCCGTGCGCTCGGACGCCGTGGCGGGCGCGGTCGTGCCGGCTTCGTGCGGGCGCTCGTCGGTGAACAGGTCCAGGTCGACACCGATCGGGACGACCTCGACCGGACCGTCGTACTGCGCGGCGACGGCGTCGCGGGCGATGCCGGACGACGTCCACACCGCGTCGAACTCACCGAGGTAGGGCAGGGCCGCCCACTTCGCGGTCCAGTTCCGCACCCACGCGACCAGGGCGGTGCCGGCGGGGACGTAACCGGGGACGAACGACTCGATCATGCTGACCACGACGGCGGTGTCGGCGGGGACCGCTTCTCCCCAGCGCTCGAGCGGCCACATTGCGACGCCCCAGCCCTCGGCACGGAGCGCCCGCGCGAGCCCGAGTGCGACGAACAGGTCGCCCTTGCCCTCGGTCGGGTCGGCGGTCGACACGGCGAACCGGACGGTGCCGCGCGGCCCCTCGGCGTGCGCACCGGCCGCGATGGCCGCGTACTCCGGTGCGAGGGGCGAGGACAGGGGAGTGTTCGGGATCACTGCGGCAGTCACGCGGCCCATTCTGCACGAATCGGCGACGGCCACAGGGGAGTGGCGGGGCGCGCCTTGTATGGTGTCATCGGCTCGCGGCACCCCGTGGGCCGAGCCACCGATCCGCGCCGTGCGCGGCAGCTGCTGGAGGAACTCGCGTGACAGAGCGCAAGCCGGGAGTCGTGTCCGTCATCCTCGTGAACTACAAGGGCACGGACGACACCCTGACGAGCATCGCGGAACTCCGCAAGCAGGACTGGCCGCAGGACAAGCTCGAGGTGATCGTCGTCGAGAACGGCTCCGGTCCGGAGCACCTCGGCCGGCTGCAGGCCTCCGACCTCGACTTCACCCTGGTCGACGCGGCCGCCAACCTCGGCTTCACCGGCGGGTGCAACCTCGGCGTCGAGAAGTCCTCCGGCGAGGTCGTCGCGTTCCTCAACAACGACGCCCGTCCCGACACCGGCTGGGTGCGCGCGGCGATGGCCACGTTCGCGTCCGGCGCCGACATCGGTGCCGTGGCGTCGAAGGTCCTCGACTGGGAGGGCGTCAACATCGACTTCACCGAGGCCGCGATGACCTGGTACGGCATGGGCTACAAGCCCTTCGCCGGGTCGCCGGACACCGGCCGCTGGGAGAGCGAGACCGACGTCCTGTTCGGCACCGGCGCCGCGATGTTCATCCGCGCCGAGCTCTTCGAGCAGCTCGACGGCTTCGACGACCGCTACTTCATGTTCTACGAGGACGTCGACCTCGGCTGGCGGCTCAACCTGCTCGGCTGGCGCTTCCGGTACCAGCCGAAGTCGGTCGCGTTCCACAAGCACCACGCGTCGATGAACAAGTTCGGCGACTTCCGCGAGACCTACCTGCTCGAGCGGAACGCCCTCTTCACGCTGTACAAGAACCTCGGTGACGAGCAGCTCGCCGCCGCCCTGCCCGGCTCGCTGGCGCTCGCCGTCCGCCGTGCCGTGGGCCGCGGGGAGCTCGACTCCACGGAGCTCGACCTGCGGAACCCCGGCGACGACAGCGTCCCCACCATCCCGGTGCCGAAGACGAGCATGGCCGGCATCTACGGCGTCGACCAGTTCGTCGAGCAGCTGCCGTCGATGACCGAGTCGCGCCGCGCGATCCAGGCCACGCGTGTCCGCAGCGACCGCGAGCTGCTGCGCCTGTTCGGCAACCGCGACGAGCCCGCGTACCCGATCGAGAACTACCTGGCCGGCTACGACAAGATCGTGCACTCCCTCGGTGTGCTCGAGGTCGGCACCCGTCGTCGCATCCTCATCATCACGGGCGACTCGATCGGCGCGAAGATGGCCGGTCCCGCGATCCGCGCCACCCAGATGGCCAAGCAGCTCGCGTCCGAGCACGACGTGCGCGTGGTCAGCCTGACCCGCTCGTCGCAGATCGACCCGTCGTACGACGTCGTCACCGTGCCGCACCGCCACCCCCGCCAGATGGTCGAGCACGAGGGCTGGGCCGACGTCATCATCGTGCAGGGCCACGCGCTCCGGCTGTTCCCGGTGCTCGAGTCGACGAGCAAGATCCTGGTCGTCGACGTGTACGACCCGCTGCACCTCGAACAACTCGAGCAGGGCCGCAGCGACGACGTCGACCAGTGGAACCGTCAGATCCTCGACGCCTCGGACACGCTCAACCACCAGCTCGAGCTCGGCGACTACTTCATCTGCGCCTCGGAGCGCCAGCGCATGTTCTGGCTCGGCCAGCTCGCCGGTTCCGGCCGGGTGAACGCCCGCACGTACTCGCGCGACGCCGACCTCCGCTCGCTCATCGGCGTCGTGCCGTTCGGGCTGTCCTCGACCCCGCCGGTGCACGACCAGCCGCGGGTCAAGGGCGTGGTGCCGGGCATCGGCAAGAACGACAAGCTCGTCGTCTGGGGCGGTGGCATCTACGACTGGTTCGACCCGATCACCCTGGTCCGCTCGATCGCCCAGCTCGCCGCCCGCCGGCCGTCGGTGAAGCTCTTCTTCATGGGCGTGCAGCACCCGAACCCCGACGTGCCCGAGATGGACGTCGTCGCGAAGGTCCGCGCCGAGGCCGACGCCCTCGGTCTGACCGGGAAGCACGTGTTCTTCAACGATTCGTGGATCCCGTACGAGGAACGCGGTGCCTACCTGCTCGAGGCCGACGCCGGCGTCTCGACGCACTACGAGCACCTCGAGACCACGTTCTCGTTCCGCACTCGCATCCTCGACTACCTCTGGGCGCGCCTGCCGATCGTCACGACGGCCGGCGACTCTTTCGGTGACCTGGTCGCGGAGCAGCAGCTCGGCGTCGCGGTGCACGAGCAGGACGTCGACGGCCTGGCCACGGCACTCGAGACCGCGCTCTTCGACAAGAAGGCCCGGGCCCAGTTCATCGCCAACGTCGACCGCGTGCGCGAGCAGTTCACGTGGGAGAACGTCCTGGCGCCGCTCGTCGAGTTCTGCCGGAACCCGATCCGCGCGGCGGACAAGTCGGTGCGCGACACCAGCACGAAGCTCGCGCCCCACACGATGCGCGTGCGCGTGCCGGACCGCAAGAAGCTCTCGGGCGTCCGCTACGACGTCGGGCGCGCGGTGCACTACTTCCGCACCGAGGGCCCGCGCAGCGTCGCGGGGAAGATCAAGCGACGCCTCGGCAACCGGTGAACCCAGCCGAGACGACGGCCCTCGTCATCGTCCCGACGTACGACGAGGCCGAGAACATCCGAGCCATCGCCGACGCGATCCTGACGGCGTCGCCCGGTGCCCACCTGCTCGTCGTCGACGACGGCAGCCCGGACGGCACCGGCGAAATCGTGCGGTCCATCGCGGCCGACGACGACCGGGTGCACCTGCTGCAGCGGTCGGGCAAGCTCGGGCTGGGCACGGCCTACGTCGCCGGGTTCCGGTGGGGCCTGGAGCGCGGGTACCCGCTGCTGGTCGAGATGGACGCCGACGGCTCGCACCCGGCCGACCGGCTGCCGGCCCTCATCGACGCGGTCAACTCGTCGGACGACGTGCTGCTCGCGATCGGGTCGCGGTGGGTGCCCGGTGGGTCGGTCGTCGACTGGCCGCTCCGTCGTCAGGCCCTGAGCCGCGGCGCGAACACCTACGCGCGGTTGGTGCTCGGGATCCACGTGCGGGACATCACCGCCGGGTACCGCGTCTACCGTTCCGACGCGATCGCGCGGATGGACCTCGGCTCGATCGACTCGAAGGGGTACTGCTTCCAGGTCGACATGACGCTGCGCGTGGACGCGCTGGGCGGCCGCATCGTCGAGGTGCCGATCCGGTTCCGAGACCGCGTGCACGGGGTCTCGAAGATGAGCCGGTCCATCGTCGTCGAGGCGATGCTCCGCGTCACGCAGTGGGGCCTGCAGCGCCGCCTGGGTCGTCCGACGCGCCCGTAGCGCTCGCGCCGCGCTGCCCCCGCCCGCACGCCCGCGCCCGCCCGCGCCCCCCGTGTGCGCCCCCCCCCCCCCCGTGTGCGCCCGCGAGGTTCCGAGATCTCGGACCTTCGGCGCTCCCACCGCCGCTCCGTGGAACCTCGGCGACACACGGGCGGCATGTCGTGGAACCTCGGCGGTCTGCGCACGAGCAGGCATGACGACGGCGGTGGCCGGCGCTTCGTGAGCAGAAATGGTCGGGTCGCCGCGGCGGACTCGACCATTCCTGCTCACGAAGTGCGTCAGACGCCGTGCCTGCGCGCCCCCGCGGCACCTACGCCCGCGGCAGGTGCCGGCGCCACGAGCGCCGCCGCGCCGCGATCACGAGCACCGTCACGAAGAACATCAGACCCGCACCGTGCAGCAGGTAGCTCTCCGCCGTGCTCGTCACCGCGAGCAGCACCAGCACCGCGGCCGGCCACACGTAGGCCACTCCGGGGAACGTCGTCGCCGTCACCCATGCCCGAGCGAAGGCCAGCAGCGCGGCGATCCCCAGGATGATCGTGCCGGCCACCCCGAGCTGCAGCCACGCGTCGACGAACGCGTTGAGGCCGGACGTGAACCGCGCGCCGGACGGGTCGATGAGCGTGACGTACGGCACGACGGGCTCGGTCGGCCACGTCCCGACCCACCCCCAGCCCTGGATCGGGTAGCGCTCGGTCAGGACGCGGATCTGCGACCACAGGTCGATGCGCGTCGCCGTGCCCCCGGCCGCACCGATCTCCGCGAGCAGCCGGTGCCGCGCGAACACGGCCACGACCAGGGTGAGCAGGACCGCGCCGCCGAGGACGCCGTTGACCACCGGTCTGGTGGCGGGCCGTGCGTGCCGGAGCGACCAGAGTGCCAGCGCGGTGACGGCGAGGGCGATCATCGCGAGGCCGGTGATGGGGGACTGCACGAGCATCAGCGCGATGACGGCGAGGGCGGTGGAGCCGATCGCCCGCCACATGGTGACCGAGCGGGTGAGGAACTCGACGACGAAGGTGACCAGGGCCATCGCGGCGATGAACCCCATGAAGTTGCGGGTGCCGCCGATGCCCTGGATCGGGCCACCGTAGGCGATGTCGCCGCGGATCCCGAAGGCCGGCAGCGGGACGTCGAGCACCAGTCCGGACAGGACCTCGAGGCCGAGGGCGACGACGAGGAGGATCCGGAACGCGTCACCCGACGCCCGGATCACCTGCACCAGGTCCCGCCCGAGCGCCAGGTAGAGGCCGAGTCCGATGAAGCAGACCGTCTGCACGAGACCGCGCAGGGCGACCCACGAGTACTCGCTCCAGAGCACGCTCAACGCGCAGTACCCGACGAACGCCAGCAGCGACAGGGGCAGCACGCCGTGCCACTCGATCCGGTACCGCTGCCCGAGCAGGCTCAGCCCGGCGAGGACGAACAGCGTCACGAGCACGGCCCACGTGCCCGACCGGCCGACGAGGGCCTGGACGGTCGGCTGCCCGAAACCGAACAGCACGATGACCGTCGCGAGCGCCTGGCTGAACCGTCCACCGGCCGAGAAGCCGATCCAGGCGGAGAGGTACCGGCGCCCGAGCACGTGTCTGCTCACCCGGCCGTCCGTCACGCGTCCATCTTGGCGTACGACCTTGTGACGAGTCGCCCGCATCGCGGAACGGCTGTATGGACGATCCGCGGTGTGGCGTCATCGACGAAGCGCGATGCTGACCTAGCTTCGCTGCAATGGACCCCCTGCGGAGGGCCGCCGGCCTGCCGCTGGTCGCGGTCGTCATCGGCTTCGCCACTGCCGCGCTCGCTTGGTACCGGCTCGGCCCCGTGCCCCGGAACACCGTCTGGGCCGAGGACGGCGGGGTCTTTCTACGGGAGCGCATCGCCCTCGGCCCCGTGGACACCCTGCTGCACCCGTACGCCGGGTACGTGCACCTGCTGCCCCGGATGGTGGTCGACCTCGGGTACGCACTGCCGACCGCGCGGTACGCCCAGGTCGTCTCGCTGTCGTCCTGCCTGGTGGTCGGGGCCGTGTGCGCGCTGGTCTTCGTCCTGTCCCGCGACGTGGTCCGACCGTGGCCGTTCCGCCTCGTGCTCGCCGCGGTGCCCGTCGTGCTGCCGCTCGCGCCGTACGAGATCAGCGGGAACGCCGCCAACCTGCACTGGTACCTGCTGGTGCTGGTGCCGTGGGTGTTCGCACACCGCAGCCGGACCTGGTGGGGAGCCGTCGGGCTCGCCGTCGTCGCGGGACTCGCGGTCCTCACGGAACCGCAGACGATCCTGTTCACGCCGCTGCTCCTGCTCGCGTGGCCGCTGCGTCGTCCTGGGCACGGTGGGTCTCGCCGCGCGCGCCTGCTCCCGCTGCCCGTCACGGTCGTGGCGCTCGCCGGGGCCGTCGTGCAGGTCGTCACGACGCTCACCCACCCGCGCGACCTGACGCCCGGCGCTCCCGCGTTCCGCGACGTGCTCGCCGGGTTCCTGCTCCGGCCCGTCGCCGGCGCGTGGGACCCGCACCTCGGCGTCGTGGTCACCGCGGTCGTCGAGCACGGCTGGGCGCCGGTCCTGGTGCCCGTCAGCGCACTGGTGCTGGTCCTGGTCGCCGGTGTCGTCGTCGGGTCGGCCCGCTCCCGGTGGATGGTCGTCGCGCTGACGGTCGCGTCCGGTGCCGTCTGGTGGGCGGCGCTGCTGGCGAACGACGGTGCCGGGCAGCCGTGGGCCAACCCCACGGCCGCCATGGCGGCGATCCCGCCGCAGCGCTACGCAGCCGCGTCCGGCCTGCTGCTCGTCAGCGCCGCGGTGGTCGCCGCCGCCGCGCTGGTGGACACCGACCGGTGGTCGCGTGTCGCGCAGCGGACGGGAGGCACGGGTCGCCTCGTCGGGGCGCTGGCCGCCTGGTGCGTGGTCGCCGCCGTCGTCGCGTCGGCCGTCCTGCACGTCGCGCCGGCGGACACCCGGCGCAGCGACGGGCCGGTGTGGGCGGAGCAGCTGCCCGCCGCCGCCGAGGCGTGTCGCGCCGACCCGACGCTCGAGGTCGTGCGGGTGCGGTCGAACCCGTGGTCGTCACCGGTCGCGTGCGCGTGGCTGTTCCGCTGACGCGCGACGCTGACGCGGGACCGCTGACTGCGGGCGGCTGACGCTCAGCGTGTGGTGGCCCAGCGGAACTCGCGCTTCGCGGGCGGGGTGCGCGGGCCGTCGCCGGTCGACGTCGGTTCCTCGCCGGTCAGGACGATCCGGGTCTTGATGGCGATGAGCGCGAAGAGCACCCAGTTCCCCTGGTAGAGCAGCCGGGACTCCGCGACGGACTGCACGAGCAGCGCGACGACGACGAGCAGCGGCAGGAGCGACACCGGGTCGAACGTGCGCGGACGGAGTGCGGCGTCGTAGCCGATCCGGGTCGCGCACGCCCACGAGCGCGACAGCGTCGTGACGACGTACAGCAGGAACAGGACGAGGCCGATGATGCCGGTCTGCATCCAGACGTCGAGGTAGGCGTCGTGTGCCTGCAGGTACGTGACGCCCTTGCGGTGCGCCAGGTCGGCCAGGGTGGGGATGCCCGGCCACCAGTAGCCGATCCAGCCCCAGCCGACGACGGCGTGCTGGTCGATCAGACCGAGCACCTTCGCCCAGATCTCGCCGCGGCCGGTCGCGTCCGACCCCTTGCCGAGCAGCTCCGAGACCGGACCGCGCAGCACGAACGCCGCGCCGGCGACGACGACCGCACCCACCGCGAGCAGCAGGTAGCGCGGGGTGCGTCGCTCGGTCGGGACCCGGCGCATCCACACGGCGACCAGGGCGACGACGGCGACGACCAGCGCGGCCGCGATGACCGTGGAGGAGCGGGTCAGGACGAACCCGAGGACGGCGACCACGAGCCAGCCGGTGGCCCGCTGCCGGCGCATCCGGCCCTCGGCGAGCTGCAGCACGACGACGATCGCGACGAGCAGCGCGACCATCGCCAGCAGGTTCGCGTTGCCCGGCAGGCCCTGGATGCGGCCACCGGTGAAGAGCTCGGCGCGTGAGAAGTAGAAGGCGTCCGGGATGTCGGCGTCGCCGTAGTCGGTCCAGATCGGCGCGATGGGGTGCCGCACGAACACCGCGACGACGGCCTCGAACAGGATCGAGAGCAGCAGCACCCAGCGGAGCGCGAGGCTGAGGGCGTCGAGGATCCGGCGCCAGGTCAGGGTGGACGCGATCGTGAAGGCCACGGCGGCGCAGATCACCTGCACGGTCAGGCTCGAGATCGTGGCGAACCGCCAGTGCGACCAGACGACGGACAGCAGGCACCACCCCAGGAAGGCCCAGAGCGGCCAGGGGGAGCGCACGAGCGGCGGCTTCGCCCGGACCAGGATCGTGATGCCCCAGGCGGCGACGAGCGCCCACAGGACGCCTGCTCCGACCCAGGTGAGGGTGTTCGGGACGGCGTCCCCGGCGAACAGCACGAAGATCGTGGTCGCACCGAAGGCGAACGCCTCGCGCTCGGGTACGGTCCCGCGTGCCAGCGGCCAGGTGTTCGTCACGACGTCAGGCTACCGGCGGCAGCGGGCCACCGGAGTCCCCGGATCCCGCCGGTAGGCTCTCGCCCATGTTCCTCGGCATCACGAACACCCCCCGCGACTACGCCTGGGGCTCGGTCACCGCGATCCCGGAGCTCCTCGGTCGCACCGTCACCGGCGCCCCGCAGGCAGAGCTCTGGCTCGGCGCCCACCCGGGCAGCCCGAGCGTGGTCGTCAACCCGGCGATGGTCGGCGGTGCCGACACACTGCTCGACTGGATCGCCGCCGAGCCGCAGGACGCCCTGGGCGGCGACCGCACCGGCCTGCCGTTCCTGCTGAAGGTGCTCGCAGCGGCGGCGCCCCTGTCGCTGCAGGCGCACCCGACGCCCGAACAGGCCGAGGCCGGCTTCGCGCGCGAGGAGCGCGAGGGCATCGCGATCGACGACCCGGCGCGCAACTACAAGGACCCGTTCCCGAAGCCCGAGCTCGTCGTCGCGCTGAGCGAGCGGTTCGAGGCCCTGAGTGGCTTCCGGCCGGTCGAGGAGACCCTGGCCGAGGTCCGCGTGCTCGACGCCGGCAGCGGTCGGCTCGGCCCGCTCGAGGTGCACCTGCAGCACGGCCTCGAGGACACCGTGCGGTGGCTCGAGACGGCCGACGACTCCGCGCTCGCCGTCGTGCAGGCCGCGAGCGACCTCGCCGTCGCCCTCGACGACGACCTGCTCACCCCGAACACGGCGACGGTCCGCGAGCTGGCGACGAGCTGGCCGGGCGACCCCGGCATCGTCGTCTCCCTGCTCATGCACCGGGTGACGCTCACCGCGGGGCAGGCGATGTACCTGCCCGCCGGCAACATCCACGCCTACCTGGACGGCCTCGGCATCGAGCTGATGGCACCGTCCGACAACGTGCTGCGCGGGGGACTGACGCCGAAGCACGTCGACGTCCCCGAACTCCTGCACGTGCTCGACTTCACGGCCTACCCGGCACCGGTCCTCGAGCCCGAGCGCCTGGCCCCCGGCGTGGACCGCTTCGCACCGGAGGACGTCGGGTTCGCGCTGCTGCGGGTCGACGGCGACGGGCGACCGGTCGGCCTGAGCACCGGCGGGGTGGCTCCGCTGGCCGGCCCGTCGATCGCGATCTGCACCGAGGGTGTCGTGACGCTCGTCGGCGCGACGTCCGCCACGTTGCTCCGCAAGGGCGAGTCCTGCTTCATCACACCGGACGAGGGCGACGTCACGGTCGAGGCCGACTCGTCGAACGGCGTGACGTCCACGGTCTTCATCGCGACCGGCCGGTAGCGCGGAGCCGCACCGGCTGGCGCGGTCCCGCACACCGCGACCGGGGTGCACCGTCCGTCCGCTAGCGTGGCGACCATGAGTTGGCTGGTCACCGGCGGTGCCGGGTACATCGGGTCCCACGTCGTCCGAGCACTGCGCTCGGCCGGCATCGACACGGTCGCGTTCGACGACCTCTCGAGCGGTTTCCGCGCGTTCGTGCCGGACGACGTGCCGTTCGTCGAGGGCACGATCCTGGACGGCGAGCTGGTCGCCCGCACCCTGCGCGAGCACGACGTCACCGGCGTGGTGCACGTCGCGGGCTTCAAGTACGCCGGCGTCTCGGTCGAGCGTCCGCTGCACACCTACGAGCAGAACGTCACCGGCATGGCGACGCTGCTCCGTGCGATGGCCGAGAACGGCGTCACGAAGGCCGTCTTCTCGTCGAGCGCCGCGGTGTACGGCACCCCGGACGTCGACGTCGTCGTGGAGTCGACCCCGAAGGCACCAGAGTCCCCGTACGGCGAGTCGAAGCTCATCGGCGAGTGGCTGCTGCGCGACATGGAGGTCGCCGCGGGCTTCACGACGACCTCGCTCCGCTACTTCAACGTCGTCGGCTCCGGCGAACCCGACCTGTACGACGCCAGCCCGCACAACCTGTTCCCGCTCGTGTTCGACGCCCTGCTGGCCGGCCGCACGCCGCGCATCAACGGTGACGACTACGCCACCGAGGACGGCACCTGCGTCCGTGACTACATCCACGTCGCCGACCTCGCGCACTCGCACGCCGTCGCGGCGCAGAAGCTCGAGGCGGGGGAGTCGCTCGAGCAGGCGTACAACCTCGGCAGCGGCGACGGTGTGAGCGTCCGGCAGATCATGGACGCCATGGCGAAGGGCACCGGGATCGCCTTCGACCCGGAGATCGCGCCCCGCCGCCCCGGCGACCCGGCGCGCATCGTGGCCACCGGCGAGGCCGCCACGCGCGACCTCGACTGGGCGATGCGCCACACGCTAGACGAGATGGTCACGAGTGCGTGGGAGGCCCGCCGCAGCGCCTCCTAGCGGCTGAGGACGTGTCAGTTGTCCCCCGAAACCCCGACAGACCGGGCGCGACACGCCCAGACGGGGGACATGACACGCCGAAGCGGTCAGTGCCTTCTATGATCCGCGACTTGACTCAGGCGAATGACACCGCTGTAATTACAGGCAACGACTTCAATCGTTGTGGTCCCGTTATCGAGACGTCAGGGGTGATCAGGGTGAACGGTTCCGACTTCCACGCCGGAGTTCCGGAGGACTGGCACGTCGACCCCGTGGCGCTCGGCGTCCCGGGTGTTCGACGGCCGGAGACGGACGACGAGGAGAACCCGCTCGCGTGGCAGGTCGACTCGCTGTGCGCACAGACCGACCCGGAGGCGTTCTTCCCCGAGAAGGGCGGCTCCACGCGCGAAGCGAAGAAGATCTGCACGTCGTGCGAGGTCCGTGCGCAGTGCCTCGAGTACGCGCTGGAGAACGACGAACGCTTCGGCATCTGGGGCGGCCTGTCCGAGCGCGAGCGTCGCAAGTTGCGCAAGCGCGCGTAGCCGTCCAGGAGGCACGGTGCGCGCCCGGCGCACACCGTGCGGTCCCGAATCCTCGTCGCAGGCTCCTCGGCGCGACCTCGCACGGCGCTGGCGCGCCGTGACAGCTCGGCCGCGCAGGTTCACGGCGCGCCGCCGTCCGCAGCGGACGCCGTGCCTCCAGACCGTAGAGTGACGCCCGTCATGCAGCCCAGAGTCACCGCGATCCTCGTCGCCGCCAACGGAGCGGCCCACCTCGACCGGACCCTGGACGCACTCGCGGCCCAGACCCGCCACCCCGAGAACCTGGTGGTCGTCGACGTCGGATCGACCGACGGCTCCACCGCCGGCCTGTCCTTCGGCGGGTCCGCCGAGCTCCTGCGCCTGCCGGCCGGACGCCCCTTCGGCGAGGCCGTCGCCCGCGGGGAGCGCGAGGCCCCGCCCACCGTCGTGGACGAGCCCGTCGACGAGTGGCTGTGGCTGCTCGGGCACGACAACGCGCCGTCGCCGACCGCGCTCGCCGACCTGCTCTCCGCCGTCGAGATCGCGCCGTCCGTGGTCGTGGCCGGCCCGAAGCTCGTCGCCGACGACGACCCCTCGCTCATCCGCGCGTTCGGCGAGAGCATGACGCGCTTCGGCCGATCGATCGGTCTCGTGCAGGACGAGCTCGACCAGGGCCAGCACGACCGGCACACCGACGTGCTCGGCGTCGCCGCCGGCGGCATGCTGGTGCGCCGCTCGGTGTGGACCGAGCTCGCCGGCTTCGACCCCGCGCTGCCCGACGTCGACGCCGCCCTCGACTTCTGCGTCCGGGTGCGCCTGGCCGGGCACCGCGTCGCCGTGGTCCCCGAGGCGAAGGTCACCACCGCGGGTCCGGTCGAGGAGTTCGGCCGCAAGCGCGTCTCCGAGGCCCGCCGTGTCCGCATGCACCGGCAGGCGCAGCTGCACCGCCGGATGACCTACGCGCCGGGCGGACTGCTCTGGCTGCACTGGCTCACCCTCGTCCCCTTCGCACTCGGCCGGGCGATCGGCCACCTCGTCGCCAAGCACCCCGCGGCCGTCGTCCCCGAGCTCGCCGCGGCGTTCGCGGTGGCCTTCGGCGGTGGCACCGGTCGGGCGCGCAGGAACCTCGCCCGCACGAAGAAGCTCGGTTGGGCCGCCGTCGAACCGCTCCGGGTCAGCTGGCGTCGGGTGCACGAGCACCGCACCACGTCGCGCGACGTCGAACTCGCCCGGGTCGAGGACGCCCCGATCGCGCGGGCGTCGTTCCTCGGCGACGGCGGGATCTGGGTCGTGCTGGCCGCGGCCGTCCTGAGCGTCGTCACGCTCTACCCCCTGCTCGGCTCACCGGCGCTGACCGGCGGCGGCCTGCTGCCCCTCAGCACGAGCGTCGGGCAGCTCTGGCAGAACGTCGGGTACGGCTGGCACTCGCTCGGCACCGGGTTCACCGGTCCGTCCGACCCGTTCGCCGCCGTGCTGGCGGTCCTCGGGTCGATCGTGTTCTGGTCGCCCTCGACGTCCGTCGTGCTCGTGATGCTCGTCGCGTTCCCGGTCTCCGCCCTCGGCGCCTGGTTCGCGGTCCGCAAGGTCACCACGCGCAAGTGGGTGCCGGTGATCGGTGCCGCGCTGTACGCCATCGCGCCCTCACTCGTCGGCGCGGTCACGACGGGCCACCTCGGCGCCGTCATCGCGCACCTGGTGCTGCCGTGGCTGTTCGTCGCCGTGCTCGAGGCGCACCGCTCGTGGGCCTGGGCCTCGGGTGCCTCGCTGCTGTTCGCGGTCGTGGCGGCCTCGGCGCCGTCGTTGCTGCCGGTCCTGCTGATCGGGTGGCTCGTCGCGCTCGTCGTCGGGTGGCGCCGTGCACACCGTCGGGCCTTCATCCCGGTGCCGACCGCCGTGCTCTTCCTGCCGCTCGTCCTCGCCCAGGTCGCGCGCGGCAACGTCCTCGCCGTCTTCGCGGACCCCGGCGTCCCGTCCGCCACGCGTGCGCCGTCCGCGCTGCAGCTGGCCATCGGTCAGCCGCTGCCGGACTGGAGCGGGTGGCTGCCCGCCACGTCCGGACTCGCCGCCGTCGGCACGTGGCTGCCGATCGTGATGGCCGTCCTCGCCGTCCCGATCGCCGCCGCGGCGATCGGCGCGATGCTCGGACACCGCTGGGCCGTCGCCGGCTCGGCGCTCGTCGTCGCACTGCTGGGTTTCGGCACCGCGTTCGCCGCCACCCACGTGACCGTCACCGGCGTCGGGTCGACCACCACCATCGTGTGGCCGGGCAGCGGGCTGTCGGTGTACTGGCTCGCGATCGTGGTCGCTGCCTGCATCGGGGTCGACGTGCTGCCCAAGGCCGCCCCGGTCACGGGACTCGTCGCGACGGTGCTCGCCGGTGTGGCGGTGGCCCCCGCCTTCGCCGCGTTCTACCTCGGCAACGCCGCCATCCAGCCGACCACCGGCCGGGTGCTCAGCGCGTACGTGAACGCCGAGGCGCAGGCGAACCCCGACGTCGGCACGCTCGTCGTGGTGCCGCAGGACGACGGGTCGCTCGCGGTCGCGCTCGAACGCGGCCAGGGTGCCACCCTCGACGACCAGTCGACCCTCGACGCCACCGCCCTGCGGTTGAGCGAGTCCGGCGCCCGGCTGACGACGCTCGCCGGCAACCTGGCGAGCCGCAGCGGCTACGACCCCCGGCCGGCACTGCAGGAACTCGGCATCAGCTTCGTCCTGCTCGACGACGCCGGTGACGACCCCGAGGCGCAGACCGTGCACGACCGTGCCGCTGGCGCGATCGGGCAGAACGCGCTCTTCACGAGCATCGGTGAGACCACGAACGGCCAGCTGTTCCACTACGAGGGCGACGTCGACCGGACCACCACCGGGTCCGCCGCCGCCCGTGCCACGCACGTCCTGTACCTGGTCGTGCTCGGCGTGGTGTTCGGGGCGGCCGCCCTGCTCGCCGTGCCGACGGCCCCGCGCCGTCGCCGTGCCACCTCGAACGTCATCGAGGCCGAGGAACCCGCGACCACCTTCGACGAGGAGCGCGACGAATGAGCACCACCACCCGCTCCGTCCGACGCTGGGTCGTCCGCGGCACCGCGACCGCGATCGCCGTCGTCGTCGCTGCCGGCGCCGTCACGGCCGCGCACGCCTACGGCACCGCGGCCGAACCGGGTCGCCCGGCCGGCCGGACCGTCACCCCGGTGCCCGCCGACGCCGAGCGCGTCTGCGCCGGCAGCGCCCTGCGGCTGTCCGACGACTCCGGCAACGACGCCACCCAGGCGAGCACCGTCGGGTCGGCGACCGTGGCCACGGCGACGACCGGTTCGACCGTCGAGCGGACCTCGCTCGACCCGTCGTCCACCGGCGGCAGCGACCCGCGCCTGCTCACCGCCCCCGCGGGCGACACGACACCGCAGGTCGCGGGCAGCAGCTACCAGAGCGTCTCCAGCGGCGACCTGGTCGGTGCCGGCGCGGCGTCGTGCGACGATCCCTCGCAGTCGACCTGGCTCGTCGGCGGCTCGACCGAGACCGGGCGCACCAGCCTCGTCACCCTGTCGAACCCGACCGACGTGAACGCGACCGTCGACCTGGCGATCTACGACGGCACCGGCACGGTCAGCGCCCCCGGCACGACCGGCATCGTCGTCGCCCCGAACACCCAGAAGGTCGTCCCGCTGTCCGGCTTCGTGTCCGACCAGGAATCCACCGTCGTGCACGTGTCGTCCTCGGGCGGGCAGATCGTCGCCCACATGCAGGAGACCGTCGTCCGCACGCTGACCCCCGGTGGCTACGACATCGTCTCCGGCGGCGCCGCTCCCTCGCGGTCGCAGGTCATCCCCGGCGTCGTGCTCGCCGGCGCGCAGGAGGCACAGCGCGGTGACGACACGGCGGACGCAGCCCCCGTCGTCCGGCTGTTCGTCCCCGGTACCGAGTCGGCACGCGTCACGCTCGGCATCAGCACGGCGGACGGCGGCGGCACGACCGTGAACGCCACCGCCGAGCCCGGGGTCGTGACCGACGTCGCGCTCGACGACTTCCCGGACGGCCGCTACTCGTTCACCGTCACGTCGACGCAGCCCGTCGTCGCCGGTGCCCGCACGACCTCACCGACGGCCGACGGCAACAGTGACCTCGGCTGGTTCGCCTCGGCCGAGCCCCTGGGTGACCAGGTCATCACCGCGGTGGCACCGGGGGAGGGCGTCCGCATGAACTTCGTGAACCCGACGCGTGAGGACCGTTCGATCACGATCCGCTCCGGCGACGAGAAGCGCACCATCACGGTGCTGTCGGGTGCCACCGCCACCATGCCGGTGCAGACCGCGAAGCAGCTCTCGATCTCCGGCGCCGAAGGGGTCGTGGTGGGCGTGACCTACCGCGGGGACGACGGCATCGCCGGCTTCCCGGTCCGACCGTCCACCCAGGTGTCCACGCCGGTCCGCGTCTACCCCTGACCGTGACGTCGGCGCGGTGCCCCGGGTGCCGCGTCGTCACCAGTGGCGGTAGCGGTCCGGCGCCAGGTCCCACGGGTCCTTGCCGATCAGCTCGCCGACGGCGCGGAACACGGCCGTCTCGATGATGATCCGCCGGTCCGCGTCGTCCTTCTCGGGGCTGCGGTTCACCCGCTCGACGGGGATCCGGAACACGGTGACCCTGCGGGTGTCGCGGTCGATGCGCCAGCGGGGCATCGCGTCGGGCAGGGTGGCGTCGGTCGGCATGTCGGCCACCTGGAACACCACGCCCGACAGCTCGTCGGGCCAGAGCCCGATCAGGTAGTGGGCACTGTCGCCGACGATGCGGTCGAAGGCCTCGGCGCGGGTGGTGATCGGTGCGAGCTCGGGACCGGTCACGCTCGACCGCCCGCCGCGTCCGTGCCGGGACCGGCCTCGACCGCGGTCGACGGGAGTGACGAGGCGGGGCTTGCGACGCATCCCCACATCGTACGCGTGCCGTCGTCACTCCCGGTCGCTCCGGTCGCTCGAGCTCGCTCCGCTAGGCTCCCTGACGACATGGACGTGAGGATCTGCAGCAAGGTCGCGTGCGCCGCGAGCGCTTCGGCGACCCTGACCTACGACTACGGGGACTCCATGGTCGTCGTCGGGCCGCTCTCCACGCGGGTCGAACCGCACGGTTACGACCTCTGCGCCCGGCACGCGGCCGGCCTGCGGGTCCCGCGCGGCTGGCAGGTGGTGCGGCGCGAGCCGCTGCAGCGCGAGGCCGACTGACGGCTCGCGTCCGCGACGCACCAGCGGTGGTGGACGGGGAGGCCCGTGGAACGTGACCGACGTCGGCTGGGGACCCGCGCCTCCCGGCATGGAAGACTGATGGGCATGCCCACCGAAGCCCAGACCGCAGCACCGTACCGCGTCGCCGACCTCTCGCTCGCCGAGGCGGGCCGCCACCAGATCCGCCTCGCCGAGAACGAGATGCCGGGCCTGATGGCCCTGCGCGAGGAGTTCGGTGCGTCGCAGCCGCTGGCCGGCGCGCGCATCGCCGGGTCGCTGCACATGACGGTGCAGACGGCCGTCCTGATCGAGACGCTCGTCGCCCTCGGTGCGCAGGTGCGGTGGGCGAGCTGCAACATCTTCTCCACGCAGGACGAAGCCGCCGCGGCGATCGCGGTCGGCCCGACCGGCACGCCGGACGCACCAGCCGGCGTCCCCGTGTTCGCGTGGAAGGGCGAGACGCTCGAGGAGTACTGGTGGTGCACCAGCCGCATCTTCGACTGGACCGCCGAGGCCGCTGCCGTCGGAGCCGGCTGGGCCGGTCCGAACCTGATCCTGGACGACGGCGGCGACGCCACCATGCTCGTGCACACCGGAGCCGACGCCGAAGCCGCTGGTGCTGCGCCGGTCGCCGGTGCCGACGCGAGTGCCGAGTGGAAGATCGTGCTCGACACCGTCGCGGCGTCGCTCGAGACGTCGTCCGACCGCTGGACCCGCATCGCCGCGGACATCGAGGGCGTCACCGAGGAGACCACCACGGGCGTGCACCGCCTGTACGAGCTGTCGCTCAACGGACAGCTGCGGTTCCCCGCGATCAACGTGAACGACTCCGTGACGAAGTCGAAGTTCGACAACAAGTACGGCATCCGCCACTCCCTGCCCGACGGTCTGAACCGTGCGACCGACGTCCTGATGGGCGGCAAGGTCGCGTTCGTGGTCGGGTACGGCGACGTCGGCAAGGGTGCGGCGGAGGCACTGCGCGGCCAGGGCGCGCGCGTCATCGTCAGCGAGGTCGACCCGATCTGCGCGCTGCAGGCCGCGATGGACGGCTACCAGGTGGCCCGTCTGGCCGATGTCATCGAGACCGTCGACATGGTCATCACGTGCACGGGCAACCTCGGCGTCGTGGGCGTCGACGAGATGCTCGGGCTGAAGCACCTGGCGATCGTCGCCAACGTCGGTCACTTCGACAACGAGATCGACATGGCCGGGCTCGAGTCCCTGCCGGGTGTGGAGAAAGTCGAGATCAAGCCGCAGGTGCACGAGTGGCGCCTGCCGACCGGCCGCTCGATCCTGGTGCTGTCCGAGGGGCGGCTGATGAACCTCGGCAACGCCACCGGGCACCCGTCGTTCGTGATGAGCAACTCGTTCACGAACCAGGTCCTGGCGCAGATCGAGCTGCACACCCGTCGTGACGAGTACCCGACCGGGGTCTACGTGCTGCCGAAGCACCTGGACGAGAAGGTCGCACGCTTGCACCTCGGCGCCCTCGGGGTGGAGTTGACGACGCTGCGCCCGGAGCAGGCGGCGTACATCGGCGTGCCGGTCGAGGGCCCCTTCAAGCCCGAGCACTACCGGTACTGAGCGGGGCGCAGCGCGCTAGCGCGGGAAGCCCGGGGGCCGCGCCGACGCCGACGCGCCCGCCTCGGTGAGCAACCCGACGCGGGAGCGCAGCGCCTGCACGTCCCGCCCACGGCGCAGCACGACGACCCCGGCGAGGAACACCTCGGCAGGCACCGGCGGCACCGGGTGGGCGAAGGGTGCGATGTCCGCGGCCAGCGCGCGGGCGGCGGACTCCCGGAGTTCGGGGCGCATCACGGCGGCCCCGCGGAAGAACGCGCCGAGCCGGTTCTCGAGCCGCTGCGGCAGCGCCGAGACGTCCGCGACCGTGGCCCAGGCGGTCAGCTCGGGTGGCAGCACCACCTGGGGGTCGCGCTGCTTCGGCAGCCGCTCGTGCTGCACGACGGTGCCGGCGAGCAGGTCCCCGAGGCGTCGCGGACGACTGCCGAACAACGCCACGAGCAGCGCCACCGACCCGAACGTCATCCACAGCTCGAACAGCCCGACGAGCGCGCGGGTGAAGGCGTGCCGGAACCCGATCGCACCGCCGTCGACCCGGACGACCCGCGTGCCGACGGCGTACCGGCCGACGCTGCGGCCCCGGGTCACCGTCTCGACGGCGGCCGGCACGAGCACGAGCACGGCGACGAACAGGGCGATGCTCAGCGCGGCGCCCCACGCCTCGTCGAGGCCGCTCGGCCACAGCCGGGACACCCCGAACACGAGCAGCAGGTACAGGACGAGCAGGCACACCCCGTCGAGGAGCGCCGACGCCAACCGCAGGACGAGTCCGGCCGGCTGCACGTCGAGCGCGACCGCCTCGCCGACCACGAGCTCGTCGGCGGTCTCGTCCAGGGCGAGCGAGAACCGGGCGTCGGCGAGGTCGCGCGGCGTGCGGGGCTTCGACATGGGATCATTCTGTCGGAAGTCGGCCGACACGAGGGGGAACACGTGGACCTGGACGCCTACGCCGAGGTGCACCGCGACCGGTGGCAGGAGCTCGACCGCCTCGCGCGCGCCCGGCACACCACCGGTGCCGACGTCGACCAGCTCGTCTCCGGCTACCAGGCCGCCGCGACGGACCTCGCCCGCATCCGCGGCGCCGCACCCCGTACCGCGACCGGCGACCGGCTGTCCCTCACCCTGTACCGCGCCCGCCTGCGCTTCACCGGCACCCCGGTCGACCCGCTCACCGCGGTTGCCCTGTTCTTCACCCGGCAGCTGCCCGCGGCGCTGTACCGGATCCGCTGGGTGACGATCTGGGTGGCGCTGGCCACCGTCGCGATCGGCGCGATCGTGGCCGTCTGGATCACGACGACACCGGGGGCGACGGCGACCTTCGGCACGCCGGAGGCACTCCGCCAGTACGCCACGCAGGACTTCGTCGACTACTACTCCGACCACGGTCTCGGCGCGTTCACGGCGCAGGTGTGGACGAACAACGCCTACATCGCGGCCACCATGGTCGCGTTCGGCATCACGGGCGTCTTCGTGCCGTTCTCGATCATGCAGAACGCCGTCGGGCTCGGGGTCTCCGCGGCGATCATGCACTCGCAGGGCCGCCTGGGCGACTTCTTCCTCTACATCGCCCCGCACGGCCAGCTCGAGCTGTACTCGGTCTTCCTCGCCGGCGGGGCGGGCCTGATGATCTTCTGGTCGTGGGTCGCTCCGGGACCGCACCGGACCCGTGCGCAGGCCCTCGCCGAGGACGGCCGAGCCCTCATCACGATCGCGGTCGGCCTGACGCTGACGCTGCTGCTGTCCGGTCTGGTCGAGGGCATCGTCACCCGTCAGGACTGGCCGTGGCCGGTCAAGATCGGCATCGGGACGATCGCCCTCGCTGCGGTCCTGGCGTACCAGTGGGTGCTCGGCGGTCGCGCGTACCGGGCCGGGGAGCGCGGCGACCTCGACGAGTTCGAGCGCGGCACCTCCGCCCTGGTCGCCGGGTAGCGTCCGCCCGGTTTCAGAGCCGGCCGGTCGCCTTCGCGCGCAGGTAGGCGTCGGCCACGAGCGGTGGGACGTCCTCCGGTGCGCCACGGACGACCTCGGCGCCACTCCGGCGGGCGACGTCGGCGACGCCGTCGGCATCGAGCAGGGTGCGTTCGGCGGCTGCCCGCCGGTACACGTCGCGCTCCGCGCCGGTCGGGAGGCCCGGCACGCGTCCGCCCCGCGCCGTGCGGATCGTCGTGGCCGGGTCCACCCCGCCGCGTGCGGTCCGCTGCACCGCCGGGTCCTCGATGCTCGTCACCACGACGGCGTGCCGCCGGGTGAGCCGGGGCAGCACCGCCAGCAGGTCGCCGGAGGCACCGACCGAGTCGAGGCTCGACGCCAGCACGACGAGCGCCCGAGAGGTCGTGATCGAGTCGACGAGCGCCGGCACGGCGGACCAGTCGGTCGCGGCGAGTCCGGGTTCCGCCATCGCGAGGGCCTCGCCGAAGCGCTGGACCACGTCGGTGCGGGTCGCCCCGTGCACACGGTCGTGGACGGTGTCGTCGAGGACCGCCAGGTCGACCCGGTCTCCGGCGGCCGCGGCCAGGGCGCCGAGGAGCAGTGCGGACTCGATGAAGGTGTCGAGGCGCGGTTCGTCCGCGACCCTGCCGGCGCCGGCGCGTCCGGCGTCGACGACGACCACGACCCGACGGTCGCGCTCCGGGCGCCAGGTGCGGACCACGAGGTCCTGCCGTCGGGCGGTCGCTCGCCAGTCGATGGAGCGGACGTCGTCGCCCCGGACGTAGTCGCGCAGCGAGTCGAACTCGGTGCCGTGGCCGCGGAGCTGCAGGGTGGTCTCGCCGTCGAGTTCGCGCAACCGGGCCAGCCGTGACGGCAGGTGCCGTCGCGAGCGGAACGGCGGGGTGACGACGAGTTCGCCCGGCGCCGTGACGACCCGCTGCCGGGCGGCGAGACCGAGCGGACCGAACGCCCGGACCGCGACGCCGGCCGTGCGGCGTCGACCGCGGCGGAACGGGGTGAACCGCATGCGGGCGGTCCGTCGTTCGCCCGCGGGCACCGTCATCCGGACCCGGCGCGGCCGGTGTCCGGCCGAGGGCTCCCACATGTCGCGGACGATGCCCCGGAGCACCCGCCCGCCGTCGTTCGCGAGCACGAGCGTGCCGTCGGCGGTGCTGTCCCGGCGGGCCAGTCGCGGCATCCGCCGTTCGACCCGCACGCGTGCCAGGTCGGCGGCGAGCAGGACGTCGAGGGCCGCGGCGAGCAGCACGACGACGACCCACGCCAGGCCGGCCCACCCGCTGGCGAGCAGCACGGTGGGCACGACGGCGACGGCGAGCAGCGCGACGAACCGGCCGGAGACCGCCACTAGATCGGCACCCGCACCTGCTCGAGCACCTGCTGGAGCACCCCGTCTGCGCCGACGCCCTCGAGCTCGGCGTCGGCGGCCACCCGGAGCCGGTGCCGCCAGACCGGCAGGGCCATCGCCTGCACGTGGTCGGGCGTGATGGCGTCGTAGCCGGTGAGCCACGCCCAGGCCTTCGCGGCGGCGAGCAGGGCCGTCGCACCGCGCGGGCTGACCCCGACGCGGACGGACGGTGCCTGACGGGTGGCACGGGCGAGGTCGACGATGTACGCCAGCACGTCGTCACGAGCACCGACGGCCCGGACGGCGCGCTGCGCGGCGAGGACCTCGTCGACGCCGACCACGGGGGTGATGCCCGCCGACCGGACGTCCCGCGGCACGAAGCCGTCGGCGTGCCGGCGGAGGACCTGCCACTCGACGTCGCGCGGCGGGATGTCGAGCGTCAGCTTCACCAGGAAGCGGTCGAGCTGCGCCTCGGGGAGCGTGTACGTGCCCTCGAACTCGATCGGGTTCATGGTCGCGGCGACGAAGAACGGGTCGGGCAGCAGCCGGGCGTCGCCGTCCACGCTGACCTGGCGTTCCTCCATCGCCTCGAGCAGGGCGGACTGGGTCTTCGGGGGCGTGCGGTTCACCTCGTCGGCGAGCAGCACGTTCGTGAAGACGGGGCCCTCGCGGAACGGGAACGTGCCGGTGGAGGCGTCGTACACGAGCGAACCGGTCACGTCGCCGGGCATCAGGTCCGGCGTGAACTGGATCCGCTTCGTGTCGAGGGACATCGCGGCGGCCAGGCTGCGGACGAGCAGGGTCTTGGCGACGCCGGGCACGCCCTCGAGCAGCACGTGCCCCTGCGCCAGGAGTCCGACGATCATGCCGGACACCGCGCCCTCCTGCCCGACGACGGCCTTGGCGACCTCGGCCCGGACCCGCCCGAAGGCGTCGCGGAGCCCGGGGTCGTGCTGGTTCCGGTCGTGCGGGGCGCGGTCGCCCGATGCGGGGACGTGCTGGTCGGGGGCAGCTGGCAGGTCGGTCACGGTCGTGCTCCTGGTCGGTCGTGGTCGGTGCTGGGACGGTCGCCCGAGGTGGATCGTCGGACGGCCCGTTCGAGGTCGTCGAGTGCCCTCGTGCCGTCGACGAGGGCGCGGTCGTCGGAGGTCGGACCGCCGACGAGGACGGCGCCGACGCGGTCGTGCGGGATGCCGGTGGAGCGGGCCGCTGCGCGGACGACGTCGTCGACGTGCGCGGACCGGGGGAGTCCGAGCAGCCGGCCGATCCGGCGCACCGCGGCGACACGGAGGGTGTCCAGGGCGTGGGTGCGGTCGTGGGTGCGGGCGTACATCCGGGCACGGCCCTCGGTGGTCTCGGCGGCGCGGACCACGACGGGCATCCGCTCGACGACGAGCGGCCCGAGACGTCGGCCCCGCCACACCGCGGCGGCGACGGCCACCAGGGCGAGCAGCGCGAGGCCGCTCGGCACCCACGGCGGCGCGAGCTCGCCGAGGGTCGGGGCGGCGTCGGGCGCGCCGACGGTCGGCGTGTACCAGGTGAGCCGGTCGTCCGCGCCGAGCAGGCCGAGGGCGAGCGCGGCGTTCCCGGCGGTCGTGATCGTGTCGTTGCGGAACGCCGACGTGGTGCCGACGAGGGTGACGTCGCCGCCGGGCGTCGCCGTGCGGACGAGTCCCCAGGCTCGGTCGTCGCCGCTGCCGGACGGCGCGCAGCGATCCGCGTCGGGGTCGTCCACCGTGTAGCCGTACCCGGCGGTGGACACCCGCGCAGCCGACGCCGCGGCCGGGATCGCGCAGGACGCGGTGGACACGGTGTCGTCGCCCTCGGGCGCGGTGGCCGTGGTGACGTCGAGGCCGAACGACGCGAACGGCGTGGAGTCGACGCCCACCAGGACCACGTGGTCGGCGGTCCGGGCGAGGCGCTCGGCGACGCCTGGGTCGAGGACGCCGTCGGAGTCGTCGACGAACACCGTGCCACCGTCGATCCCGTCGGCACGGTCGGTCACCCGGACGGAGGTGCCACGCTGCTCCAGGACCCGGACCAGCGCCGCCGATCCGCTCGCGGTGGTCGAGGTGGGGTCGAGCGGCCGGCGGTCCGGTCCCTCGGCGCCCTGCACCACGGCGGTGAGCACGGCGAGCACGAGCCCGACGAGCACGATCGCGATCCAGAAGCCGAACCGGAACCGGCGGCCCTCTGGCTGGTCCTCCGACGGCGCACCCGTGCGCGGCGCAGCGGCGGTGGCGGTGCTGGCGGTCATGCCGGTACCACCGGCCCCGAGGACCTGGCCGGACGAGCCTGGCGCACGGCGCGCTCGGTGTCGAGGACCCGGCGAGCGGTGCCCTCGTCGGCGTCGAGCCCGAGGTAGCGGACGGCGTCGAAGGCCGTCGCCGCGTCGTCGAGCGCCGCGGCCTCGGCGGGGAACGGCGCGGCACCCCGCACCGCGATGGTGCGTGCGGTGGCCCCGGGGACGTCCGGGACCAGGTCGCGCTCGCCGAGGCCGCGGGCCGTCGCACGGAAGCCGTCGAGGACCGCGGCCGACCAGTCGCCCCGGCGGATCGCGGACTGTGCGGCGTCGAGCAGTTCCCGGGCGGACCGGAGGTCGTCGTCGTCGAACACCCCGCCGGCGTCGTCCGCGCCGCTGCGTGCACGACGTCGCGGGAGCCCGCGGGCCACGACGACGAGCACGACGACGGCGACGAGCACCACGATCGCGATCACCAGGGCCGTGCGGGCCGCGACGGGGGAGTCGAGTCCGTCGGCGCGGAGCGACCCGAGCCAGTCCAGGAACGTCCGTGACGCCCGGTCCCACCAGGTCACGTGCGCGCCGTCGTACGCGGGCCGGTCGAGTTCGCGTTCGAGCAGACGGCGGGCCTCGTCGGGGTCGACCGCGGTCATGCGGTCCCGTCCGGCGGGCGGTGCTGCCCCTGCTGCGGCGGGTGTTGCGGCCACGGTTGCTGCGGTCCGGGCCAGGGCTGCTGCGCCTGCTGCTGTCCGGGCCACGCCTGCGGGGGCTGTCCGGGCCACTGCTGCGGCTGCTGCTGCGCCCACGGCTGCTGCTGCCCGGCCCACTGCTGCGGCGGCCACGGCGGTCGGGCGACCGGTGCGGACGGTGCGAACGGGTCGGCCGGCTGCCCGGTGTCGAGGTGCGAGGCGATGCGCTGGTCGAGGGCCTCGGTCCGGATCCGCCGGTCGATGGTGAGGAAGGTGACGACCGCCGCGCTCAGCACGTCGGTGACGCACTGCACCGCGATCGCGAGCAGGCTGCCGATGACGATCAGGACGAGGGCGCCCGCACCGATGCCCGAGGACGCGTCGGTCTGCCCGAGCGGGTCGAACACCCCGCCGACGAGCACGGCTCCGATGGTGAGCGGCGCCGTGGCGATCGACGCCGCGACCCCGAACATCACCTGCACGAGCAGCAGGCTGCCGAAGGTCCGCCAGAACGCACCGCGAGTGAGTCGCCACGACTGCGCGGCGGCGGCGAAGACCGGTCGGCCCTCGAGCGCGATGGTCGGCACGGTGAAGGCGAAGCGGATGCCGAGCCACGTCAGCACGACACCGAAGCCGAGCACCATCACGAAGACCGCCAGGACGAACCACCCGGCGCCGGCGCCCCCGGCACCGAGCGCCGCGAAGAACCCGAAGAACACCACCGCGACGATGATCCCGACGACGAGCCCCGCGCCGATCTGCACGAACATCCACGCGACGACCGGCCACCGCCGCCCGGCGAGCAACGCCCACAGGCCCCGGAAGGTCGCGCGACGGCCGAGCACCCGCTGGCCGGTGTCCGCGGCGACCGGCGCGACCAGGAAGCCGCGCCCGAGGTACGCCAGGAACGGCAGGCCGATCGTCAGCAGGATCCACAGCGTCACCGAGCCCGCGACGATCGTGTCGCCACCACCGCTGCCGTCGAACGCCGTCATCATCCGCGACTGCAGCGCCTGCTGGCCGAACGTGCTGACGAGGGTGGAGAGCAGCCCGAGCACACCGCTGAGCAGCACGCTCCAGAGCAGCAGGACGCGGGCGTTGCGGCGGAAGACCGTGAAGGCGCCGCCGAGCACGTCACCGAACCCGAGCGGGCGCAGGGGGATCACCGGACGCGAGCCGGATGGCGGACGACCGCCGGGGGGTCGACCCGGCCCCGGGGCGGGCGGCGGCGGCGCGGAGAAGCGGGGCGGGCCTCCCGGCTGTCCCTGCCACGCGCCCTGCTGCCCGGCGCCCTGCTGCCCGGCCCCCTGCTGACCACCGCCAGGCGTCTGCCAATCGGACATGACCTCGGCCCCCTTCGTCGTGTCGGTCCGCGCTGCGACGCGCGGTCCACCTCCATCCTGGCGGAAAACGCCGCGTGACGGGGCCTCGGCTATCGTGTGGGGACACGTGCCGACCCGGCACCACCCGCACGCCACACGGAGTCCACATCACATGACACCGCGCATCCTCGTCGTCGACGACGACCAGGCCCTCGCCGAGATGATCGGCATCGTCCTCCGCTCGGAGGGCTACGAACCCGAGTTCAGCGCTGACGGCAACGACGCCGTCGACGCGTTCCACAGCACGAAGCCGGACCTCGTCCTGCTCGACGTGATGCTCCCGGGCATCGACGGCATCGAGGTCTGCAAGCGCATCCGTGCCGAGAGCGGCACGCCGATCATCATGCTCACCGCCAAGAGCGACACCGCCGACGTCGTCCTCGGCCTCGAGAACGGTGCCGACGACTACGTCGTCAAGCCGTTCAACCCGAAGGAGCTCGTCGCCCGCATCCGCACGCGGCTGCGGCCGAGCGCCACCGACGCCACGGTGCTGCACGTCGGTGACGTGACGGTCGACGTCGCCGGGCACGAGGTCCGCCGCGGCGACACCGTCATCGCGCTCACCCCGCTCGAGTTCGACCTGCTCCGCGCGCTCGCCGAGAAGCCGAACCAGGTCTTCACCCGCGAGATGCTGCTCGAGCAGGTCTGGGGCTACCACTACAAGGCCGACACCCGCCTGGTGAACGTGCACGTCCAGCGCCTGCGCGCGAAGATCGAGCACGACCCGGACAACCCGAAGACCGTCACCACGGTCCGCGGCGTCGGGTACCGGGCCGGAGGAGCCTGACCACCGTGCCGCCCGCCCCGCCCGCCGGCACCGCTCCCGGCACGGCAGCCGGTGCCACCCCCGGCACGGCCACCGTGTCGATCGGGGTGGTCGGCCGCGGCCGACGACGGATGCGCCGCTGGGTCCGCCGTGGCTGGCGGCCCGTCGCGTACGTGTGGCGTCGGTCCCTGATGTTCCGCTCGGTCGCCATCACCGTGATGACGACCGGACTGGCGGTCGGGATCATCGGCACCGCCGTCATGGTGAGCATCTCGACGAACGTCTACTCGCAGCGCCGCGACCAGATCGAGTCGGAGTCGGCCCGCGCGACCATCGTCGCGCAGGGGATCTTCGACGCCGCCACCGCTGCCGAGGACAACAACCAGTCCGAGCTCGAGACGCTGCAGAACGAGGCGCAGCAGGCGATCCTGTCGAACACGACGAGCCCCGGCGGCACGAGCATCGCGATCGAGCGGAGCCCGGACCAGTCCACCCCGCAGACGCTGCAGACCATCGCGAGCCAGGACTTCCCGGACGCCGTCATCACGGACGCCCTGCGCAAGGAGGTCGGCGCGAACACCGGCAAGCTCAGCCTGCAGCCGGTGCAGCTCGACGACGACGGCCGCCGCGTGCCCGGGCTGGCCGTCGGCTCGACGCTGCAGATCCCGAGCGCGGGCCAGTACGAGCTGTACCTGGTCTACGACCTGTCCGATGCCCAGCAGACCCTCGACTTCGTGTCGCAGACGCTCTCGATCGGCGGCGTCGCGCTCATGGTGCTCATCGCCCTGGTGACCTCGCTCGTCGTCCGGCTGGTCGTGGTCCCGATCCGCGAGGCAGCGGAGACGAGCCGCAAGATCGCCGCCGGACGCCTCGACGAACGCATCCCGGTGCGCGGCCAGGACGACCTGGCGACCCTCGCGCGGAGCTTCAACGGCATGGCCGAGGCCGTCAGCCGGCAGATCACCCAGCTCGCCGAGCTCTCCCGCGTGCAGCAGCGCTTCGTGTCCGACGTGTCCCACGAGCTGCGCACGCCGCTCACCACCATCCGGCTCGCCGGCGACATGCTCTTCGACTCGCGGCACGCGTTCGAGCCGTCGGTCGGGCGCTCGGCCGAGCTGCTGCACGCCCAGGTGGAGCGGTTCGAGCTGCTGCTCGCCGACCTGCTCGAGATCTCCCGCTACGACGCGCAGGCCGTGCAGCTCGACACCGAGCCGTCGGTGCCGGCGGCGCTCGCCGCGGACATCGTCGAGGAGTTCCGCCCCCTGGCCGAACGCGCCGGCATCGACCTGCAGCTCGCGACCCCCGGCGGCCACACCACGATGCGACTCGACGCCAAGCGCGTCCGCCGCATCCTGCGCAACCTGGTCGGCAACGCGATCGAGCACGGCGACGCCAAGCCCGTCCAGGTCGTCGTCGACAGCGACGCCCGCACGGTCGCCATCGCGGTGCGCGACCAGGGCGTCGGGATGCCGCCGGAGGACGCAGCACGGGTGTTCGACCGGTTCTGGCGTGCCGACCCGAGCCGCAAGCGCACCATCGGCGGCACCGGCCTGGGTCTCGCGATCAGCCTGGGCGACGCGAAGCTGCACGGCGGTCGGATCGACGTGTGGTCGCGCCCCGGTCAGGGATCGACCTTCGTGCTGACGCTGCCCCGCAACGAACAGGTCACCGCCGCGACCTCGGCGATCCCGCTGCCCGAGCTCGACGAGTCGTACGACGGCCCCCGCGCCGTGCGAGAGGAGTCCTGATGCGCCCCCGTCTCCGTCCCCGCTTCCGGCACGTCGTCGCCGCGGCACTGGCGGCCGTCAGCGTGCTGGCGCTCACCGCCTGCGCCGCCATCCCCGTCGACGGCGCCGTCCGCACCGGGCAGACGATCAAGGACGAGTCGCTGTCCGGCGTCGACTTCCGGCCGGACAAGCCGATCACCGGATCCGACCAGACGGCGATCCTGCGCGGGTTCATCGCGGCGGCCACCGGCGCACAGGACAACTACGCCATCGCCCGGCAGTTCCTCGCCTCGGACTTCTCGCAGCAGTGGAACCCGCGGCAGGGCGTCACGATCCGCGACGGCAGCGGCACCGTCGAGCGCGCCGACGACCGCGAGCTGACGTACACGCTCACCGCGAGCGCGACGGTGGACTCCGAGGGGGAGTACACCCAGGCGGTCCGCCCGACCTCGTCCACGCTGACGTTCCAGTTCACCCGCGAGGACGGCGAGTGGCGCATCGCCTACGCCCCGGACGGCATCATCCTGTCCCCGGTGAGCTTCGACTCCGTCTTCCAGCAGCACGCCCTGTACTTCTACGACCCGACGTTCCGGTTCCTCGTGCCCGACGAGCGCTGGTTCCTCGCCCGCTCGTCCACCAGCACCCGCATCGCCAGCGCCCTGATGGCCGGTCCCGCCGACTGGCTGAAGGGCGCCGTGGTCTCGTCGTTCCCCGAGGGCACCCAGCTCTCCCTGAACGCGGTCACCATCGACAGCGGCACGGCACTCGTCGACCTGTCCAGCGACGCCCTGCGCGCCAGCACCGTCGACCGCGTCCGGATGCGCGAGCAGCTGAGCAAGTCGCTCGCCTCGGTCGCCACGATCTCGTCGGTGTCGATGACCATCGAGGGCGCGAGCCTGTCCGTCCCGGACTCGAGCGGGGCGAACGCGCAGCAGAACCCGGACGTCGACCCCCGCCCCCTCGTCGACGAGGACGGTGTGGTCGGCTACGCGGCCACGGGCACCGGCAAGGTCTCGAAGCTCGGCGGCGGCGTCGGCGACACCGTGGCCGGCCTCGACCCGACCTCGATCTCACTGTCCGCCTCCGGCACCACGGCCGCCGTCGGCAACCGCGACGGTGCCGTCGTCGTCCGCGGCGACGACCACCTGCGCGTCGACGCCCGCGAGGACCTCGTCGCCCCCGCGATCGACGACCTCGGGTTCGTCTGGGTCGGCCAGTCGTCGGACACTCGCCGGATCACCGCCTACGGCCTCGGCGGCGACCCGCACCAGGTCGCGACGTCGTTGCCGCGCGGTGACCTCGTGTCGTTCCAGGTCTCCCGCGACTCGACCCGGGCACTCGCCCTGATCCAGACCGCCGACGGCCCCGGCCTGTACGTGATGGCGATCATCCGCGGGTCCGACCGGTCCCCGACGTCGTTCGGCGCAGCCGTCCGGGTGCAGTCGGCCACCGGCGACGCGGTCGGGGCGACGTGGGTGAACGACACCGACGTGGCGTCGGTCGGGCAGACCACGGCCGGGCCGAACGTCGTCCGGACCACCATCGGCGGGCAGTCGAGCACCCTGCCGAAGCCGGACGGTCGTGCGACCTCGATCAGCGGCGGGAGCGGTGGTGCACTGCTGCTCCGGATGTCGAGCGGGTCGGTGCTGCAGTCCACCGGCGGCGGTTGGGACACCACCGGCGTGACCGCGGACGTGCTCGGCGTCCAGCGCTGACGTCGCGGTCACCCCTCCACACCCACCCCGGCCGGGAGGCCCGTCCACCGTCCGCACGGTCGGCCTACGACCGCCGTCCGGTCGCCACCACACTCGTCGCATGCGCACCGAGGATCTGCTCACGCCGTGGCGCGACGCGGTGCTCGCGGTGCTCGGCCTGTTCCTGCCGGTGGACTGCCTGGGCTGCGGACGGCCGGACCGTGCGCTCTGCCGGGCCTGCCGCGCCGCCCTGGTCGCGCGCCCGCGCCGGGTCCGACTCGTCGCGGGCGTGCGGCTCGACGCCGCCTTCGAGTACGAGGGACTCGTCCGGACCCTGCTGCTCGAGCTGAAGCTCCGCGGTCGGGTGGACGTCGCACGACCGCTCGGCGCTCGCTTCGGCTCGCTCGTGCGTGCCGCGCTCGCCGAGGCACCCGTCGGCACCGTCGTGCTGCGGGTCCCGCCGTCGCGGGCGGGGGCACGGCGTCGGGGGTTCGACCCCGTGGTGCTGCTGCTCGCCCGCGGCGGCGTCCGTGGCACCGGGCGGCTCCGACGGGTGCGGGTCCGGGGTGGACCGGCGAGCGGGGGGCCGGGCCAGAAGGAACGGACGGCGATCGAGCGGGTCGCCGCGACCGTCGGGACGCTGCGGGCGTGCGGGGTCGACGGGCGGGACGTGGTGCTCGTGGACGACGTCGTGACGACCGGCGTCACGATGGCCGAGGGGGTGCGGGCGGTCCGCGCCGCGGGCGGCCGGGTCGTCCGGTGCGTGGCCGTCGCGAGCGTCGAGGACTGACGGCTCGGTGAACACCGGGTGACCGCTGTGCGTCCGGTGGGTGTCCGGCAGACTCGCCGACGCACCGTGACGCGGGACCTGTGGCGGGTCTAGCCTCGCGGCAAGGCGTTCGGGTTCGCCGGATGGAGGCGACGCGCCGAAGCTCGATGGGAGCCGCGACATGGACGTGACGATCACAGGCCGGAACGTCGGGGTCACCGACCGATTCCGCACCTACGTCGAACAGAAGTCCGAGAAGATCGACGTGCTCGCTGACCGTGCGCTCGCCTTCGAGGTGCGCATCAGCCGCCACCACGAGAAGTCGGGCGGCAGCCAGGGCGAGGACCGCATCGAGCTGACGCTCATCGGTCCCGGGCCCCTCGTGCGGGCGGAGTCCGCGGCGTCGGACAAGTACGCCGCCTTCGACCTCGCCTTCGCCCGCATCATGGAACGGCTGCGTCGTGCTCGTGACCGGCGCAAGGTGCACCGTGGTCGTCACCGCCCGACCTCGGTGGCCGAGGCCGCAGGCAGTGGCTTCGACGGCATGGGGGTGGTCCCCGCTGACGGCCGCCTCATCGAGGACGTCGCCACCGGCGCGGTCACGGTCGTCGACGCCGACGCACCGGAGGACGAGGACGACGAGGTCTACAGCCCCGTGGTCATCCGGCACAAGGTCTTCGAGGCCGCCCCGATGACCGTCGACGACGCCCTGTACTTCATGGAGCTCGTCGGACACGACTTCTACCTGTTCGTGGACGCCGAGACCCACCGCCCGAGCGTCGTCTACCGACGCAAGGGCTGGGACTACGGCGTGATCGGCATCGACGACCAGACCGGTGCCGCGGCATCGGTGGACGCCGAGCCGGCCGCCGCGCTCGCCTGACGCGATCGCTGCGGACACCGTCCGACCCGTGTGTGCGCGGTCCGTTCGCGGGCCGCGCACACCGCTGCCCCCACACCGACGCCCCTCACAGCGCACGGCACCGGGGGGTTGCTAGCATGACTGGTCGATCGGGCGCGCAGGTCGCGCACGACGACCCCGTAAGGAGCTCACGTGGCAAACGTGCTGGAGAAGGTCCTCCGCATCGGCGAAGGACGCACCGTCCGCCGGCTGAAGGCGTACGCCTCGGCGATCAACGACCTCGAGGACGACTTCTCGAGCCTCACCGACGAGGAACTCCAGGACGAGACGAAGGAGCTGCGCGAGCGGTACGCCAACGGCGAGACCCTCGACGACCTGCTCCCCGAGGCGTTCGCCGCCGTGCGGGAAGCAGCGAAGCGCACCCTCGGCATGCGGCACTTCGACGTGCAGCTCATGGGCGGGGCGGCCCTGCACCTCGGCAACATCGCCGAGATGAAGACCGGTGAGGGCAAGACCCTCGTCGCGACGACGGCGGCGTACCTCAACGCGATCCCGTCGCGTGGCGTGCACGTCATCACGGTCAACGACTACCTGGCGTCGTACCAGTCCGAGATCATGGGTCGCGTCTTCCGCGCCCTCGGCATGACGACCGGCTGCATCATCGCCAACCAGACGCCGGCCGAGCGCCGCGAGCAGTACGCGGCGGACATCACCTACGGCACGAACAACGAGTTCGGCTTCGACTACCTGCGCGACAACATGGCGTGGCAGGCCTCCGACATGGTGCAGCGCGGCCACTTCTTCGCCGTCGTCGACGAGGTCGACTCGATCCTCATCGACGAGGCCCGCACGCCGCTCATCATCTCCGGCCCGTCCTCGGGCGAGGCCAACCGGTGGTTCACGGAGTTCGCCTCGATCGCCAAGCGCCTCACGCCGGGCGAGGACTACGAGGTCGACGAGAAGAAGCGCACCGTCGGCGTGCTCGAGCCCGGCATCGAGAAGGTCGAGGACTACCTCGGCATCGACAACCTGTACGAGTCGGCGAACACCCCGCTCATCTCGTTCCTGAACAACTCCATCAAGGCCGTCGCCCTGTTCAAGCGCGACAAGGACTACGTCGTGATGAACGGCGAGGTGCTCATCGTCGACGAGCACACCGGCCGCATCCTGATGGGCCGTCGCTACAACGAGGGCATCCACCAGGCGATCGAGGCGAAGGAGAACGTCGAGGTCAAGGCGGAGAACCAGACCCTCGCCACGGTCACGCTGCAGAACTACTTCCGGCTCTACCAGAAGCTCTCCGGCATGACCGGTACCGCCGAGACCGAGGCGGCCGAGTTCATGTCGACCTACAAGCTCGGCGTGGTCCCGATCCCGACGAACAAGCCGATGCAGCGCATCGACCAGACCGACCTGGTCTACAAGAACGAGAAGTCCAAGTTCGAGCAGGTCGCCGAGGACATCGCCGAGCGCCACGAGCAGGGCCAGCCCGTCCTCGTCGGCACCACGAGCGTCGAGAAGTCCGAGTACCTGTCGAAGCTCCTCGCCAAGAAGGGCGTGAAGCACGAGGTCCTCAACGCGAAGAACCACGCGCGTGAAGCCGCGATCGTCGCGCAGGCCGGTCGCCTCGGCGCCGTCACCGTCGCGACGAACATGGCCGGCCGAGGCACCGACATCATGCTCGGCGGCAACTCCGAGTTCCTGGCGGTGCAGGAGATGCACGCCAAGGGCCTGTCGCCGACCGAGACCCCCGACGAGTACGAAGCCGAGTGGGACGAGGTCTTCGCCCGCGTCAAGGCCGAGGTCGAGGTCGAGGGCGACAAGGTCCGCGAGGCCGGTGGGCTCTACGTCCTCGGCACCGAGCGCCACGAGTCGCGCCGCATCGACAACCAGCTGCGCGGTCGTTCCGGTCGTCAGGGTGACCCGGGCGAGAGCCGCTTCTACCTGTCGCTCACCGACGACCTCATGCGCCTGTTCAACTCCGGTGCCGCCGAGAGCCTCATGGGCCGCTCGAACGTGCCGGACGACCTGGCGATCGAGAACAAGCTCGTCGGCCGCGCGATCCGTTCCGCCCAGGCGCAGGTCGAGGGCCGGAACGCCGAGATCCGCAAGAACGTCCTGAAGTACGACGACGTCCTGAACCGGCAGCGCGAGGCGATCTACAGCGACCGCCGCCACATCCTCGAGGGCGACGACCTGCACGACCGCGCGCAGTCGTTCCTCAAGGCCGTCATCGACGACGTGATCGACACCCACACCGGTGAGGGCTCGCCGGACGACTGGGACCTCGACGCCATGTGGACCGAGCTCGGCACGCTCTACCCGATCTCGATCTCCATCGACGAGGTCATCACCGAGGCCGGCTCGAAGGGCAAGGCGTCGCGCGACTTCCTCGGCCGCGAGATCCTCTCCGACGCCAAGCTGGCGTACTCCACGCGTGAGGAGCTCCTCGGCGACGAGGCGATGCGCGAGCTCGAGCGTCGTGTCGTGCTGTCGGTGATCGACCGCCGCTGGCGCGACCACCTGTACGAGATGGACTACCTCAAGGACGGCATCGGCCTCCGCGCGATGGCGCAGCGTGACCCGCTCGTCGAGTACCAGCGCGAGGGCTACGCGCTGTTCCAGACGATGATGGGCCAGATCCGCGAGGAGTCGGTCGGTTACCTGTTCAACCTCGAGGTCCAGGTGCAGTCCGACGGCGAGAACGCCGTCATCGAGGCCAAGGGTCTCGGCGAGGACGAGGTCTCCGGCCTCGAGTACTCGGCACCGTCGATCGACGGCGAGGTCGAGGTGCGCGACGAGAAGGGCCGCCTCGAGCAGGCCGCCACGGCGCGTGCGCAGCAGGCCCAGGCCGAGGCCGAGGCAGCTGCCGAGCCCGAGCAGGGCTCCGCGTTCGGCAACGCAGCCACGGCCTCCGGCCAGGCTGCCGCGGCCGGCAACCGCGCCGAGCGTCGTCAGGCGTCGAAGAAGTAGTCCACGTGCGCGCGAGCGCATCGTGAGCAGCAATGGTCGGGTCCCGCGTCGGGACCCGACCATTGCTGCTCACCAAGCGCACCACGCGCACCGACGACGGACGGGAGGCCCGTGGCGACACCGCCACGGGCCTCCCGTCCGCGTCAGGCACCTACAGGACGCCGATCGCGGTCGCCCGCCACCTGCCGTCGCGCGTCTCCAACCGCATCGCCACGGCGCGTGCATGACTGCGCGTGTGCACGACGACGGTCGCCTCGGCGACGCCGTCCGCCGGTCGGCAGACGAGCACGCTGCCGACCCGCAGCACCGCTCGGCTCCGCGACCGTCGGCGCACCGAGCGGGCGTGCGCGGCCACGGCTGCACGTTGCTGCAGGTGTCGGTGCACGTCGTCGGTGATCCAGCGGGCGATGCTGTCGACCTCGCGGGCCCCGGTCAGGACCTCGGCGACGCACAGTCCCAGGGCGCGTGCGGTGTCCGCCGGGTCCGGAGGGCCGCTCGCCGGTTCCTCGACCGGTTGCGATTCGACGATCGTCAGTGGCGGCGAGTGTGCCGTCGTCGTCGTGTGGTCGATCCGGCGTGCCTGCTCCGCCACCCCTGCCCCTTCCGTTGCTGGAGCGAGCGTATGGGGCGTGCAACATGAGAAATACAAAGCTGCTGGGCCTGTGGAGAGGGCGACGTTCTCCACAAGTCGGCGCACCTAGACTGGCTGGGTGTCGACCCTCAGTGACCTCGTCCTCGCGCAAGGCCGTTCCTCCGAAGCTGACGTGGAGTGGCTCCACCTGCTCGTGGGGGACTGGCAGCTCCTCGCCGACCTGTCCTTCGCCGACATGGTGCTGTGGGTGCCGACTGCCGAGGACGGCTCGTTCGTCGCCGTGGCACACGCCCGACCGAGTTCCGCGGCCACGCTGTTCTACCGCGACATCGTCGGCCAGGAGATCCGCGAGGAGTGGCGCGGTCAGGTGACCGAGAGCTTCGCTGGCGCCCGCGTCGTCGACTCCGCCGAGCCCGACTGGTACGAGGACACCCCCACCCGGGTCCGTGCGATCCCGGTGCTGCGGCGCCTCAGTGCCAAGAGCGCAGAGACCACCGAGCGGCCGATCGCCGTCGTCACGCGGCACTCCAACCAGGACGAGATGCGGACGCCGAGCCGTCAGGAACTGAACTTCACCGCGAGTGCGAACGACCTGTTCGGCATGATCGCGACGGGCGACTTCCCGGACCTCGGCGCACCGGCCGGTCCGCGCCGCGGCGCCCCGCGCGCCAGTGATGGTCTGCTGCGCCTCGACACCGCTGGCATCGTGACGTTCGCCAGCCCGAACGGCCTGAGCGCCTTCAACCGGATGGGCTTCGAGGGGGAGCTCGAACGGAAGTCCCTCGCCGAGGTCACCACCGAGCTCATCGGCGCGCAGCTCGACGTCGACGAATCCCTGCCCCTCGTGGTCACCGGCCGCGCTCCGTGGCGGGCCGACATCGAGTCGAAGGGCGTGACGGTGTCGCTGCGGTCGATCCCGCTCCGCGACCACGGCGACCGCATCGGTGCGATCGTGCTCTGCCGCGACGTGTCGGAGCTCCGGCACCAGGAGCGCGAGCTCATCACCAAGGACGCGACGATCCGCGAGATCCACCACCGCGTCAAGAACAACCTGCAGACCGTGGCGTCGTTGCTGCGCATCCAGGCTCGCCGGACGCACTCCGACGAGGCACGCACGTCGCTGCAGAACGCGATGCGCCGCGTGGCAGCCATCGCGGTCGTGCACGACACGCTGTCGAGCGGCCTGAGCCAGACGGTCGACTTCGACGACGTCTTCGACTCGGTGCTCAAGCTCGTCACCGAGGTCGCCGCGTCGCACAACACGACCGTGCACCCGAAGAAGACCGGCGAGTTCGGGGTGCTGCCGTCCGAGGCTGCCACGCCGCTCGCACTCGGGCTCACCGAGCTCGTCACGAACGCCGTCGAGCACGGGCTGGACGGCCGCGACGGCGAGGTCGAGATCGTCGCCCGCCGGTTCGACGACCACCTGGAGATCGAGGTCCGTGACAACGGCGTGGGTCTGCCCGAGGGGAAGGTCGGGTCGGGCCTCGGCACCCAGATCGTCCGCACGCTCATCCAGGGTGAGCTCGGCGGAACGATCGACTGGCACACCCTGACCGGCAGCGGCACCGAGGTGACGATCACCATCCCGTTCCGCTGGCTGACCGCTCCCGCCTAGCCCGCGCGCTGCGCCCGCGGGAGTTGTGCGTCGGGTCCGCGCCCGCTCGTGAGGGTCCGAGATCTGCGCATCTCGGCGTGCGATCGCGCGTGTTGCGGAACCTCGACGGTCAGCGCGCGGCATGTTGTGGAACCCCGAGGACCAGCGCACGGCGTGCCGCCCCGCCCGCGCCACCCCGCCCCGCGCGCCACGCGCACGACGACGCCCGCCGCCCCCGAAGGGACGACGGGCGTCGGTGTGTCCTGCGGGAACCGACCCGGGTCAGGAAGCGCGGCGGGCGCGGGCGGCGCGACGCTTCAGCGCACGACGCTCGTCCTCGCTGAGGCCACCCCAGACACCGGAGTCCTGGTTGTTCTCGAGGGCGTACTGCAGGCACATCTCGGTGACCGTGCAGCGTGCACAGACCGACTTGGCCTTCTCGATCTGATCGACGGCGGGCCCGGTGTTCCCGACGGGGAAGAAGAGCTCGGGGTCCGCGGTGAGGCAAGCTGCCTTGTCACGCCAGTCCATGTGTGGTGCTCCTTGATGTCGATGCTCGAACGGCAGGCCGGGGCCGGGGTTCGGGGGATCGGAACGCTGACCATGCATGAGGCATGAGGGGACAACTGTGGGGAGGAGTCCGCTGGAAGCGAGTCTGACGCCCGCGTGACGCTCGGGGGAGGAGCGACGAACCACGGGAGACGCACACCACATCGTGCCGTCCAAACGACCTCGAATATCGTTCCATACTGGTAGGGGCAAATCAAGGGTTCCGATGCTGGAGGATCACTGTGCACGATGACGACCCGACCGCGGTCGACCGTCCTGAGCGACGCTCACGCGCGCTGATCGGCCTGCTGGTGGTGGTCGGCCTCGAGTTCGCGGCGCTCGTCGTGGTCACGGTCGTCCTGGTCGTCGAGCTGATCGTCGCGCCGGCGTCGAGCCTGGCGTCCGGGATCGCCCTGACGATCCTGTCGGCCGTCGCGGCGCTCTGGCTCGGTGCGCTCCTGAACGGCCTGTGGAAGCGTCGCGCCTGGGTGCGGTCGGGGATCATCGTCTGGCAGGTCCTGCAGGGTGCGATCGCGATCGGCGCGTTCCAGGGTGTCTTCCGCGAGCCGGCGGTCGGCTGGGTCCTGCTGATCCCCGCCCTGCTCGGCATCACGTTCGTGCTGTCGCGGTCGGTGACGGCCGCGCTCGCGCGTCCCGTGGAGTAGACGAGACCGACAGACGGACGGGAGGCGCGGTGCCAGCTGGCACCGCGCCTCCCGTCTCGCTGTGGTCCGGTCCTCAGACCAGGCCGAGCTTCTTCCGCAGGCTCGCCACGTGTCCGGTCGCCTTGACGTTGTAGAGCGGCAGCTGCACGCTGCCGTCCTCGTCGACCACGATCGTGGAGCGGATCGTGCCGGTCACGATCTTGCCGTAGTTGTTCTTCTCGCCCCACGCGGCGTAGGCCTGGTGCACCGCCAGGTCGGGGTCGCTCAGCAGCGGGAACGTGAGTGCCTGCTCGTGCTGGAACGTCTTGAGCTTCGCCTGCTCGTCCTTCGAGACGCCGAGGACCTCGTAGCCGGCTGCCTGCAGCGACGACATGTTGTCGCGGAAGTCGCAGGCCTCGGTGGTGCAACCCGGGGTGGACGCGGCCGGGTAGAAGTACACGATGACCTTCTTGCCCCGCAGTGCGGCGAGCGAGTGTTCGACGCCGTCCTGGTCCGGCAGCGTGAAGTCGGGGGCGGTGTCGCCGGCGGCGAGACGGTCGGTCATGGTGCTCCTGTTCGCTTGGTGCCCACGAGTGGTCGTGAGCGCGCAGAACCCATGCTATTGTTGATTCCCGTTGCGGCACGGAAGCCGGAACATGCACCTCTAGCTCAATTGGCAGAGCAACTGACTCTTAATCAGTGGGTTCTCGGTTCAAGTCCGAGGGGGTGCACCACAACCGCGAAGGCCCCGACTCATCGAGTCGGGGCCTTCGTGCGTTCCGGGGGTGCGAACGCGTTCCGAGCGGGACACGCCCGAGGTGCTTCCGGCGGTCGGATTCAGTCGGCGGCGACGTCGACGATCCGTTCCGGGCCGACGACGAGGTCGACGGCGCCGGCGGAGGCCGCTGCGAGGTCGGCGGTCAGGGTCCCGAGCGCGTCGGCGGGCACCCAGACCTCGAACGTCGCCGCACGTCCGTAGGCCGTCGCACCGAGGGTCGCGTGGTGGTGCCGGACCCAGTCGCGCAGGACGTTGTCGAGCCGGCCGGCCTCGGCGTGCGGGGCGTCGAAGTGCACCTGCGTGAGCGCCTCGCGCCGGACGAGCGCGGCGGTGTCGAGGGCCTCCGAGATCGAGGTCGAGTAGGCGCGGACGAGTCCGCCGGCGCCGAGCTTCACGCCGCCGAAGTAGCGCGTCACGACGGCGACCACGTCGGTGAGGTCACGGCGGCGGAGCACCTCGAGCATCGGCACGCCAGCCGTGCCCGACGGTTCTCCGTCGTCCGACGACCGGGCCTGGTCGCCGAGGGTGCCGGTGACCATCGCGGTGCAGTTGTGCCGGGCGTCCCAGCGGCGGCGTTTCACCTCGGCGATGACCCGCTCGGCGTCTGCCACGTCCGACACCGGGGCGACCGTGGTGATGAACCGCGACTTCGTGATGACGATCTCGTGCTCGACCGGGTCGGCGATCGTCGCGGGGAAGCTGCGGGCCATGCCCACGAGGCTAACGGCGTGCACGGTGTCCGCCGCGCTACGATGTCGTGCACGCACGGCTGGGGAGGAGTCCGACATGGAGACCGGTGATCCGAGGGGCGGGGTCCTTGACGCCGCCGAACTCGCACGGCGCATCAACCTGCTGCTCGACTTCGAGGAGTCCCAGCGCGGTGCTCCGGTGCCGTTCGCCTCGATCGAGGAGTACGTCGCCGCCCACGGCGGGTCGCTCTCGCGGGCGAAGTGGACCTACATGCTCTCCGGCGACGGTCGACGCAACCGCGACACCGAGCTCCTGCGGCTCCTCGCCGGGTTCTTCGAGGTCGACGAGCGCTTCCTGCTCGAGGACAGCGACGTCCCCGAGCGCATCGGTGCCCAGCTCGCCCTCGTCCGCTCCCTGCGGTCTGCCCGCGTGAGCGGGTTCGCTGCACGCACCTTCCCCGGCGAGCTCTCACCCGAGGCGCTGCGGCGCATCGCCGAGGTGCTCGAGGAGGAATCACAGCGCGGGAGCGTGGCGTGACCGACCCGCTGCTCGAGTCCTTCTGGGCACGCGGTGCAGTCGAGGGGTGGTCCGACGTCGACCAGGCCGTCGCCGCGGCAGCCGTCGTCGTGGACAAGCCCATCGTCGTCCGCGAAGAGGCGTTCCTGGCGACGGAGCCCGTGTGCGGCTTCGTCGCGACGCTCGAGCACGCCCACCTGATCATGATCTCGCCGACTGCGTCGCCGACCTTCCGGGCGTTCGTCATCGGCCACGAGCTCGGTCACGTCCTGCACCGGCACCAGGAGCACGCGCCCCAGTCCGCCTACATCCGCGACGTCATCCCGGACCTGCCCGAGTACAAGGTCGAGCGGGCGCTGGCGCGGGGGATGTTCTCGAACGCGTACGAGCACGAGGCCGAGGTCTTCGCCGACGCACTCGCGACGCTCATCCGGCGACACCGCGGCCGCCCGAGCGCCTTCCGCGGGGTCTTCGGGTGATCGTCGCCGTCGTCCAGGCGGTGCTGCTCATCGCCGGGACGATCGCGCTCTTCGTCCTGCAACGCGGGCAGGACCGGACCCTGGCGGTGACCTTCCTGCTGTTCGCCGGCACCATCGTCACGAACGTCGATCCGCTGTACCGGTGGCTCGACCCACTGCTCGGCGGCTCGAACGTGGTGACCGTGGTCAGCGACTGCCTGATGGTCGCCGGCACGAGCACGCTGCTCTGGGGTGTGGCGAAGGCGGTCGGGGCGGCGCGGCCGTGGCTCCGGAACGCGATCGTGGTGTCGTGCGGCGCCGTGGTGGTCGTGGTGGTCGTCGCCTTCGTGGTGCTGGACAAGCCGGCCACCACGACGACGTTCATGCTCGACGCCGGGTCGCACCCGGCCGCGACCGTCTACTCGATCGCGCAGACGGTGTACCTCGGGGTGGCGCTCGGCGCGACGGGCCTCATCTGCGTCCTCCGCCTGCGCGAGGCCCGGACGACGACGGACCTGGTCGGGCTGTGGGTCCTGGTGCTCGGCGGTGTCCTCGGGGTCGTCCGGATGGTCGTCGTCGTGGTCATGGACCTGGCGCACGTCACGGGGGACCTCGACCGGATGCGCTCCCTCGCGCTGCCGTACGACGTCACGACGCCCGGCGCCGTGATCTGCGTCTCGACGGGGATGCTGCTGCTCGTCGTCGGACACCGGGTCTCGCGACGTCGGCGCACCCGGCGGGTCGACGCGGCGCTGCGACGTCTCGCGCCGCTGCACGAGCGGATCGGCGCCGACAACGCCTACCCGTCGACCGAGGACCCCGCCACGCGGTTGAGCCGCGCGATCGTCGAGGTCAACGACGGGCTCCGGCGGACGCGTGCGCCGTTGACCGATGCCGAGCGAGCCGTCCTCGCCGAGGCCGAGTCGGCGCTCGACTCCGCGTAGCCCGAAGGGGTGACTCGACGGTCTCCCGACGCCCGTGTAGGGTTTGTAGCAAGTGCTACAGATCCTGTGGCTCGTCGGGTGGGACTCGGCCGCGTTGGGGGCGGCCGAGCACCACCGACACTCGTTGTCTAGACTCGGACGGTGCTCGTCTTCGCCGCAGTCGTCCTGTTCATCGGTGCCGTCTTCAACGTCGTCACCTGGCCGCGCTTCTTCCAGCGCGTCGCGAAGGACACCCGCGCGCGTGACGCCGCGGGCAAGCCGACGACGTTCTACACGGTGCACCTCGTGCTGCTGCTCATCGCGCTCGCCATCGCCGTGGCCGCGGTCGTCGCCGGGATCCTGCTGCTGGTCTGAGCCGCTCGCCGTTCGCCGTCGGGCGTCGCTTCAGCGCTGCTTCAGGGCGGCACGGCAGGATCGTCGCCATGCGTGTCCTGGTGGTCGACGACGAGGTGCGGCTCGCCGACGGTGTCCGTCGCGGCCTCGAGGCCGAGGGGTGGGCGGTCGACGTCGCCCACGACGGCGTCGACGGCCTGTGGCACGCCCGCGAGTTCCGCTACGACGCGATCGTCCTCGACCTGATGATGCCGGGGATGAGCGGATGGGCGGTCTGCGCCCAGCTCCGGGCCGACCAGGACTGGACGCCGGTGCTCATGCTCACCGCCAAGGACGGCGAGTGGGACCAGGTCGAGGCCCTCGACGCCGGCGCCGACGACTACGTCACGAAGCCCTTCTCACACCCGGTCCTCGTCGCCCGGCTGCGCGCGCTCGTCCGCCGCGGTGCGCGGGAACGCCCGGCGGTGCTGACCCTCGGCGACCTGGTCGTCGACCCGGCCGCACGGACCGTGGCGCGTGCCGGGACCCCCGTCGACCTGACGAGCCGGGAGTTCGCGGTGCTCGAGTACCTCGCGCGGCGCTCCGGGCAGGTGTGCTCGAAGCGCGAGGTGATCGAGAACGTCTGGGACGTCGACTTCGAGGGCGACCCGAACATCGTCGAGGTGTACGTCGGGCACCTCCGGCGCAAGCTCGACCGGCCGTTCGGACGGACGTCACTCGAGACCGTCCGCGGTGCGGGCTACCGACTGGCGGCCGACGGTGGCTGACCGGGGGACGGGGCGCACGCGCCGCTTCCGCTCCGTGCGCGCGCGGACCACGCTCGGCGCCGGCGTGGTCGTGCTCGCCGCCCTGGTCGTCGGTGCCGTGGGGTTCGTCGTGGTGCTCCGCCTGGTGCTGCTCGACGGGGTGCGGACGTCCGCCGAGGCCGGACTCGAACAGGTGTCGTCACGGGTCGAGTCCGACGGTGCCGGTGCGGTGACGGACTACGAGGACGTCCTGGTGCAGGTGGTCGGTGACGGCGGCTCGGTCCTCGCACACGGTGAGGACGCCGACGCTCCGGCCCTGTCGACCGCCGACGAGTCCCGGTGGTCGCACGACGGCGAACGCTGGCTGCTCGTCGCCGACGACGTCGACCTGCCCGGTGGGGGTGAGGCGACCCTGGTGTACGGCGTCTCCCTCGAGCAGACCGACACCGCCATCCGGACCGCCGTGGTGCTCCTCGCCGTCGGGGTGCCGGTGCTCGTCCTCGTGCTCGGGATCGTGACCTGGTCCGTGACCGGGCGGTCGTTGCGGCCCGTGGAACGGATGCGCACCGAGGTCGAGACGATCCGTGCCGCGCAGCCCGATGCCCGCGTGGTCGTGCCGGACACCGGCGACGAGATCGCCCGGCTCGCGACCACCATGAACGCCATGCTCGACCGGCTCGACCGATCCGCGGCGGGGCAGCGGCAGTTCGTGTCCGACGCCTCGCACGAGCTGCGGTCGCCGATCGCGTCCCTCCGCCAGCACGCCGAGGTCGCCGTCGCGTACCCGGACCGGACGGACGTGGCCGAGTTCTCCGACGTCGTGCGGTCCGAGGCCGTGCGCCTGCAGGAACTCGTCACCGGGCTGCTCGAGCTGTCACGGCTCGACGAGGGCGGCGCGGGTGTCCGTCGTCCCGTGGACCTCGACGACCTCGCCCTCGACGCCGTCTCGCGGGCCCGGGCCCGGGTGCCGGGTGGTGCGACCGGCGACCGTGCGATCCGGGTCGACGGCTCCGGGATATCCGCCGCACGCGTGCTCGGCGACGAACGGGTCCTCACCGGCGTGGTCCGGAACCTCGTCGACAACGCCGTCCGGCACGCGACGTCGCGCGTCGCGGTGGCCCTGGTCGAGCAGGACGGCGCCGCGGTGCTGACCGTGGACGACGACGGCTCCGGGATCCCGGCGGCCGAGCGCGACCGGGTGTTCGAGCGGTTCGTCCGGCTCGACGAGGCCCGCAGCCGCGACGCCGGTGGTGCCGGCCTCGGTCTGGCGATCGTGCGGGACGCCGTCCGGGCGCACGGCGGCGAGGCGACGGTGGCGGAATCGCCGCTCGGCGGGGCGCGGTTCGTCGTGCGCATCGCACTCGGCGGCTGAACAGGCGGCTTCAGGTCTGCTTCAGCACCCCGACGACATGCTCGTCCCATGACCTTCCACACCCAGCTCCAGAAGCCCTCCGCCCGCCGCGTCGCCGCCCTCGCCGCCCTGCCCGTCGTGGCCGCGCTCGCCCTCACCGGCTGCTCCACCGACGGGTCGTCCGGCTCGGCGGCGTCGTCCTCGAACGGGTCGGCCGCGACGGGCGCCACCACCGGCACGTCGGGTGGCGCGTCCGCGACCGCCGCCTCGGCCGCGTCGAACGACGCCCTGCTGGCCGCCGTCGCGACCGCACGCGGGAGCGTCGGCTCCGGCACCGTCATCTCGGTCGAGCAGGAGCAGCGTGGCAGCGCGTACGAGGTCCTCGTCGTGACGAAGGACGGCACCGAGCACGAGGTGCACACCGATGCCGCCGGCACCGGGGTGACCGGTACCCCGCAGACCGAGACCGCCGACGCCGACGACCGCGCCGAGCACGACCGGTTCGTCGCAGCGGCGGACCTCGACGTCAGCAAGGCCGTCAGCGCCTTCGAGGACCTGCACGCCGGTTCGATCACCGAGCTCGGCCTCGACGACCACCTCGGCAAGGTGGTCTGGGAGGGTGACGTCGTCGACGGGTCCGGCACCAAGCACAGCGTCCGGATCGACGCCGGTTCGGGCGACGTCGTCACCGACCAGGTCGACACCGACGACTGACCCGACGAACGGCCCGGCGAACGACCCGACGAACGACCCGGCCGACGTCGGCGGTCAGCGGTAGACCTGGGGCATCCGACCTGGGCGTCGGCGACCTCGGGAGACACCATGACGGACCAGACCCCTCGCACCTACCCGCAGGGCGTGCCGAGCTGGATCGACGGACGACACCCGGACCCGGACGCCGCCCAGGCGTTCTACGGCGGTCTGTTCGGCTGGGACTTCGAGGAGCGCCTGCCGCCCGGGGCCCCCGGCTCGTACCGGATCGTGAGCATCGACGGACGAGAGGTCGGCGCGATCGCCTCGGGTGACGAGCCGGCGTCGTGGACGACGTACATCGCCGTGGACGACGCCGACGTGGTGGCCGCTCGGGTCGTCGAGCTCGGTGGCACCGCCGCTCCGGCGGAGGACGCCGGGCCGGGTGGCGCCGCGGGCCGCAGCGTCGACTGCGTCGATCTGCGCGGTGCGGCGTTCGGACTCTGGCAGGCGCGCGAGCGGCTCGGGTCCCAGCACATCAACGCCCCCGGCGGTTGGGTCTTCAGCGACCTCCGCTCGACCGAGCCGGAGCAGGCGATCTCGTTCTACGAGCAGCTGTTCGGCTGGCGGGTCTCCGGCATCGAGGAGGGCCCGAGCGCCATGGTCCGGCTGCCAGGCTACGGGGACCACCTCGCGGCCACCTCCGACCCCGACATCCGCGAACGGCAGGTCGGCGCACCGGAGGGCTTCGCGGACGTCATCGGCGCCCTCGCCCGACTCGACGACGGGCCGGACGACTGGCACGTGTCGTTCAGCGTGGCGGACCGTGATGCCGCCGCCGCACGGGCCGAGGAGCTCGGCGGCGCCGTGCTCGGTACCTGGCAGGGTCCGTGGACGCGTGCGGCCGAACTGCGGGACCCGCAGGGCGCCACGTTCCGCGTCACGCAGTTCGCCCCGGACGGCACTGCCTGAGCGGTCTCCGGGACGTCAGTGCGTCCGGAGCCCCTCGACCAGGATGTCGAGCAGGCGGTCGGTCTGTGAACCGTCCGCAGCGCCACGGGTCGTCAACAGGATCCCGACGAGCGCGGCGGTCACGTCGTCGGCGAGGACGTCCGCGCGGAGGGAGCGGTCCGCAGCGCCGCTGTCGAGGAACCGTTGGACCGCCGCGTTGACCCGATCACGGGTCCCCGCGGCTTCGGCGGTCTCACGGAGCGCGCCGGCTCGGACGGTCTCGGCGAGTCCGCGTTTGGTCGCCACGAACTCGGCGTACCGGCCGGCGAAGGCCCGGAGCGCCGCGGCGGCGGACGCCCCGTCGAGCAGGTCGTCGACCGTGCTCAGCGCGGCGTCGAGCTCGGCTCGGTAGACGGCGGCCACGAGGTCCTGACGTGTGGGGAAGTTCCGGTAGAGCGTCCCGATCCCGACACCTGCGGCCGACGCGATCGCGCCGAGGGACGTGTCCTCACCCTGGTGGGTGAAGGCGGCGCGGGCGGCACCGACGAGCCGTTCCCGGTTGCGCGCGGCGTCGGCCCGGGGTCGGCGGGGACCGGCATCCGTGGCGTCGGGCGTTGTGGTGGACAAAACGGAGGCTCCTCCGGTTAGGATCATCGAAGCGGAGGCCCCTCCGCTTCGATCGAGGATACCGGAGACGACATGCACCACGACACGGAGCGCCCGGGTGGCGCGTACGACCTCGGCGGACGGACCGTCGCTCGGATCGGCTACGGCGCGATGGCGCTCGAACGCTTCGCAGAGGACCGCGCGGCCGGCGTTGCGCTGCTGCACCGGGCGCGCGAGCTCGGGGTGGATCACCTCGACACCGCGGAGTTCTACGGCGACGGTGTCGCGAACGACGTCATCCGGCGAGCGTTCGGCGCCTCGGACCAGGTGGTCGTCGTCAGCAAGGTCGGTGCTGTCCGCGTCGACGCGCCGGTGCCGCTCGCACTGGCGCAACGCCCGGAGGAGCTGCGCGAACAGGTGCACGCGAACCTCCGGACCCTGGGCCGCGAGCGCATCGACGTCGTGAACCTGCGGCGGGCCGACACCGGACCCGGCTTGATCGCCGAGGGGGAGCAGCTCGTCGACCTGGACGACCAGCTCGCCGAGATGACGGCCATGCGGGACGAAGGGCTGATCGGGGGCATCGGACTCAGTGCCGTGTCCGAACCGGTCCTGCGCCGCGGTCTCGCCGCCGGCATCGTGTGCGTCCAGAACGCGTACTCGCTGGTGGCGCGGGAACACGAGGCGTTGTTCGACGTGGCCGTCCGGAACGGCGTCGCCTGGGTTCCGTTCTTCCCGCTCGGAGGTGCGTTCCCCGGTCTGCCGAAAGTCGCCGACGAACCCGTCGCGATCCGGATCGCTGCGGAGCTGCGGGTCACCGCGGCGCAGCTGGGCCTCGCGTGGCTGCTCGGCCGCGCGCCACAGGTCTTGCTCATCCCGGGGACGTCGAGCGTCGCCCACCTCGAGGAGAACGTCGCGGTGGGGTCCGTCCGGTTGTCGCCCGAGCAGCGCGGAGCACTCGACGGCGTGTGGGCTCGGCGTGCGGCGGAGAGCACCGACGCGCCGACGTGGCCCTGAGTCGTCCGGCCGGACCGGTCAGGACTCCGTGTGCAGCGGCGGTCCGAGCACCTTCTGGATCGCCAGCGCGGCGAGCTGCTCGTCCGAGGTGTCGAGCAGCACGCGGAACGTCTCCGGCTCCGTGACGAACTCGACGCAGACGGCGTCCTCGTCGCACGGTCCGAGGCGCCACCCCGACACCGCGTCCATCGGCACGGAGATCCGCGCCTCGCGCTCGTAGTCGGTCACGGCCTCGAGGCGGTCGGGGAACACCCGGAGGTGTCCGTACGCGCCTCGCCAGCTGAGCCGGAGATCGAGGGTGGGTGGGACTGACGCGGGGGAGACAGAGCGGTCCGGCACCCGCCGATCGTACCGACGGGAGCCGGACCCACTGCACTCGGCGCCCGACGTGCTGCGCTCCGGGGACAGATCAGACGGTGTCGTCGGACCCCTTCTGCTCGCCGCCGTCCTCACCGTCGCGACGGACCTGGTTCGCCGGGTCACGAACACCGATCGGGTACGGACCGGTGACGCCCTGTCGGAGCGAGGCGATGCGCAGGATGCGGTCGCGCTGCAGGAACCAGCCGACGACGAGCAGCGGGATCACGATCACGAGGGACGCGATCGTGTAGGTGCCGACCGGGTAGTCGATCGCCATCAGCACGATGACCGACGCCAGGAACGCCAGGGTGAGCCACGCGGTCACCGGGGCGCCGGGCAGCTTGAAGGACGGCTCCTTCGCCAGTCCCTGCTTCGCCCACGACCGGAGCCGCATCTGGCAGAGGATGATCGTGCCCCACGCCGTGATGATGCCGAGGCTCGCGATGTTCAGCGCGATCTCGAAGGCCTGGCTCGGGACGAAGTAGTTCAGGACGACGCCGGCGACCGTGAACGCGGCGGTGAGCAGGATGCCGGCGTACGGCACACCGCCCTTCGACATCTTGGTGGTCCACTTCGGCGCCGAGCCGTTCATGCCCATCGAGTGCAGGGCGCGACCGGTCGAGTACAGGCCGGCGTTGAGCGACGACAGTGCCGCCGTGAGCACGACGAAGTTCATGATGCCGCCGACGATCGACCCGACCTGCGGGTTGCCGAGCGACGAGAAGAACGTCACGAACGGGCTCTCGCCCTCCTTGTACGCCGTGTACGGCAGGAGCAGGGAGAGCAGGATGATCGACCCGACGTAGAAGACCGCGATGCGGAACACGACGGAGTTGATGGCGCGGGGGATGACCTTCTCGGTGTTCTGCGTCTCACCGGACGCGGTGCCGACGAGCTCGATCGCCGCGTACGCGAAGACGACACCCTGGATCACGATGACCGCGGGGAGCAGCCCGTTCGGGAACAGTCCGCCGTTGTCGCCCCAGATCGAGAAGCCCGTGCGGACGGCTTCGCCGCCGGCCTCGACCGGGAACGCGAAGACGAGCCAGATGATCGCGACGACGAGGAACGCGACGAGTGCGGCGACCTTGATGAGCGCGAACCAGAACTCGAGTTCGCCGAACACCTTGACCGCGACCATGTTGGCGGCGAGCACGACGACCAGGGCGATCAACGCGAGGAGCCACTGCGGTGCGGCGGTGAACGCGGACCAGTACTGCAGGTAGATCGCGACGGCGGTGGTGTCGACGATCGAGGTCATCGCCCAGTTCAGGAAGTACATCCAGCCGGCGGCGTAGGCGAACTTCTCGCCGTAGAACTCGCGGGCGTAGGAGATGAACGATCCCGACGACGGACGGTGCAGCACGAGCTCGCCGAGGGCGCGCAGGATGAAGAACGCGAAGATGCCGCAGATCAGGTAGGTCAGCGCGAGCGCGGGGCCCGCGGTGTGGAGTCGTCCACCCGCACCGAGGAAGAGTCCGGTGCCGATGGCCCCACCGATCGCGATCATCTGCAGCTGCCGGGGCTTCAGACCGTGCTGGTAGCCCTCTTGCTCGTGCGAGAAGTCGTTCGCCGGAGCACGGTTCACGCCCGTGTCGTTCTGCGCTGTCATGCGCGCCAACCTACATGCGCACGGAACCGGGGCGGCACACAAACCTCCGAACGAGCTGATCTGTAACGAGACGGTCACGATCGCGATCCCCATGTGCGTGGGCGACACGCCGACGACGGGGTACAGCGGTGCCGGGATTCCGGCGGACGTCGATTGTGATCGGGGGACAAGACACCGTTAGGTTTGAACGTCCCCACAGGCCCGATGGTCGGGGACACGACGACCAGGACGCGTCCACGGCCAGCAGCGCCGAGGCCGTACGGTCGGCCGGACCGGGACCGCCCCGAGCGTGGTCCCTGCGTGCGTGATCGCTCGCCCTGCGCCGTTGCGCGGGGCTCGACGTGGCCGCGCGCACCGTCCCGGACGACCCGTCCGCAACCACACCGTCGCCGCACGCGCGCTCGTTCGCCGTGGCGACGCGAGGAGCCCAGTTGTCCATCGCACCACCCGAGAGCCGGCACACCCCGTCGCCGGACCCCACCGGCACGTCCCCGGACCCGACCACGTCGCCGGCGGTCAGCGTCCGCGACGTCTACAAGGTGTTCGGCCGCCGACCGGCCGAGGCCGTCCGCCGCCTCGCCGCCGGTGCCACCCGCGACGAGGTCCGCGAGCAGGGATCCGCCGCGGTCATCGACGCGTCCTTCGACGTCCGACCCGGCGAGATCTTCGTCGTCATGGGGCTGTCCGGCTCCGGCAAGTCGACCCTCATCCGGATGCTCAACGGCCTGCTCGAGCCCACCGCCGGCAGCGTCGAGATCGGCGGCCGCACGGTCACCGGCGCGACGCCGAAGGGGATCCGCGACATCCGCCGGTCCAGCGTGTCGATGGTCTTCCAGCACTTCGCCCTGCTGCCGCACCGCACCGTGCTCGAGAACGTCGCGTACGGCCTCGAGGTGAACGGCGTCGACAAGACGACGCGCCTCGCGAAGGCCCGAGAGGTCATCGACCTGGTCGGCCTGGACGTCTGGGCCGACGCGAAGCCCGACGAGCTGTCGGGTGGCATGCAGCAGCGCGTCGGCATCGCCCGCGCCCTCGCCGCCGAGACCGACGTCCTGCTCATGGACGAGGCGTTCAGCGCGCTCGACCCGCTCATCCGCCGCGAGATGCAGGAGCAGCTCGTTGACCTGCAGCAGCGGCTCGGCAAGACCATCGTCTTCATCACGCACGACCTCAACGAGGCGATGTTCCTCGGTGACCGGATCGCCGTGATGCGCGACGGCCGGATCGTGCAGATCGGGTCGCCGGAGGACATCCTCACCGACCCGGCGAACGACTACGTCGCCCAGTTCGTGCAGGACGTCGACCGTGCCCGCGTGCTCACCGCCGCGAGCGTCATGGAACCGGCCCGTGCCACCGTCCCGCTGACCGTGGGGCCCCGTGGCGCACTGCGCACCATGCGCGACCTGCAGACCGCCGCGCTCTTCGTCACCGGTCGTGGCCGGAAGCTCGAGGGCTGGGTCCGCGACCGGCACGTGATGCGCCAGGTGAAGGCCGGCGACACGAACCTCGATGCCATCGTGAACACCGAGTACGCGCGGGTCGCCCCCGACACGGCGCTGACCGACCTGTTCGAGCTCGCCGTCGAGTCACCCCTGCCGATCGCCGTGGTCGACGACGAGGAGCGCCTGCTCGGCGTCGTCCCCCGCGTCACGCTCCTGGCCGCGCTCGGCAACGTGCCGACCGCGACGATGCCGATCCCGGTGCTCGAGCCGGTCACCCGCATCTCCGACTCCGACATGGACTCGACCCTCGCCGCGACCGGCGAGACGCCTGCCCACACCGGCGAGCCCGCCACCGAAGGAGACCACGCATGATCACCCCCGGTACCAACTCCTTCGGTGACTTCCACCTGCCCCTCGGCACCTGGGTCGCCGCGGTCGTCGACTGGATCACGACCTACCTGTCCGGCTTCTTCGACGTCGTCCGCTACGTGTTCACGTGGATGGACGCGTGGATGGAGTACTTCCTGTCCACCCCGCCGTTCTGGGTCGTCGTCGCGGTCCTCGTCGTGCTGGCGTTCCTGGCGAAGGGCTGGAAGCTCGCGCTCGGCGCGGCCATCGGTCTGCTGTTCATCGTCAGCGTCGGGCAGTGGACGAACGCGATGAACACCCTCGCGCTCGTCGTGGTCGCCGCCGGCCTGGCCGTCGTCCTCAGCATCCCGCTCGGGGTGTGGGCCGCCCGGTCCGACGCCGCGAGCCGGATCATCCGACCGGTCCTGGACTTCATGCAGACGACCCCGGCGTTCGTCTACCTGATCCCGGCGCTGCTGCTGTTCCGCGTCGGTGTCGTCCCCGGCATCGTCGCGACGATCGTCTTCGCGATGGCCCCCGGCGTCCGGCTCACCGAGCTCGGCATCCGCGGGGTCCCGAGCGAGGTCGTCGAGGCCGGTGCCGCCTTCGGGTCGAGCCCGTGGCGCATCCTGCGCCAGATCCAGCTGCCGTTGGCGAAGGCCAGCATCATGGCCGGCGTCAACCAGGTCATCATGCTGTCGCTGTCGATGGTCGTCATCGCCGGCATGGTCGGCGCCGGCGGCCTCGGCGAGCAGATCGTCGCCTCGCTGAACCGCATCGACGTCGGGCTCGGGGCCGAAGCCGGCCTGTCGGTCGTGGTCCTGGCGATCCTGCTGGACCGTCTGACCGCAGCGCTCGGCGGCGACGCGAGCGGTGCCTCCCGGCCGTGGAAGCGCAAGCGGAAGCCCACCGTGACCGCGACGCCGAACGCGGCGACCGCCCAGACTGCCGCCACCACCGAGGCAGCCCCGGCCGACCGCCGGCGCGAGCCGCAGACGACCAGCGCGTGAGGAAGGAACAGACCATGAAGCGAACCAAGCGAACCAAGCGAACCAAGCGCACTCTCGCGGCGGCCGTCCTCGCCGTCGCCACCGCCGTCGGCCTGTCCGCCTGCATGCCGCCCGGCTACTACGGGGCCTCCGGCACCGTCGACAACGGCGACCAGAAGTCGATGCACGTCGTCGTCTTCAACGGCTGGGACGAGGACACCGCCGCCAGCTACCTCTGGAAGCACGTCCTCGAGCAGAAGGGCTACGACGTCCAGCTGACGAACTCCGACGTCGCGCCGGCCTACACGGGCCTGGCATCCGGCGACTACGACGTCGTGTTCGACACCTGGCTGCCGAACACGCACAAGGAGTACATGGACACCTACGGCAAGGACCTGACGGACCTCGGTGCCTGGAACGAGCAGGCGTCGCTGGAACTGGCGGTGCCGAAGTACTCGGACATCGACTCGATCGACGAACTCAAGGCGCACGCGTCCGAGTTCGGCAACAAGATCATCGGCATCGAGCCGGCCGCCGGTGAGACGAAGGTCGTGTCCGACCAGGTCATCCCGCGGTACGGCCTGGACGGCATGGACTTCATCACGAGTTCGACGCCGGCGATGCTCGCCGACCTCAAGGCCTCGATCGCGAAGAAGGAGGACGTCGTCGTGACGCTGTGGCGTCCGCACTGGGCGTACGACGCCTTCCCGATCAAGGACCTGAAGGACCCGAAGGGTGCGCTCGGCAAGAACGAGGAGATCCACACGATCGCCAAGAAGGACTTCGAGCAGGACTTCCCGCAGGCGTCGAAGTGGATGGAGGACTTCTCGATGGACTCCGACACCCTCTACTCGCTCGAGAACGCGCTCGTGAACAGCGGCGCGAAGGCCAGCGAGTACCCCGCGATCACGGAGAAGTGGGCTTCCGAGCACCAGGACTTCGTCGATTCGCTCACGTCCGGCAAGTAGTCAGCAGGTCGGACAGGAGGCCCGGTGCGCGTCGTGCGCACCGGGCCTCGTCGCGTCCGTGGCCGGGTCCTGCGAACAACGCCTGTCGTCTGTTGCTTGCATGGAGGGATGGACATCCTCCTCCGACTCCTGGTCGCGATCGGGTTCGCCCTCCTCATCACCGCCGTCGCCGCGGTCGTCCTGCACCTGGTGCTGCGAACGGTCGCGCGACGGGAGCGGTGGGCCGGCGTGCTCTCGCGCCGGGCGAAGCACCCGTTCCGCACCACCCTGCTCGTGGTCCTGCTCTGGATCGCGTTCACCTCGAGCGTCCCGCGCGACGCCGACGCGTACCCGTGGCGTGACGAGGTCGTGCACGGGTTCCTCATCGTCACGATCGCGGTGGGCTGCTGGCTGGCGTGCCAGATCGCGATCTTCCTCGAAGACCTCGGCCTGCACCGGTTCCGCATCGACGTCCCCGACAACCGGCAGGCCCGCCGCATCCGCACGCAGGTCCTCATCATCCGGCGGCTGACCGTCGCCGTGCTCGTCATCATCGCCGTCGGCGCGATCCTGCTCACCTTCGACGGGGTCGAGGCGGCGGGCGCGAGCGTGCTCGCGAGCGCCGGACTCATCTCGGTCGTCGCGGGTCTGGCGGCGCAGTCGACGCTCGGCAACGTCTTCGCGGGCATGCAGCTCGCGTTCTCCGGGTCGATCCGCGTCGACGACGTCGTCGTGGTCGAGCAGCAGTGGGGACGGATCGAGGAGATCACCCTGACCTACGTGGTCGTGCACCTGTGGGACGACCGGCGCTTCGTGCTGCCGTCGACGTACTTCACGAGCACCCCGTTCGAGAACTGGACGCGCACCAACAGCGAACTGCTCGGTGCCGTCGAGATGGACCTGGACTGGCGGGTCCGGCCGGGGGAGATGCGCGAGGAACTCGACCGGATCCTCGACCGCACCGAGCTGTGGGACCGCCGCGTCAAGGTGCTGCAGGTCACCGACGCCGTGCAGGGGTACGTGCGGGTGCGGGTCCTCGCGACGTCGCACGACGCACCGTCGCTGTTCGACCTGCGCTGCTACATCCGCGAGGAACTCGTCGAGTGGATCCAGCGCACCCACCCCGACGCCCTGCCGGTCCAGCGCGTGCTCATGGTCGACGAGACCGCACCGCGGCGGCGCACGGCGTCGACCGCTGCCGACTCGGCGCTGTTCGCGCCGGGGCAGGAGGACCGCGCGGCACTCTTCACCGGCCCGATCCAGACGTCCGACATCCCGCCTGCGGAGCGCTGACGGGCTCCGGACCCGACACGGGACGGACGGGAGGCCCGTGGCGGATCCGCCACGGGCCTCCCGTCCGTCGTGTGGTCGCGATCGCGACCTACGGCTGGCGCGCCTTGACGGCGCGGTCGTCCTCGACCACCGTGCCGATCGCCACGATCGTGGTCGCGATCCACGCGACCCAAGTCAGGGCGAGCCGCCAGTCGCGGGGTCCCTGGCGGGTGGTCTGGAGCACGCTGTAGCCGCTGATGAGCGAACTCCACACCGCACCGTTGAACATGAACTTGCGCACAGAGGCCTCCTGTCGTCGTGCTGCCAACGCTACCGGTCAGTACATTGGAGCGCCGCCGGACACCCTGCCCGGCGCACTCGTGGAGGAGCGCCCGTGCGTCAGGCCGTCATCGGAGCAGTGCTGCTCGTCATCGGCGCGGTGTGCGTCGCGCTCGGCCTGCTGCCGCTCGACGACCTCGGGGTCCTGGCCGAGCGGGTCCTGCCCGTCCTCGGGTTCGTCCTCGGGCTGACGATCGTCGCCGAGCTCGCCGCGGACGCCGGGGTGTTCGACCGGCTCGCCGACGTCGCGGCACGTGTCGGCGGCGGACGCACGATCGGGCTCTGGGGCGCGGTCGTCGTCCTCGCCGTGCTCTGCACCGTCTTCCTGTCGATCGACACGACCGCGGTGCTGCTCACCCCGATCGTGATCTCACTGGCGCGCCGGGTCGGGCTGCCGCCGATGCCGTTCGCGCTCACCACCGTCTGGCTCGCGAACACCGCGTCCCTGCTGCTGCCGGTGTCGAACCTGACGAACCTGCTCGCCGTCGACCGGATGGGCCTCGGCGGCCCGCTGCCCTTCGCCGGGCTGATGGCCTGGCCGGCCGTCGCCGGGGTCGTCGTGCCGTGCGCCGTCCTGCTCGTGGTGTTCCGCGGCAAGCTCTTCGGGCGCTACACGCCGGTGTCGGTGCGCCGTCCGTCCGACCCGGTGTCGTTCTGGGCGGCGTCCGCTGTGCTCGTCGCGCTCGTGGTGGCGCTGACCGCCGGGGTGACGGTCTGGATCGCGGCCGTCGCCGGTGCCCTCGTGCTCGTCGTGGTCGCGGCGTTCCGGTCGCCCGCCGAGCTCCGGCCGTCGCGGGTGCCGTGGTCGACGCTGCTGTTCGCCGCCGGGCTCTTCGTCGTGGTCGAGACCCTGCACAGCACCGGGCTCACCGACCCGATCGTGCGGGCGCTCGGCGACGGCACGGGCACCGGGCCGCTCCTGCTGCTCGGCGCCGGGGGAGCGGTGGCGGCGAACGCGATCGACAACCTGCCCGCGTACCTCGTGCTCGAGCCCGCCGCCGGTCACGAGGCCGTGCGGTACGCGGCGCTCCTCATCGGCGTGAACGCCGGGTGCCTGGTGACGCCGTGGGCCTCGCTCGCCACCCTGCTGTGGCACGCACGGCTGTCGGCCGAGGGCGTGCGCCTGTCGTGGGGCAGGTACATGCTGCTCGGGTGCATCGCGGCGCCGCTCACCGTGGTCGCCGGGGTGCTCGCGCTGGCGCTCTGACGCGGGGCCGCTGGGGTGCTCGCGCTCCGACGCGCGGTCGCGGTCAGAGCCAGTCGCGGGCCTTGAAGACGCGGTAGAGCACGAGCGACGACGCGACGATGAGCGCGAGCGAGACGTACAACCCGCTCCACGCACCCTCGCCCGGGAACGTCACGTTCTGCCCGAAGAAGCCGGTGATGGCGGTGGGGATCGCGATGATCGCGGCCCAGCTCGTCACCTTCTTCATCACGGTGTTCTGCCGGTTCGACGCCAGGTTGAGGTTCGTGTCGAGGACACTCGAGACGGCGTCGCGCAGTTGCTCGACGGAGTCCGAGATCGACACCAGGTGGTCCTCGACGTCGCGGAAGTACGGCCGGATGCCGTCCGAGATGGTCTCCGCGTCGCCGTGCAGCAGCGATGCGACGCTGTCGCGGGTCGGGACGACGAGCCGCCGCAGCACGCCGAGGGCCTTGCGGAGGCGGAACGACCGGCGTTGGATCTGCTGTTCGCGGGCGTTGCCCCGCTCGAACAGGTCGTCCTCGAGGTCGTCGATCCGTCGCTCGATGTCCTCCACGGTCTCGGTGGCGTGGTCGACGACGGCGTCGAGCAACGCCCAGACGAGCCACGGCACACCGTGCTCGGCCACGTCCGCGTTCGCGTCGAGTCGGTGCTCCATCGCGGCGGTGTCGACGTCGGCCCCGTGGATGGTGACGAGGGCGTGCTCGGTGACGAACGCCTTCACCTCGTGGGTGACGAGCTCACCGTCCTCGCCGAGACCGCCGACGTCGTAGACCACGAGGAACAGGCTGTCGCGGTACCGGTCGAGCTTCGGGCGCTGGCCCTGCTCGACGGCGTCCTCGACGGCGAGGGCGTGGATGCCGAGCTCCTGTTCGACCTGCACGAGGTCGTCGTGCACGGGGTCGGTGTAGTCGACCCAGACGAAGGTGTCCGCGTCGGCGACGAGGTCCGAGACCCGGTCGACCGGGAAGTCCCGTTCCGCCGCGTCGCCGTTCCGCCACGCCCGTGTCCTGACCATGCGCGTCAGCCTAGTGAGACGGCCGGCCCGGGGATCCCAGGCCGGCCGTCGTCGCGTGCGGTGGTGCGTCAGTAGGCGGAGACGAGCTTCCCGTCCTCGACCTTCAGGTACTGGTACACATCGAAGCTGTCCTCGCCGTGCTCTTTGTCCCCGAAGTACGAGGTGTAGTCGTACTCGACGACACCGTCCTTCGTGCTCTGCACCATGACCGTGCCCGAACCGGAGGCCTCGACCTCGACCTCGGGCATCGTCGTGACGTCGTAGCGCACGGCACCATCAGCGTCGTACGGGCCGTACCAGGGGCACCCGCTCAGCGCGCTGAGGTCGGTCTTCGTGGCGCAGTCGTCGATCAGGTCGGTCACGTACTGCTCGGCGTCCTGCTGCAGCGCCTTCGTGGCGGTGGGGGTGAAGTCGACGTACCCGGACGACGTCGCACCGACCGACACCTGCTCGGTGCCGCCGGTGAAGTACTTCGTCCCGCCGACCTGCACCTCGTAGGTGCCGGGGTAGGCGAGCGAGGTGAACCGGCCGTCGCTGATCTCGCCGATCTCCTTGCCGCCGACCGTGACCGGGGCGCCCTCGAGCACCTCGGACGCGGTCAGCGTGACGGTCTGGGCGAGCGGCTCGGTGACGCGCCACTCGTCCTTCACCAGGAACGCGGTGCCGGTGCGCCGGAGGCTGACCTGGCCGGAGCGGTTCTTGCCGTCCTGGGTGTAGCTGACGGTGGCGAGGGCGCTGTCACCGCTCGTCGAGACGCGGCCGACGCGGATGTCCGACGGTCGGTCCTTCGCGCTCTTCAGCACCGCGGTGTCGAGCATGGCGGCGTCGGACGGCACCTCGCTGAGTCGGGCGGCGGTGTCGGCGTCCCCGCTCGCGATGGCCTGCACGTAGGACTTCACGGTCGGCGCCGGGCCCCACACGTTGGCACGGAGCACACCGGTGGTGACGGCTCCCGCGATGACGACGACGACCACGGCGCCGCCGGCGATGAGCGAGCGGACCAGGACCTTCTTGGCGCGCGGCGACATCGGAGCGGGCGTGGGAGCGCCGCCGCCGACGAAGGGCCGTTCCGGCTGACCGGGGTGGCCGACGCCGGGCGTCGCCGCCCACGCTGCTGCCGCCGGGTCGCCCGCGGGCGCCGCCGACGGGAACGCCGGGTCGGCCGACGGGAACGCAGGGTCGGCCGGCGGGAACGCAGGGTCGGCCGGCGGGAACGCCGGAGTCGCTGCCGGGGAGGTCGGTGCGGCTGCGGGGCGCGGGTCCGCTCCGACGAGGCGCGAGGTCCGCAGCACCACGCCACCACCGAGGCGGGGGAGCAGCACGGGCGCGAGGTACCGTGCCACGGCCTCGATCGCGCCGCCCCACAGCGCGAACACGAGCGGCGTCAACGGTGCGATCCCGATCGAACCGGTCCCGCTGACGGCGCTGATGCCCGTCGCCTGGTAGGACACCAGGCCGGTGCCGAGCACGAAGAGCAGGAGCCCGAGGGCGAACCAGACGATCGGGGTCACGACCCAGTCCAGCGTGGTGCGGAACCGGTCGTTGCGGCGGACGGCGAGTGCGAGGCCCGCGACGACCGAGGTCACGACGACGAGCAGGACGACGAGCCAGGTCCAGCCGCCGGCACCGCCGAAGACCGACGCCGTGCTGCCCGCCGACCCGAAGCCGGACAGCCCGACGCCGCCGAGGAAGCCGAGGGCGGTGAGGCCGACCGCGACGTTGCCGACGAGCACCGGCAGCGCTGCGCCCCACGAGGGCTGTGCGACCAGGGCGACGACGATGACGACGACCGTCACCAGCACGACGAGCACCGTGAGCTGCGACGCCGCGACGCGCAGCGTGCCGAGGACGCGACCGGCGAACACGTTCCGACCGAGCAGGGCCGACGGGCGTGCGAGCACCGCGGCGAGTGCGCCGATCACGAAGGCGCCGAGGATGCTGCCGAGGCCGACCGCGTGCACGGGGTCGATGGAGGCGCCGGAGACGGCGGGGAACCGGATGGCGAGGATGCCCGCGGCGGCGTTGGTCAGCACCGTGGTCACCAGCCCGGACAGGACGGCGGTCAGCAGGATCGGGGTGCGCCCGAGGCCGCGGGTGCGGATGCGACGGGTGAGCACGACGGCCAGCACGACCTGCGCGGCGAGCACGAGCGCCGGGACGACCGCGAGCGCGCCCGACCCCGACCCGAGGAAGCCGATCGAGCCGGACAGGTGCAGGCGGCCGAGGTCGGCGAGGGCGACGAGCTGGGCGGGGGTGCCGAGCAGGACGCTGACCCCGGACAGCAGCGACTGGACGTCGGGGGCGCTCCCGGCGCCGAGGTCGGTCCCGGTGCCGGTCGACCCCGACCCGACGGAACCGGATCCGCCCGCTGCCAGCACGGCGACGGTGAGGAGCAGTGAGATCGCAGCGACCACGTAGGCGGCGACCCAGCCGCCGACGGCGGCGAGCACGGCCGCCAGCCAGTCACGGCCGGGCACGGACCGCAGCAGGCGACCGAACGCATCCGACGACTGCGGGCCGGGCTGCCCCGGCGGGACGGGCGGGACGGGCGGGTTCGGCGGGTTCTCGCTCATGGCTGGTGGGTCCTCTCCGACCGGGAGGCCGATGCCGCACGCCAGCACCCGTGTCCCCCCGACACGCACCCGCAGCGTACCGGAACCCGCCGATCCGCCGTGAATCCGCTGTCCGGGCGCTGGTAGGTTCCCACCGTGTCTGCGCCTTCTCGTTCCTCCACCAAGTACGCCTTCGTCGTCGCCTCGAACCGCCTGCCGGTGGACCGGGTCGTCGACCAGGACGGCAACGAGGGGTGGCGGCACTCGCCCGGTGGCCTCGTCACCGCCCTCGAGCCCGTGATGCGCGCGAACGACGGGGCCTGGGTCGGCTGGGTCGGCCAGCCCGAGGTCGAGGTCGAGCCGTTCGACAACGAGGGCATCCACATCGTGCCGGTCCCGTTGTCCGACGACGACGTCGAGGAGTACTACGAGGGCTTCAGCAACGACACCCTCTGGCCGCTCTACCACGACGTCATCGAGCACCCGAGCTACCACCGCGACTGGTGGAACGCCTACAAGCGCGTCAACGAGCGCTTCGCCGCCCAGATCGCCGAGATCACCGAGCAGGACGGCATCGTCTGGGTGCAGGACTACCAGCTGCAGCTCGTGCCGGCACTGCTCCGGGCCAAGCGTCCCGACCTGACGATCGGCTTCTTCAACCACATCCCGTTCCCGCCGGTCGGCATCTACGCCCAGCTGCCCTGGCGCGCGCAGATCCTGGACGGCCTGCTCGGCGCCGACGTCATCGGCTTCCAGCGCCACGACGACGCGAGCGACTTCCTCCGCGCGGTCCGTCACATCAAGGGCTACACGACGAAGGGCCAGACGATCGACGTCCCGGTCGACGACCCGGACGCACCGCGCAGCCGCAAGGGCATCACGGTCCGCCACGTCGAGGCCCGGCACTTCCCGATCTCGATCGACGCCGAGGCCTTCGAGGACATCGCGCGCCGTCCCGAGGTGCAGGAGCGTGCCCGCGAGATCCGCGAGAGCCTCGGCAACCCGAAGACGGTGCTGCTCGGCGTCGACCGCCTCGACTACACCAAGGGCATCCGACACCGCATCAAGGCCTTCGGCGAGCTCGTCGAGGACGGCCGCATCAAGGTCGAGGACGCCGCCCTCATCCAGGTCGCGAGTCCGAGCCGCGAGCGCGTCGACACCTACGCCACGCTCCGCGACGAGATCGAGCTGAGCGTCGGCCGCATCAACGGCGACCTCGGGGTCATCGGCCACCAGCCGATCTCGTACCTGCACCACGGCTACCCGCGCGAGGAGATGGTGGCGCTCTACCTGGCCGCCGACATCATGCTCGTCACCGCGCTGCGCGACGGCATGAACCTCGTCGCGAAGGAGTACGTCGCGGCCCGCTTCGACAGCGACGGAGTGCTCATCCTGTCCGAGTTCGCCGGTGCCGCCGACGAGCTGAAGCAGGCCGTCATCGTCAACCCGCACGACATCGGCGCGCTGAAGGACAGCATCGAGCGCGCGATCGAGATGCCGCGCCGCGAGCGCTCGACACGCATGCGTGCGCTCCGGAAGCGCGTGCGCGACAACGACGTGGCGCGCTGGTCGCGCTCGTTCCTCGAGGCGCTCGACCGGCACGCGCCGCGGAACGCCCAGCTCGACCCGTCCGCCACCGACCCGGCGGACCGACACCGTGAGGCGCAGACCGACAACATGTCGATCTTCGACCAGGACGCCCAGTCCGCCAGGGCTGCCGAGGACACCCGGGAGGCACGTGATGACTGAGACCACCACCGACCAGACCGCCATCGACACGGCTCTCGAGACGCTCGCGGCTGCGCCGCGACTCATCGTCGCCCTCGACTTCGACGGCACGCTCGCGCCCTTCGCCGACGAGCCGTCGCAGGTCGGCGCCCTGCCGGGCTCGTGGGCAGCGGTCCTGACCCTGCACCGCGCGAAGGACACCGAGGTCGTGCTCGTCTCCGGTCGCCCGCTCGGCAGCCTCGCGGCCGTGTCGCACGCGCCGCAGGACATGGCGCTGGTCGGGTCGCACGGTGTCGAGTGGCGCGTGGACGGCCACGACGAGGCCGCCCTGACCGACGACGAGGTCGCCCGCGTCGCACGCATCGGTGCGGCGCTCGACGAGGTCGGCGCGCGGTACCCGGGCGTCGTCATCGAGCACAAGCCGGCCGGCCACGGCGTGCACACCCGTCGCGTGAGCGCCGAGGTCGCCGCGCAGGCGAACGCCGACGCGAGCCGTGCGGCGCACGATGCCGACGCCGACGTGCTCGAGCGCGGTGGCAAGGACATCGTCGAGTTCGCCGTCCGGCACGTCACGAAGGGCGACGCGATCGCCCGGCTGCGCGAGCTCCACGGTGCCGACGCGGTGTTCTTCGCCGGTGACGACGTCACCGACGAGGACGGCTTCCGCGTGCTCGGGGACGGCGACGTCGGCGTGAAGGTGGGCCCGGGGGAGACCCGTGCCGGGTACCGCATCGCGGACCCGGCGGCCCTGACCGGCGTCCTGAAGCAGCTCGCGCGCCTGCGTGCGACGCGCTGACCAGGGTGATCCGGGCCTCCCGTCCGCCACGCGGAAGCATGCGAACGCATGAAGGTGCGCGACTGGTATCCCAATCGGTCCTAGACTCGCTCCATGCCTGATATCGACGTCAAGCCGCGCAGCCGGGTCGTCACCGACGGGATCGAAGCAACCACCTCGCGTGGCATGCTGCGGGCCGTCGGTATGGGAGACGAGGACTGGAGCAAGCCGCAGATCGGCATCGCGTCCTCGTGGAACGAGATCACGCCCTGCAACCTCTCGCTCGACCGCCTCGCACAGGGCGCGAAGGAAGGCGTCCACTCCGGAGGCGGCTACCCGCTGCAGTTCGGCACCATCTCGGTCTCGGACGGCATCTCGATGGGCCACGAGGGCATGCACTTCTCGCTCGTCTCGCGCGAGGTCATCGCCGACAGCGTCGAGACCGTCGTCAACGCCGAGCGCCTGGACGGCACCGTCCTGCTCGCCGGCTGCGACAAGTCCCTGCCGGGCATGCTCATGGCCGCCGCGCGCCTCGACCTGGCGAGCGTGTTCCTGTACGCGGGTTCGGTCATGCCGGGCTACGTGAAGCAGGCCGACGGCACGATGAAGGAAGTCACGATCATCGACTCCTTCGAGGGCGTCGGTGCCTGCAAGGCCGGCACCATGTCCGAGGAAGAGCTGAAGAAGATCGAGTGCGCCATCGTCCCGGGCGAGGGCGCCTGCGGTGGCATGTACACGGCCAACACCATGGCGAGCGTGGCCGAGGCCCTCGGCATGTCGCTGCCGGGCTCCGCCGCCCCGCCGAGCGCCGACCGCCGCCGTGACTACTACGCGCACCGCTCCGGCGAGGCCGTGGTGAACATGCTCGAGCACGGGATCACCGCCCGCCAGATCCTGACGAAGGAAGCCTTCGAGAACGCGATCGCCGTGGCGATGGCCCTCGGCGGCTCCACCAACGTCATCCTGCACCTGCTCGCCATCGCCTACGAGGCCGAGGTCGAGCTGTCGCTGGACGACTTCAACCGCATCGGTTCGAAGGTCCCGCACCTGGCCGACATGAAGCCCTTCGGCAAGTACGTCATGGTCGACGTCGACCGCAACGGCGGCATCCCGGTGATCATGAAGGCGCTGCTCGACGCCGGCCTGCTGCACGGTGACTGCCTCACCGTCACGGGCAAGACCGTCGCCGAGAACCTGGCCGAGATCGACCCGCCGGCGCTCGACGGCGAGGTCTTCCGCACGCTCGACAACCCGATCCACGAGACCGGCGGCCTGACCGTCCTGCAGGGGACCTTCGCCCCCGAGGGTGCCGTGGTGAAGACCGCGGGCTTCGACGCCGAGGTGTTCGAGGGCCCCGCGCGGGTGTTCGACCGCGAGCGTGCCGCGATGGACGCCCTCACCGAGGGGAAGATCCAGAAGGGCGACGTCGTCGTCATCCGCTACGAGGGCCCCAAGGGCGGCCCGGGCATGCGCGAGATGCTCGCCATCACCGCAGCCATCAAGGGCGCGGGCCTCGGCAAGGATGTACTACTCTTGACCGACGGACGATTCTCAGGCGGCACAACCGGCCTGTGCATCGGCCACATCGCACCCGAGGCAGTGGACGCAGGTCCAGTTGCCTTCGTGCGCGATGGCGACCGCATCCGTGTCGACATCGCGGCTCGCTCGCTCGACCTACTGGTCGACCCGACCGAGCTGGAGGCCCGCCGTGACGGCTGGGCCCCGCTGCCCCCGCGCTACACCCGCGGAGTCCTCGCGAAGTACGCCAAGCTCGTGAAGTCCGCCGCCCAGGGCGCGGTCACGGGCTAGCGTTCGACACACGCACCATCGCCACCTCTCCAGGCAAGGACCACCTCATGCCCACGGAAGCAACTCCGCTGTCCGCGGCCGCCGGTGCACGCCGGTCGCCGGAGATCCTGACCGGCTCGGGAGCCGTCCTCCGGACGCTCGAGCACCTCGGGATCACCGACGTCTTCGGCCTGCCGGGCGGTGCCATCATCCCGTTCTACGACGAGCTCATGGCGTCGAAGACGATCCGCCACATCCTCGTCCGCCACGAGCAGGGCGCCGGCCACGCCGCCGAGGGCTACGCCTCGGCGTCCGGCAAGGTCGGTGTCGCCATCGCGACGTCCGGCCCCGGTGCGACGAACCTCGTCACGGCCATCGCCGACGCCTACATGGACTCGGTGCCCTTCATCGCGATCACCGGCCAGGTGTTCTCGACGCTGATGGGGACCGACGCGTTCCAGGAAGCCGACATCGTCGGCATCACGATGCCGATCACGAAGCACTCGTTCCTGGTCACGGACCCGGCCGACGTGCCGGCGACCCTGGCCGCGGCGCACCTCATCGCGACGACCGGTCGGCCCGGCCCCGTGCTGGTGGACATCACGAAGGACGCCCAGCAGAAGTCGGCGCCCTACGTCTGGCCGCCCAAGATCGACCTGCCCGGCTACCGACCGGTCACCAAGGCGCACGGCAAGCAGATCACCGCGGCCGCGCAGCTCCTGGCCGAGGCCGAGCGTCCGGTGCTCTACGTCGGCGGCGGCGTGATCCGCTCCCGTGCGACCGCCGAGCTGCTCCGCTTCGCCGAGGCGACGGGTGCGCCCGTCGTGACGACGCTGATGGCACGCGGCGCCTTCCCGGACTCGCACCCGCAGCACCTCGGCATGCCCGGCATGCACGGCACCGTCCCGGCGGTGCTCGGTCTGCAGGACAGCGACCTGATCATCGCGCTCGGTGCCCGCTTCGACGACCGCGTGACGGGCAAGGCCGACGAGTTCGCGCCGAACGCCAAGGTCGTGCACGTCGACATCGACCCGGCCGAGATCTCGAAGATCCGCTTCGCCGACGTCCCGATCGTGGGCGACGCCCGTGAGGTCCTGGTCGACCTGCTCGACGCGTGGGGCGGCATCGCCGTCGACGACCGCGCCTCGACGGCCGACTGGTGGACGAAGCTCCGCCAGCTCAAGGTCGACTTCCCGCTCGGGTACGCCGAGCCGACCGACGGGCTGCTCGCCCCGCAGGCCATCATCAAGCGCATCGGCGAGCTCTCCGGACCCGAGGCCGTCTACGCCTCGGGTGTCGGACAGCACCAGATGTGGTCGGCGCAGTTCATCAAGTACGAGCGCCCGAACGCCTGGCTGAACTCCGGCGGCGCGGGCACGATGGGCTACTCCGTCCCCGCCGCGATGGGCGCGAAGGTCGCCCAGCCGGACCGCGTGGTCTGGGCGATCGACGGCGACGGCTGCTTCCAGATGACGAACCAGGAACTCGCGACCTGCGTCATCAACGACATCCCGATCAAGGTCGCGATCATCAACAACTCGTCGCTCGGCATGGTGCGGCAGTGGCAGACGCTGTTCTACGACGGTCGTCACTCGTTCACCGACCTCGAGACCGGCCACGACTCGCGCCGAGTGCCCGACTTCGTGAAGCTGGCGGACGCGTACGGTGCCCTCGGCATCCGCGTCGAGAAGGCCGACGAGGTCGACGCCGCCATCCAGCTCGCACTCGAGACGAACGACCGCCCCGTGGTGATCGACTTCGTCGTGAGCCGTGACTCGATGGTCTGGCCGATGGTCCCGCAGGGAGTCAGCAACTCGTCCATCGAGTACGCCCAGGCCCTCGCACCCACCTGGGACGATGAGGACGCCGACATGACGGGGGAAACCGCATGAGCCACGTCCTGTCCCTCCTCGTCGAGGACAAGCCCGGTCTGCTGACCCGCGTCGCGGGCCTGTTCGCCCGCCGCGGGTTCAACATCGAGTCGCTCGCCGTCGGCAACACCGAGGTCGACGGCCTCAGCCGGATCACCGTCGTCGTCGACGTCGAGGACCTCCCGCTCGAGCAGGTGACGAAGCAGCTCAACAAGCTCGTCAACGTCATCAAGATCGTCGAACTGGACTTCTCGCAGTCCGTCCAGCGCGAGCACATGCTCGTGAAGGTCCGCGTCGACAACCAGACACGGTCGGCCGTGCTCGAGGCAGTGAACCTGTTCCGCGCACAGGTCGTCGACGTCGCGAACGACTCGCTCATCGTCGAGGTGACCGGAGACCCCGGCAAGATCCAGGCGATCCTCCGCGTCCTCGAGCCCTACGGCATCAAGGAGCTCGCCCGTGCGGGACTCCTCGGCATGGGTCGCGGACCGAAGAGCATCACCGACCGGGTGCGCTGACCAGCGGTCCGCCACCCCCACAATCCACCAGAACCAAGGAGACACACCCTCGTGACTGACATCGTGTACGACGCCGACGCCGACCTGACGCTCATCCAGGGCAAGAAGGTCGCCGTCATCGGGTACGGCTCGCAGGGCCACGCCCACGCCCTCAACCTCCGTGACTCGGGTGTCGAGGTCAAGATCGGCCTCAAGGAGGGCTCGAAGAGCCGCCAGAAGGCCGAAGAGGCCGGCTTCGAGGTCCTCACCCCGGCCGACGTCACCGCCTGGGCCGACGTCGTCGTCATCCTCGCGCCGGACCAGGTCCAGCGCATCGTCTACGCCGACGACATCCGTCCGAACCTCAAGCCGGGCGCCACGCTCGTCTTCGGCCACGGCTTCAACATCCGCTTCGGCTACATCGAGGCGCCCGAGGGCGTCGACGTGTCGCTCGTCGCCCCGAAGGGCCCGGGTCACACCGTCCGTCGCGAGTACGAGGCCGGCCGCGGCGTCCCCGTCATCGTCGCCGTCGAGGTCGACGCGTCGGGTTCCGCCTGGGACCTCGCCTGGTCGTACTCGAAGGCCATCGGTGGTCTGCGCTCCGGCGGCATCAAGACGACCTTCACCGAGGAGACCGAGACCGACCTGTTCGGCGAGCAGGCCGTCCTGTGCGGTGGCACCTCGCAGCTCATCCAGTACGGCTTCGAGACCCTGGTCGAGGCGGGCTACCAGCCGCAGATCGCGTACTTCGAGGTCCTGCACGAGCTCAAGCTGATCGTCGACCTGATCTGGGAGGGCGGCCTCACCAAGCAGCGCTGGTCGATCTCCGACACCGCCGAGTTCGGCGACTACGTCTCCGGCCCGCGCGTAATCTCGCCCGACGTCAAGGAGAACATGAAGGCGGTGCTCGCGGACATCCAGAACGGTGCCTTCGCGAAGCGCTTCATCGACGACCAGGACGCCGGCGCACCCGAGTTCAAGGCGCTGCGCGCCAAGGGCGAGGGCCACCCGATCGAGGCGACCGGCCGCGAGCTCCGCGCGCTCTTCGCGTGGAAGCAGAACGACGGCGACTACGTGGACGGCTCGGCAGCGCGGTAGTCTTCCGAGGAACACTCGATGACGAGGCGGCGGTGCAGCCCTTGCACCGCCGCCTCGCGACGTGACCCGAACGTTATGCAGCAGCTCTTCTCCAGCCCCGACGCCGTGGACCGGCGTCCCCTCGGCGTGCGCCCGGACGATGTGCGACAGCCGTCGTCCGCGGTCCGCACGAGCGGTCAGGGGCGGACCGACCAGCATGGGATGATCATCGGATGGCGGTGACGAAACGAGCGGTCCACATCGGCGCCGGCAAGATCGGGCGTGGGTTCGTGGGCCAGTTCCTCGTGGCGAGCGGCTACGAGCTCACCTTCGTCGACGTCGACGACCGTGTGGTGTCCGCGTTGAACGAAGCCGGACGCTTCGTGGTGCACGAGGTCGGCGAGATGCCGGTCGAGCACCTCGTCTACGGCTTCCGGGCGCTCAGCAGCAAGACCGACCGCGACCGCGTGATCCAGGCGATCGCCGAGGCGGACGTCGTGACGACCGCCGTCGGCGCCCGGACGCTCCCGCTCGTCGCACCGCTCATCGCCGAGGGACTCGCGGCACGTCCGCTCGAGCGCGGCGACGTCACGATCGTGGCGTGCGAGAACGCGTTCAACGCCACCGATTCGCTGCACGCGAGCATCCGGCGTGCGCCGGTGCTCGAGGACCGCGACATCGCCGCGGTCTTCGCGAACTGCGCCATCGACCGCATCGTCCCCGACCAGTCCGGCGTGCTCGGGCAGTCCGGCGGCCTCGACGTCGTGCTCGAGCCCTTCTACGAGTGGGTCATCGAGCGCACGCCGTTCCTCGGCTCCGACGCCGAACCCCCGACGATCGAGGGCGTCACCTGGGTCGATGACCTGCAGCCCTTCGTCGAGCGCAAGCTCTACACGGTGAACACCGCGCACGCGACGGCCGCCTACCACGGCTACGTCCGGGGCATCCGGCTCATCCGCGAAGCCCTCGAGGACGACGCCGTCCGTGCCGAGGTCGACGGCGTGCTCGCCGAGACCACCGCGCTGCTCGTCGCGAAGCACGGCTTCGACCCGGAGGACCACGCACGGTACGTCGCGGCGAACCTGTCGCGCATCGCGAACCCGCACCTCCCCGACACCACCGTGCGCGTCGGACGAAACCCGCTCCGCAAGCTCGGCCGACGCGAACGCTTCGTCGGTCCCGCCGCGCAGCTCGCCGAACGCGGGTTGCCGGTCGAGCACCTGCTCGGGGCCGTCCGCGTCGCGCTCGCGTTCGACGACGAGAACGACCCGGAGTCGATCGAGCTGCACGCGCTGCTCCGCTCCGGCGCGACGGCGCACGCGCTCACCGAGATCCTCACCGGCCTGATGGAGAGCCACCCGCTCTTCCCCGCCGTGCGGGACGTCGTCGCCGAGGTGCTCGCGACGCAGCCCGCCGACGCCTGAGCGCACCTCCCACCGGGAACCCGTGGTCTCCCCGTGCGCCGGTCCCTCGTAGGATCGAGGCATGAACACGGCAGCATCCCCACCCGACGGGTCGGTCGACCCGGACGTGACGAACGCCGTCGACCACGACGACGAGGCGCTCAGCTGGGGTGACGCCGACGACGCCACCCACGTCGACGCCGCGCACAACCCGGTCGCCGTCAAGGACCGTGGCGACCGCGACCCCGAGGCACCGGAGACCTCCGGCGCCCTCGTCGGGTTCGGCGTGTTCGGTGGGCTCTACCTGCTCTACACGGTCGCCTGGCTGCTGACGGCGTCGACCTCGTACGTCTCGGGTGTCGACACCGTCCTGACGGTCTTCGTCGAGGTGCTCCGGTTCCTCGCCATCCTCGCGCCGGCGCTGTGGTTCACGGTGGTGCTGTGGGCCGCCCGCGGCAGCCGGACCCGGACCCGACTGCTCTGGATGCTGCTCGGCGCCGTGGTGCTGTTCCCGTGGCCGTTCCTGCTGACGCGGAGCTTCGGGTGACCGCCGCGACACCGGTCGGCCACCGGTCGCGCGGTCCGGTCGTCGGCCGCATCGCGGTCTGGCTCGTGTTCGCCGTGCTCTTCGCCTACATGACGGTGCAGGCGGTGGGGAACCTCACGCAGATCTCGCAGCGGGTGGACGAGTTCAACGCGTTCCTCGCGACCACCTCCGGTGGCGAGTCGCTGCAGGCCAGCACACCGTGGGTGTGGTTGGTCCTGGACATCCTGATCGCCCCGGTCGCCTTCGTGGTCGCCCTGGTGATCACGCGCCGTGCGCGGCTCGCGGTCACCCTCGCCGTGTTCGTCCTCGCCTTCGCGGCGGCGGGCGCCCTCTGGCTCGACCTGCAGCTGTTCGTGCCGAGCCTGCTGCAGTTCTAGGCGCCCGCGGTCGTAACGGGCCGCGCACGTCGATAGCATGGTGGGATACCAACCGTCTCTCGTGAGGAAACAGCAGCTGTGTCGAAGCCGGTCGTCCTGATCGCCGAAGAACTCTCGCCCGCCACGGTCGACGCCCTCGGGCCCGACTTCGAGATCCGGAACGTGGACGGCACCGACCGCCCCGCGCTCCTGTCGGCCCTCGCCGACGCGGATGCCGTGCTGGTGCGTTCCGCCACCAAGGTCGATGCCGAGGCGATCGCCGCGGCCCCGAACCTCAAGGTCGTCGCCCGTGCCGGTGTCGGCCTGGACAACGTCGACATCAAGGCGGCGACCACCGCCGGTGTCATGGTGGTGAACGCGCCGACGTCGAACATCATCTCCGCCGCCGAGCTCACCGTCGGGCACATCCTGTCGCTCGCCCGCCACATCCCGGCCGCGCACGCGTCGCTGGCCGCCGGTGTGTGGAAGCGCTCGTCGTACACCGGCGTCGAGCTCTACGAGAAGACCGTCGGCATCATCGGTCTCGGCCGCATCGGCGCGCTCATCACGCAGCGCCTGCAGGCCTTCGGCGTCCAGGTGATCGCGTACGACCCCTACGTCACGACGGCCCGCGCCCAGCAGCTCGGGGTCGAGCTCGTCTCCCTCGACGACCTGCTGCGGCGTGCCGACTTCGTCACCATCCACATGCCGCGCACCCCCGAGACCCTCGGCATGATCTCGGACGACCAGTTCGCGCTCATGAAGCCGACGGCGTTCGTCGTGAACGTCGCCCGCGGCGGCCTGATCGACGAGGATGCCCTGCACCGTGCACTGACCGCGAACACCATCGCGGGTGCCGGCCTCGACGTCTTCGTGTCGGAGCCCCCGAAGGACTCCCCGCTCGTCGCGCTGCCCAACGTCGTCGTCACGCCGCACCTGGGTGCCTCGACGGACGAAGCGCAGGAGAAGGCCGGCGTCTCGGTCGCCAAGTCGGTGCGTCTCGCACTCGGCGGCGAGCTCGTGCCGGACGCGGTCAACGTCGCCGGCGGCGTCATCGACCCGTACGTCCGCCCCGGCATCCCGCTCGTCGAGAAGCTCGGCCAGGTCTTCACGGCCCTCGCCACGTCGCCCGTCACGAGCATCGACGTCGAGGTCCACGGCGAGCTCGCCGAGTACGACGTCAGCGTGCTCAAGCTCGCGGCGCTCAAGGGCGTCTTCACCGACGTCGTCAGCGACCAGGTCTCCTACGTCAACGCCCCGCTCATCGCGGAGCAGCGCGGTGTCACCGTACGGCTCATCACCGAGACCGACAGCCCCGAGTACCGCAACGTGCTCACGATCCGCGGCGCCCAGTCCGACGGCCCCGCGATCAGCGTCTCCGGCACGCTCACCGGCCCCAAGCAGGTCGAGAAGCTCGTCGAGATCAACGGGCACGACGTCGAGGTCCCGCTCGACCGGCACCACGTCGTCATGGAGTACGTCGACCGCCCGGGCATCGTCGCGGTCTACGGCAAGGAGTTCGGCGAGGCCGGCATCAACATCGCGGCGATGCAGATCTCGCGCGAAGCCGCCGGCGGCCAGGCGCTCAGCGTCCTCACCGTCGACTCGCCGGTGCCCGCCGAGATCCTCGAGCACGTCGGCCGGGCGATCGACGCCTCCTCGCTCCGCGAGATCGACATCACGCTCTGATGGCCGTCCGGACGCTCCAGCTCGCGGTGATCCGCGGGGACGGCATCGGACCAGAGGTGGTCGACGAGGCCCTCAAGGTCCTGCACGCCGTGACCCCGGACGACCTCGTCATCGAGGAGACCCCGTTCTCCCTCGGTGCGACGCGCTACCTCGAGACCGGTGACATCCTCACCGAGGACGACATGTCCGCCATCGCGTCGCACGACGCGATCCTGCTCGGCGCCGTCGGCGGGGACCCCCGCGACCCCCGGCTCGCCGGCGGGATCATCGAGCGTGGGCTCCTGCTGAAGCTGCGCTTCGCGTTCGACCACTACGTCAACCTGCGACCGACCAAGGTCCACGACGCCGTCGCGACGCCGCTCGCCGACCCGGGCGCGGTGGACTTCGTCGTCGTGCGCGAGGGCACCGAGGGGCCGTACGTCGGCAACGGCGGAGCGATCCGAACGGGCACGCCGCAGGAGATCGCGACCGAGGTCTCGCTGAACACCGCGTTCGGTGTCGAGCGGGTCGTCCGCTACGCCTTCGACCTGGCGAACCGTCGGGCACGGAAGCACCTCACGCTCGTGCACAAGAGCAACGTCCTGGTGCACGCCGGGGCTCTGTGGCAGCGCACGGTCACAGCCGTCGGGGCGGAGTTCCCGGACGTCACGGTGGACTACCAGCACGTCGATGCGGTCACCATCCACATGGTGCGGGATCCTGCTAGGTTCGACGTCATCGTCACCGACAACCTCTTCGGTGACATCATCACCGACCTGGCCGGCGCGATCAGCGGCGGTATCGGTCTGGCGGCCTCGGGCAACATCAACCCGGACGGCACCTTCCCCAGCATGTTCGAGCCGGTCCACGGCTCCGCGCCGGACATCGCGGGTCAGCAGAAGGCCGATCCCACGGCCGCCATCCTCTCCGTCGCACTGCTGCTCGACCACATCGGTCGCAGCGACCTGGCGACGGCGGTGACGCGGGCCGTCGAGGCGGACCTGGCAGACCGGGGCACCACGCAGCGTCGCACGGCCGAGATCGGCGACGCCATCGCCGCCGCGGCCACGGCACGCACCACCACCGCCTGAGAAGGAGCCCTCCCCATGAGCACCGACACCGCCTTCGGACTCGAGTTCGCCACCACCCCGTCGGCGGACCGCCGCGCCGCCGCCGAGCGCGAGGAGATCCTCGCCGACCCGGGCTTCGGCAAGCACTTCACGGACCACATGGCCACCGTCGAGTGGACGCTCGACGGTGGTTGGCACGGTGCCTCGGTCCACCCCTACGGCCCGCTCTCGCTCGACCCCAGCGCCAGCGTGCTGCACTACGCGCAGGAGATCTTCGAGGGGCTCAAGGCGTACCGGCACGCGGACGGGTCAGTGTGGTCCTTCCGCCCGGACGCCAACGCTCGTCGGTTCCAGCGGTCGGCCCGTCGGCTGGCGCTGCCGGAACTGCCGGTCGAGGCCTTCGTCGAGTCGATCCGGCAGCTCGTGCAGACCGACGTCGACTGGGTGCCGTCCGCGCCCGAGACGAGCCTGTACCTCCGGCCGTTCATGATCGCGACCGAGTCGTTCCTGGGGGTGCGTGCGGCGCAGGCGGTGGCGTACCACTGCATCGCGAGCCCGGCCGGGGCGTACTTCACCTCGGGCCCGAAGCCGGTCTCGATCTGGCTGTCGACCCAGTACGCCCGCGCCGGCAAGGGCGGGACCGGTGCCGCCAAGACCGGTGGCAACTACGCGTCGTCGCTGCTGCCACAGCAGGAGGCCTACGAGCACGGGTGCCAGCAGGTCATGTTCCTCGACTCGGTCGAGGGCAAGTACCTCGAAGAACTCGGTGGCATGAACGTCGTGCTCGTGAAGTCCGACGGCACGCTCGTCACGCCGGACTCCGACTCCATCCTCGAGGGCATCACGCGCGACTCGATCCTGCAGTTGGCAGAGGACCGCGGGCTCACGGTCGAGAAGCGCCGGGTGACCCTCGACGAGTGGCGTGACGGTGTGGCCGACGGCTCCATCACCGAGGCGTTCGCCTGCGGGACGGCCGCAGTGGTGACCCCGATCGCGGAGCTCCGCGGCGAGGGCTTCACGATCGGTTCGCCGACCGAGGGCGCCGGGGAACTCACGATGTCCCTGCGCGACGAGCTCACCGACATCCAGTACGGCCGTCGTCCCGACCCGCACGGGTGGATGACGAAGCTGACCGACGCGTCCTGATCGAGGCTCGGGCGTGGGTAGGGTCGAACGGTGAAGATCGCACGGTTCAGCAGCAAGGGTGAAGACCCCCGGTACGGCATCCTCGACGAGCGGCACCTGGTGGTGCTCGCCGGAGACCCGATGTACCAGGGGTTCGAGACCACGGGGGAGCGCGTCGCACTCGCCGACGCCAAGCTCCTCGCCCCCGTCATCCCGAGGTCGAAGGTCGTCGGGGTGGGGCTCAACTACCTCGAGCACGCCTCGGAGATGGACGAGCGTGCCGGCGACGACCCGGTGGTGTTCCTCAAGCCGAACACCTCGGTGATCGGACCCGACGAACCCATCCGTCTGCCGGCGGACATCGGCCGCGTCGACCACGAGGGCGAACTCGCCATCGTGATCGGATCGCTCGCCAAGAACGTCCGGCGTGAGGACTTCGCGAGCGTCGTGCTCGGGTACACGATCGCCAACGACGTGACCGCCCGCGACCTGCAGGCCCGCGACGGCCAGTGGACCCGTTCGAAGGGGTTCGACACCTTCTGCCCGCTCGGTCCGGTGATCGAGACCGAGATCGACCCGTCGGACATCCGCATCGAGACCCGCGTGGACGGCGACCTGCGCCAGGCGGGTTCAACGAACGAGATGGTGCACGACATCCCCTCGCTGGTCGAGTTCGTGTCGTCGATCTGGACCCTGCTGCCCGGTGACGTCATCCTGACCGGTACCCCCGCCGGGGTCGGCCAGATCCGCGACGGCGAGGTCGTCGAGGTCACGATCTCGGGCATCGGCACGCTCAAGAACCCGGTGATCGCGCGCCACTGACCCGGCTCGTCAGCCCACGGCCCGTTCCCCCTCGGGGGAGCGGGCCGTTCCGCGACCGGGGCCGTTCCGCGCGACACGCCCGGGATGCGGCCTGGCTTGGCGCAGCCGTTCGTCCCTGCGTAAAGTAATCACTCGTTGCCACGGCGGCGGAGAACGGAACGGCTGAGACGGTCACTGGGTTTACCCGGGGATCTTGTCCGCCACGGTTCTTCCCCGGGCAACGGATTCACCAGCCTCTCTGGCGGAGCATCTTCGGGTGTCGAGCGGGGGAGTGCGTCTGGTCCTTGAGAACTCAACAGCGTGCACATTGTCAATGCCAATTTATTGATTGACCTCGTGCCTGGGCAGCTTTGGTTGTTCAGGT
>NZ_SLUR01000012.1:0-132949 GCF_004340725.1 Curtobacterium sp. PhB128
CGGTCACATTCCGAACCCGGAAGCTAAGCCTCTCAGCGCCGATGGTACTGCAAGGGGGACCTTGTGGGAGAGTAGGACGCCGCCGGACTTAACGTAGGCAACACCAGGGAACCCCTGACCAGCACTGGTCAGGGGTTTTCTGCGTTTCCGGGCTGAGCCGTAGGATCAGCCGACGACGGAGGAACGATGACCGAAGCCTGGCCGGCACTGCCCGAGGGTTCCCGCTTGGCACTGCGGGAGATCCTCATCCACGGCACGCTCTCGCGGGCGGAGATCGCTCGGTCGCTCGGGCTGTCGCGAGCGAGCTTGACCCGGGCGATGAGGATCCTCGTGGCGCACCGGCTCGTGGTCGAGGTCGGCACCGACGTGCGTGGGGCCACCGGTCGGCCGTCGGAACTGCTGCAGTCGAGTTCGGGGCAGTGGGAGTTCCTCGGCGTCAAGCTGACCCGGGAGCGTCTGTACGCCGCGGTGACCGACCTGGGCGGGCGGGTCCTCGCCCTGCACGAGGAGACGGTGCCGTCGACCCTGCCGGAGGACCTGGCCGACCAGATCAGCACCGTGCACGAGCGCCTCCGTGCCGTGCACCCTGCGATCTGCGCCGTCGGGGTGTCCCTGCCCGGTGACGTCCTCATCCGGGGCGGAGAGGCCGTTGTCGCGTCGTCGCCGTTCCTCGGGTGGACCGACGTCCCGTTCGCACGGATGGTCCGGGAGCGAACGGGGCTCGCAGCCTTCACGGCGAACGACGTCCACGCCCTGACCGTCAAGGAGCACTGGTTCGGTGCCGGCGCCGGCCGTGGGTCGATGGCCCTGGTCACCGTGGGTGAGGGGCTCGGCCTCGGACTCATCGTGAACGGGCAGGTATCCACCGGCGAGCACGGGCGGCTCGGTCGGATCGGGCACCTACCGGTCCTCGGTGGTGGGCCCGACTGCGGCATCGGGCACGCGGGGTGTGCCTCGAGCTACCTGCCGAGTCCGGTGATCGTGCGGAACGCCGGGCGCGAGGGATCGTCGTACGAGCAGGTCGTCGAGCTCGCGCGGAACGGTGACGAGCAGGCCGTGGCGGCGTTCGAGGACGCCGGACGAGCACTCGGTGTCGTCCTGGCCACCACGGTGCACATCGCCGACCCTGCCGCGATCGTCCTGACCGGAGACGGGCTGCCGGTGTACGACCTGGCACGGACCACGGTGGACGAGTCGCTCCGTGCGGCCCTGGCTCCGTACCGGCAGCCGGTGACGGTCGAGGTGCAGCCGTTCGAGTTCTCGGAGTGGGCGCGAGCGGGGGCGGTCCTCGCGATCCGGCAGCTGCTGGAGACCTGATGCGGCACCACTGACAGTGCGTTAGTTACACACGTTGACAAACACCGCCGGAGACGGGAGGCTGGTGCGGTCCACCCATCGAAGGAGATGCCGTGACCGCTGCCCCCACCGTCCCGTGGCCGACCGACGGCCTGTCGTTCGGCGGCGACTACAGCCCTGAACAGTGGCCGCGCGAGGTCTGGTTCGAGGACGTCCGCCTGATGCGCGAGGCCGGGGTGAACCTGGTCACGATCGGGGTCTTCTCGTGGGCGCTGCTCGAGCGGTCGCCGGGGGAGTACACCTTCGACTGGCTCGACGACGTCATCGCCCTGCTGCACGACAACGGCATCGCCGTGGACCTCGCGACGCCGACCGCCGCCCCGCCGAACTGGCTGCTGACCGCCCACCCCGAGGTCCTTCCGGTGGACGCGACGGAGCGACGGGAGCGCCCGGGCGGACGCCTCGGGTGGTGTGCGGCGTCGACGGTCTTCCGCGAGCACGCCCTGCGGATCGTCGGTGCCCTGGCCGAACGGTACGGTCACCACCCCGCGGTGCGGCTGTGGCACGTGAGCAACGAGCTCGGTGGCGGGAATGGCCGCTGCTACTGCGAGGAGTCGGCAGCGGACTTCCGGCGCTGGCTCGCCGACCGGTACGGGGACGTCGACACCGCCAACGCCGCGTGGGGAACGGCCTTCTGGGGGCACACCTACACGTCCTTCGACGAGGTCTCACCCCCGCGTGGCGTCGGCGGCGCACCGAACCCCGGCCTCTTCCTGGACTTCGAGCGGTACTCGTCCGACGCGCTGCTCCGGCACTTCGACGCCGAGAAGGCCGTCATCGAGCAGCACTCGAACGTCCCCGTCACGACGAACTTCATGGTCGGCGCGGGCTCCCAGGTCGTCGACTACGCCGAGTGGGCGAAGCACGTCGCGATCCCGGCGAACGACCACTACACGCTCGTCGACGACCCGCACCGCGAACAGGACCTCGCCCTCGCGGCCGACCGGATGCGCGGCATCACCGCCGGCCGCACCCCGTGGTTGCTCATGGAGCACTCGACGGGCGGCCCGAGCTGGCAGCAGCGCAACCGGGCGAAGGAACCGGGCGAGATCCTGCGCAACTCGCTCGCGCACGTCGCCCGCGGGTCCGACGGCGCACTGTTCTTCCAGTGGCGGGCCTCCACCGCGGGGGCCGAGCAGTTCCACTCCGCGATGGTCCCGCACGCCGGCACCCGCACCCGGATCTGGCGCGAGGTCGTCGCGCTCGGCCGGGCACTCCGCGACCTCGCCCCCGTGCAGGGCAGCCGCGTCGAGCCGGCCCGGGTCGCGATCGTCGTCGACGAGCCGTCCGGCTGGGCGCTGCAGTCCGGGCTGAAGCCGCACCGAGCGCTGCGGTACTCCCGAGAGCTCCGTGCCTGGTACGCCGCGTTCCACGACCGGCAGGTGCTCACCGACGTCGTGCCCTCGGACGCCGACCTCGACGGCTACGACGTGGTGGTCGTCCCCACGATGCTCATCGTCGACGACGCCACCGCCGCACGGATCGCCGCGGTGGTCGACCGCGGCGCGACCCTCATCGTCACCTACCTGTCCGGCGTCGCCGACGAGACCGCCCGCATCCGCGCCGGCGGCTACCCGGGCGCGTTCCGGCAGGTGCTCGGGGCCTGGAGCGAGGAGTTCACCCCGCTGCAGCGCGACGAGACCCGCACGCTCGACGACGGCGGTACCGTCACCGACTGGGCCGAGGCCGTCGTGGTCGACGACGCCGACGTCGTGCTCCGGTACACGGACGGACCGCTCGCGGACCGCGCAGCGGTCACCCGCCGCGCCGTCGGCGGCGGCGCCTGGTACGTGTCCGCGATGCTGCCTGCCCAGAGCACCCAGCGGCTCGTGGACCGGGTCGTCGAGGAGCGCGCGCTCCCGCGGACGGTCACCGCGCCTCCCGGCCTGGAGGCGGTGCGCCGCGTCCACGACGACGGATCCGTCTTCCTGTTCCTCGTCAACCACCGCGCGGACGACGTGACGGTCGTCGCGTCCGGTACGGACCTGCTCGACGGCTCCGGCCACGGGCCGGAGACCGTCGTGCCCGCCGGTCGCGTCCGCGTCCTGCGCGAGGAGCGTGCGTCGTGACCGTCGTGGACCGCGACCCGGCGCCGGCGCAGGCGGTCGACGGACGGCAGGTGCAGGTCCTGCGCGGCGGCGGGGTGTCGCTCGTGCTGGCGACCGCCGACGACGGGCTGCCCGAGGTGCTGCACTGGGGCCGCGACGTCGGACCCGTGACGGACGGCGACGGCGCCGAACTGCTGCTCGCGCTCGGACGGCCGCTCGGACCGAGCGCCCTCGATGCAGCCTGGCCACTGACCGTGCTGCCGACCGAACGCGACGGGTGGGAGGGACGACCCGCGATCGCCGGGCACGTCGACGGGCTGCCGCTCGTGCCGCGGTGGCGCGACGTCGAGGTGACCGCGGAGCCGGGCGCGCTGGTCGTGACCGCGGTGTCCGACGAACTGCTGCTGCGGAGCGCCTTCCGGCTCGACGCCGCGGGGGTGCTGCGCGTCGGGCACACCGTGACGAACGGGGCCGCCGTGCCCGTGCACCTGGAGGCGCTCGAGGCGACGCTGCCCGTGGGCGAACGGGTCGGCGAGGTGCTCGACCTGGCCGGACGGTGGACGCGGGAGCGCACCCCGCAGCGGCGGACCCTGACCGCCGGCAGCCACGCGCGGGAGAGCCGCCGCGGTCGCACCGGCCACGACGCCCCGACGCTGCTCGTGCTCGGGACGCCGGGGTTCTCGGACGCCCAGGGTGAGCTCTGGGCCGTGCACCTGGCCTGGAGCGCCGACTCGGTGCACCGGTACGACCTGCTCGCCGAGGCGCGACCGCTGCTCGGTGCCGGGGAACTCCTGCGCGCCGGCGAGGTCGTCCTCGGGCAGGGGGAGTCCTTCGCCGCGCCCGACGCCGTCTTCGTCTGGAGCGACGCCGGGCTCGACCGCCTGTCCGACCGGCTGCACGACTCGCTCCGCAGCCGCCCCGGTCACCCGAAGCGCCCCCGGCCGGTGGTGCTCAACACGTGGGAGGCCGTCTACTACCGGCAGGGCCTCGCACCCCTGGTGGCCCTGGCGGAGACCGCCGCGGACATCGGTGTCGAGCGGTTCGTGCTCGACGACGGCTGGTTCCTCGGGCGCCGCTCGGACTCGACGTCGCTGGGGGACTGGCGCGTCGACCCGACGGTGTGGCCGGACGGCCTCGGGCCGCTCGTCGACCGGGTCCGCGGCCTCGGCATGGAGTTCGGGCTGTGGTTCGAGCCAGAGATGGTGAGCCCGGTGTCCGAGCTCGCGGCGGCGCACCCCGAGTGGCTGCTGCAGCGCCCCGAGGACCACGTCCGCACGTGGCGGAACCAGTACGTGCTCGACATGGCGAACCCGCTCGCGCGGGCGTACGTGCTCGAGGCGATGTCCGCCGTCATCGGGGCGCACCACGTCGACTTCGTGAAGTGGGACCAGAACCGCGACATCGTGCACGCGGTCCACGCCGGACGTGCGGGCATCGACGCGCACACCCGCGGGGTCTGGACGCTGATGGACGCGCTGCGCGCCCGGCACCCGTGGCTCGAGATCGAGGCGTGCGCGAGCGGCGGCGCCCGCGTGGACCTCGGCGTGCTGGAGCGCACCGACCGTGTGTGGCCGTCCGACTCGAACGACGCGTTCGAACGCCTGCCGATCCAGCGGTGGACCGAGGCACTGCTGCCGCTCGAGCTGATCGGCTCGCACGTCGGCCCCGAGGTCTCGCACACCACCGGCCGGCACCTCGACCTGGACTTCCGGATGGCGGTGTCGCTGTTCGGCTCCGCCGGCATCGAGACCGACGTCACCCGGCTGTCCCCGACGGAGCTCGACCGGCTGCGGGCGTGGACGGCGTTGTACAAGCGGGAGCGTGGGCTGCTGCACACCGGCCGGCTGCGGCACCTGGAGCTCGGCGACCCCGGGCTCGTGGCGACCTCGGTCGTGGCCGTCGACCGGTCGCGAGCGCTGGTGCGGGTCGCACGGACCGAGACCGGGCCGCAGTCGCTGCCGGTGCCGCTCCGGATGCGGGGGCTCGACCGGGCGCGGCGCTACCGGCTGGCGCCCGTCACGGGGCTGCGGGTGCCGCACGGGCTCGACATGGTGCCGCCGGCGTGGCTCGTGCGCGGGCACCTGGAGCTGTCGGGCGCGGTGCTCGAGGACATCGGGGCGCGGCTGCCGCTGCTGGCCCCCGCGACCGCCATCGTGTTCGAGCTGCACGCCCTCGACTGACGCGCCCCTGCCGGCCGCCGGCTGGCGCGGCCGTCGGCCGTGGTCGGGCAGGCGCGGCCGGCGAGCGGGCGGAACATCCCGGTTCGTGGCGTGCGCACGCGGGAGTTTCGCCCGCTCGGCGGGACGGCGCGGCCGTACTGGTGTGCTGACGGTTCTGGTTCGCGATCTCGCAGGATCGTGAACCAGAACCGTCATGCCGCTGGCGGAACCCGTCCCCGCCCGGGCGCGGCCCGCGTCAGGGGAGGAGCGAGCCCGCGTGACGGAGGACGAACGGGCCGACGAGCGCCTCGGCGTCGATGCCCGGCGCACCCGTCACCGTGAAGGTCACCGACTCGCCGGCGAGCAGGGACACCAACCCGTCGTCGACCCGAGCGGCCGGGTCCACGCGGTCCGGGAACAGCGAGACGTCCCGCGCGTAGGACGTCGCCGTCACCGTGACGACCGCCCCGTCGTCCGTCCCCGTGACCGACGTGGACAGCGGTGCGCGGGCGAGCACCTGGTCGACGACCTCGGCGAAGTCGAACACCGTGCGGGTTCCGGCTCCGGTGACGACGAGCACCTCGGACCCGGCGTCCCCGGGCACGGCGAGCGAGGCCGGCAGCGTGACCCGGTCGGCATCGGCGGGTGCGGCGGCCAGCGCGAACGACGACGAGTCGAGCACCGTGCCGTCGAACGCGACGCGGGCGACCGTGACCTCGTCGGCGGCCGGCGCCCCGGACGCGTTCACAAGCACGACGTCGAGCCCACCAGCAGCACCCTCGGTAGCGGGCTGCACGGTCAGCAGTACCGGTTGGTAGGCCTGCCGCACCGCGTACCAGACGGGCTTCCGGATGCCCGCGTGGTCGACGAGCGCCCAGGACACCACGGGCCAGTCGTCGTTGAGCTGCCAGACGATCATCCCGGTGTTGTCGGGCGTGCGGGACCGGAACCACTGCATGCCGAAGCGGATCGCGTGCGCCTGGTTGAGCTGTGACGCCCAGTGCCAGTCCTCGATGCTCGTCGGCGTCGGCAGGTGCCCGCGCATGCCGTCGGCGAGCTTCCGGTTGCCCTGGTCGGCCTTCTGGTGCACGAGCATCTCGTGGCCGTCGGGGTCGAGCGGCTCGTCGTGCACCACGGCGGTGAGGGTCGACCAGGCGGGCGGCCCCTGGAACCCGAACTCCGCCACGAACCGCGGGTTCCAGTCGGCGTAGGCGCGGTAGTCGAGCCGGTTCCAGACGTCCCAGATGTGCACGCTGCCGTTCCGCTCGTCGTTCGGCGTCAGGTACTCGTCGAACGAGAACGGGCTGCCCGGCGTGTACGGACGGGTCGGGTCGAGCTCGGCGACGATCGCGGGCAGCAGCGAGCGGTAGTAGCCGTTGCCCCAGGTCCGGCCGACGAGCGACGGCCGCCAGCCCCACTCGGCGTACGCGACGAGGTTCTCGTTGTTGCCGTTCCACACGACGAGCGACGGGTGCGGGCTGAGGCGGGTGACGGCTTCGCGGACCTCGGGCTCGACCTCGTCGGCGAGCCAGGGCTCCTCGGCGTAGGCGGCGCAGGCGAACAGGAAGTCCTGCCATACGAGCACCCCGAGCTCGTCGCAGCGGTCGTACAGGTCGTCGGACTCGTAGATCCCGCCGCCCCAGATGCGGAGCAGGTTGACGTTCGCCTCGATCGCGTCGTCGATCCGGTCGGCGTAGCGCTCGGGCGTCATCTCGGTCAGGTACGCGTGGTCGGGGATCCAGTTCGCGCCCCGCACGATCACGGGCCGGTCGTTCACCCGGAGCAGGAACGGGGCTCCGCCGGCGTCGGCGGCGGTGTCGAGCGTCACGGTGCGGAACCCGACGCGGCCGGTCCAGACGTCGTCGCCGACCTCGACCCGGACGTCGTACAGCGGCTGGTCGCCCTCGCCGCGCGGCCACCAGACGGCGACGTCGGGGACCTCGAGCCGCACGACGGCGGTGCCGTCGACGACGGCGCGCACGCTGGTGACGGACGTCGCGCCCGGCGCGGACGGGCGGCCGGGAGGCACGGTGCCGGACCCGACGGGCGTCGCCGCCGCATCGGTGCCGCTCGCGCCGGGGGCGGACGTGTTCTGCTCGGCCAGGGCGGCGCCGTGGCCGTCGGCCCCGCCGGGGGTGACGTGCGGGGTCAGGGTGACCCGCGCCTCCAGGCCGGCCCGACCGGACACCCCTGCGACCGGAGCCGACCCGATGTGCTGGGAGAAGGCCCCGGTGGAACCTGCGGACTCGACGTCGACGTGCGCGGTGAGCACGCCGGTGGTGCCGTCGACGTCGACGAGGGGGCGGACGGCCGCGATGCGGGCGTCGCTCCACGACTCGATGCCGATCGACTTCCAGATGCCGCTCGTGGCGACGTCGATGCCCCAGTCCCAGCCGAAGTTCGACGCGTTCCTGCGGAGTGCGTTGTACGGGTGGTGGTTGACGTGGGGGAGTTCGCCGCCGTGCAGGGCGGACAGTCGCTCGGCCGCGGGGACCGGGGCGTCGAAGGTGATCACGAGCTCGTTCGTACCGGGGCGCAGCAGGTGCCCGACGGGGAACCGGTACGCGCGGTGCTGGTTCGCGGTGGTGGCGACGACGATGCCGTTCAGCTCGATCGTCGCGAGGGTGTCGAGTCCGTCGGCGACGAGGTCGTGGCGGGCGTGCGTGGTCGGGCCCGTGCCGGTCTCGCCCGACCACGCGAAGGTGCGGCGGTACCGCCAGACCGTGTCGCCGATCCACTGGGTCGCGGCCTCGTTGTCGCCGTCGAACGGGTCGGGGATCCGGCCCGCCCGCAGCAGGTCGGTGTGCACGCAGCCGGGGACGATCGCGGCGACCGGCTCCCGGTGCGCATCGGCCTGTGCCGGGCCGTGCACCGCCTCGACCGTCCACGTGCCGTCCAGGGTGGTCCGCTCCATTGCGTCTCCTCAATCGTGACGGGGCCGTGACGCGACCCCTTGACCGCCTTAGTTTACGCGTGTAACAATCACGCTCACAACGTGGATCCTGCGACGACGCAGACCGAGAGGACAACGATGTTCAACCCAACCCGTTCACGGCTCGCCATCGGCGCCGCCGTCCTCCTCGCCGCCGGCCTCGCGCTGAGCGGCTGCAGCGCGAGCGGCAACGCCAGCACGAAGGACGACGCCGCCTCGACCCTGGTCGCCTACACCGGACAGTCCGGCGACTACCAGATCAACTTCAACCCGTGGTCGCCGTCCAACATCGGCGGCGTCGGCACGATCTACGAGTCGCTGTTCTTCATCACCAACGTCAACACGAACGACCCGAAGCCGCTGCTCGGCAAGTCGTACGAGTGGAACACCGACGGCACGCAGCTCACCATCACGCTGCGCGACGGGGCGACCTGGAGCGACGGCGAGCCCTTCACCTCGAAGGACGTCGTGTTCACGCTCGACATGCTCAAGAAGCAGAAGGCCCTGAACTCGATCGGCTACGACGGCACCGCGAAGGCCGACGGCGACTCCAAGGTCGTCGTGACGTTCGACAAGCCGTCGTTCGTGCTCGGCCCGAACCTGCTCGGCAAGACCTGGATCGTGCCGGAGCACCTGTGGAAGGACATCGACCCGACCACCGACGTCGTGCGCGAGCCCGTCGGCACCGGTCCGTACACGCTCGGCACCTTCAAGGCGCAGGCCTTCACCCTCGAGGCGAACAAGAAGTACTGGGACGGCGCCCCGGCCGTGAAGACCATCCGCTACCTGTCGCTCTCCGGCAACACCGCCGGCGCCGACGCGCTCAAGCAGGGCTCGATCGACTGGCAGACCGGCCCGGTGCCGAACATGGACGACATCGCCGGCAACTACAACGGCTACGACGGCATCACCGTCGGCCAGAACCAGATGGCGCTGCTCACCTGCGCGAACACCGACCTCGGGTGCACCGGCCCGCAGACCGACCCGGCCGTCCGGCACGCCATCGCCGACGCGATCAACCGCAAGCAGCTCAACTCGCTGGCGTTCGAGAACACCGCGAGCGAGATCTCGCCGACCTTCGCGCTCACCACGACGCAGAAGGACACCATCTCGAAGGACATCGAGCCGGCCGTGATGCCGGAGACCGCCGACAAGGCCGCCGCCGCGTCGTCGCTCGAGGGCGCCGGGTGGAAGAAGGGCGCCGACGGCATCTACGCCAAGGACGGCAAGAAGCTGTCCCTGACCGTCGAGGTCGTCACCGGCTGGACCGACTACATCACCGCGATCGACACCATGACGCAGCAGCTCAAGGCCGCGGGCATCGAGCTCAAGGCGCAGCAGTCGTCGTGGAACGAGTGGACCGACAAGAAGACCAAGGGCAACTTCGAGCTCGCGATCGACTCGCTCGGCCAGGGCCCGACGGCGAACCCGTACTACCTGTACAACAACTACTTCACGACGGCGAACACCGCGAAGGTCGGTGCAGCAGCCCCGATGAACATCTCGCGGTACAGCAACCCCGACGTGGACAAGGCCATCGCGAAGCTCGCCACGATCAACCCCGAGGACACCGCCGCGACGCAGCCGGAGCTCGACACGATCCAGCAGCACATCGTCGAGGACCTGCCGTACATCCCCGTGATGACCGGTGGCACGACGAGTGAGTTCCACGCGGCGAAGTTCACCGGCTGGCCCACGAAGGACGACCTCTACGCCTTCCCGGCCGTCTGGGCGAGCCCGGACAACGCCGAGATCTTCAAGGCACTGAAGCCGGCGAAGGGCTGACCACGATGGGATCGCGACCGAGGAGCACTCGACGATGACCTACTTCCTGCGCAAGATCGGCTTCTACATCGTCGCGCTGTGGGCGGCACTGACGCTGAACTTCATCATCCCGCGGCTGCTGCCCGGGAACCCGGTGGACATCCTGCTCGCCAAGCTCCAGCAGCGCGGCGGGCAGGTGACCCCGGCGACACGGCAGGCGTACGAGCTGCTCCTCGGTGGCGATTCCTCGGAGCCGCTGATCTCCCAGTACGGCCACTACCTGGTCAACGTGTTCCGCGGTGACCTCGGGGTGTCCGTCAGCTACTTCCCGGCCCCCGTCACCGAGGTCATCGCGAGCTCGCTGCCGTGGACCATCGCCCTGGTCGGCATCGCCACCATCCTGGCCGCCATCATCGGCGTCGGCCTCGGCGCCTTCGTCGGCTGGCGTCCGGGCACCTGGCTCGACTCGTTCGTGCCGGCCACCACCCTGCTCGCCGCGGTGCCGTACTTCTGGCTCGCGCTGATCCTGGTGTACTTCTTCGCCACCGGCATCCACCTGTTCCCGGCGCAGGGCGGCTACGACGTCATCCTGACCCCCGGGTTCAACTGGGACTTCATCGCCTCGGCGATCCAGTACGGGGTGCTGCCGGCCGTGACGATCGTGCTCGCGTCGCTGGGCGGCTGGCTGCTCGGCATGCGCAACATGATGGTGTCGACGCTGTCCGAGGACTACATCACCACCGCGCAGGCCAAGGGGCTGTCCGACGGCAAGATCCTGCGGAACTACGCCGCCCGGAACGCCGTGCTGCCATCGGTCGCCGGCTTCGCGATCTCCCTCGGGTTCATCGTGTCCGGCTCCGTCGTCACCGAGCAGGTGTTCTCGTACCCGGGCATCGGGTCGAAGCTGCTGTCCGCGGTGACCAACAACGACTACGCGCTCATGCAGGGGATCTTCCTGTTCATCACCCTGGCGGTCCTCGGCGCGAACCTCGTCGTCGACCTGCTGTACGGGCTCATCGACCCGCGGACGCGGGCGCGGAGCTAGGGAGGACACGCCATGACCAACATCCAGCAGGACACCGAACCCACCATCGGCGCACTCGCCGAGGAAGCCGACGCCGGGTCGACGCGGAGCATCGCCACGGCCCGCGCGTCACGACCGAAGGGCGGCATCCGCCGTTTCCTGCCGACCCTGACCCCGTGGCTCATCACGGGCATCGCGCTCGTCGCCGGCGTCACGCTGTTCGGCGTCCTCGGACCGCTGCTCGTCGGCGACCCGACCACCATCCGCGACTCCGGACTGCAGGGCCCGAGCGGCGAGAACCTGCTCGGGACGACCCAGACCGGGCAGGACGTGCTCGCCCAGCTCGCCTACGCCACTCGCGGCAGCCTGCAGATCGGCCTGATCGTCGGCGTCCTCGCCACGGTGCTGTCCGCGTTCTTCGGTATCCTCGGCGCGTACCTGGGCGGGATCATGGACGAGGCGTTCTCGCTGTTCTCGAACGTGTTCCTCGTCATCCCCGGCCTGCCGCTCGTCATCGTCATCTCGGGCCTGGTCCCGCGCGAGGCCCGCGGGCTCTGGACCATCGCCGTCGTCCTCGCGATCACCTCGTGGGCCGGGTCCGCCCGGGTCCTGCGGGCGCAGACGATGTCGATCCGGAACCGCGACTACGTCTCCGCCGCCCGGGTCGCCGGTGAACGACCCTGGCGGGTCATCGCCGTCGAGATCCTGCCGAACCTGCTGCCCGTCCTGGCGTCGCAGTTCGTGTTCGCGGTGATCGCCGCGATCCTCGGGGAAGCGGGGCTGTCGTTCCTCGGCCTCGGGGCGTCGAACTCGTCGACGCTCGGCACCATGCTCTTCTACGCCCAGAACGGCTTCGCGCTGGCGAACGGCGCCTGGTGGTGGTTCGTGCCACCCGGCCTGCTCATCGCGCTGCTCGGCATGGGCCTGTCCCTGGTGAACTTCTCGATCGACGAGGTCATCAACCCACGACTGGCGAACGTGCGCGCCAAACGGCGGCGCGAACGTCGCGCCAAGCGTGCCGCCCGCGCCTCGCGTTCCGCGCGCACCACGAAGGAGTTCGTCCGATGAGTGCCGAAGCCGTGCTGACGATCGACCACCTCGACGTCGTCTACGAGACCGAACACCCCGTGCACGCCGTCAAGGACGTGTCGCTCACCCTGGCCCCCGGCGAGATCCTCGGGCTCGCGGGGGAGTCCGGCTGCGGGAAGACGACCCTGGCCTACGCCATCACCCGGTTGCACCGACCGCCGGCGAAGGTCGCCTCGGGCAGCATCACGTTCCACGACCGCGACGGCACCGACATCGACCTGCTCGGGCTGCCGCACGAGCAGCTGCGGGCCGTGCGCTGGTCGAAGCTGTCGATGGTGTTCCAGGGCGCGATGAACGCCCTCAACCCGGTCACCACCATCCGGGCGCAGCTCGACGACGCCCTGAAGGAACACCGGCGCGACCTGTCCCGCAAGGAGCGGCGCGCGATCGCCGAGGACGCCCTGAGCCGCGTCGGCGTCGACCCGTCCCGCATCACCGCGTACCCGCACGAGCTGTCCGGCGGCATGCGGCAGCGCGTGATGATCGCGATGGCCATGCTGCTCGAACCGCAGATCATGATCATGGACGAGCCCACCACCGCACTCGACGTCGTGGTGCAGCGCGAGATCCTGCGCGAGATCGTCCGCCTGCGCGACGAGCTCGGGTTCGCCGTCGTGTTCATCACGCACGACCTGCCGCTGCTGCTCGAGATCAGCGACCGGATCGCGATCATGCTGCGCGGCGAGGTCGTCGAGTGCGACCGGGCCTCGGTCATCCAGCACGACCCGAAGCACCCGTACACGCAGAAGCTGCTGCAGTCGTTCCCGAGCCTGTCGGGGGAGCGCGGCGCGTTCATCCGCTCCGGCGTCGACGACCACGCGGCAGCCGTCCACGAGGAGATCCGATGACCAGCGTGACCGTCAGCCACCTCGGCAAGGACTTCCACACCCGCAAGGGCCTGAAGCGCACCACCCTGCACGCCGTCGACGACGTGTCGTTCGAGCTGCTGCCCGGGAAGACCGTGGCGTTGGTCGGGGAGTCCGGCTCGGGCAAGTCCACCATCGCCCGGATGCTCGCCAAGCTCGAGAGCACCACCCGCGGCTCGATCGACGTCCGGCTCGAGGACGGCACACCCGTCGTCGGCAGCATGTACCGCCGGCACGTGCAGATGGTGTTCCAGGACCCCTTCGCCTCGCTCAACCCGTTCCACTCGATCGAGCACCACATCGCCCGGCCGCTCCAGCTGCACCACCGAGCCCGGGGTGCCGACGAGACCGCCGAGAAGGTGCGGGAACTGCTCGGCCGCGTCAACCTCGACGAGGACTTCGCGAGCCGCCGCCCGCACGAGCTCTCCGGCGGACAGCGGCAGCGCGTCGCCATCGCCCGCGCACTCGCCCCCGGGGCCCAGGTGCTCATCGCCGACGAACCGGTGTCGATGCTCGACGTGTCGATCCGGCTCAGCGTGCTCAACCTGATGGGCCGCCTGCAGCGCGAGGACCACCTCGCCGTGCTCTACATCACGCACGACCTGGCGACCGCACGCCACTTCTCCGACGAGATCCTGGTGCTCTACCGCGGCCGGGTCGTCGAACGCGGGCCCTCCGACGCCGTCATCCTCGACCCGCAGCACGACTACACCCGGCTGCTCGCCGAGGCCGCCCCCGACCCGGAGCGCACCGACCGCAAGGTGACCTCGGGCAGCGCTCTCGACCGCTCGAAGATCGACAACACCACCTGCTACGACCACGGCGTCGGCGCGTGGATGTCGAGTGAGCCCGCTCCGGTCGGCGCACGGTGAGCGGAGTCTTCGCCGACTGGGTCACCCCGGGGTTCTCGGCACGGTTCCGGATCGGCGACGACCAGCCCGCGGCACTCGTGTCGTTCGTGGCGGCCGGCGGAGCGCTCGCCGGCGGAGCACGCGCCGACGGGGCGCTCCTCGATGGGCCCGCGGACCCGCAGCCCCTGGTGGAGCTGACGACGATCGGACACGGGCGGTTCCCGGGCGGGTACCGGCACGTGGACTCCACGATCGGGGCGCGACTGCGACCCGTGTCGTGGCGTGTGTCGGACGACGCGACCGACCCGTGGTTCCGGATCGTGCAGGCGGACGTGGCCACGGGCCTCCAGGTCGAGTCGGTCTTCCGGGCGCGCGCCGACGTCGCGGGCTTCCAGACGTGGACCGAGGTATCCGCCGAGGACGGCGAGCACGTCGTGGACTTCGTGTCGTCGTTCGCGACCGGGGCGTTCCTGACGGACTCCGGGGCCGGCGTCGACGACCTGGCCCTCGTGCACGCGGACAACGACTGGGCGGCCGAGAGCCGGTGGCGGACCGATCCGCTGCGGTCGATCGGACTCGCGGCGATCGACCGCGAGGCGCAGCACCACCCGCCCCGCAGCCGCGCCGTCGTGCAGAACCGGGGGTCGTGGTCGACCGGTGAGGCACTGCCGATCGGCGTGCTGACGACTGCTCCGTCCGCTGGCGCTGCGCCCTACGCGCTCGTCTGGCAGGTCGAGCACAACGGGCCGTGGCTGTACGAGCTCGGCGAGACCCGGCGGCACGCGTACGTGCTGCTGAGCGGACCGACCGACCAGGAGCACCAGTGGACGGCGGTCGTCGCTCCGGGGCAGCCGTTCGTGTCCGTGCCGGTGTCGGTGGGGATCGCCGGCTCGGTCGGTGGGGCGTTCGGGGTCCTCACGGCGCAGCGTCGGGCGTTCCGGCACGTGCGCGAGGCCGATCGCGCCCTGCCGCTCGTGTTCAACGACTACATGAACACGCTCATGGGCGACCCGACCACCGAGAAGCTGCTGCCGTTGATCGACGCCGCTGCCGATGCCGGAGCGGACCTGTTCTGCATCGACGCCGGCTGGTACGCCGAGGGGCACTGGTGGGACACCGTCGGGGCCTGGGAGGAAGCTGCTTCGCGGTTCCCGACCGGGCTCGGGTTCGTCATCGACCACATCCGGTCGCGGGGGATGCAGGCCGGGCTCTGGCTCGAACCCGAGGTCATCGGCATCCACTCGCCGCTGGCCGCGACCCTGCCGGACGACGCCTTCGTCCACCACCACGGCGTGCGGGTCGCCGAGCACGGACGGCACCTGCTCGACCTCCGGTCACCGGCCGCGCGGGCGCACCTGGACTCGGTTGTCGATCGACTGGTCGGGTCGCTCGGCGTGACGTTCTTCAAGATGGACAACAACACGATGACCGGGCCGTTCGCCGGGATGCTCGACCACCAGCGTGCGCTGCTCGACTGGATCGACGCGGTGCAGGAGCGGTACCCGTCGCTGCTCATCGAGAACTGCGCCTCGGGAGCGATGCGCGCCGACTCCGCGATGCTGTCCCGGTTGCACATGCAGTCGACCTCGGACCAGCAGGACCCGGTGCTGTCGGCGTCGATCGCAGCCGCTGCCCCCGCCGCGATGCTGCCCGAGCAGGCCGGGAACTGGGCCTACCCGGCGCCGTCGATGTCGCCCGACCTGTTCGACCTGTCGCTCGTGAACGGAGTGCTCGGGCGGATGTACCTGTCGGGCTACCTCAATTCGATGAGCACATCGCAGCGGGCCGTCGTGCGTTCTGCGATCGCCGCACACCGAGCAGTGCTCGAGATCATCGAGTCGTCGGTGCCGGAGTGGCCGCTCGGGCTGCCGGCATGGGAGGACCCGTGGCTCGCGCTCGGCCTGCGTGCTCCGTCGGGCGATCTGTACTTGTCGGTGTGGTCGCTGCCCGGTGCGTCGGGATCGGTGTCGTTGCCGCTGCCGGGCTTCGCCGGGCAAGCGGTCGTCGTCGAGCCGCTGTTCCCGACGGCGCTCGGGTCGTGGTCCGTGACGTGGGACGCCGCCTCGGGCTCGCTCGAGGTCGCCAACGGCGGGGCGACCCCCACAGCGCGGGTGCTTCGCGTCCGACCGGAGGGGGCGGACGCGGAGCACTGAGCGGGGCGCGCGTCGCGATGGCAGGGCGCGCGTCGGAGCGGACGGGAGGCACGGTGCAGGCAGGCGCCGTGCCTCCTGTCCCGTCGGTGGTCGCGTCCACGGCACGGGGGACGCGGGTTCGCGTCCGGCCGGTGACGGTTCTGGTTCAGGATCCTCGGGGATCGTGAACCAGAACCGTCAGGAGCGGTGCAGGAAGGGACCCCCGGTCACGCCTGGTCCTCGTCGTCGGGGCGGCGCGGGGCGCGGAGCCGCAGGGTCGCACCGAGGCCGATGACCAGGAAGCCGGCGGCCGAGAACGCGGCAGCGCGGGTGCCGTCGGAGAACGCCTCGGCGGCGTCGGCGCGGGTCTGCCCCTCGAGGCCGGCGATCGCTCCGCCCGAGGACTGCACCACGGTGTCGGCGATCTGCTCGGACTGGGCGGTCGAGACGCCGGCGTCCTGCAGGCGGTGCTCCAGGATGCTGCCCGTCGAGGTGAACAGCACCGTCCCGAGGACCGCGATGCCGAGCGCTGAACCGATCTGGCGCGCGGTGCTCTGGGCACCCGAGGCCTCGCCGCTGCGCTCCACGGGGACGTCCTGCAGCACGACGCCGGTGAGCTGGGCCGTCGCGAGTCCGACGCCGAAGCCGTAGACGAACAGGCACGGGACGATCGCCCACCACGGGGTCGACGAGGTCACGACGAACCCGATCGCGGCGACCCCGACGATCTCGGCGCCGATGCCCATCCGCACGATCGGCAGCGCCCCGATCCGCTGTCCGACCGTGGCCGCGAACCCGCTCGCGACGAACGACCCGATCGCCAGGGCCAGCAGCACGAAGCCGGTCTGCAGCGCCGAGTAGCCGAGGACGTTCTGCAGCCAGAGGGGCAGCGACAGGATGATGCCGAACTCGCCGAGCGACACGATGAGCGCCGCGATCGAGCCGTTCCGGAACGAGCCGATGCCGAACAGATCGGGGGCGATGAGCGTCGACCGGCCCGCACGCTGCCGGCGCCGGGAGCGGACGACGAAGGCCACCCCGGCAGCGATCGCGATCACGAACGCGACGGGGATCGGCGAGACCGGGCCGTCCCACGACCACGAGCCGATCGTGAACGGTGTCGACGACGGAGTCCACCAGCCGTAGGTGCGACCCTCGATCAGCCCGAAGACCAGCGCAGCGCTCGCGATCACGGACAGCAGGGCGCCGACGAGGTCGATGCGGCCGGTGTGCTCGGCGTCGCGCGACTCCCGCACGGCGACCGCGAGGCCGACCAGGATGACCGCCACGATCGGGACGTTGATGCCGAAGGCCCACCGCCACGAGAAGTCCGTCGTCAGCCAGCCGCCGAGCAGCGGACCGACCGCCACCATCCCGCCGATCGTGGAGCCCCACACCGCGAAGGCGATGCCGCGCTCCCGGCCGGTGAACGTCGCGTTGAGGATCGACAGCGTGGTGGGCAGAACCATCGCGCCACCGACACCCTGCAGCACGCGGGACGCCACGAGCAGTTCGCCCGTCGGGGACAGCGCCGCCAGGACCGACGCCACCGCGAACAGGATCACGCCGATGGTCAGCAGGCGCCGGCGACCGAAGCGGTCCGCGACGGCACCGAAGACAAGCAGCAGCGCGGCGAAGACCAGCGTGTAGCTCTCCTGCACCCACTGCACGAGCGTCGAGCCGATGTCGAGGTCGGCGACGATGCTCGGGATCGCCACGTTCACGATCGTGGAGTCGACGATGATGAGCGCGACCGCCAGGCTGATCACGACCAGACCGATCCACCGGCGGCGATCGAGGGTGGTGGTGGGAGCTGCGGCTGGGGCGCTCATGTGCGTGTCCTCTCAGATGATCAGCATGCTGACTACCTGACGGTACACCCGCTCCCGATGACCGGCGCACCGGGGGATCACGGGAGCAGGCGGAGCTCCATCGCGCGGGTCACGGCACGGGTGCGGTCGTTCACGCCGAGCTTCTCGAACACGTGCCCGAGGTGCGTCTTCACCGTCGTCTCGCTGAGGAACAGGGCGCGGCCGATCGCTGGGTTCGAGTTGCCCTGGGCGACGAGCTGCAGGACCTCGAGTTCACGCGGGGTCAGCGACGGGCCAGCAGCCACGGCCGACGAACCCGTTGCTCGTCGGACCAGCGCGGCGGCAGCGGAGGGTGCGAGGGCGGTCTCGCCCCGGGCCGTCGCCCGCACCCCGGCGAGGATCTCGGACTCCGGGGCCGCCTTGAGCAGGTAGCCGGTCGCCCCGGCCTCGATGGCCGCGAGGATCTGGTCGTCGGACTCGTACGTCGTCAGGATCAGGACGCGGACGCCTGGCTCGGCCGCGAGGATCTCCGCCGTCGCCGCATCGCCGTCGAGCTCGGGCATCCGGAGGTCCATCAGCACGACGTCGGGGCGCTCGGCTAGCACCACCGACACCGCTGCACGACCGTCGCTGGCCTGGCCCACCACGTCGATGTCGTCGGCGTCCTGCAACAGTGCGACGATGCCCGAGCGGACGATCGGGTGATCGTCAGCGACCACGACGCGGATCACCGGGTCACCTCCGTCACGGGGTGGCGAACGGCGGACGGGAGGCCCGGTGCGGCTCCGGTGGGCAGGATCGCCTCGACGACGGTGCCCCGGCCCAGGGCGCTCGTGATCGTGCAGGTGCCGCCAGCGAGGGCGAGGCGCTCCCGCAGCCCGCGCAGCCCGTGCCCGCCCGTGGGCTGCTCGGGGTCGAACCCGGCGCCGTCGTCGGTGATCCGCAGCACGGTCTGCCCGTCCTCGGAGACCAGACGGACCTGCGCCGAGCCAGAGTCGGCGTGCGCGCGGACGTTCGAGAGGGCCTCTTGCGCGACCCGCAGCAGGACCACCTGCGCATCACGGTCGAGCGCGCAGTCGGCCGCGTCGACCGTGACGACCGCGCCGGTCTCGCGGGTGTGCCGTTCGGCGAGGCGGTGGAGGGCGCCGGCAAGGCTGTCGCGGGTCATGCCGGCGGCTCCGGCTGCGACGAGGGTGCGGGATTCCTCGAGGGCGGCGCGGGCGGACTCCTCGAGGACGGTGAGCCGTTCCTCGAGCGCATCGGGGCGGTCGTTCGCCAGGTCGCCGCGGGCCCGTTCGGTGAGCATGACGATGCCGGCGAGGTTCTGCGCGACGGTGTCGTGGATCTCGCGGGCCAGGCGCTCCCGTTCGCTCGCGATGCCCGCGGTACGGTTCGCGTCGGCGAGGGACTGCTGGGTGGCGCGGAGTTCCTCGACGAGCTGGCGGCGCTCCTCGGACAGGCCGGCGACGCTCGAGATCCACACGCCCATCGCGCAGGCACCGATCACGCTGATGCCCTCGATGAGCAGGGTGCTGACGAGGGCGTCCGGGCCCTCGGAGACCTGCAGGCCGATGCCGCTTGCGACGCCGACCGCGATGGACAACAGGACCGCGGTGCGGACCCGCTCGGACTGCACCCACACGAGCGGGAACACGATGCACTGCACGAAGGCGGTGCTCGGCACGACGGCCGGCAGCACGAGGGCGGCGACGATGACGAGCGGTAGGAACACCGCGGCGGCTCGGGGGCTGTCGTAGCCGCGGTGCCCGTACGCGATGTACGCCACGACGAGGACCACCACCGCCAGGTAGGCCGGCGAGCGGGTCGACCACGGGGACCAGCCGAGCGCGGTGATCACGGCGGTGAGGAGCATCGTGCCCGCGAAGAACACGTGCAACCACCGGTTGCGCACCCACGTCTCGCCGCTCATGACCACAGCATCCCATCGATGCAGGACCGCGGAGCGGTTCTCCACAGGCCCCATCAGGCGTCCTTGCGGTTCCAGCGGAAGGTGAGGGCGCAGGCCACCGTGCCCCCGACCAGCCACGCGACCAACACGAGCGTTCCGAGGGCGAGGTGCCACGCGCCTCCCGGCTCGGCAGACGCGAACGCGTCGGGCAGGAAGACGGACCGCATGCCGGACGCCATCCAGCGCAGGGGGAAGACGGAGGCGACGTTCTGCAGCCAGTCGGGCAGCTGCGTGAAGGGCAGGTAGACGCCGGAGATGAACTGCAGGACCAGGACGATGGGGACGATCGTGGCGGTGGCGCGGCGGCCCTCGCGGGGGAGCGCCGAGATCGCGATGCCGAGGACGCAGCTGGTGGCGATGCCGAGGACCATCACGCCCGCGAAGACCCCCCAGTTGCTCGCGTCGGTCGGCAGGTCGACGCCGAACACCAGGCTGGCGATCCCGAGCAGCAGCGCCGTCTGCACGATGGTCGTGACGAGCACCATGCCGATCTTGCCGACGAAGTAGCTCAGGACCGGCAGTGGTGTGCCGCCGATGCGCTTCAGCGTGCCGTCGCTGCGTTCGGTCGCGATGTCGACGCCGAGGGACTGGGTGCCGGAGAGCAGGATGCCCGTCGCGACCAGACCGGGCAGGTAGTAGGTGGCGTAGTCGACGCTGATCGGTCGCCCGTTGCTGGCGACGGCGCGGATCGGGTCGGCGTCCGCGAAGGCCACCGAGAACAGCGCCAACATGATGATGGGGAAGAGGAACGTGAAGAAGACGGCGTCGGGAGCGCGGAAGTAGGAGCGGATCTCGTACGAGATGCGGCTGGTCGCGGTGTTCACTACTGGCCCACCATTCCGAGGTAGACGTCCTCGAGGGACGGGCGGATGACTTCGAGGTCGTGCATGGCCGTGGTGCTGCTGCGGACGAGCGCGGTCGGGTCGCTCGTGCGCTCGTCGTGCAGGTCGCCGGCGTCGTCGCGCCAGCGGACTCGTGGTGTGCGGGCTTCGGCGCCGCCGATCTCGTCGATCGGGGCGATGTCGAGCAGCTTCCCGTCGGCGATCACCGCTGCCCGGTCGGCGAGCTGGGCGGCTTCGTCGAGGTAGTGCGTGGTGAGCAGGATCGTCGTGCCCTCGGACTGCACCTGGCGCAGGAGGTCCCAGAACTGCCGGCGGGCCTCCGGGTCGAAGCCCGTGGTCGGTTCGTCGAGGAACAGCACCTCGGGGCGGCCGATGATGCCGAGGGCGACGTCGACGCGGCGGCGCTGGCCACCGGAGAGTCGGGCGATGCGGGTGTTGCGCTGGTCGGTCAACCCGACGGCCGCGAGGAGTTCCTCGGTGCTGCGGTGCTTCGGGTACAGCGTCGCGAAGTGGTTCAGCTGCTCGGCGACCGTGACGTTCGGGGACTCGGCGCTGGTCTGCAGGACGATGCCGATGCGTGCGTTGTGGCTGCGGCTTGTGCGTGCGGGGTCGTGACCGAGGACGCGGACCTCGCCGGCCGAGCGGGACCGGTACCCCTCGAGGATCTCGACCGTCGTGGACTTGCCGGCGCCGTTCGGGCCGAGGAGGGCGAAGGTCTCGCCGGGCTGGATGGTGAAGCTGACGTCGTCGACGGCGACCTTGCCGGTGGCGTACTGCTTGCTGAGGTGCTGGACCTCGATGGCGGGGGACTCGGGCATGGGTCCAGCCTGGCCGGTGGGGCGCCGCGGGGGATCGGTGGGGGCGGTGGTGCTGCATCCTCCGATCGGGGGATGGTGCGGGAAGGACGCGAGCATGTCGTATTCGAGATATCCGGAACTTCAGATTCTGGCGTCGCTCTGCTTGGCTCGGTGCGGGGTCGACGCGGCCCTCCCGTTCCCCCAGCAGAAAGGCCCTTCCATGAAGCGCTTCGGAAAGCTCTCGGCCGTCATCGCGGCTGCAACGCTGTGCGGTGTCCTCGGCGCCGGTGTCGCACAGGCTGCTCCGGATGATGCAACCGCCATTGGCGGCAGCGCGTCCGCCGACGACCTCGGTACCGACGCCACGACCGTCGTCGGCGGCGGCACGTGGTCGTACGGCGTGATCGGCCACCAGGTCGTCTCCGCCTACGACAACCGTCGGTACACCCACAGCACCTCGGTCAAGTCCTCCGGCGTGACCAAGTCGTCGGGACGGATCGCGAAGGGCAAGATCGCCGGCGCGAGCCGCCCGAAAGCACTGTGGGGCAACCAGGCCTTCTGGGCGATCTACTGATCCGGAACTTCGCGGCCGCCACCGTCCTCGCGGTGGCGGCCGTACCGCTCCTGCTCGTCGGCCTGATCGTGTTCGTGGTCGGGAGTGGTGAGGCGAGCGGGTACCTCACCGGCCGGACGACGATCGACATGGTCGACCTGCCGCTCGGTCCGACCAAGCAGGAGCACATCCAGCAGCTCACGGAACTGGCCGAGGACCACGACGTGTCGCTCGCCCTCGTCGTGCCGGATCGTTCCGGCGCGCCGAGCACCGTCACCGCGTACTCGTTCGCCGGCTCCGTCGCCGCCCCGGTGTTCTGGGGGAACGTCGTCGACCGGCCGGCGAGCGACATCGGTGACGCCGTCATCGTCTGGTCGTACGCGGTCGACGGATCGGCGGTGCAAGTCGGTGCCTTCCTCGACGCGTTGCGCACTGCGGAATTCGAGTTCGTCGACGCGACCCCGACGGTCCGCGTACTGGCACCAGCGGTGATCGGGCAGCCCGGCATCCTGGCGATCGTGGCGTGCATCGCGCTCGGCGTCGTCATCGCCGTGGTCGCGGAGTCGGACCGGCGGGACAGCCGACAGCGGCTCCGCGGACTCTCCGGATTGTCACCGAAACGCATCGCCGCTCGTGAAGCCCTCGAGACAGCGGGGCTGCTCGTCTTCTGTTCCCTGGTGGTGTGCGGGGCGCTCGCCGTCTACTTGCTCGTCCGCGGGGCATCGCCGATGATCTGGTCGTTCAGCGTCGGGCTCGCCGGAGTGATGCTCCCCGCCGCCTTCGTCGGTGTCGTCGGACTCCACGTCGTCTGCTCCGTCGTCGGCCGCCGCAGGTGGACGAGCCTCGCGGCCCCGGTCTGGCGCCCGACCGTCGTGGCACTGTGCGGTGTCGCACTCGTCAGCATCCTGACCGTGAGCACCAGTGTCCTCGTCGAGCAGGAGCGGACGGCCTCCGAGCTCGAGCGATCGCTGCGCTCCGAGACCGCCGACGGCGACGACGTGGTCCTGGGGGTCGGGATGGCCTCAGTCGCCGACGAGGACGCGTTCGGGCGCGTTGCGCTGGCTGCCCTCGCCACCGGCACCGCCGAGCTGGCGCAGACGACGTTCATGCAGGACGCGCTGCTGGTCGCCGGAGACCGGGCGGAGCAGCTGGTCGGGGACGACCGTGACGGTGTCACCGTGCTGGTCCCCGAGTCGGTGGCGACCGACATCGACGCGATCGCCGACGGCGTGCGGGAGAGCTTCGACGACGGCTGGGAGGTGGACGACGACCAAGCGCCCCGAGTCGTCCCGATCCACACCGAGGTCGTCGGATCGACCGCACCGATCGTCGCCGCCGCTGACCGCTGGATCGATTGGGTGCTGCCACGCACCACCACCGGCGCGGACGTGCCCGTCATCGTGGTGACCGACGTGCGGGACCTGCCGCCGAACCGACTCGGCACCGCGACCCGGAACGGCGAGGTCCGGTTCGCCGACCGGACCGCGCTCGTCCAGCAACTCACGGACGCTGACCTGCTCGACGTCGTCACGCAGATCAACCGAGTCGGTGCCGTGCTCGAACGAGCGCTCGCAGCCGTCCGGACATCCCGCGCCGTCATCCTCGCCGCTTCGGCCGGGACGGTGCTCGCGATCCTGTTCGCTGCCGCCACCCTGATCGCCGACCACCGGACGCGGCATCGACGAGCAGCACGGCTGCGATTCCTGGTCGGCCGGCATCCCGCGGTGCAGCACGCGCGGTTCGTGCTCGTCGCGAGCGGCATCGCCGCCGGGACCACCGCCGTGACCGTACTCGTCGGCGACGACGGCACCGGTGCCGGCAGCGGCGCCTTGCTCGCTGCCAGCACGGCCGGGGCAGTCGGCGTGCTCACCGCAGTCGCGCTGTCCGTCCTGCTCGCCGCCACACACCACCGAGAGAGGCCACGCCGATGACCGATCACCAGCGACTCAGCATCGAGGGGATCGGCTACGACATCGCCGGGCGGACGCTCTGGAACGACATCACGTTCCAGCTCGGCGCCGGACAGGCCCTTGCCCTGCGCGGACCGTCCGGACAGGGGAAGAGCACGATGCTCCGCTGCCTCGCCGGGTTGGAACGACCGCCGCGGGGTCGGGTCGTCGTCGACGGCACTGACCTGCACACGGCGAGCGAGGGGGAGCGGCGTGGACTGCGCCGAGACACCATCGGCCTCGTCGTGCAGGACCACGCCGTCGTGCCGGAGTGGACCGTTGCCCAGAACCTGCGGGTGCTGCGGCCCCGTGGCGTCACCCGGGCGGCACTCAGCGATCGGATCGACGAGGCGCTGCTGATCGTCGGGCTCGGTGGTCGGCGGGATGCTCGTGCTGGGACGATGAGCGGCGGCGAACAGCAGCGAGTGGCCGTCGCACGAGTGCTGGCGCAGCGGCCACGACTCGTTCTCGCCGACGAGCCCACCGCGTCGCTCGACACCGAGAGCGCGGCGCGCGTCCGCAGCGGTCTCGACGCGCTGCGTGCATCGGGCAGCGCTGTCGTCGTGGCGACCCACGACCCGGCGCTCATCGCGTGGGCCGGTGCAGAACGGTCACTCATCCGGCTGGGGAGCGACCATGGACGTCCGTGAGACCACGCTGCAAGCTGCGGTGGGCGCGCACCTGGCGGGGACCCACATCCGCAGGACACACCGGGTCCTGCAGGGGAGTGGCACCGTGGCGCCGGGGTTGCGCTGGCCGGACGCCTCGGACGGCCGCGATCCCCTGGCCGTCCTCGAGGCCGAGGGCCGCGCGTTCTCGGCGGGCGGTGGTGTTCTCGTGCCGGAGCGCTGACGGTTCTGGTTCGCGATCGTCGGGGATCGTGAACCGGAACCGTCACCGTCTCAGTACTCGGGACGGATCCAGTCCGTCGGCTGCACGAAGCGAGCGCGGGGCAGGACCTCGTCCGGCTCGGCGGTCCGCACGCTCGTGATGATCGTGTCCTCGCCGTACTCCGACAAGCGGCGGGCGATGCCGTCGCCCTCGTCGATCACCATCGTCGTGCGGGTCGCCGGATCCCCGCGGTGCTCGAACGTCACCAGGATCGAGTGCTCGCCGATGTGCTCGACCAGGATCGGGTGGAAGCTCTCGGGGCCGCGACCCCACCGGAGCATCAGGTCGGGCACGGCCATCCGGACGACGGGATCGGAGACCATGCTCCGGGCGAACGAGATCTCGTCCGGACCGTCGTCGGGGTCGTGCAGCACGCCGTCGCGGTAGGAGACCGGCTTGGCCCGTTGGCGGACGAGGGTCCAGGTCTGCGCGGCCTCGTCTATGTCGACGCGGAACTGCCAGTACTTCTGCCGGGACTCCTGGTGGATGCCTTCGAGGACGTACCGGGCGGGTCGGCGGAGGGCGGCGAGCTCCTCGGCGATCGCGGCACCGTCGGACCGGGTGAGGAGTTCGTCGAAACGCACGCTGTCAGCATGGCGCACCACGTGCTGTGGACCGCACCCCCTGACGGGCGGGAGGCGCGGGGCGGCCTGGCGCCGTGCCTCCCGGCCGATCGTGGGTCGCGTCAGGTTGCGTCAAGCAACGTCCGCGTAGACCGGGAGGATGCAGGTCGTCGGAGTCGAACAGTTCGGAGGGCCGGAGGCCCTCGCCATCCACGAGGTGCCGGAGCCGCACGCCGGTGCGGGGTCCGTGCGGATCCGGGTGCAGGCGTTCGCCGTGAACCCGACCGACACGGGGGTGCGTGCCGGGCAGCGGGACAGCTCGCAGGCCTCGCCGCCGTACGTGCCGGGGATGGACGCTGCCGGAGTCATCGACGAGGTCGGGCCCGACGTCACCGGGTGGGCGGTCGGCGACGAGGTCATGGCGATCGCGTTGCCGCTCAGCACGCACGGTGGGGCGTACGTGCAGGAGCTCGTGGCGCCGGTGGGGTCGTTCACGCGGATTCCTCGCGGGACGTCGCTGCTCGCTGCGTCGACCGTGCCGATGAACGGGCTGACCGCGCTGCAGATCCTGTCGCTCGCCGGGCTGTCGCGTGGGGACACGCTCGCCGTGACCGGGGCTGCCGGGTTGCTCGGGAACTACGTGGTGCAGCTGGCGAAGGCCGCCGGGCTGACCGTGATCGCGGATGCTGCTCCGGCGGACGAAGCACTCGTCAGGTCGCTCGGGCCGGACCACGTGGTGCCGCGCGGTGCTCCCTTCGCCTCCGCTGTCCGTGAACTCGTGCCGGGCGGGGTCGATGCGCTCGCCGACGCTGCCGTGCAGCGCGACGAGGTCGTGGACGCCGTTCGCGACGGGGGAGTGTTCTTCGACGTGCGGGGGTGGCAGGGCAACGGGGCTCGGGGGATCGAGTTCGTGCAGGTGATGGTGTTCTCGGAGTACCGGTCGTTCGACAAGCTCGAGCAGCTGCGGCATGCGGTGGAGAGCGGGACCGTGACGCCGCGGGTGGCCGAGGTGCTGCCGGCTGCGCGGGCTGTGGAGGCGCATGAGCGGTTGGAGGCTGGGGGGACGCGGGGGCGGTTCGTGTTGAGCTGGGGATAGACCCAGCGCACGAGAGGAAGCCCGCGAGCCGAGCTGTCGATCAAGGTTGCCACAGTCGATCCAAGCCACGGCTCAACACCGTGAGATCCAGGTTCGAATCCATATTGAGCGTTATCGGCGGCTTTGCGGCTTGGAGGCCGGCAAACTGCGCCACTTCACGGCGAGATGCCTGTGCGCACCAGGCCTGCGTCGAATCACAACAGCTTCGACTAATCCGTCCGCGCGGGAAGCGGGAGTGTCCAATCCCCGTGCGCGAGGTAGAAAGCAAAGAAAGGATCGAGGATCTGCAGTTCAGGATCCTGATAAGTCAGCGCAGGGTCACCGTGTCCCCGATGCTTCTCGGCAACGTCCGCGAGGTTGTGTAGAGTTCCTGAGATTGTGGAGGCGGTGGGTGCGTCAGATATAAGTTGCGTCATCTTGTGCGCCAAATCGAATTTTGAAACATGGTCGACCACGCCCATCCGGGACAGCGTGAGAAAAATCGCGCCATAGATGTCTGTCACGCCCCCATCGTGCAATTGCCGCGCGGCCCTGAATGTGCCACGGGTGTCCTTGCCTTGGATGAGCGCGCCGAATGCGCTTGGCTTACGGTCACTAGCCATCGACTCAAGGAACGAGCCCCAGTCGGTCGGTGCGGTTGCCGACACCTTAGGGGTCGCAGTCTGCCAGATCTCTAGTACTTCGGTCACGTACTCGAGACATAGTGCTTGCATGATCGCGGGTGCCCCCCGACTCTCGGCTGCTAGACGTTTGCCAATTTCGGCACCGGAGTCCTCGATGCCGAGAAGACGGAACCCGTCAACAGCGATTTGTAGCAGCTCTGTAGGACTCCACCGGGCGACCTCGAGGTCCCGAACTCGCCAGTCCATGTCTTGTACCTTGCGCATTGGCTCGAATGCTGCGTGTGGAATCGCGATCATCACCACGCGAGTCAGTCGGGCAAGATCTTTCACGGCTCGGACGACCGATAGCCGAACTTTTTCTTCAATGAAGTGGAAATCATCAATAACAATCGGCACTGGCTTGGCGCGAAGCTGAGCTTTCACGACGCTGACCGAAAGGGACGAGCGGCCAACCGTTGCGCCTTGGTCCGAAGTAGATCGAAGAGTTGCATCCAGGCGGAATTTGAGAAGGCTGCTCACTCCCGCCTCGACACCCCCGGTGACCGCTACTTCTTCGCCGGCACTCGCCGTGGCAGACACGTCCACGAACAGACCGAGTTCGTCGATGATTCTGCGGTAGAGCTCATTCACGCTTCCAATCTCGTCCCCTTTAATCCAAATTGCTGAAGTAGGAGGCAACCAGCGTTCGATGAGTACAGTCTTGCCGGTCTTCGAAGCCCCGTGGACGATCAAGCAGTCCCCGCTGCCCTTCGTAATGTACCTAGTCACCTGTGATCGGAGACTCGTGGATAGCCGATCGTTGTACGTGTGGACCGGGTAAGTCCCTGGGACGAACACATCAACCGACTTGTAAACGTCCACCATGGTTCGAAGCCTACTGGGCCCGTACGTTTCGTGCACCCGTTCGTGATGTCGGCCCCACCTGAATGCCACATAGACACGTGGCATCCCGAGCTTGCAGCAGGCCCCCACAAGACCCGGCCCCGCGGCACCTCACTGAGCTACGCAACGGTCTCGGGTCGTGCTCGACCGTGCACGTCATGCAGAATCTGTACGATCGCGGCGACGTCGGCGTCGTCGAACAAGTAGTCGACGCCGCTCGGGGCACGATCCGTGTACGGCGACTCGTAGAGGCGCGCTGCGTCCATCAGCCCGTTTGCGGTGAGCTCGTCGACGATCAGATAAATGAATCGGATCTGTTCGACGGAGAATCGCGAGCCGTCGAGGAAGTGTGCGAAGGACTCGAGAGCCGCTTCCCGGTCGAGGCCGACGAGTGAACGGATGAAGGATCCAAGCCCTTGCGCCTCTTCGGCCACCGAATCGATATCGGCCTTTGATCCTGCACCGCTCGCCAGGAGCATCTGCTCGAGTGAGTCCAGGTCTTCCGACGTGAGCTGGCGGTTACGGCGCAGCCGCTGCAGCGCGAGATGGTCGTCGTGTTGTCGCAGGTAAGCCGTTGCCTTCGCGCGGAATCGCTCGAGGTCCGTTCCCGGCAGCGTGTGCTTCAGCACGATTTCGGTGGCGTCGCCCAGTTCATCGATGAAGTCGGTGTACACGCGGGGACGGGTGACGTTCGGTACGAACCGGACCAGGGCTCGGATGCGAAGGCGTGCGATTTCGAGCATGCCGAGGGTCACGTCGAGCCACCAGTCGTCGCCGGCGACCTCCTCCAGAAGCAAGCCCTGTTCCGCGACGGACGGGATCGCGGTCTTCGCCAGGAGCGCTGTTGCGATGGCTTGCACGGTTTGACGGACCCGCTCGGAAGCGGTGGCGTCGCCGTCGAGCTGCGCAAGCTGTCGGCGCAGGATCAGCAGGTCGAAGCGCTTCGCGTCAGTGTCGTCGTCCACCACGCTCGACGGAAGACCGGCGAGGTGCTCGAGCGCTTCCGATGCGCCCTCGGGCGTGAGCGCGTCCCACTCCGCCAGGTCTGCGTACTGCTCGACCCAGCGCCGCTCGGGACGGACGAGGAAGTTGTCGAGGTTCATGCCCGCGACCACCTCGTGCAGCGTGCCCGCGGCCGAGGCGCGAAGGTCCGCGTCGCCCTGCATTCGGTCGAGGGCGGTGATCAGTCCGAGCCGGGCTTCGAACAGCCGTTGGGTGAGAGACTTCTGCGTCGACCCTTCGGCGCCGGGGAGGTCCTGGCTGAAGAACTCGAGGTTGCCGCAGAAATCGAAGACCAGGAAGTCCTTCTTGGAGCGGCCTTCTCCGAACAGGTCGGGGCTGAGGCGGGTGCCGCGGCCGATCATCTGCCAGAACTTCGACTTCGATCGCACGGTCTTGAAGAACACGAGGTTCACGACTTCGGGCACGTCGATGCCGGTGTCGAGCATGTCGACGGAGATCGCAATGTGCGGCGCGTGGTCGGCGATGGAGAACTCGTCGATGAGGTTCTGTGCGTAAGGCGTGCCGTGGGTGATGACGCGCGCGAAGTGTCCCGCGTGTTCGGGGTACTGCTCGTCGAATCGCTGCTGAATGAACTCGGCGTGGTCCTTGTTCTTCGCGAACACGATCGTCTTGCCGAGGCGGTCGCCGCCGGCGACTTTGTACCCGTCCGTCATCAGCGTCGCCAGCACCTTGTCGACGGTGTCCTCGTTGAACAGGAACCGGTTCACTTCTTCGGCGTCGACGGCGGTCGGCGTGCCGCCTTCGCCCCAGTCGAGGGCGTCCCAGTCGTCCTTTTCGGCCTCGCTGAGGTCGTCGTAGCGGATGCCCTGACGCAGGAAACGGGTGCCGACCGACACGCCGTACGGCGGGACGAGGAATCCCTCGGCGACGGCTTCGTCCAAGCCGTATGCGTCGGTCGGCACGCCGTCTTCGAGGTGGAATCGTCGGTAGGTGTTGTGGTCGACCTCGTCCTTTGGTGTGGCGGTCAGTCCGACCAGCATCGCGTCGAACCAGTCGAAGATCGCCCCGTATTTCTGGTAGATCGACCGGTGCGCTTCGTCGACCACGATGAGGTCGAAGAATCCCGGCCCAAATGGACGCGTCAGCCCGTCGCCGCCTTCGTCGGTGTGGTTGATGAGGTTCATCATCGTCGGGTACGTCGAGACGTAGACGCGTCCTTCGGCGGAGCGTTCAGTGACCAGGTTCACCGTCGCCACGCTCGGCAGATGCGCCTTGAACGCGTTCGCCGCCTGCTTCACAAGCGCAGTGCGGTCCGCGAGGAACAGGATGCGCTTCGCCCAGTTCGCCTTCATCAGCTGATCGGCCAACGCGATGACGGTCCGGGTCTTTCCCGAACCGGTCGCCATGACCAGTAGCGCTTGCCGTTGCCGCCGATCGAACGTGTCCCCGACGGCCTTGATCGCCCGCACCTGGTAATGCCGCCCAGCGATCTGCGTGCTGACAGGAGCTTCTGACAACGGCTGTCGGGAGGTGCGACGCTGGATCATGAGTTCCAGCTCACTGCGGGTGAAGAATCCGGCGACTTGCCGCGGCGGGTGCCCGGCTGCGTCGTCCCAGAGCCAGTGCTCGTATCCGTTGGTGTAAAACACGACCGGCCGACGTCCGTACATCGCCTCGAGGCAGTCGGCGTAGAGCTTCGCCTGCTGCTGTCCGACGAGGGCGCTCTTCGTGGTGCGCTTGGCCTCGACGACCGCGAGTGGCAGCCCATCGGCTCCCCACAGCACGTAGTCGACGAACCCGACGCCGCGACCGTTCGGCATGCTTGTGACCTCGAACTCGCGGTCACGCGCGTCGGCGAGGGGCCAGCCCGCCTCGGCCAGCAGCACGTCGATGAACAGGTCGCGGGTCTCAGCTTCGGAGTAGTCGTGCTCGTCGGACGTGTGGTTCGCAGCTTGCGCCGCGGCTACCTGCGCGCGCAACTGCTCAATCTCAGCAGTCTGCGCCGCCGCGACCTCGTCGCGATCCGCAAGCGCCTTGGCGTGCGCTTCATCCTGCGCGGCGAACCTCGCCGCGAGCCGCTGCACGTCCTCGCGCGTGAGTGGGGCAGCATTGGCTGCGAGCTTGGGATCGAACGTCGCACCAATGGGCACGCCTTCGGGATGAGCCGAATGCCGGAACACTGCCCACACCAGCACGTGATGCAGCTCGCGTAGTGCAGCCGATGCGATATCGGGCCGCACCGGCTGCTGCGCATGTACCGCGTGATTGCCAAGCTTCCGGATCAAGTTCAGTTTCTGTTTGATCCCGACGCCTGCGACGCGCGCGAAGCCAGCGTCGTTGATGCGCGCCGCGAGGTCGTTCTGGTACGGGATCGGTAGGGCGAGGACCTCGTAGAGGTGGCCGACGAGCTGCTCGATTGCCCGGCGGCTGTAGAAGCAGGCCGATCGTGGATCGCTCGACAGGTAAGACTCCGCACGTGACGCGTCTGCAAAGACGTCCACCCAAGCGGCGCGCACAAAATCGAAGTTGGCCATCACAGCTCACCTCGGAACGCACGGGACTGAATCGACGCGAAGAGTTTGTCCGAAGCAATGCCTGCCGCTACGGCATTCGCGCGTCGAACTTCTACTGATGCTGCGAACCCTACGAATTCTTGCTGGCTCCTCAAGTCGGGCCTTAGGATCTCGATCGACTCGAACGCAGATTTCGAAACAAGGCCTTTCATTCCGCCTGTTGACTTGTTCCGTACCAGTTCCGGGGCAACTTTCAGCTGATGGAGCAGGAAAATCGGCTCGAGGTTGTCTGATGGCAAGACGGCATTGATCTGCTGATTGAACGTTACCGCTCGATCGACGATCGACGCTTTCCCAATGCTTTTAGAGCTGCCTGCAATGCAAGTTACGAGGACCGATCCTGCCGGCACTTCTCGCGCACGCCGGCGACCTTGCTCTGAAAGGTATTCGCTTGCCGGCGTTGCAACAGGCCCGCCGAGGTTGTCCGACTTCAACCACTCGATGGATTGGCCAAAGTTTGCCGCAATGGCGCGTGAGGGCGACTTGCCGGTTACGACTGTCGCGATGGAACCGATCCGCTGCCGAATCTGACCCTCCCGATGGGCCAGTGGGCTGCCGAACATCTCGATGAACTGCGACGAAACCAGTCCATCGAGCTTGTCAAGCACCTGCCGGCGTTTGGTGCGCAGCGCGTCAACCTGGTCCAGGGTGGCGGCGATGCGCCGCTGCTCCTCGAGTGGGGGAAGCGGAACTTGTAAACTTCCAAGTGCGGCGAGCGAAATGCTCCGTCGGCGATGAACCGAGCCTCTTCCAAGTCGGTCGTACTGCGCCAGAGCGGTAGGACTCTTGAGGAAACGAATCAGGTATTCGGGCACTACCTTGTCAGCGTCAACTGCAAACACTGTATACATCGGGCTTATCAGGCCGTCAGAAGGCGCGATTCCCACTGAACCCTCATCGAGGTGGATAGTAGCGTAGGCGAAATCTCCTGGCCGCACCCGCTTGTATCCGCTTAGCTCGCGGCTATGGACCTGCTTCTTGAAATACTCATCGCTCGGAACAAATCCGGCGTGTTTGGTGACAGAAAAGACGGGATGCTTGCTATCTGCCCCAGCTCGACTTCCTGACGGGCCGATGATCTCGCTCAACGCGAGCGTGCTCACGCGATCATCGCCTTCAGTTCGGCAAGTCCGTCAGTAATTTCTGCTTCGAGAGCCTCGATCTCGGCAATGATGTCGAGCGGTGGCCGGTGTTCGACTTCGTCGTGAATGACTTCCTTGTAGCGGTTCAGAGACAGGTCGTAGCCCTGCGCTACGATTTCCGTCTTTGGCACAGTGAATGACTGGTCGGTGCGGGCCCGGTCGCATTCGCTGGTCCGACGGTCTGCCCAGCGGGCGAGAACGTCAGGCAAGTCGTTCGCCCCGATCGGGCTGCGTTTGTCATCTAGCGAGAGGCCGTCGGCGTGCACGTCGTAGAACCAGACGTCGTCGGTTCCGCCGGAGTTCGTCTTCGTGAAGAACAGGATCGCGGTCGACACGCCTGCGTAGGGGCGGAAGACGCCGGAGGGCAGCTTGACGACCGCATCGAGCTTCTGGTCCTCCACGAGCATCCGCCGCAACGTCTTGTGCGCGGTGGACGAACCGAACAGCACCCCGTCGGGCACGATCACAGCCGCTCGGCCGCCGGGCTTCAGTAGCTTCAAGAACAGAGCGATGAAAAGCAGCTCGGTCTTCTTCGTCTTCACGATGCGCTGCAGGTCCCTCGACGTCGACTCGTAGTCGAGCGATCCAGCAAAGGGCGGATTCGCGAGGATCAGTGTGTACCGTTCGGCGTCGTCGCTGGCGCCTTCGGAGAGGGAGTCGCGGTATCGGATGTCGGGCGCTTCGACGCCGTGAAGGAGCATGTTCATGCTGCCGATGCGCAGCATGGTCGAGTCGAAGTCGAACCCGTGGAACATGCTTGTGTGGAAGTGCGAGCGCTGCGCGGCGTCGGTCAGCACACTGGGGTGTTCTCGCCGCACGTACTCGGATGCGGCGACCAAGAACCCTGCGGTGCCGGCTGCCGGGTCGCAGATTTCGTCCGCTGGCTGCGGTGCCATCATGGCGACCATTAGCTCGATGATGTGGCGGGGCGTGCGGAACTGGCCGTTCACGCCAGCAGAGGCGATCTTCGACAGCAGGTACTCGTACAGGTCGCCGTTGGTGTCGCGCTGGGCCATGGGGATGTCGTCGAGCATGTCGACGACCTTCGACAGCAACGCGGGCGTCGGGATGGTGAACCGGGCGTCGCGCATGTGATCGCCATAGGTCGACCCATCACCGCCAAGAGCACGGAGGAACGGGAATACCCCTTCCCCGACGATCCGCCACATCGTCTCAGGCTCATCGTTCTTGAACCGGCTCCACCGCAGCTGTTCCTGGCCGGGCCCGTAGATCTCCCGATCGATGCTGCCACCGGTGACGCGCGCCTTCTTTTCCGCGAGCGTCTGGAGGTCGTCGAGCCGGCGGACGAACAGCAGGTACGTGATCTGCTCGATCACTTCAAGCGGGTTCGAGATGCCACCGGACCAGAACGCGTCCCAGACTCGATCGATCTTGCTCTTGAGTTCCCCGGCTATCACGGTCTCACGATAGCGGCTGCCGGCGCGGCGGCGGCTGCCGTCGCTCGTCTCGACTTTCTGCTGCCAGGAGTGGACGGTCGGGTTGGTGACCGGTCGCGAAGCGAGTAAGGCTCGCTCTAGTCTGTGCAGGTGACCAGCATGCCCCTCGGCGAAGACGACTCAACGCCAGAGCACCGACGCAACCTCCTCACCGCCGCGCTGGACAAAGCGCTCAGCGTGCAGGGCGTTGTGGTCGCAGGGAACATTGCCCGTGCCCGGCAACGCAACCCGGAAGCGACTCCCCAGCAAGTCGTGCACACGCTCGAGAACATGTATCGCACCGCCCTAGCCGGAACCGGAGCCGCCGTCGGCGCCGTCGCGGCCGCCCCCGGGGTCGGTACTGCTGTGGGACTGGCTCTCACGGGAGGGGAGGTCCTATCTTCACTTGAACTGAGCGCATTGTTTGCGCTCTCCGTCGCGGAAGTGCACGGTGTCCGTGTCGACGAGCTCGAGCGCCGTCGCACGCTTGTCCTAGGCGTGGTCCTCGGCGGCGGCGCTTCGCAGACGATTGAGAAGGTCGCGGGGCGGACCGGACCGCACTGGGCGAAAGCCATCGTCGATGCCATCCCCGTGTCGCAGCTCAAGCAGATCAACAAGGTCCTCGGCCAGAACTTTGTAACGAAATGGGGAACGAAGCAGGGCATCATCGTGCTCGGCAACGTTGTCCCGTTCGGTATTGGCGCCGTCATCGGGGGCGGTGCGAATCTGGGCATGGCCGAGTTGACGGTTCGCGCAGCTCGCCGCGCTTTTGGGCCGGCACCCGCCACCTGGCCGGGCTCGCGCCACACGTCGTCCGATTCCGGGGACCATCCCATGGGCGAAGAATGACCTGGGCGTCGGATCTCCGCCGGAGACCGTGCATTGGACGCCTGCAGACGCGTCTTGGACGTCTGAAGCGGCACCGGCAAGCAATCTCGACAACGTCCTTCAACATGGAGCCTGTATGCAGATCGCGGAGCGATTCAAAATCACCCAGGCGTGGTGGGTGTCCAGCGAGCTTGCTCGCCGGCACAGCCACTTCACGATTGCCGAAACGTGGCCAATGGACGGCTTCTACCATGGTCTTGAAACCTTCGACCCGCGTTCAGGTAGCTCGGTGTTCATGAACCTCAACGGCAGCATCGACCTGATGCGTGGGGACGAAGAAGCCGTCGACGGCATCGGCTGGGAGGCACTCTTCGAGGCCGAGGACCCTCACGAGGCGGTGAAGCTCATCGAAACCGCAGTGGGATGGTCGCCGGCCTCCGCCGACGCCACTACACCTCGATCGCTGACCTATCGAATCATCGCCGCCGTCCTGGGCCGCACGATCAACGACCGAATCAGACTCACTGTTGGCACGCACTGGTATGGCGCGTCGTACTTGACCCCTGAGGCGACGCCGGCATGGGTCAGCGAGTTCGAGGGCCTCGAGTCAGCTGCCAGGGCATGCCCGGACGAAGCTGGCCTGCCGTTACGACACTTTTGGATGATCCGTCGGGGCGATCAGCCGTCAGCGGTGCTCGCTGACAACGCCACCCTGTACGCAGCCCACAATGGCCCGACCTCGCTGATGCCCTTGTACCGAAAGACCCGATCACTTGAGGACCCGGTCAACGTCGTTCTGGGCGCCACCGCCTTCTAGCCCGGGAAACAAGCAGGCGCAAACGATCCTTCACGCCAGAGCCTGGTACTCGTAGGCCTGCCGGACGAGGCCGAGTACGTAGCTGAAGTCCGTCGTGTCGTCAAAAGCGACCTGTGTGTTACCGACTCCCCAGTGGCCGATCCCGCTGACGTCGCGAACGACTCGGCGCTCATCGCGGAGCGCCGTGATCGGGATGTTCAGCACGAGGAGGAGCCGCGACGCCTGCGGGACGACGTCGAGGAACGTCGTCTCCGTTCGGAAGGCCACGCGCACCTTGAGATATTCGAGGCTGACGGAGGGATCGAACGACATGACTTCGTTGCGTAGCCGCTCGAAGTCCCTACGGCGCTCCGGTCGGAACAGATTCGGGTGGTCAGCGATTGTGTACTGCGACTCTGTCCGGCTCTCTTGGTACGTCGCGAGCACCTCGAGCGGGAGCGCGGGCCGAGGCCAGATTTGCAGCGCCTGCTGAGCCAGCCGCGCGGCGCGGGTGCGGATGGCGGACTCGTCCCAGGTGTCGAGCTGCCCGATGCCTTGATTGAGGCGAAGCGGGCTCTCCCTGAAGCCACCTTCCATGTCGCGCTTCTCGCGGAACGGCCGGTCTGAGTATTCGGAGTTGTATCCGGTCAGTGTGAGATTGCCGAGGGTGTGCAGGTACGCCGACTGGATCTCCTGCCATCTCTCGCCGAGGTCGGCTCGCCACTCCGGACGGAGTAACTCGTTCTGCGGAAGGATGTGCTCGATTGTGTACTCGTCCGTCGGGACGGGTTCCTTCCGGCCGTGGTTCTCCAACGACCGGAAGAAGTATGAGCGCCGCTTGAAGTGGTACGCGTCGAACGACTGCAGCTTCTCCTCGAACTCGGCGTCGGTCGGGAACGTCCGGTATCCCTGCAGGCGCAGGAAGTGTGCTTTGACGCTTTCGACGTAGCGGTCCTTCCGGAGAGCGCGCGCCAGGCTTTGGAATGTGGTGGTCAGCGAGTTCGTAGCCCAGCCGGTGACGGCGCGTCGCACGACGTACGAGGTCACCATGTGGACGATCTCGAGCAGCTCGTCCTTGTTGATCACCTCGAAGTCGTAGTCCGTGTATGCCTCGAGGAGGAAGGGGTAGACCACGTCCGCGCGGATCTGGACGAGATCGTCGAACGCTGCCCGTAGTGCCTTGTCGGGTTCGCGGCCGAGCGCGATGGCGCTGTACCGGCGGGAGTACTCGCGCAGCTCGAGGACGAGGACATCGATCGATTCGCCGCGCTGCATCCGGATGGCTGCGTAGTCCTTGAACGCGTCGTAGATGTCCCCGAGTCGCGGGATGCTGCCGGTGACGGTGGCAAGGTAGTGCCGTACGAAGTCATCGAACGCCGACTCGGAACCGGCGCCGGTGAAATCAAGCTCCATTGGTCGCCAGTAGCCCGTCCAAAGCCGTTCCTGCGCGTTTGTCGTCAGCCCCATCAGCACGAAGTTGCGGATGAGATCCGCCTGCGAGAGTCGCTTGCCGGTTGAGTTCATCGCCTCGAACACGAGCTGCGGGTGATCGATCCCGAGCTGCAGGTGCACGTCGACCACTTGCAACTTCGCCAACCCGCGGCACACCGTCGCCAGATCGGTGGACGACGCCCTGATCTGGGCACGGAAGAACTCGAAGTTGTCGAACACGCGGCTAGTCGACCCTGCCGCAGGCTCGGTGCCATCGATGACCGATTTCAGTGCGCCCCGATCGTCCTGGGAGAGCAGGAGTTTGTATCGCCGTTCGTCGGTCTTGAACCGATTCGTGAGGTAGGAGTCGCGGATCTCCTCAGCGGAGAAGCCTTCGAGTGGTTCGCGATCCTCGGCGGCGGGGCCCTCCAGGTGGGAGACGAGCGCTGCGAGGATCAGGCTGACGGTTGTGACGCGTTGTTGACCGTCGATGATGAGGCTCGGCGCCTGGTTGGTCTGCGTGCCCGCGGCTTTCTCCACGTACACGACGGATCCCGTGAAGTGAGCGCCGAGCTCTTCGTTGCCGCCAGCCCGAAGGATGTCCTTCCAGAGCTGCTCACACTCGGCACGGCCCCATGCGTACGCCCGTTGATAGATGGGGACCTCGAACTGACTCGTCACCTTGAGTAGATCGAGGAGATTCGCGTCGACAGCCTTCACGGGACTCAACCTAGCTGCTCTCGCCCGCGGGCTTTCGTGGGCTGACCTGGTGTTGATAACTGGAAGAGGGCGGACCTGAATGAACTTCGGTGCGCGAAGGGAGGGAGCTGCCCGTGGACTCGCGAGGCAGCTAGAGGTCGGGCTGAACACGCCGCCTGACTGCGCTCGTCAGCCGCAGGAACCTCGCCCCTACCTGTCAGGAGTCAACCGAACCTGCAGTAGTCCCTGGCAAGCCTGACCCTTTGTCGCCGTCCTGTCTTGCGCTGTCGAGCACGTCCCCCGATCAGGACGCGTGCGGTTGTCGTGCGCCTCGGTCAGAATAGGACAATCGCTCGAAGCTGCTGACCGAGCTGACCCAGCCCCTGCAAGGCCGGATCGTCGAGCGGCGTCAGGCGTCCTGTTCGGGCGTCGACGAGGGGCGGATGGTCGTTCAAGAGGTAGGAGCGTTGGCGTTGGAGTTGGGAACGGGCAAAGCGGACCGAGCGATCGCGCAATGGCGCGACTCCCTCCTGAACCTCTCGGGCCGAAATCGGTTGCTGAACTACCGTCCGACTCGATCGTCGACGATCGAGTATTCGAAGCACTCCGCTGCGGAGGTGTTCGACTTGATAGCAGCCGAGAGCCTCACGTTCACTCTGGGCACACGGGCGGACGAGCGCAACGCCGAGTTGGTTCGCGACGACGAGGAACTGGCGACGTCCGATGTCGAGGGCGCCGTGCTCGAGCAGCTCCGCGAGTTCGACTTTGAGCAACACCCCGGACACCTGTTCGCCGACAAGACGCAGCGTGATGTCGACCGTGCGCTCCGCAACCTCGCAGCAGCGTCAAAGCGGGAGTTCATCGACAAAGGTCTGCGCATCCTGTACGTGGCGCTCGGCGAACTGCGTTGGGTCGACGCCGCGGGCGATACCCGCCGCAGTCCGCTCCTGCTCGTGCCCGCCGAGCTCGCCGCGCCTGGACCCAGGGAACGAACGTTCGTCCGATTCTCCGACGACGACTTCGCAGTGAATCCGGCGCTGTCGCTGCTTCTTGCGCAGGAGTACGGCATCGAGCTTCCGTCCGCCGACGACCTTGAAGTGGAACTCGAAGCCGACGGGGTCCAAGCAGTACTGAATCGTCTGGCATCGATGAACTGGCCCGACGGCTGGGAAGTGCACGACTTCGCTGCTTTGGCCGCGTTCATGTTCGCCAAAGAGGCCATGTACCGCGACCTGCTCGACAACGCCGACGCTGTCGCGAACTCCGAACTCGTTCGTGCCCTCTCAGGCGCCATCCCGCCCGAGCAGTCCGACTTCGTGTTCGACCCTGCCGGCGACGACATCATCGACGTCGTTGCCCCACCAGAGACCACGCCACTGGTCCTCGACGCCGATGCAAGCCAACGAGCGGCGATTCACGCCGCGGTCGCGGGGAAGAGCTTCACGCTCGACGGGCCACCCGGCACGGGCAAGAGCCAGACCATTGCAAACATCATCGGCGCTCTCATCGCTGAAGGTAGAAGCGTGCTGTTCGTGTCCGAGAAGGCGGTGGCCCTGGACGTCGTCCGCAACCGCCTCGCCGACAGGGGCCTCGGCGCATTCCTGTTCGAACTACACAGCAGCAAAGCCGTTCGGAAAGACGTCGCCCGACGACTCGGCGATGCACTCGGAGCTACGCCGGTCCCGCCTGCCGGCATGAGCGCGGTAAAGCTCGGGCAGCTCGAACAAGCGCGGAGGGATCTCAGCGACTACGCCGAGGCGGCCAACGAGATCCGCCAACCTCTGGACGCCACCTTCCACGACATCCTCGGCCGACTCGAACGAGACCGCACCGACCAGGTCGGACCGCCGTGGGGTGCACCTGGGGCAGGACTGACCGCCCAAGAGCTCGACGCCGTCGAGCGTGCCGCCGCTGGACTCCAGCGCAACTGGCGGATCGCCAAGCAGGGCCGGCAAGCCACTTGGTATGGGCTCGTCGAGGGCAGCGTTGACCTGGCCTACCCGTTACAGCGACTGGCCCGGGCCATCGAGCGGCTTCGCCCAGTTGTCGACAGCACCCGCGAGTTACGAGAAGCCTTCGGTGCCCGGGCCTCCAACGAGCTGAACGGCATCGCGACGCTCCTCGACGTGTGGTTTGAAGCTCCTGAATTCCACGAGCAGCCTTGGCTGGACGAAGAGATTCTGAAGCAGATCGAGAACACGCTCGCCGGGTACGAGAGCTGTGCCAGTGACCTGCAATGGGTCGAACATGACCTGACAGCGTTAGTGGGGGACCAGTGGCGGCGCCTGAAGCCCGTCCCGGAGGACCGGATCCCCGAACCGAGCCTGGTCGCTGGACTGCCCGGGGTCACATCGACGTCGACCTCCGCCGACCTTGATGCCGCTCGGCGTGACGTAGAAGATCGTGCAAGCGCGCTTCGGTCGTTGGAGCGGGATGCGCAAGCGCTTGCCCGCGGAGCAGGAGCCTTTGGACCGTCGAACCCGGCTGAGACGCGAATGCTTGTCGACGCGTTGCCGCATCTGCTCGACCCGCATCCGCCGCTGAGCACGTGGCTCTACGACAACTCGCTTGCCCTGGCCGCTCGCGCCACCGCCGATCGCCTGCGCGATGCGCTGCAGCGACTCGTGGCGGCGGAACGCGAGGCGAGCCCTCACTTCAACGCCGCCGTGCTCACGGCGGACCTCGATGAGCTCGAACGCCTCGCAGCCGAGCACACCAGCTTTGCGAGACGATTCGGGGCAGGGCACAAGGCCCTTCGCGAGGCCCTGGCGACGATCTCGCACGTGCCTTGGAAGGATGCCGTCGTTGCGCTCCCACGAGCTCGTCGCTGGGCGGACGCGTGGAATGCATACCGCTCAGCATTCGACGAAGCCAGGACGGGCATCGGCGACGATGTCGACCCGAACCACGCGGTCGACTGGGAGCTGATCGACCGCCGCTTCCGCAACCTGCACGCGCTATCGGACGTCCCGTTCGTCGACGAACCACAGACACGACGCGCCACCACCGACCCCGTCCATCGCCGTGAAATCGGCGCCCTCGCCGACCGGCTCGAAGACGACCTCAAACGCTGGCACTCCATCCTCAGCGACGACCGCAAGCCATACGTCGAGGTCGCCGCCGAATTGGAGGAGCAGCTACGGCGCCTGCAGCCTCTGCTGGAGTTCGTCGCACTGCAAGCAGACGTGCTCGGTCCGAACGCGAGCATAGATCGCCACATGCACGCCGCTCGGCTGCACATCCAACTTGAATCCGCCGCCGCCGCCGCGGCGCGCTCTTGGAGCGACGTGCTCGTAACGGCTCCGAACGGATCGGATACTGGGACATCGTCGGACGTCGCACCGGCCGCGATCCGCAGGCACATTCAGTGGGCACGACGTCTCCTCGACGCCGCCACGACAGCGCCGAACCTCCGCCGACTCGAGAGTTCACAGATCAATCTGCTCCGGCGCACGCAGTCGCACATCGACATTAAGGGCGTGGCGGACGAATACCAGCTGGCCCGCGAAGGACTGTTCGACAAGTTCGATCAGCCACGACGCGACGAACTCCGGCGAGCGTTCGCCGACCTCGGTAACGCCGCCGAATCGGTCGCCCGACTGCGGGCGGACCTCGACGGGGTGGACGCGTGGTTCGACCTGCAGCGCTCGATCTTGAAGCTCGAAAGCCACGGCCTTGGCCCCTCCGTCCAACACGCGCTTGCGGAAGATCTGCAGGAGACGTCGGTCGCGGCGTTCCTGACCGAGACGGTTCTCCGCGGCTGGATCGACGCGCAACTCAAGTCCGACCCCCGATTGGCCGCAGGAGCCGGAGTCGATCGCGATGAACTCGTCGCCCAGTTCCGGGAGCTTGACTCAGAACTCGCCGATACCGCCGTCACCAGGATCGTCGAGTCCGCGTCCGCCCGTCGGCCGCGGTCGGCGAGCGGGCAAGCCGCGATCATTCGACGCGAAGCGGAGAAGAAGCGCAAGCACATCGCAGTCCGGGAACTCATTGCGCAGACAAAGGACGTCGTCCTCGCGCTGCATCCCTGCTTCATGATGAGTCCGCTGGCGGTGTCGCAGTACCTTCCTGCTGAACAGCTGTTCGACGTCGTCATCTTCGACGAGGCGAGCCAGGTGCTGCCGGGTGACGCGATCAACTGCGTCTATCGGGGAGCCGCACTCATCGCGGCGGGAGACCAGAAGCAGCTGCCGCCGACCTCGTTCTTTGAAGCGAACGTCGACGACGGGGATGAGGACGGCGAAGAGGACCTCGCCAACGACTTCGAGTCGATCCTCGACCTGATGAAGTCCAGTGGCGCGTTCACCGCGCAAAGCCTCCGCTGGCACTACCGCAGCAGGCACGAGCACCTGATCGCGTATTCAAACGCCTCCTTCTACGACTCCCGGCTCGTCACCTTCCCGGGCGCCGTTGCCGAGAGCGCCGACGCCGGCGTCCGCTACTTCAAGGTCGACGGCGTCTATCGGAGATCGGCCGGGCGCGACAACCCAATCGAAGCGCGGCACGTCGCCGACCGTGTGCTGCATCACTACACGACGCGACCCGACAAGAGCCTCGGGGTCGTCGCGTTTTCCACTGCGCAACGCGACGCCATCGAAGCGGCCGTCGAGCTGGCCCGATCCGACCGGCCGGACCTCGACGCGCATTTCGACGATGACCGCGTGTCCGGGTTCTTCGTCAAGAGCCTGGAGTCGGTGCAGGGCGACGAACGCGACGTGATCATCTTCTCCACCGGATACGGACCCGACGAACACGGAAAGGTGTACCGGCAGTTCGGTCCCGTTGGGCGTGCAGGCGGGGAACGACGATTGAACGTGGCCATCACGCGCGCGAAGGAACTCGTGGAACTCGTCACATCGATGAGCGCTGGCGACATCGGCGAAGTCAGCGCCGCCGGCACTCGGCACTTGCGGCGATACCTCGACTTCGCGGAGCGAGGGCCGTCGGCGCTTGCGATGGAACTCAGCCCGTCTGGGCTCGACACGGAATCGCCCTTCGAAGACGCGGTCGTGGACTTCGTCCGTAGCCTCGGCTTCGAGGTCCAACCGCAGGTCGGCGTATCCGGCTACCGGATCGACATCGGCGTGAAGCATCCGAATCAGCCTGGAGCGTTCATGATCGGGGTCGAATGCGACGGCGCGATGTACCACTCGAGTCGCGCCGCGCGAGATCGCGATCGTCTCCGGCACCAGATCCTCGAAGGTCTCGGATGGAATCTGCACCACATCTGGGGCACCGCCTGGTACCGGCATCCCGACCGGGAGAAAGAGCGGCTACGGCAGATCCTGGAACGTCTCGCAGCCCAACCCGTTCTCGGACGAGTCGTCGCCGAAACGCCGCGAGCCGCGGCACCTGTCGTCGTGGAGGTCGTGGAAGCGCCGCTGGATGCGACGCCGAGCTGGGTGTCGGAGTACCAGATCGGGCGCACAACCCGTGTCCCGAACGTCGATCTGAGCCATCCGCTGAACGCTCCTGCACTGATTCCATTCGTACAGGCCATCGCAGGAACGGAGGCGCCGTTGCACATGGACGTACTTGCGCAACGGCTACGTGAGCACTCCGACTACGGTCGGATCGGCTCTCGCATCCGAGGAACACTGATGCTCGCCGTCCGGCAAGCCGGCCTCGAGACCGACGGGGTTTTCGTGCGGAGGCAACGCGAACACAGCGCCGTTGTCAGAAGTGGTGGGGCGTTCGTTCGGTCCGTGGACCAAATCCCGGACGACGAGCTGAGCCGAGCGCTTGAACTTCTGACGCAGGACGCGGTTGTGGCCACCAAAGACGCGCTGGTCACGGGCGTCGCTGGGCTGTATGGCTGGAAACGGGTCGGAGCGGACATTCGGGGACGGCTTCTCGGCGTCATCTCCGCTCTCCTGCGCGACGGTCGATTGGAAGAGACCAACGACGGCATCAAGCGAGGACGAGAGACAGCGCCGGATTCTGCTCGTTGAGACGCCACCCGTTGTCTACCCCCGGGCTCGTTGCTCCCCCATCCGCGACTGCGAGCCGGGGGAGTAGTTCAGCGCCGTACTTCGACCGACTCTATTCAAGACCGTGCATGCGGTCCACACGGGCGTTGAGGTCGTGAGTTGGTAACTGCGCCGGTGACCGACGACGAGACACGTGGCTGGGCGCTCCTGCGTTGCCCCACACGAATCCTTCAAGCGGAGTCGCGGAGCGTGGGTCTCGCGAACGCACTGTCGTAGTGACGTCGAGGGCGCCGGGTCGGACTCGGCTGCGTGAAACAGAATCCCGAGAGTCGTGGAAGGCCCGTCGTTGCTGGGATCCGCGATCCGCGCCGCTGCTGGCATCTGCGAATAGATCGAACACCGCTTATCGGCGCGCCGTCCCAAAATTCGGCTCAGTTGCGGGATGTACGTCGTTGGGCGTCTCGGAAGGAGCGCGTCTTCAGCCGCAGTTCCGGCCATCGCTGGTCCGCCATAGCGGATGCCGCGCATGCGGGGAATCGTCGCTGATTTGATGCGGCCTGGTGGTCTGGCGGGCTGACAGCAGCCCTCGGAACGACACTTCTAGGGACGAGTTTCATCGGCGCGGTCGCGTCAACGCGGCTCTACTGGTGGGTACCCGCATTCGTGTTGATCGGACCGCTGTCGATGGCGGTCACAACGGTGGCCGCTCAGGCCACCGCTCGAAGGGGAGTCCTCCGGGATGTGCAACGAGTTGAACGCGAGCGTCGCATCCGCGGCCGCGGCGGCCTCGAAGGTCGGACCATTCAGCGGACCATGCGCCAGGTACGCGCTCGCGCCCAACCGCATCAGCGCGCAGCTCCCACGGAGCCAGCGGGCGAGACCGGCACATCGAGCGGCGAATCCGGAGCTAAAGGGTCGTCGGACGGCGCTGACGACTGTGCCTCGAGGTCAGCCCGCACCGACGCGGAAACCCCGAACAGCAGCGTCGCCACGAACCCGACGACGTACGCCACCACGAGCCCCGACCCGTACCCGAGCAGCGCCCACCCGTACCCGGACGACCCGTTGAGCAGGGGGATGAGCGACAGGTCCGAGGCCCCGATGGCGATCGCCCCGACGGAGTGCCCGAGCTGGTCGAACAGCCCGACGACTCCTCCGCCGAACGCCCCACCGATGCACGCGGTGATGAACGGCCGACCGAGGGGCAGCGTCACACCGTAGATCAGGGGCTCACCGACACCGAGGAACCCGGCCGGAAGCGCGCCCCGGATGGTCCGGACCAGCGAAGCGTTCGAGCGGAACCGAACCCACAGCGCGATGCAGGCACCGATCTGCCCGGCACCACCCATCGCGAGGACGGGCAGCAGCACGGTCCACCCGGTCTGGTCGATCAGGGTGGTGTGGATCGGGATGAGCCCCTGGTGCATCCCGGTCATGACGAGCGGCAGGAACAGGCCTCCGAGCACGAAACCGGCGAAGGCCCCGCCGTTCGCGAGCAGCCACGTGGCAGCGGTCCCGATCGCCACCGAGACGACACCGGCGACGGACATGAGCACACCGAGCGTGATGGATCCGGCGACGAGCACGGTCACGGTCGGGACGACGATGAGCGCGATGACGTCGGGAGTCACGCGCCGCATGAACCGCTCGACGTAGGCGGCGAGGATGCCACCGGCCAGCGCACCGAGCACACCGCCCTGCCCGGGAGCCAGGGTCTCGCCGAACACGGTCACGTTCGCGACGCCGGCCGCGACGATGATGCCGCCGACCGCGCCGCCGAGGATCGGCGTGCCTCCGAACTCCTTCGCGGCGTTCATGCCGACGAAGACGGCGAGCAGCGACAAGAAGCCGGACGAGAGCACGCCTAGGAAAGGCGTGACGCCGGGCAGCCATCCGAGGTTCGTCAGGATGCCGTTGATCCCGGCGATGAGCCCGCAGGCGATCAGCGCGGGGATGAGCGGGATGAAGATCGCGGAGATCTTCCGGATCGCGCGCATGGTGCGGCCGTCGGAACGAGCCCGCGCAGACGCCTTGATCTCCGCGCCGCGAGCCGCGAGTTCTTCAGGTGAGGACCCACCAGCCGCAGCCGCCGGGGCGGCCGCGCGCAGGGCCTCCAGGTCGACGGCCACGCGGTCGACGAGACCCGGGCCGAGCACGATCTGCAGGTTCGAGCCGGCCGCGATGGCGGCCATGACGCCGTCGGTGGCCTGGAGCGCCGGCAGGTCGACCGACGCGGGAGACGAAACCTCGACCCGCAGGCGGGTCATGCAGTTCTCGACGTCGGCGATGTTCGCGGAACCACCGACGGAGTCGAGGATCTGCTGGGCGAGTTGCTGTGCATCGGGCATTGCTGTGCTCCTCGGGGGAAAGGAAACGGAAGAAAGGAAGGGAGAACGGGTCAGGAGATGACTGCGCGCAAGGAACCGGAAGCAGCGACGAGGCGCTCACGGGCCGAAGCAGCCGAGGCGCCGGTGAGGATCATGGCGATGGCCGTCTTCACCTCGCCGTCCGAGGCATCGAGCGCCGCCTGGACCTCGGCAGAGGCAGCGCCGGTGACGTCCTGCACGAGCGAGAACGCCCGCGCGACGAGCTTCGCGTTCGTGGCGCGCACGTCGACCATGCGGTTGCCGTACGTCTTGTGGCTGCGCACCATCGCGAGCGTGGTGAGCATGTTCAGGACGAGCTTCTGCGCGGTGCCCGCCTTCAGGCGGGTCGAGCCGGCGATGAACTCGGGGCCGACGACGACGTCGATGGCGATGTCCGCCTCCCGCCCCGCGGCCGAGTCGGGGTTGCACGCGACGGAGACCGACAGGGCGGAGCGGCGCCGGGCCTCCAGGATGGCTGCGATCACGTAGGGCGTCCTGCCGGACGCGCTGATCCCGACGACCACGTCGTCGGCCGTCAGGCCGAGCGCGTCGAGGTCGCGGACGGCCGCTGCTTCGTCGTCCTCCGCGCCCTCGACGGCGGTGGTCAGGGCGACGTCGCCGCCGGCGATGAGCCCCACCACCTGTGACGGGTCGGTGCCGAAGGTGGGCGGGCACTCGCTGGCGTCGAGGACGCCGAGCCGGCCCGGCGTACCAGCACCGACGTAGACGAGTCTGCCGCCGCGCGCGAAGGCTGCGGCGATCGAGTCTGCCGCCAGGGCGATGGCCGGGAGGCACGGCTCCAGTGCGGCAGGCACGCTGCGGTCGCCGGCGTTCATGCGCTGGGCAGCTTCCAGCGTGGAGATCGTGTCGATGTCGTCCAGGGAGTGGTCGGTCGCCTCGGTCGTGAGGGCGGCAAGTTCGTCGCGGAGGGCGTCGTGGCTGTCGTGCTTCGTGGTCATGGTGGTGCTCAGTTCCGGTGGTGGGTGCGGACGGCGTCGCGGCTGCGGGCGAGGAGCGGCTGGGACCGCTCGTCGGTGCGCTGCGCGACGACGATGAAGAGGGCGTCGACGATGGCGAGTTGGCTCATGCGGCTGCCCATCGCGGCGGGGCGGAGGGCGCTCTCGGCACCGGCGACCCCGAGCAGGACGTGGTGGGCCGCGGTGGCGAGCGGGGCGTTGGCGTGGCCGGTGATGGCGACGATCGTCGACCGCTGGGCTGCAGCGGCGTGGGCGACCTCGAGCGTCTCGGTGGTGGAGCCCGAGTGGCTGACGAGCACCAGGACGTCGTGCTCACCGATGACGCTCGCGAGGGTCAGGGCGTTGTGCGGGTCGTCGGCGATCGAGCTCACGATGCCGATGCGTTCGAGCTTGAGGTGCAGGTCCCGCGCGACGATGCCGCTCGCACCGACGCCGTACAGGACGACGCGGCGGGCTTCGCTCACCGCTGCGGCCGCGGCTTCGAGGGCGTGCGGGTCGAGCGCGGCGCGGGTGTCGGCCATCACGGCGCGGACGTCCTCGGTGACCTTCGCGATGACGGTGGCGACATCGTCGTCGACGGCGACCCCGGCGTGGATCTCGGTGTGCTCGCGCTCGTGGATGCCCCGTTCGACGGCCCGGGTCATGCTGCGCTGCAGGCCGGCGAAGTTCGCGAAGCCCAGGTGCTGGGCGAAGCGGGAGACGGTGGCGGGGGAGACGCCCGCGCGGCCGGCAAGCTCGGCGGCGTTCGTGGTGGCTGCGGCTGCCGGGTCCTCGAGCACGGCGTCGGCGATGGCGCGCATACTCGACGGCATCGTGGCCGACTGGGTGCGGACGAGGGCGAAGGCGTCGGCGCGCTCGACCCGGTCGGCTCGCTCGGTGATCGTCATCCCGCTATGAAAGCGTCTTTCGTGACCGAGCGCCAGAGGTGAAAGTAAATTGCGTGTTACGGGTGGTGGGTTGGTTGCGTGGCGGTGCTCGCGCGTTCAGTGAGCAGAAAACGTCGAGTCGCCGCCGCGGACTCGACGTTTTCTGCTCACTCGACGAGCGGCGGACGCGAACCCGGGCGGTCGTGCGTCCGGCGAGTGACCGGCTCCGTCACCCCCGCCGGTACCGCGTCGCCGGCTTCCCCGGCCCGTCCGCGCGCTTCGTGTCCGTTGCGACCAGCTTCGGCAGCATCGCTCGCCGGAACGAGTCCGGCAGGAGGCGCTCGCCGAGGACCGCCTCGTGCAGCTGCCGCAACTCCGACATCGTGAACGGTTCGTCGAGCAGCCCGTGCGGATCCGGGGCAACGCTGTAGACGGACCGGAGTCGAACGACCGCGAACTCGAGGATGTCGTCGTGCCCGTGCACCATCCCGCGCGCCTCGATCACTGGCGTGAGTCGCGCCCGGGGCTCGTCCAGGTCCAGAGCACGAGCCGGCACCACGTCGAGGTGCGCCACCGACAGCACCCACCCACGGTCGTCCCGCGCCGGATCGTCGAACACGTGCAGCTGCTCCGGCGCGAGCCCCGTCACGCCCGCCTTCGTGGAGAGCGACCGCAAGACGGCCGAAGCCAGCCGCTCACCCTCGTGCACGAACGTCCCCGGGAGTCGCCAGTCGCCCTCGGTGGCATCGCGGACCTGCACGACGGACAGTGGTCCGCCCGCGGGGACGGTCAGCACCGCGGTGTCCACGGCGACGGAGGGTCGCGGGTAGTCCGTCAGGCGTCGGCCGCTCGCGTCGCGGTACTCGTCGGTCATGTTCGTGAGTTTACGCACACTTGCGCAAATGTGGCGAGTGGTGCAGGATCGGTTTTACGCAATCCCGCGTAAACCCGATCCGGAGGTCCACATGACCACCCCGCAGATCCACGACCGAGCAGTCGGTGCCGTCCTCGGTTCCGCCGCCGGCGACGCCCTCGGCGCCGGGCACGAGTTCCGACCGGCAGTGCCCGAGCCGACCCCGATCACGATGACCGGCGGCGGCTCCTTCGGCTGGGCGCCGGGGGAGTGGACTGACGACACGAGCATGGCCGTTCCGATCCTCCGCACGGTCGCCCGCGGCGGCGACCCAGCGTCGGAGCCAGCCCTCGACGGCCTGGTGGCCGCCTGGGCAGCGTGGTCGGTCAACGCGCCCGACGTCGGCATCCAGACGCGCAACGTGTTGACCGGTCTGGAGGCACGGATCGCCTCCGTCGCGCGGGCTGCGGCCCGCCAGGAGCACGAGTTCAAGGGCCGCTCCGCCGGCAACGGGTCGCTCATGCGGACCGCACCGTTGGTGCTCGCCTACCTGCGCGGTGACGTCGGCGAAGAGGAACGGCTCGCAGCGGCGGCTCGCGCGATCAGCGACCTGACGCACTACGAGTCCGACGCGGGGGACGCGTGCGTGCTCTGGTGCGTGGCGATCCGGCACGCGGTGCTGACCGGCGAGCTCGACGTCCTGCGTGGCGTCGACCTGCTCGACCTCGACCGGCGCCGAGTGTGGGTGGACCGGATCGTCACGGCCGAGCACTCACAGCCGGTGGACTTCACGGAGTCGAACGGGTGGGTGGTGTCCGCGCTGCAGGCCGCCTACGCCGCGGTGCGCCGGAGTTCCTCGCTCGAGGACGCCCTGGTCCGCGCAGTCCGCACCGGCAACGACACCGACACGGTTGCTGCGATCGCCGGCGGGCTCGCAGGTGCGCTGTACGGGGCGTCGTCGTTGCCGGCTCAGTGGCGGGAGCTACTGCACGGCTGGCCGAACCTGCGCGCCGACGACCTCGTCGCGCTCAGTGAGCAGGCGCTCGCCGTCTGACCGGACCGGCGTCGGAGGCTGCCGTGGGGGGAGCCTCCGCCGTCGGGCTGGTCGTTCTCGTGGGGCCGGCCCACCGCTCTGGAGGCGACCACATCGGCAGCGCGGGTGGCGGGGCGGAGGTGAGCCGGGCCTCCCGGTCGACCGCCGTCAGGCGATGCCGCGTCGCGGACGGAACACGCCCGCACGGACCAACCACACGTAGAGCAAGCAGCCGATGCAGACGTCGAACACGGCGTTGAGGAACGCGGCGATCAGGGCGACCGCGGCGCCGATGGGGGCTGCGTACGGCACGCCGAGCAGGGCGAGGAGCAGCGCCACGGCGGTGACGAACAGGCCGACCTGCTGGGCGAAGGTCGGCGGTTCGGGCGCCTCGAGCTCGGCGGGCGGGGCGAGCCTCGGCCGGACGAAGCGACGGAAGAGCGCGCCGTACGGGTGGCGGCGGATGCCGGCGATGCCGCCGATCGCGAAGAGCACCACGATGACCGCGAGCAGCACGATGCCGACGACCCACGTTGCGGGGATCAGCGTCAGGACGATCGTCAGGGCGAGCAGGACCGTGGTGATCGCGGCGCCGAAGCGTGGGGAGCGGGGGTCGATGCCTGCTTTGTCGGGGGCGGTGGTCATCGGGACTCCTGTGGGCCGGTGAGGACGGTGTCGAGGGCTGCGGCGAGCTCCGGTGGGCGGGGTGGCCCTCCGAAGCGGGTGCGGACGGCGTGGGAGCCGTCGACGAGCAGGACCGTGGGGGTCTGCAGGACGTTGAAGCGCGTGGCGAGGTGCGGGTGCTCGGCGAGGTCGATCTCGAGCCGGGTCACGCCGGGGTGCTGCGCTGCGAGGCTGTCGAGCTGGCGGGCCGTCGCCGGGCAGCGGGCGCAGGTCGGCGTGGAGAACTGGACGAGGGTGGCGCGGGTGCCGAAGGCGGTCGGGGGAGCGATGTCGGCGACCCTGCTGTCGGGGCTGGCTGGCGTGTTGCGCGCGCGGCCGGTCTGGGGGACCGCTCGGCCCGTCCTCGTGCGCAGGAGCAGGCCGATCACGGTGGCGAGTGCGAGGACTCCCACCAGGACGGCGACGGCCACGATGACGGTCATGCCGTGACGGTACGTCGTTCTGGTGCGTCCAGGGGCGAACGTGACCGAACGTGACGGTCTCGGTGGGGTCGGACGATCGTGGAGGGGGTCGGGGTCGGAGGTCCGGCCGGCCGGTCGCTGGCCCCTAGATTAGGCATACCATTCAAGGGACCGCGACCGGGACCATCACCTGGACCGACGCACATGGCGGCGCGCGGCGGTCGCCGGACGCGGTGGACCGGCGACAAGACGCGGGAGGGCTCGCGTGTCGTCAGAGCGCGGCGCGGGCCTGTTCGATCCGCTCGATGAACGCCCGAACGCCCCAGACGACGAAGGTCAGGCGCTGCCCGTCCTGCAGGACGACCTGCATCTGCCGCGAGACGTTGCGTGAGGTGTCGTGGAGCTCCGCGATGGAGTCGAGCGGGATGCCGAACGTCGGCCGGAAGAAGTTGAACGGGTGCGCTCGGAACCAGAGGGCAGCGGGGGTGAGGGTGAGTCGGCCTCCCGCGGCTTCGTGGCGGCGCATGCCGAACGGGCCGGGTGCTGCGATCGACCGGACGAGGCCGGCCTTCGCTGCCGCTTCGTCGATGACGAAGTTCGCGTTCTTGCGTGCCAGTACGGTCTCCGCGTCCCCCAGGCCCATGCGCTGACCGTGCCGTGCTCAGACGCGGCGGAGCAGCCGAGCGACCGTGCCCTGCAGCACGAGGAGCAGGGCCCAGAGCAGGCCGATGCTCGGGAACACCACCGACAGGATCAGGGCGAGCGACAGCAGTCCGGCGGCGATGAGCCCCCGCGCCGAGTCGCCCAGCGGCGTGGAGAGCAACTCGGGGTTCCGTCGGAGCACGAGTTCGATGCCGGTGAGCGCCAGGCTCGTCACGACCATGCTGCCGAGGTACAGCGCATGGGCCACACGGTCGTCGTTCTCGCCGCTGTTGAGCAGGTTCGCGGCGAAGGGCAGGAACACGATGCTGATGAGCCACACGAAGTTCAGCTGCATGACCCGGGCGTTGTAGGAGCGGACATGCTCGAACACCTGGTGGTGCAGGATCCAGAACCGCGAGATCAACCAGAACGTGATGAGGAACTCGAGCAGGGCGGGCCAGTGCTCCCGGAGGAGGTCGCCCGCGCCCTCGCCGTCGCGCAGGTCACTGGCGATGTCGACCAGCGGCAGGATCAGGAGCGTGATCGCGATGGCGACCGTGGCGTCCGAGAAGTTGACGAGTCGGTCGAGGCCGCGGTCCGTTCGAGCGTGCTCGGTCATGGCCCGAGTGTAGGAGCGCTCTGCCACCCGGCCCTAGCATCGCGGGTGTGAGCGACGACGTGACTCCTGGCCGGTACCGCCACTTCAAGGGGAACGACTACGAGGTGCTGCTCGTCGCCCGTGACGTCGAGACCGAGGAACCGGTCGTCGTCTACCAGGCGCTGTACGGCGAGCGGGGGCACTGGGTCCGCTCGCTCGCTGACTTCACGGCGCACGTGACCCGCGACGGGTACGACGGCCCGCGGTTCTTCAGGACCAGGCTCGACTGCGTTTGAAACATCACCGTTGAGTACGATATACCTCTTTGTGTAGCCGAGGGGGCTACCCATTTGAGAAGGGGGGTGCGCAGTGAAGCGCACCATCAAGCAAACACTTGTCGTCGGCGCGGTGGTGGCTGTCGTCTCGCCGCTGCTCGCAGCTGGTCCGGCGGCCGCGACGGGCATCGATTCCTCGCTGGCAGCGTCCGGAGTCGTCGTCGACCCGACGTTCGATTCCACGAACGCTGTCCGAGTCGACGAGAACGGTGACCCGCTCGGACGGGCCAATCCGTGCCATGACCGCGCGTTCGCGGCGATCCCGAAGATGCTCACGTCCGTGTCGGGGTGCAGCATCATCGGGTCGAGCACGAAGACGAAGGTCACGTACAGCTGGTACCGCGACCGAGGCCGGGTCGGGGTCTGCGTGTGGAGCAAGGGCTTCAACGCTCGTGCGCAGACGACGTGGACCGCGTCGGGATGCGGGACCGGTCGCCGTGGCGTGGTCATCAACTGGGGCAACGTTGCGGCATCGAAGCAGATCCGGGGAATGACTGCTTCGGGCGTCGCGGGCGTGCAGTGGGGCTGATCGCGACACGTCGGCGCAGGCGCTCGCTCATCTGGGTGGGCGCTTGCGCCGTCGCGGTCGCCGCGACCGGGTGCGGTGCTCCCGACTCGACGACGACCCGAACGCCCCGGACCACCACAACCGTTCGCCCGGCGACGGAAAGCGCCCGGATCATCGAGACCGTCTCGCAGCAGCGTCTTGCCGATGTGCTCATCGCGGGGCTCCCCTGTGAGGACCGGGACGACTACCAGGACGACTTGACGTTCTGGGACTCGATGCGTGGCTACGACTGCGTGGACGCGGCCGACACGGTCTCCGTTCGTGTGTACGGCAGCAGCCGGTCCGTCGACCAGATCCTCCCGTCATGGGCTGACGCTCTCGTGGACGGACGCGGAGCTCGGCGCGGCGTGAACTGGTTCGTCGTCGGACCGCGCGATCTGATCTCCCAGGTCGATCCGCCTCGCGAGGATCCCGAGGTGCGGTCGTCGTCGACATCCGCCCCTGCCCCGACGGCGCAGCAGGAGTTCCTGACCAACTGCTCCCAGTACACGTTCGACGAGGCCGTCCGTGCGATCCGCGGTGAGCGGGTGACGGAGACGGACGGTGCGTACTACAACCGGGCGTTCTCTGGCGTCGGCGAAGCCGTGCGAGCGTCGTTGGACCAGCGTGATCTCGCGCTCCTCCGTGCGGAAGACGACGAGGCGCGATGGCCATCGATGCTGTCCGAGCGCGGCCCCGCGTGGAAACAGGTGTGTCGAACAGCCATGTCACGGCACGACGACCTGTTCCGGTCCGGAGCGGAGGACTGATGCGCGTTGTGTCGATCGGACGAAGCGCCGGGGCGCTCGGGGCTCTCGGAGTGACGATCCAGGCAGCCGATGACTTCACCCGCATCTTCTTCGAGAGTCCGATGGCCAGCTCGTCCGCCGTGTTGGCGGGTGCGAGCATCGTGCTGCTGCTGATCGGGGGCGTGCTCAGCTGGCGTGGAGACCGGCTCGTGTGTTGGACGCTCGGTGCCCTGGCTGTTCAGGTGGTTGGTCGCATGGCTGTCGATGTGGAACCAATGGCCGTGTACTGGTCGGTGTCGGTTGCGCACATGCTCGGGCCGGTCCTCGCGCTCGCCATCGGCGTGGTGATCGCCCGTCGGGCCGGTTCCACGGCACTGCGGCGTCTCGGGTGCATCATCGGGATCGCCGCGGGCTGCTGGATGCTCGCGAGTTGGACGCAGGTGCCGTTGCTGCTCGTTCCGCTGACGCGCGCCGTCACGGACGGCTGTCTGCTCGCCGTGGTCGCTTGGCCTGCCGTCTTTGAGGCCGGTCGGCTGGCGCGCCGCCTTTGGGACTCCGCGGAGGTGCGCTGACGCCGGCCGCTGCCGTCTGACCGCGCGCGGCGCCGGTGTCGGCGGGCGGCCCTAGGCTCGCAGGGCACCAGAGAGACGGGGGAACGCATGCAGATCGGCGTCGACGGGCACGTGCTGCTCAGCCCGAGTGACCTCAGCACGTGGTCGGCCTGCGAGTGGGCGTTCCTGCGCCGACTGGATGTCAAGCTCGGTCGCGGGGAACCCCTGCCCGAGGCGCACGACGACATGCTCGAGCGCACCGCACGGCTGGGGGACCAGCACGAGCTCGACTACCTCGACATCCTCAAGCAGACCCGCGACGTCGTCGAGTTCGACCGCCCCGCCCCGCCGGACTACGCACGCGCCGCAGCCGAAGCGCGACAGGCCTTCGCCGACGGCGCCGACGTCCTGTACCAGCCGACGTTCCACGCGGCGCCCACGGCGGGCAGCCCGGGCTTCATCGGCTTCGCGGACTTCATCATCCGCAACGACCAGGGCGAGTACGAGGTCTACGACACCAAGCTCGCGCGCCACGCCAAGATCAGCGCCCTGCTGCAGCTCGCCGCCTACGCCGAGCAGATGCAGGCACACGGCATCCCCACCGGGGCGCAGGTGCACCTGGTGCTCGGCGACCGGACGACGACCACGCACGACCTCGCCGACATCGCGCCGGTGTACCGCACGCAGCGCGCCGAGCTGCAGCGGGTGATCGCCGAGCGGATCACTGCCGACGCCGAACTGCAGTGGGGCGACCCGCGCTACTCGAGCTGCGGCCGCTGTGCCGTCTGCTCGACCCAGGTGGCCGAGCACCGCGACCTCGTCCTCGTCGCGGGCATGCGCCTCGACCAGCGGGCGAAGCTCATCAAGCACGAGGTGCGGACGATCGACGACCTGGCGGTCCGCACCCGGGCAGTGCCGGGCTTGTCCCGCGCGACGCAGGATCGGCTGGTGCGCCAGGCGAGCCTCCAGATCGAGACGGAGACCGCCCGACGGAACGGCGCCGACGGGCCGGACCAGCCTGTGAAGCCGCGCTTCGAAGTCCTCGATGCCCGCGCGCTCGACGCGATCCCGGCCCCCGACGCCGGCGACGTCTTCTTCGACTTCGAAGGCGACCCGCTGCACACCGAGGACGGCGTGCACTGGGGCCTCGACTACCTGTTCGGCCTGGTCGACGACCGCGCGGAGTTCACCGCGTTCTGGGCGCACACGATCCGCGACGAGCGAGTTGCGCTGGAGCAGTTCCTCGCGTTCATCGAGGCCCGGCGGCAGCAGTACCCGGGCATGCACATCTACCACTACGCCGCCTACGAGCGGACGCACCTGCTCTCGCTCGCCGCCCGGCACGGGGTCGGTGAAGAGGCCGTCGACGACCTGCTGCGCGCTGGCGTCCTGGTCGACCTGTACCCGATCGTCCGCAAGGCCCTGGTCGTCGGCAGCCACAGCTACTCGATCAAGAAGCTCGAGCCGCTCTACATGGGCGACGACCTGCGCGAAAGCGACGTCACGAACGCCGCCGACAGCATCACCGCCTACGTCGACGCGATCGAGGAACTCCGCAACGGGGACCCCTCCGCCGGCCAGCACATGCTCGACGAGGTCGCCGACTACAACGCCTACGACTGCCGCTCGACCCTGCGCCTGCGCGATTGGCTCCGGTCGCTGCGCACCGACGACCCGGACGCAGTCGATCCGGCACTCGAACTCGACGTCCCGCCGATCCCCGTCGAGCGCGAACCGAACCCGGTGTACGTCGCGCTCGCGTCACACCTGGAGGACGTCGACGCCCTCGACCGCACGCCCGACGAGACCGCGCTGGCGCTCGCCGCAGCCGCGATCGACTACCACCGGCGCGAGGCGAAGACCTTCTGGCAGGACCACTTCGACCGCCTGCGCAACCCGGTCGACGACTGGGCCGACACCCGCGACGTCCTCGTCGTGGAGCGCGCGTCCGTCGAGCGGGACTGGGACACGCTGCCGCGTGCCCGCTCGCAGTCGCGAGAACTCCGGTTGTCGGGGACGCTCGCGCCCGGTTCGCGGCTCCGGCCTGGAGGCACGCCCCACCTCGTCTACGACGACCCGCTTCCGCCGTCGGTCGTGTCTCCGGGCCCCGGGTCGAAGGGCGCGTCATCCCGCGCCGTGATCGTGGACGTGTGGGACAACGGCGACGCCGTCGAGGTGCTCGTGAAGGAGGGGCTGCCCGTCGGAGCGGAGCCGCACCACGAGTTCCCGGTCGCGCTCGCACCGTCGGCACCGCCCCGCGCGAAGCCGCAGCCCGAGGCGATCGCCGAGTGGGGGCAGCAGGTCCTCGACGAGCTGCCCTCGATGGTGGCGGACCCGGCCGTCGACCTGCTGCGCCGGGTGCCGCCGCGCGGTGCGATCGTGCCCGTGCAGGGCGACGACACGGTGTCCGCCGTGGTGGCGACGCTGCTCGGCCTCGACCACTCGTACTTGGCGATCCAGGGGCCTCCCGGCACGGGCAAGACCTACGTCGGGTCGAACGTCGTCGCACGGCTCGTCCGCGAGTACGGCTGGCGGGTCGGGGTCGTCGGGCAGTCCCACGCGACGTCGGAGAACTTCCTGTCCTCGGTCGTGAACGCCGGCGTGCCCGCGGACCGCGTCGTGAAGGTGCCGAAGTCCGGTGCGACCGAGGACGAACTCGATGCCGCCGCGTGGACGCCCGTGAAGAACGGTGCTGCCGTCGCCGCGTTCCTGTCCTCGTGCGAGGCCTCCGGCACCGGCGGCGTCGTCGGCGGGACCGCGTGGACGTTCGCGAACGCGTCGACGATCGAGCGCCGCTCCCTCGACCTGCTCGTCGTCGACGAGGCCGGACAGTTCTCGCTCGCACCGACCATCGCGTCCTCGCTCGCCGCGACCCGACTCCTGCTGCTCGGGGACCCGCAGCAGCTCCCGCAGGTCTCGCAGGGCTCCCACCCGGAGCCCGTCGACGAGTCCGCGCTCGGGTGGCTGGCGGACGGCGAGCACGTCCTGCCGCCGGAGTTCGGCTACTTCCTGGCCCGCACCCGTCGGATGGAGCCGGCGCTCACCGAGTCCGTATCGGCGTTGTCCTACGACGGGCAGCTCGCGTCGATGGTGTCCGGTCGGCACCTCGACGGCATCGACGCGGGCGTGCACCCCGTGCCGGTCGTGCACGCGAGCAACACGACCTCGTCACCGGAGGAAGCCGCCCGCGTGGTGGCCCTCGTCGGCGATGTCGTCGGGCGGACCTGGACCGACGGCTCGGACGCTCGCGCCCTGACCGACGAGGACGTCATCGTCGTCGCCCCGTACAACGCGCAGGGTGCCTTGATCCGTCAAGAGCTCGACCGTGCAGGCTTCACCGGCACCCAGGTCGGCACGGTCGACCTGTTCCAGGGCCGCGAGGCCGTCGTGTCGATCGTGTCCCTGGCAGCGTCGAGTGCAGCCGACATCCCGCGCGGCCTCGACTTCCTGCTCATGCCGAACCGGCTGAACGTGGCGCTCTCGCGGGCGAAGTGGGCGGCGTACCTCGTGCACTCGCCGGCGCTGACCACGGGGCTCCCGCCCTCGATCGCCGGCCTGTCGCTGCTGTCCCGCTTCATCGAGCTCGTCCAGCCCGCTCGCTGACGACCGCGCCGGCCGCGCCGGCCGCTCCGCCGCCGCTCGGTGGCGGAGCCCGGCGTGCTGCCAGGCGAGTGACGGTCCTGGTTCAGGAAGTCCGGCGATCGTGAACCAGAACCGTCAGCGTGCCAGCGTGCCAGAGCGCCGAGCCGCACCGCCGCGGCTGTGACGCCAGAACGAGGGCTGGTCCGACACCTGTCGTCCTGGGACGGTGGACACATGGGGGAGAACACCGCTGTCGCCGACCACCGCCCGACTCCGAGGGGCGGGGCCGCGCTGACGCTCCGAGCGCGGAAGCCCGGGTACGCGGTCATGCAGGAGTGCCTGGCCATCCAGGCCGAGGGGCCGGCGCGAACCGGCTGGCAGCGCTTCTGGGGGCACGACCCGCTTCGTGACGAAGCCCGCTCGTGGTTCAAGGGCGCTGTGGGAGAACGGCAGGTCGCTGCCCAGCTCGATGCGCTCGGCTCCGAGTTCACGGTGCTGCACGCGGTACCGGTCGGGAAGAGCACGACGGACATCGACCACGTCGTCGTCGGACCCACCGGCGTGTTCTCGATCAACACCAAGAACCATTCGGGGCAGAAGGTCTGGGCGGGTGGCCGAACCCTGATGGTCAACGGGCAACGCACCCCGCACGTGCACCGCGCTCTCGCCGAAGGCGAACGAGCGACTCGCCTGTTGTCCGCGGCGGCCGGCGGACCGATCACGGTGCAGCCCGTCCTGGTCGTCGTAGCGGCTTCGCTGAAGTTCGGGAAGACGGCCCCGGCTGTCGTGACGGTCGAGCCCCGTCAGATCGGCGCCTGGATCAGGGATCTGCCGCGAGTCCACTCCGACGAAGCCGTCCGGTTCCTGTCGATGCTGGCCGAGGAACGCGGGACCTGGCACGTCGAGGCTGTCGTGGTGAACGACACCCTTCGCCACGTCCAGCGATTCGAACGGCTCGAGCGGGAGATCGGCCAGGCAGCGCGGCGGAAGCGGCTGATGCGTCGCGCCGTCGCGGTCGCGGTACTTGCAGTCCCGGCAGGAGCGCTGCTGGGCTACTGGTGGGCGATCGCCGGTGCCGCTCTGACCGCGAGCAGCTGAGAGCAGCGGCGGACCTGCCCGGCGTACTCGACTGGTACGACCGTTCGAGTCAGCCGTCGCTGGTCGGGACGCCACCCTGCATCTGGACCCGCATCTGGGCGAGGACGTCGGCGTGCAGGAAGTTCGCTTCGGCCGCACTGGTGGGGTCGACCACGATGCCGAACTCCTCGGGCAGCGCGGCCACGAGCTCGGACATCGGAATCGGACGCCCCTCGGCGTCGGGCAGGCCGGCGGCGAGTTCGTCCGGGTCGGTGAAGACAGGCACGAACGGCTTGTCACGGATCATGACGTGCGCGACGCTGCCGGCCTCCGGAGTACCCGCCGGCTTCCACGGCACCCACGCCGCGCTGCGCAGGAAGCCCGCCGGCGAGGCGGCCATCCGGCGGCGGAGTTCAGCGGCCGCGGTGGGCGGGGCCTTGTCGACGCCTCGGCCGAAGGCGGATCCGTTCGTCTCGTCGTTGCTCACGCCGACCATGCTGTCACGCTGGACGGACACGGCGGGGCCGAGCCGGGCCTCCAGGTCGTCACCCGGCGCACGAGGAGGTGCGCCGGGCGTCGGACCGGTGCGGCTCAGTACGCGGCCGACTGCCCACCGTCGATCGGGACGACCGTCGCGTTGACGTAGGACGCGTCGTCGGACAGCAGGAACGCGACGACGGCGGCGATCTCGGGGGCTTCGCCGTAGCGCTTCGTCGGGTTGACCTGGATGAACTCCTCGGCGGCCTTGCGGGGGTTCTCCGCGTCGAGCTGCTTCATCGAGTTCTCGACCATGGGCGTCCAGATGGCGCCGGGGGCGATGGCATTGATGCGGATGCCGTAGCGGCCGTACTCGACGGCGGAGTTGCGGGTCAGGCCGACGACGCCGTGCTTGGCGGCGGCGTACCCGGACTGGTTGCCGATGCCGCGGATGCCGCCGACGCTCGCGGTGTTCACGACCATGCCGGAGCCCTGCTCGCGCATGACCTTGAGGACCTTCTCGAGCCCGAGGAACACGCCGCGCAGGTTGATCGACACGACCTTGTCGAACTCGGCGGCGGTGAACGACTCGGTGGGGTTCTGCTTGCCCTCGATGCCGGCGTTGTTGAAGAAGCCGTCGATGCGGCCGAAGCGCTCGGTGGTGGCTGCGACGTAGGCGTCGACCTGGGCCTCGTCGGAGACGTCGGCAACGGTGGTCAGGACCTGGGCGTCGGGGGTGGCCTCGAGCACGGCGGCCTTCGAGGAATCGAGTCCCTGCTCGGAGACGTCGACGAGGGAGAGCGCAGCGCCCTCGGCGGCCAGGCGCACGGCGGTGGCGCGACCGAGGCCGGAGCCGCCGCCGGTGATGAGGACGACGCGGTCGGCGAAGCGGGATGTGCTGGTGCTGGTTTCGGGCATGGGGAGGCCTCCTGAGGTCTTCGACGATGAATTCTCTTTAGGCTACACCTGTCGTTTTGCAGGGTGTGGTGGCGACGTCAGCTCGTGATGACCGTGGTCGTCGTCGCGGTGGTCGCCGCCATGATGACGATCATCGCCGCGGCCTGGATCTCCTCGAGCACGGCCTTCACCGCGGGGCTCGCCCAGGTGCCCGAGGTGATCTCCTGCACCAGTCCCTTGTCGACGGCGCCGAACTGCTTGCGGAGCGTGTTCGTCGCGTCGAGCAGCCCGATGACCGCAGCGGAGAACGGTGTCGGGGTCGCCCGCCGAGCCAGGACGTCCGCGATGCCGGATCGCAGCAGTGCCTCCGGCGCCCCGTCGCGCTCCGGGTGCTTCGTGGTGGGGAAGAGCCCGAGCACCTTGCCCTGCTCGACGCTGATGATCCCTCGCTCGACGAGTCCGGCGAAGACGTCGTCGCGGAGCCGCTGCTTCCCGAGCCGACTCACCCACCACTTCGCCTTGCGGGGCGCGCCGGACGCTGCGATCGAGCCGACGACACCGTCGAGCACCGGGTCGCCCGTGGCGGCGCCGTCGACGACGGTGACCAGGCCGTTCTGCAGCGAGACGGCACCGCGGAGCGCGAGGTCGGCGAGGACCGCTCCCGCGAGACCGGTGTCCAGCGTCTGCCCGTCGAGGGACTTGCGGCCGTCGGGTTCGACCTGGAGGAGCGCGAACGCCTGCGGGACCGTGAGTTGCTCAGCCATGTCCGCAGCCTGCCACGCGGGGCGGAGGTGCGCCGGGCCTCCAGGTCGACACGCAGCGGCGGCAGACCGCCTGACGTCAGCAGGCGTCGAGCACGCGCTCCATCGCATCGCGCTCAGCGGGCACGACCCACAGCCGGTACTCGGCCTTCACGGACACCTGGTGCTCGATGTAGGTGCAGCGGAAGGCCTTGTTCGCGGGCAGCCAGGTCGCGGCGTCACCCGAGCGCTTCTGCGAGTTCGACCGGCCGTCGACGGCGAACAGGTTCGCCGCGTCGTTCGCCAGGGCCTCCCGCTCCGACTGGCTGAGCTGCTGGGCACCGGTGCGCCAGGCGTTCTCGAGCGCGACGACGTGGTCGATCTGCACGAGGGTCGAGGTCGTGTTGCCGCGCACGAAGTCGATCGTCGCGCCGGTGTACGGCGAGACGAGCGTGCCGGTCACCACCTTGCACGGCCCCTGCCGCACGATGCCGCTGAGGTCGCGCGCGAGCACGTCGTTCCGGGTGTCGCAGCCGTTGTGGTCGACGTCGATCCACGCGCTGCCGAAGTCGCCGGTGCGGTCGTACCCGGTGCCGGCGGCCTTGCCCTTGACGGGCAGCGTGGCGAGGAGCGCGCGGGCGTCCGCAGCGTCGGTGTCGGTCGACGTGCTGACGGTCGGATCCGTCGCATCCGTCGAATCTGTCGGACTGGAGGCCCGGCTCGGCTCCGGTGCGTCGCGCTCGGTACCGACCGTGGCCGTGGCGACCGCCGTGGGCCCGGCTGCGGCGTCGGCGTCCGGTCCGAGGACGCCGGTGGCGTCGAGCGCGTAGCCCCCGACCGCGAGGGCCAGGACGACGAGGACGGAGGTGAGGCTGATGCGGGTGCGGCGGCGTCGGCGGGACGTCATGGGTGCGTGGAACTCCTGGTGGTGCGGCGGTGCAGCGGTGCGGTGGTGCGGTGATGCGGTGGGGCCGGCCGGGGTGGCCTCGACGATCATGGCGGAGACCTCGGACATGGCCGTGGACCGCCACGCTCTGAACCGATGCGCGACCACGGCGTAGACAGGTCCGCATGACCGATTACGCGAATCCGTCCGTGTCCGTCACCGGTGGGTCGATGCCGCTCCTGGGCTTCGGCACCTGGCAGATCCCCGACGGCGAGGCCCCCGCCGCCGTCGGCGAAGCACTGGCGGCCGGGTACCGCCACATCGACACCGCCACCGGCTACAGCAACCAGCGCGGTGTCGGCAAGGCCCTCGCCGAGTCCGGCCTCGCCCGCGACGACGTGTTCGTGACGACGAAGTTGCCGCCGGACAACGCCGACCGGGTGCGCGAGACGATCGAGGAGAGCCTCGACCAGCTCGGCCTCGACCACCTGGACCTCTGGCTCGTGCACTGGCCGCCGAACGGCGAGGCCCGCCCGGACGTGTGGGAGCAGGTCGTCCAGGCACAGTCCGACGGACTGACCCGAGCCGTGGGTGTGAGCAACTACTCGCTCGACCAGATCGACGAGCTCGTCACCGCGACCGGCACGACCCCGGCCGTGAACCAGATCAAGTGGAGCCCGGTCGAGTACGACAAGACGATCGCCGACGGGTTGGCCGAGCGCGGGGTCGTGCTCGAGGGCTACAGCCCCTTCAAGGCGAGCAACCTGCAGGACCCGACGCTGCTCGACATCGCCACCGCGCACGAAGCCGACAGCGCCCAGGTCATCGTCGCGTGGCACGTCGCGCACGGCTTCGTCGTCATCCCGAAGTCGTCGAACCCGGAACGCATCCGGTCGAACGCTGCCGGTGCCCGCATCGAGCTCTCGGCGGACGAGGTCACGGCGATCGACGCCCTCGCCCGCTGACGCGCCCGCCCGCCCGCCGACGCTCGCGCCCGCTGACCCCCGCGCCCGCGCCCGAGCTCGCCTGACCGCTCCCGCGCGTCAGGCGAGCAGCGAGCGGATGTCGTCGGCGGTCAGGTCGTCGGCGAACAGGGCGTCATCGTCGATCATCGTGGCGAACAGCTCGGCCTTGCGCGCGGCGAGTGCCAGGACCTTCTCCTCGATGGTGTCCTCGGCGATGAAGCGCTGCACGCTCACCGACCGGGTCTGCCCGATGCGGTGGGTCCGGTCGACGGCCTGGGACTCGGCTGCGGGGTTCCACCACGGGTCGAGCACGAACACGGTGTCCGCCTCGGTCAGGGTGAGCCCGAAGCCGCCGGCCTTCAGCGAGATGAGGAACGCGGGCGCGGTGCCCTGCCGGAAGCGCTCGATCACCTGTGGGCGTTTGCGCGTCGAGCCGTCGAGGTACTCGTAGCCGACGCCCCGTTCGTCGAGGGCATCGGACACCATCCGCAGGAACGACGTGAACTGGCTGAACACCAGAGCGCGTCGGCCCTCTGCCGCGAGCTGTTCGAGTTCGTCGAGCAGCAGGTCGAGCTTGGCGGACGGGATCGGCGTCGACGGCGACAGGGGCGAGTCCGACCCGCTCGAGACCAACGCCGGCGACAGCGCGAGCATCCGCAGCAGCGTCAGCGACCGGAACACGATCATCCGGTTCTTCGACAGGTCGTCGATCAGGTCGAGGACCTTCAGTCGCTCGCGGTTGAGCGTGCGCTCGTACAGCTCGCGGTGCGCGGGGTCGAGCGTGACCCGGACGACCTGTTCCTGCTTCGGCGGCAGGTCGGCGGCGACGGCCTGCTTCGTCCGGCGGAGCATGAGCGGCCGGATCCGCCGCCGGAGCTTTGCGGTGAGCTGCTGGCGGGCCTCGCCCCGGAGCTCGGGGGAGGCGAGCGGCTTCACGTAGTCGTCGCCGAACCGGGTCCAGGTGGACAGCAGCCCGGGCGCGACGATGTGGAACAGCGCCCACAGGTCGGTCAGCCCGTTCTCGAGCGGGGTGCCGGTGATGGCGAACTTCACGGGTGCCTGCAGCTCGGACGCCACCCGGTGGGTCTGCGACTGCGGGTTCTTCACGAACTGCGCCTCGTCGAGCACGAGCGCCGACCACGGCAGGTCGGTCCACGCCTGCGAGTCGAGCCGGAGCAGCGCGTACGAGGTGACGACGACGTCGGCCTGCGAGGCTGTGCGGGCGACGAGCCCGGGGTCCTTCAGCGACGTCGAGGTGACGGCCGCCACCCGCAGTGACGGCGTGAACTTCGCCGCCTCGGCCACCCAGTTGCCGACGACCGAGGTCGGCGCGACGACGAGGAACGGCGCCCCGTCGGGCTCGGCGGCTCGACGGGCGGCGACCATCGCGAGCACCTGCAGGGTCTTGCCGAGGCCCATGTCGTCGGCGAGCACCCCGCCGATGCCGTGCGCCGCCAGGAACGACAGCCAGGCGTACCCGGCGTGCTGGTACGGCCGCAGTTCGGCGTGCACGGTGTCCGGCACCGGGACGTCACCCGGGGGAGTCGCCCCCATCAGCCCCGCGGTGATCGCCTGCCAGCGTTCGTCGTGCGAGGTCTCGTCGGCGAGCAGGTCGAACTCGGTCCACAGCCCGGCCTGCAGCGGCGTCACCTGGATCGGCTGGTCGGGCTGCCACTCGTCGAGGTCGCGGGCCTCGTCGATGAGTTCCTTGAGCCGGTCGAACGCGGGGTCGGCGAGTGACAGGTACGAGTTGTCGACGAGCTTCAGCCGCCGCTGCCGACCGGCCAGGGCGGTGAGCAGCGGGGTGAACGGGATCTGCTTGCCGTTCACGCTCACGATGATGCCGAGGTCGAACCAGTCGTGCTTGTCCGACGGCATCGTCGTGACGCGGATGTGCGGCCGCCCGCTCAACCGCTCGTAGTCGAGGCGCTCACCCTGGACCACCGTGCGGACGCCGAGCGCCGGCAACTCGGGCAGGAACTCGTTCGCGAACACCGCGACGTCGGCCCCGTCGATGGTGCCGTCCTGGAACCAGTCCAGTCCGCCACCGGGTCCGGCAGGGCGGACGGGAGGCTCGCCAGACGTCGCGTCGTCGGCTCGCGTTGTCGACGTGGCGGGTTCCAGGGCAGCGGGCGCGTCGGCGTCGGCGGTCGCCGCCTCGGTGCCGGCCGGAACGTCGGTGCTGGCTGGATCGTCCGCGGCGCGGAGCCCGGACAGGTCGGGGAGCGGGCTGTGCAGCGACACCGGGTCCTTGCGGCCGTCGACGTGCCAGCGCCAGTGCAGGTGCACCCGGTCGTCGGTGCGGGGTGCCCTGGCCGGCTCGAACGTCGCCGTCAGCACGAGTTCGGGCGGGGTGCGCTCCGGCAGCTCCACCGACCCGTCGGAGCTGACGAGCCCGAGGGCACCGCGCAGCCGGGGCGACCAGTCGGCCAGGAACTCGTCGACCTCGGCCGTCGGCACCGTGATGCGGGTGCCCTCGAGGAGCATGCGCCGTTGGTCCTCGGGCACGGGCGCCGGGGTCGGTGCGAGCCCGACCGTGAACTCCGGGCTCTCGCGGAACACGTACACGCCGTGGTCGCCGACCATCCGCGCTGCACCGGGGACCACCGGGCGGCCGTCGAGCACCGCGCTCGCGCCGATCACCACGGCGTCGTCGTGCCGGGCGACACCGGGCCGAGAGACGTCGAGCAGCACCTGGGCCTGCTCGCCGAGGACCACCCCGCCCTCGCGCTTGCCGGTCACGAAGGCGATGTCGAGCGCCGACGCCTGCCGGAGCAACGGCCAGAGCAGCGGGCTGCGGAAGTCGTCGAGGTGGAGCCAGTCGCTCTCGCCGGGCAACCCCGCGAGCTGACCCGCACGGTGCAGGGCCGCGAGCTGCATGAACCACCCGTGCTGCTCGGCGCCGAGGCCCAGGCGGTTCTGCGAGTAGGGGAGCGTGCCCCAGGTGAGCTGCCCGCGCACCCAGTTGCCGGCGTCGCTGCGGGTCACCGGCCGGACCCCGAGCCGGACCGTGCGAGACGGCGCCGGCAAGGCTCGGCCGGCGGCCCGGGCGCGGGCCGCAAGTGCTGCGGGGACCGCGTCACGCAACTCGAACTGCAGACCCATCCGGGTGCCCTGCGGGGTGACCGCCTGCTCGTCGTCACCGGCGAGGCGGGCGAGGTCGTGTCTCCAGTCAGAGGGCGGCGGAGCCGGCGCTTCCGGACGCGGGCCGGCGTTGGCGGCAAGCGCACGCGCGTTGATGGTGAGCAGTGCGGCGGCGACGTGCTTGCAGTCGCCGCCGAGGGGGCAGCTGCACGTGCTGCGGACCGGGCGGATGAAGTCGCCGCGCGCCACGGTCATGTCGATGCGGCACTCGTACGGGTCGTCGGCGGTGCCGGAGACGGTCGCCGTGACGGTGCCGTCGTCGGCGTTCCAGACGGCATCGTCGACCAGACCGGCACGCACGACGTCGCGTGCGCGGCCGAAGGTCTGCGGCCCGACGAAACGGATGACGTCGACGGCGTCGATCATCGGGGCTGCGGGCACGGGTCAATCGTGCCAGGTGCCACCGACGCGCGGAGCCGCCGAACCGAACGGCACACATCGAGCAGGGCTACCGTCTGCGTGGACGGGCGACGACTGCTCGCCGCTCTCCACTCGATTGGACACGCTCATGCCGGACCGCTTGCGGTGGGTGCACGACTCCGCAGACCACTGGAACGTGTGGCTCGGCTCCGAGGTCGTCTGCGACGTCACCCGGACGGACCAGTTCACGGTGGACTCGCCGGACCACTCGATCAACGGGGCGCACTCGTCGCTCGAGAGCGCTGCGGCGCAGGTGCAGGGCTGGGTGCGCTGGAGCGGACGCTAGGGCGCCTGCTCGCTACGGCTTCGTCGCGTCGGTCGGCTCGCTGGCCGCCAGCTTGCTGTGCTTCCGCGAGTAGCCGAAGTACACGCCCAGGCCGATCGCGAACCAGACCGCGAACCGCACCCACGTCTCCCACTGCAGGAACGTCACGAGCCACAGCGACGCGATGACGCCGATGATCGGGATGACGGGCATGAACGGCAGCCGGAACTGACGGTCGAGGTCGGGCTGGCGGTAGCGGAGCACGATCACCGCGGAGCAGACCACCACGAACGCGAGCAGGATCCCGATGTTGGTGAGTTCGGCGACGACACCGATGGGCAGGACGCCCGCCAGGATCGCCGATGCGATGCCGAGGATCCACGTGACGCGCGTCGGGACGTGACGCTTCGGGTCGGTCTTCGAGAACCACTTCGGCATCAGGCCGTCACGGCTCATCGAGAACCAGACACGGCTGGCGCCGAGCATGAACGTGACGAGCACCGTGACGATGCCGACGATGGCGCCGATCGCGATGACGTTCGCGACACCGCCGAGGCCGACCGACGCGAACGCCGACGAGAAGCCCGAGGCCGGGTCGATGTCGGTGTACTTCTGCATCCCGGTCAGCACCAGGGTCGCCAGCACGTACAGGACCATCGAGATGCCGAGGGACAGCAGGATCGCCTTCGGCATGTGCTTGCGGGCGTCGACGGACTCCTCGGCAGCGGTGGACATGGCGTCGTAGCCGAACACCGCGAAGAACACCGTCGCGGCGCCGGTCATCACGCCGCCGAAGCCGAACGGGAAGTAGGGGGAGTAGTTCGCGCTGTTGATGTGGAACACGCCGAGCACGACGATGAGCACGACGAGCGCGACCTTGATGCCGACAGCGACGAACTCGAACCGGGCGGCGCTGCGGATGCCGCGGGTGAGCACGAACGCGGTGACCAGGCACAGGATGATCGCGAAGACGTCGATCACGTGGCCGTCGCCGGTGCCGGGGGCGCCGAGCATCCAGGCGGGCAGGTCGATGCCGAACTGGCCCACCAGGAACCCGACGTAGCCGGAGATGCCGATCGCGACCACCGCCACGATCGCGGTGTACTCGAGCAGCAGGTCCCACCCGATGAACCACCCGACGATCTCGCCGAGCACCGCGTAGCCGTACGTGTACGCACTGCCGGCCTTCGGGATGAGGCCGGCGAACTCGGCGTACGACAGTGCTGCGGCGGCACTCGCGACGCCGGCGACCAGGAAGCTGATGAGGACCGCGGGACCGGCGACGCCGTTCGCCACGGTGCCGGCGAGGGTGAAGATCCCCGCGCCGATGATGCCGCCGATGCCGATCGCGGTGAGCTGCCAGAGGCCGAGGTGCCGTTTCAGGCCACCCTCGGCTCCGGTGTCGTCATCGATCGTCTCGATGGGCTTCCGTCGGAAGAGCGTGCGTGTCGTCGTCGTCACCCGCCCATGGTGCACCTTGCGGCGGCTCAGTGCACCCCGCCCGCCAGCCGGACCGCAGCCGTTCGGCGTAGACACGATCCCATGCGCCATCCCACACGGATCGAACCCGGCCCCGGACAGGAATCGGTCTGGGACTACCCCCGCCCGCCCGCCGTCGAGCCCGTCACCGCCCGCGTCGTCGTCCGGTTCGGCGGCACCGTCGTGGCCGACACCACCGACGCCGTGCGGGTCCTCGAGACCTCGCACCCGCCGGTGTACTACCTGCCGATGGCCGACCTCGACCTCCGCCCCGCCCAGGGGTCGAGCATGTGCGAGTTCAAGGGCCGGGCGCGGTACTTCGACGTGGTCGGCGGGGACGGCACCGTCGCGAGCCGCGCCGCGTGGAACTACCCGACGCCCGAGCCGGGGTACGAGTCGCTCCGGGACCGCGTCGCGATCTACCCGTCGGCGATGGACTCGTGCGAGGTCGGCGGCGAGGTCGTGCAGTCGCAGGACGGCGACTTCTACGGCGGCTGGATCACGTCGGACGTCGTCGGCCCGTTCAAGGGTGCGCCCGGCACGCTCGGCTGGTGACCCGCATCAGCGGTTCGCGTAGGGCGACCAGAACGGCGGCGGGAACGCCCCGGCGGTCGCGATGACGAGCAGCTGCCAGACGATCATGGCCAGCCCGGCCGCGCCGATCGCGATGCCGATCCACGCCCAGACCTGCACCGCCCGGCGACGGCGACCGGCGATGACGATCGCGCGCCAACCGCTCAGCACGCAGACGACGCCGAACGCCGCACCGATCAGCACGTGCCGGACCGTGCCCTGCGCCGGCACGATGATGCCGAGGTAGAACGCGACCGGGCCGAGCAGCACGGCGAAGGTCGCTGGGGCTGCTGGCGGTTCGTGGTCCCGAGAGGGTGCTCCCATACGTCTGAATGTAGCGAGCCGGTCGGGTTCCGTACACGTGCGAGCACCGTCGCCCGGGAGCAGGCACGATGGAGGCATGCGTTCCTTCCTCCGCGTCCTGCTCGGCCTGGCGCTCGTGTTCGCCGGCACGAGTCACCTCACCTTTGCGCGCAAGGAGTTCACGGCCCAGGTTCCGGAGTTCGTGCCGCTGTCCGAGGACGCCACCGTGCTGGCCTCGGGTGTTGCCGAGATCACCCTCGGTTCGGCGCTCGTGCTCGCGCCGAAGCCGGCCCGGCGCTTCGTCGGCTCCGTCGCTGCGCTGTTCTTCACGGTGATCTTCCCGGGCAACCTGTCGCAGTGGGTCAACCGCCGCGACGCGTTCGGCCTGGACACCGACGAGAAGCGCGTCGCGCGCCTCTTCGGGCAGCCGCTGCTCATCGCCGCGGCCCTCTGGTCCACGCGCGGCCGGCGGTCCTGATGGACGCGCCCGCCCGGTCGTCCGGTCCGGCCGACGCCGGTTCGGCTCCCGGGTCCGGGCCGGAGTCTGTTCCGGGGGCGCGTCTCGATCCGCTCGGGTCGGCTCCGGCACGGTTCGGACGGGAGGCCCGCCACCCCCTGGCAGGCCGCCGCCGCGTCGCGGACATGGTCGCCTCCATCGCCCTGCTCGTGGTGCTGACGCTCGAAGCGTTGGCAGCGGGGTGGGGCATCAAGCTCATGTCGTTGGCGTTCGTGTCGTGCGCTGCCCCGGGGAACACCTGCAACGTGGGGCTCGGCGACTCGGTCGTGACGGTCGGGCCGATCCTGATCGCGCTGGTGCTGGTCGCCTCGATCGTGGTGTGCATCCTGCGGCTGGTGCGGCGTCGGCTGGCGTGGCCGGTCGTGCTCGTCGGGATGGCCGCCGTCGTCGCGGTGTTCTTCGCGGCGCTGTTGCTCATCGAGAGCTCGGTGACGCACGGCATCTGAGGGGCGCTGCCGTCCCGAGGTTCCGAAATCTCGGCATGTCGGCGCCCTGTTCGTCGAGGTCTGGAACCTCGGCGATCAGCGTGCGGCAGGTCGTGGAACCTCGCCGAGCCGGTCAGGTTCGGACTGGAGGCCCGTCCGGCGTCCTTCTCGCGCTGGTCGAACCCGTGCACCGCGACGACCGCGGGGGCGTCGGGATCGCCGAAGTTCCTCCACAGGTGGCTGCGGCGGCGAGGTTGTCCACAGATGCGCACGGCGGCCGTCGGTCGGCGGGCCGGGTTCGCGACGCTGGAGTCATGCCTGACACCGACACCCTCGACCGCCTGATCCGAACCCCTGTCCGTACCGACGACGACGTCGTCCAACTCGTCGCCGCCCTGGTCGACCGCCCGGTGCGCCGGCAGTGCTGGGTGGTGTTCCTCGACGAGCTCGGGATGTCGATCCCGTTCCTGCTGCCCATCGCGGACCTGCCCTACCAACCGGACGAGCACGTCAGCGACTTCGCGTCGTTGATCTCCGAGATCGTCGGGCAGCTCGGCGCGGTCGACGTCGTCCTCGCGTGGGAGCGGCCCGGTGTCGACCGCGTGCACCCGGTCGACTGGGAGTGGGTCGACGCGTGCGCCTGCGCCCTCGACGAGCACGCGATCCGGCTGCGCGCGCAGGTCATCGTCCACGACGGCGGTGCCGCGATGATCGAACTCGACGAGCACGACCAGGACCAGGAAGTCGCGTGAGCGTCGGGGCCGGCGGTCGCGTGCCCGGTCAGCCCTGCGGGGCGGTGTCCGGCACGGTCTCGCCTGTCAGCCCCTCGACGACGGCCTTCGCCGCGGGCCAGGACTTCGCGTAGTGCTCGGGGTCCGAGTTGATCTGCACCGCGTGCGCCATCTGCGTCGGCGTCATCGTCTTCCAACCGGGGACCTTGACGAGCTTCGCGTAGAACATCGACGCCGCAGTGTACGGGTCCATCCGCTGCTCGTACGTGCCCCAGGCGCCGTTGTCGCGCTGCTGAAACAGGCCGCGGCTGTCCGGTCCCGCGGCGTCGCCGTGGTCCAGGTTCACCAGGCTCGACTCGCCGATCGCCGTCATGACCCCGACGGCCTGGGTGTGCGGTCCGATGCCGACCGCCTTCGCGGCCTGGATCACCGACGCGGCGTTCACCAGACGGTCCTGGCAGAAGCCCGCGATGGGGCCGGCGGGGACGACCATGCCGCCGACGGTCTTCGAGGCGACCTTCGGGCACGTGGGGGTGGCGTCGGCGGCGCTGGACTTCGCGATGCCGGCGATCGAGTTCACCGCGATCACGACGAGCACCACGACCCCGATCCCGACGACCACGATGCCGGCGCCGAACACCGACGCGAGCGTGATGCCGACACGGCGCATGACGGGACCTCTCGGCGGACGGGGCGGGGCAGGCGGAGCATGACGAGCGTACGGGCGCCGCCTGGGAACCGCACCCGCCCGATCGGGGGTCGCTGTGACGCACTGACGGTCCTGGTGCACCGAACACGGGGTTCGTGCACCAGGACCGTCAGCCGCGACGTCAGCGTCGGCGTCGGCGCGACCTGCTCCGACCCCATCCGCCGGCGGACAGGGAGATGAGCGCGATGGCGGCGATGACGATCGTCCAGATGACGGCGGTCGCGTCCATCAGACGTCGCGGTGGTCGTGCGGCGGGTGCTGCACCTTCGTCGGTTCGGTGACCAGGCCGGTCGGGGCCTTCTCGGGCTGCTTGCGACCGTGCGTGAACCAGGTCAGGATCCACAACAGCACACCCAGGGCCAGCAGTGCACCGGCGATCTGGTACTGCTGCGGGTCACGGCCGGACGAGAACGGCAGCACGAGCCACAGACACGTGATGATGCCGATGACGGGGATGATCACGCCGGCTCGGAAGTGCTTGTGGTCGACCTTGTCGCGGCGGAGCACGAGCACCGTCAGGTTCACGACGGCGAACACGGTGAGCAGCAGGAGCGAGGTCGTGCCACCGAGGACCACCACGATCGGGGAGTCCGGGTCGAGCGAGACCCAGCCGATGAGCAGCAGGGAGATCGCGGTGGTGAAGACGATCGCGTTCGACGGGGTGCGACGAGCGGGGGAGATGCGGGCCAGGAAGCCCGGCAGCACGCCCTGCTTGCTCATGCCGTACAGCAGTCGCGACGCCATCATCATGTTGATCAGGGCGGTGTTGGCCACGGCGAACATCGAGATGAACGGCAGCAGGTCGGCGATCGGGAAGTCCGGGGCGGCGGTCTGCACGACGGTCACGAGCGGGGTCTCGTTGCCGGCGAGCTCACCGATCGGCACGACGGCGACGGCGCAGATCGACACGAGCGTGTAGATCACGGCCGTGATGCCGAGGCCGGTGAGCATCACCTTCGGGAAGATGCGCGAGGGGTCCTTGGTCTCCTCGGCCATGTTCACCGAGTCCTCGAAGCCGACCATCGCGAAGAACGCCAGCGACGTCGCCGTGGAGATCGACATGAGCAGGGTCTTGTCCTCCGGGGTCTCGAACATCACCACCCGCGAGAAGTCCGCGTTGCCGCCTGCGATCGCCCAGAAGCCGATCAGGATCACCATGACGAGACCGGACAGCTCGACCAGGGTGAGGACCACGTTCGTCTTCACGCTCTCACTGACGCCGCGGAAGTTGATCGCCATCACCGCGAGCATGAAGCCCATGGCGATGAGCATCACGACGGCGTTCGGCAACTCGAGGCCGAACCCGACGCCGAGGTTGGCGGCGAACGCCCGCGACGCCGTCGACGCCGAGGTGATGCCGGAACACATCACGATGAAGGTCACGATGAAGGTGATGAAGTGGACGCCGAACGCCTTGTGCACGTAGAGCGCAGCGCCCGCGGTCTGCGGGTACTTCGTCACGAGTTCCAGGTACGAGAACGCCGTCAGCAGGGCGACCGCGAAGGCGATGAGGAAGGGGAGCCACGCTGCTCCTCCGACCTCTGCCGCGACCTGACCGGTGAGCGCGTAGACACCCGTTCCCAGGATGTCGCCGACGATGAACAGCAGCAGGAGCTTGGGACCGATGACCCTGCGGAGCTCGGGCTGCTCCTGCTGTGGTCGGTCCGTCTTGGTGGTGGCCATGCGTCACCCTTGCGCGCGAGACGCCTTGCTGTCTAGTCCCACAGGAAGGTTTCTCGCGATCGCAACACGGTCGCTCGGCGACGGATACTCTCCGGGCCATGGACCACGAGTCGAACACCACCGAAGAGCCCGTCGAGTTCGCCGACTTCAACGCGAAGCTGCTGGTGCTCGACGTCCTCTGCTACGACCTCGACGTCCTCGACCCCTACGACCCGGAGGCTGCCGACGAGACGGACGAGGACCTCGACGTCGACGGCCAGGACGACCGGGCCCGTGAGTACTACGACGACCTGGAACTCCTGCCGTCGCACCTGTCGCTCGTCACGGAGCTCACCGTCGACACCGACCTCGAGGTGCTCCAGGACGTACACCCCGGGTGGGAGGGCTCCGACGACCGCTTCGACCCGCAGAACTGGGACGACGTCCTCGACCTGCCGGCCCTCCGCACCGTGTACGCAGCTGCGCCGCTGCCCGCCCACGTCGCCGAGGCCCTGGCCGCGAAGGGCGTCGAGGTCCGCTCAGCCTGACCGGAGGGACCGGCACGGGGAACTACAGCGAGCGGTCCAACGCTCGCAACTTCTCCGCGAACTGCTTCGCGCCGCCCTGCGCAGGGTGCCGGACGGCGATCGCCTCGATGCCGGCCAGTGCGAGCGCACCCTGGGCCTTCCGCCCCACCGCGACCACCCGGACCCGGTCGACTCCACCGAGTGCCTCGAGCAGCGCGAGGGCGACGGGCGCTCCCGACCGCACCTCGGCCGGACGGGGCGTGCGGTTCGTCAACCGGTCCGGGGCGACGAACGGGTGGTGCGGGAAGATCGCCCACGCCACGGGGAGCGGCCCGGCCCAGTCGGACAGTGCCGCCTGCACCACGCGCGATGAGGCCTCCCACGGAGCGGTCGGCTCCGGCGGCACCAGGTAGTCGTCGCCGAACCGATCCGTCCCGAGCTCGCGCATGCTCGTGAACGGGATGCCCGTGTTCGTCATGCCCCGCCACCCGGGCGCCTCGGCCACGAGCAGGGTGTCCGCCGCCGGCCCGAACTGCTCCAGGTACCGCTGCAGGTTCGACCGCCGCAACCGCCCCTCGGCCGAACCGAGGTCGTAGAGCGCCTCGGCGTCCGCCTCCACCGGCACGGAGTCGAGCGCCGCCCAGAACCCCGACGCGTCGAAGCGGCTCACGAGCGGCCGAGCACCCGGCGGTACACGTCCTCGAGCCCCGAAGCCGATCGTTCCCAGCTCAGACGCTCCGCGTGTTCCCGCCCGGCCGAGGACAGCGCGGCCGCGTACCCGGAGTCCGTCAGGATCCGCTCGATCTCGGCAGCCCACACCGATGGTTCGCGGGACTCGAGCACGACGCCCGTCTCACCGTCGACCACGGCCTCGCGCAGCCCCCCGGCAGCCGCGGCCACGACCGGCACCCCGGACGCCGAGCCCTCCAACGCCACGAGGCCGTAGGTCTCGGAGTGCGACGGCACCAGCACGGCTGCCGCGCCACGGAACAGGAACGCCAGGTCGGCACGCGACTGCGGCCCGATGAAGGTGACGCGGTCGGCGATGCCACGCGCGGCGGCGAGCCGACGCAGTTCGTCCACGTAGTCACCCGCCTCGCTCGAGGCGTCCCCGGCGATGACCAAGGTGGGACGGGCCTCCTGGCTGATGCCCGCGATCGCCTCGATTGCCAGGTCGAGCCCCTTCAACGGCTGCACGCGAGCCGCCGCGACGACGTAGGGGGTGGCGGCCCGGCGCGCACCGGCGGCCGCCGGACGGAAGACCGACCCGTCGACCCCGGGCGGCACGATCCAGATGCGTGAGTCGGCACCGCCGAGCCGCGTCCGGACCGTCGACGCCTCGGCTTCGGACACCACGACGACCGCATCGGACTCACGCGCCAGCTGCTGCTCGCCCGTGATGCGCCCGGCGGACTCGGGCCGCTCACCCTCGGACAACGGTGTCTCTGGGTCGGCGGCGATCGAGTGGAACGACTGCACGTGGGGGATGCCACGCTCACGGGCGACCGGTAGGGCAGCGGCACCGGAGAACCAGTGGTGCGAGTGCAGGACGTCGAACGGCCCGAGCTGCTCGAGCTCGTGGCGGAACGGCTCGATGAACGCGTCGTGCTCGCCCTTCGGCACCGGCTCCGCCGGACCCGCCGACAGGAACCGCAGGCACACACCCGGCACGAGCGACACCGAGTCCGGCTGCGTCGGCGCCGAACGCCGCGTGATGATGTCGACGTGGTGGCCACGATCGGCCAACGCCTCGGCCTGGTGCCGGACGACGACGTTCATGCCGCCGACCTCGCCCGAGCCGGGTTCGTCTCCGGGGGAGGTGTGCAGCGACACCAGCCCGATGTGCAGGGGTTCGCTCGTCGTGCTCACCGGTCAACCCTAGCCGCGCGTGCCCCGCTGCGACGGGCGCGCGGGCGCCACGACGACCGGCCGGCGGCCCGCCTCGTCCACCGGGTCGGACGGGAGGCTGGGCCCACGCCGCCGGTTCCCGGGCGACGCGCCAGCGGCGTCCGGGCCGTGCTGGTGGGGGACATCACCTCCCAGGATCTGCACGCGCTGGTCGCCGTGACGCTCCCAGAACGCCGCCGTCCAGGCGCACAGGGCGCCGTCGAGCAGGTCCTCGCGGTGCTTGTGCGTCGGGCCGTGGAGCACTGACGGGTCGGCGAGGCTCGCCGTCAGCGGATGTGAGTCGAGCTGCAACGGCGGGTCGAGCGGGGTCTCGCGTAAGCGCCGGACGAGCTCGTCGAAGGCCTCGGCGCGGCGTGCCCGGGCCTCGGCTGCCGGCACCCTGAGGTCCAGGCGCTTGTACCGGGGCCGCTCGACGTCGTACCCGAGCTCCTCGACGCCGACCAGGGTCGTGTACGGGTAGCACTCGAACATCGCCGGCCCGGTCCTGGCGTGCATGGATGCCGTGTCGGACACGTACTCGACGCCCAGTGCGGTGAGCCGGTCGAGCAGGCTGGCGCCGGCGCTCGCCGCGGAGGCCTGGTTCGTCGGGTTCGCCGCCACCTTCCACCGGCCGTAGCGCTGCCCGACCTGCCGTTCGGACTCGCGGATGCCGGTCGGGTTCGTCACGACGAGCGAGGCGTCGACGGCGATGAGCGACCGCGGCCCGAGGTGTTCCGCGACCCAGGTCGTGACGTCGTCGACCCCGCGGGCCCATCCGGCGTCGGTGATCGTGCCGTCGGCCTCCATCGCGACCAGTCCGGTCTCGTTGGGCGCGCGGCTCGCGGTGCCGAGTCCCCACGCCAGGTCCACTCCGAGGTACGCGCTCACCCGTCCATCGTGCACCGAGTACCTTCCGCTGCATGGCGAGCGAAGCGACGACGGTGCGGGTGCCCGGTCCGGACGGGGACCGCGAGGTCCGGATCAGCAGCCCCTCCCGCGTGCTCTGGCCGGAGGCCGGGATCACCAAGGCCGACCTCGCCGAGTACCTGGTGACGGTGGGCGACGCCTTCGTCCGCGCGAACGGCGACCGACCGATCTCGCTGCAGCGGTTCCCCGGCGGCGTCGACGGCGAGCAGTTCTTCTCGAAGAACCCGCCCAAGGGTGCCCCCGACTACGTGCGGTCCGTCACGGTGACGTACCCGAGCGGCCGGAAGCACCCACAGCTCGTCATCGACGAGCCGGCCGTCGCGGTGTGGGCCGCGCAGATGAACACCGTGGTCTTCCACCCGTGGGCATCCCGCGCCGAGGACAGCGAGCACCCGGACCAGCTCCGCATCGACCTCGACCCGCAGCCCGGCACGGACTTCTCGGACACGGTGCCCGTGGCGCAGGAACTCCGGAAGGTCCTGGACGAAGCGGGTCTGACGGCGTGGATCAAGACGAGCGGCAACCGCGGTCTGCACGTCTTCGCGCCGATCGCCCCCGAGCACGAGTTCCTCGACGTCCGGCACGCCGTGATCGCCGCCGCCCGAGAACTCGAACGGCGGATGCCCGACCGGGTCACGACGGCGTGGTGGAAGGAGGAACGAGGCCAACGGGTCTTCGTCGACTTCAACCAGGCGAATCGTGACCGCACGATGGCCGGTGCCTACAGCCCGCGGGCGCTGGCGCACGCCTCGGTGTCGACGCCGATCACGTGGGACGAGCTGCCGACGGCGGACCCGACGGCGTTCACGATCCGGACCGTTCCCGAGCGCCTGGCGACGATCGGTGACCCGTGGCAGGCGATGCACGACGAGTCGGCGAGCATCGCGCCGTTGCTGGCGTGGTGGGAGCGCGACCTGGAGAACGGCGAGGGTGAACTGCCGTTCCCGCCAGACTTCCCAAAGATGCCGGGCGAGCCGCCGCGCGTGCAACCGTCCCGAGCGAAGAAGTCCTGACCCGAGCCAGCGGGGACCGTCAGACGGCGGGCAGCGTGTCCGTCGAGCGGTCGGGGTCGTCGACGCGGGACGTCTGCATCGGCAGTCCGACGCTCGCGGTGTGCAGGCGGGTCAGGCGCGACCAGGTACCGCGGTGCGCGTCGCTGATGCCGTCGACGATCACGAGCCCAGGCCGATCGTGACGAGTGCGAGCGCGGTGGCGGTCACGCCGGCGATGGCGCTGATGACCGCACTGAGCTGCAGGGTGCGCTGGCGGCGTGCCTCGCGCACCTCGGTGAAGGGGTTCCGCTGCGAGTGGCGGACAAGCGTGCTGGTGCTCATGTCGATCCGCTTTCGGTCCTGGGGCTCCCGGGATGGGTGCCTCGTGCTGCTGGTCTCCATCGTGGCAGCGTTTCGCTAGTTCGGCTAACTACTTTCCTGCGATGACCGGCAAGACGACGAAAAACGGACAACCACGCGTCAGGACAGGACATCCCGCAGGTCGTACGCCGATGGCACCTCGAGCTGGTCGAACCCGCACGACTCCGCGTCGCGGTCCGGACGCCACCGTTCGAACTGCACGGTGTGCCGGAACCGGTCGCCCTCCATCTGGTCGTAGCGGACCTCGAGCACGACCTCCGGCGCCAGCCGGACGAACGACGTGTCGCGACCCGACGAGAAACGCGACCGTTCCCCGTCACCGGTGACGGGCCTCCCGTCCGCATCGCGGAGCACGACGGGCTCGAGCTCGTCGACCAGGGCGAGCCGGCGCTTGTCGGAGAAGGCGGAGACGCCGCCGACCTGGCGGAGCTCACCGTCGTCGCCGTACAGCCCGACGAGCAGCGACCCGACGCCCGAGCCGCTCTTGTGCACGCGGTACCCGATCGCGACGACGTCGGCCGTCCGGTGGTGCTTGATCTTGAGCATGGTCCGCTTGCCCGGTTCGTACGGCTTGGCCCGGCGCTTGGCGACCACGCCGTCGAGTCCGGCGCCCTCGAAGGTGGTGAGCCACTCGCGTGCCTGGTCGACGTCGAGTGTGGTGCGCGTGACGAACAGCGGGTCGGACATGCCGCTCGCGAGCTGTTCCAGCCGGTCACGTCGTTCGTCGAACGGCAGGTCGACCAGCTCGTCGCCGTCCGCTGCGAGCAGGTCGAACGCGACGAACTGCGCGGGCGTCTCGGCGCTGAGCTTCGCGATCCGCGAGGCCGCCGGGTGGATGCGCTGGGACAGCGCCTCCCAGTCGAGGCGCTCGGCTCCGGGCTGGCCGGAGCGCAGGATCACCTCGCCGTCGAGCACCACTGGGTGGTCGCGGCCGCCGAACTGCGCGCGGAAGGCCTCGACGAGTTCGGGGAAGTAGCGCGTGAGCGGCTTCGCCCCGCGGCTGCCGATCTCGACGTCGTCGCCGTCGATCGTCACGATGCCGCGGAAGCCGTCCCACTTCGGTTCGTACCGCAGGCCGCCGGTCACGCTGTCGGGTTCCGGGACCTCGGCGACGGCCTTGGCGAGCATCGGTGCGATCTCCATGCGTCGTGTCTACTCGGGCGCGGGTGGGCAGCGCTGCGCGCTTCGTGAGCAGGAATGGTCGGGTCCGGCGCGACGACTCGACCATTCCTGCTCACGACGTGCGGCCGGGAGGCCCGGATCACCCGGGGCAGGTCGGCTCGCGTCAGTACTGTGGTGCGGGTGACGACCGTGCCCCCGTCGGCAGCGCCGGCTCCGGAACCGATCAGCCCCGTGCAGGCCGCCGCGCTCCGCGACGGCGTCCTGCCGCCCGTCGAACAGGTCCGGCCGGGGATCTGGACCTTCGCGGTGCCGTTCCGGTTCGGGGTGCCCGACGCGACCCTGGTCTACGTCGTCGAGGGGTCGGACGGGTCCCTCGCGCTGATCGACCCCGGGTGGTCGTCCGACGGCGGGCTCGACGAGGTCCGCGCCGCACTGTCGGCGATCGGCCGGTCGCTCGACGACGTGTCCCTCGTCGCCGTGACGCACCTGCACGCCGACCACCTCGGTGCTGCCGCCGCGGTCCGCCGAGCGACCGGTGCGCGGGTCGCGATGCACGGGCTCGAGGTGGACGCCCTCGACCGCGAGCGCACCGACGCGGTGCGGAACGACGCCGACATCGCCACGTGGGGCCTGCCGCCCGAGCTGCACGACGGCGTCGTCGCGGCCTGGGGGAGCGGGCGACGGATCGGGCTCGGGCGGAGCGAGGCGCCCTACGCCGACCTGCTGCTGGCCGACGGCGACGAGCTGCCGATCCCGGGGCGCACCATCCGGACGCTCTGGACGCCCGGGCACACCGCCGGGCACGTGTGCTACGTCGACGAGGCAGACGGGCTGCTGTTCACCGGTGACCACGTGCTGCCGCGGATCAACTCCGGGATCGGCCTCGGTGGTCGGACCGCCACGAACCCGCTCGGCGACTACCTGGCGTCGCTCGGCCGACTCGACGTGTACGCCGGGCTCGAGGTCTGCCCGGGCCATGAGTACCGGTTCGCCGACGTCGTCGCCCGCGCGCAGACGCTGGCTCGACACCGCGAGGAGCGGTCGCGGCACGTCGCCGAGGCGCTCGACCTGCTCGACCGGCCCACGCTGTTCGAGGTCGCCGCACGCGTGCCGTTCAGCGGCGGGATCGAGTCGATGACCGGGTTCCTGCTCGCGAGCGCACTGACGCAGACGGCGTTCCACGCCGAGCTGCTCGGCCGGTCGGACGAGATCCGTCCCGCCTGACCGCTCGCGTCCTGACCTCAGCCGAGGGTCGACGCCAGGCGCTCGATCGTCGTCTTCGCGTCGGCGAGCTCGGCGGACGCGTGCTCGGCGAGCGGGGCGAGGTCGGGCAGCCGGTCGGCCAGGGTCGCACTGACCGTGATCGGGTAGAGCTTCATGCCGAGCGCCGTGCCGAGGATGAGGTGCAGGACCGGCGAGCCGTGGTCCCAGTCCTCGGTCGGGGTGCCGGCGTCGTACGTCGCACCGCGGCTGACCACGGTCACGACCGGACGGCCGGCCAAGGGCTGCACGTCGCCCGCCAGGACCCCGGGGATGTGGATGCGGTCGATCCAGGCCTTGAGCGTCGACGGCACCGTGTAGTTGTACAGCGGCGACCCGACGACCACGACGTCGGCGGCGAGGAGTTCGTCGATGACCTCCTGGCGCAGTGCCTCGGCCTCGGGAGCGACGGACTCGTCCGCGGTGCGGTCCGCTGCCGCCCAGTGCAGCGCCGAGGTCTCGAGGTGCGGGAGCTGGTCGACGTGCAGGTCGCGGCGGACCACCGTGTACTCCGGTCCGCGTGCGCGCCAGGCATCGGCGAACGCGGCGGTCAGCGCGCGCGAACGGGAGTGGGAGAGGTCGGCCGAGGAGTCGATGTGCAGCAGCGTGGGCATGGTGCCCACGCTACCGACGGTGAGACGGAAACGGCCCCGCCGCCCCGGGGAGGGGACAGGCGGGGCCGAGCCGGGCCTCCCGTCCGTCACGCGGGCACGCGACGGACGGGAGACAACGGGGGACCGTCAGCGCTGTGCGCGGCGACGGCGCAGGGTGCGGGCGCCGATCAGGCCGGCACCGGCGACGAGCAGACCGAGGGCCCAGGGCAGGGCGCCGGTGGCGTCCGAACCCGTGTAGGCGAGCTGGCCGCCACGGTTCGTCGGGGTGACCGGTGCGGCCGCGGGGACCGGGGTGGTCGGGGTGACGACGGTGGCGGCGGTCGGCTGGACTTCGACGGGGAACGACGTGCTGAACGCGCCAGCGGCGACGGTCAGGTTGTGCGTCGAGGCGTGCGGGAACGTGACGTTCACGAGCCCGAAGTCGCCGAAGTCCGGGTCCGGAGCGATGACGTCACTGGCGATGTCCGACGTGACGGTCGGCAGCAGGACCGGAGCGTCCTCGTCGTCGTCGACGATCGGGTTGCCGTAGCGGTCGGCGAGACCACCAGCGACGACGAGCGTGCCGCCCTGCTTGATGGTCGGGCGACCGCCCTCGATGAACTCTTCGGGGCTCAGGGTGATGACGCTGCCGTCGGGCGCGATGATCCAGGTCGTCCGGTCGTCGCTGTCGTCGTCGTCGAACAGGCCCGCGCGGTCGGTCGTGTAGACCAGGATGCCGGCCGGGGCGCCGGCCTCGACGTTCAGCGCGACGTACTGCGTCACCGATGCGGTGCCGCTGGTCGCGGTGACGGCGAAGTCCCACTCGGAGACCCACGTCGTGACGCCGCTCAGCTCACCGGTCGACGCGTCGAAGGTCAGGCCGTCCGGCAGCTGATCGGAGGGGAAGTAGCCCTCTTCCTCGTTCTCCGCGGCGTTCTCGGCGTCGTACGACTCGAACCAGTCGAGCTTGTACGTCGGCTCGGGCGAACCCTGCGCACGGAACGTGTACGAGAACGCGTCGCCGGCGGCGGTGCTCAGAGCGAGCGGGTGGTCGGCGTCGGCGCCGGCCGTCGTGGGCTTGCCGTCGGTGCCGAGGAACGCGGGGTCCTGCGCGACCGGGGCGGTCGCCTCGGACGTCACCGCGGTGGTGTCGGTCGCGTCCGGCAGCGTGCCGGTCACCGTGACGGTGATCGTCTTGCGCACGTCGGTGGGGTCGATGCGGTAGGTCGCGGTCTTCGACAGGACCGCGCCGTTCTGGTCAGCCCAGACGTACCTGTACGTGGACTCCTCGTCGAAGCCGGTGACGACCGCGCTCAGGAGGGCGCCGACCTTGGCCGCACCGTCGATGGTGACGGTCGCGTCGGCGGCCTTCGCCGTGACGTCCGGGGTCGGCGTCGCGGTCGGCGCCGGGGTCTCGGCGGCCGGAGCCGTCGTCTCGGGCGCGGCCGGCTCGTCGTCGGGAGTGGTCGCCTCGTCGGTCGGTGCCGGGGTCTCCTCGGCGGGGGACGGGGCGTCGGTCGAGGCGTCCGTGGGGACCTCGGTCGGAGCGGGCGTCTCGGCCGAGTCGGTCGGTGCCGGGGTCTCGGCGGAGGTGACGGGCTGCGTCGAGTCGATCGGCTCGACGGCACTGGCTGCGGTCGCGGACATGATGCCGAGTCCGGTGGTCAGGCCGACGAGTGCGACGGTGGTGCCGACGGCGCATGCGCGACGGACGGCGGAGGTGCTGCGGTGCACGGGTTCCCCCCAGGGTGAGGTCCGGCTGGGTGGCCGGATCGTGAGAATCTGCCGAGAGTTTCGGCGTTCTCGGATCGTAGCGGTGCTGCACGCCCGTACAGGCGACGGTGACCGGAATGTGACCATGCTTGGGGGTGCGTGCGGCAACCCGCGTCGGACGGGAGGCCCGTGGCGGATCCGCCACGGGCCTCCCGTCCGTCATCCGGTGCGGTCCACCGCGTCAGGCGCGTCAGGCAGATCAGTCGCCGACGGCCGCCGCGGCACGTTCGAGGGCGGCGCGCAGCGCACGGACCGCGGGCGAGGACGCCCCGGCGGCGCGCACGACGGTGAAGATCGTGCGGCGGGGCTGCTCGGGCAGTTCGAGCAGTCGGCAGGTCGTCGTGCGTCCGGTCCACATCAGGTCCGGCATCAGGCTGACCGCGTTGCCGGACTCGACCAGTCGGATCTGGGTCTGCAGGTCGGCGGTCTCGTAGCGGACGTCCGGCTCGAAGCCCCAGCGTCGGCACACCTGCTCCGCGAAGTGCCGCGAGGCCGTCCCGCGGGGTTCCATCACCCACGGCAGGGCCTCGGCGTCCTCGAGGCTCGAGACCGGTAGCAGCGCCGTGTCGAGCGGCGGCAGCGCTAGGCGGACCGCATCGGTGGTCAGGTCCGAGCGGTCGAGCCCGGACAGGTGCGGGGCAGCGTGCGCCGGGTACTGCTCGGCGATGACCATGTCGAAGTCCCGCGCCCACGTCTCGTTCAGGGCGGTCTCCGGCTCGCGCTGGACCATCTCGACGCGGACGTCGGGGTGCTCGGTGGCCATCTCGTGCAGGGCGTTGGGCATCAGCGCGAGGGCGGCGGACTGGAACACGGCGACGCGCACTCGCCCCTGGACCGACGGCAGGGTGTCCTCGACCTGCGCCTGGGCCTGCTCGAGCACGTCCTGCACGTGGCCGGCGGCGGCGACCAGCACCTCGGCCTGCGGGGTGAGCTGCAACCGTCGACCCGCCTTGCGGAGGAGCTGCACCCCTGCCTCGCGTTCCAGGGCGCTGAGCTGCTGCGAGACCGCCGACGGCGTGAAGTTCATGGCCTCGGCGACGGCGGCGATGGTCCCGCGGATCGACAGCTCGCGGAGCAGGACCAGGCGGCGGACATCGAGCATGGTCTGACGGTAGCGGGGTCGCGGCTGATTCGGTAGTGCAACTGAACGGTACCCATCAGGAACGGTCGCTTCCGCTACCGTATCCCGGGCCTCCACACTGATCCCATGACGACCCTGCAGGAGCACCCCGCCACCGACCACGACGCGCTGGCGGACCAGTCCGTCGCACTCGTCCGACAGTGGCTGGCCGAGGCCGAGTCGTTCCCGGTGGACGGCTCCGCCAAGCAGCTCGCCGGGGTGCTCGCCGACCCCGCCGGTCTCGACTTCGCGGTCGGCTTCGTGGACGGCGTCGTCCGCCCGGAAGACCTCGCCGTCGCCGCGCGCAAGCTCCGGCAGATCGCGCCCGGTGCCCCCGGGTTCCTGCCCGCCGCGATGCGCGGACTCGTGCGCCTCGGTGGCGGCATGGCGCCGATGCTGCCGGGCGTCGTCGTGCCCATCGCCCGCCGGGTGCTGCGGGGCATGGTCGGCCACCTCATCGTCGACGCGACCGACTCGAAGCTCGGGCCCGCCATCGCCAAGATCAAGCGGGACGGCGTCCGGCTCAACGTGAACCTGCTCGGCGAGGCCGTGCTGGGCGAGCGCGAGGCCGCGCGCCGGCTCGAGGGCACGCACAAGCTCCTGGCACGCGACGACGTCGACTACGTGTCGATCAAGGTCTCGTCGACCGTGCACCCGCACTCGCCGTGGGCGTTCGACCACGCCGTCGACGACATCGTCGAGCAGCTCCGCCCGCTGTTCACGCGCGCCGCGGCCTCGACCCCGGCGAAGTTCATCAACCTCGACATGGAGGAGTACAAGGACCTCGACCTGACGATCGCGGTCTTCACGAAGCTCCTTGACGAGCCCGCGTTCCTCGGGCTCGAAGCCGGCATCGTCCTGCAGGCGTACCTGCCCGACGCGCTCGCCGCGATGGAGCAGCTGCAGGAGTGGTCCGCCGCCCGCCGCGCCCGAGGTGGTGCCGGCATCAAGGTCCGCCTGGTCAAGGGCGCGAACCTGCCGATGGAGCAGGTCGAGGCCTCGGTGCACGGCTGGCCGCTCGCCACCTGGCACACCAAGCAGGACTCCGACACCAACTACAAGCGCGTGCTCGACTGGGCGCTCACCCCGTCGCGCGTCGAGAACGTCCGCGTCGGTGTCGCCGGGCACAACCTGTTCGACGTCGCGCACGCCTGGCTGCTCGCCGGCGAACGGGGCGTTCGGGACGGCATCGAGTTCGAGATGCTGCTCGGCATGGCGCAGGGCCAGGCGTCGGCAGTGAAGAACACGGTCGGTTCCCTCCTGCTCTACACGCCGGTCGTCCACCCCGGAGAGTTCGACGTCGCGATCGCGTACCTGATCCGCCGCCTCGAAGAAGGCGCCTCGCAGGACAACTTCATGTCCGCGGTCTTCTCGCTGGTGTCGTCGCCGCCGCTGTTCGCCCGCGAAGAAGAACGCTTCCGCGCCTCGCTCGTGCCGCTCGCCACACCCGAGGGCCTCGCCGCTCCCGCGTCCCACCGCGTCGCCGACCGCTACGCGGCCGTTGGGCGCCCCGGACCCGGCCGGTTCGAGAACACGCCGGACAGCGACCCGTCGGTCGCGTCGGTGCGCCAGTGGGGTTCGGCCATCACGGACCGGATCGCGTCGTCGACGCTCGGCGTCCGCGCCGTCCAGGAGGCCCGGGTCGACTCCGCCGCGTCGCTCGACTCGGCGCTCGCTCGCGTCCAGGCCGCCGGTGCGGTCTGGGGGACCTGGTCCGGTGCCGCTCGTGGCGCGGTGCTGCACGCCGTCGGCGACGCACTCGAGGCCAACCGTGCAGCACTCATCGAGGTCATGGCCGCGGAGACCGGCAAGACCATCGACCAGGCCGACCCCGAGGTGTCCGAAGCGATCGACTTCGCACACTTCTACGGCTCGCTCGCGTCGCAGCTCGACGACCTCGACGGTGCGACCTTCACCCCGGCCACGCTGACCCTCGTCGCGCCGCCGTGGAACTTCCCGGTCGCGATCCCCGCCGGCTCGACCCTGGCCGCACTCGCTGCCGGGTCCGCCGTCGTCCTCAAGCCGGCGCCGCCCGCCGAGCGCTCCGGAGCCGTCCTCGCCTCGATCATCGAGACCGCGCTCGACGCCCACGGGGCCCCGGCCGACGTGCTCGCGTTCCTGCAGGTGTCCGAGAACGAGCTCGGCCAGCAGCTCATCGCCTCGCCGATGGTCGACCAGGTGATCCTCACCGGTGCCTACGAGACCGCTGAGCTGTTCCGCTCGTTCCGCTCGGACCTGCCGCTGCTCGCCGAGACCTCGGGCAAGAACGCCGTGATCGTCACCCCGTCGTCGGACCTCGACCTCGCGGTGAAGGACGTCGTCGCCTCGGCCTTCGGGCACGCCGGCCAGAAGTGCTCGGCCGCGTCGCTCGTGGTCATGGTCGGCTCGGTCGCGAAGTCGAAGCGCTTCCGCAACCAGCTCCTCGACGCCGTGTCCTCGCTCACCATCGGCTCCCCGACCGACCCCACCACCCAGATGGGTCCGATCATCGAGCCGGCCTCGGGCAAGCTGCTCGCCGGCCTGACGACGCTCGGTGCGGGGGAGACCTGGGCCGTCGAGCCGAAGCAGCTCGACGAGACCGGCAAGCTCTGGAGCCCGGGTGTCCGCCAGGGCGTCCGCCGCGGCTCGGAGTTCCACCGCACCGAGTACTTCGGTCCGATCCTCGGCATGATGACCGCCGACACCCTCGACGAAGCGATCGACATCGTCAACGAGGTCGACTACGGCCTGACCTCGGGCCTGCACTCGCTCGACCCGGCCGAGATCGGTACCTGGCTCGGGCGGATCCAGGCGGGCAACCTCTACGTCAACCGCGGCATCACGGGCGCCATCGTCCGCCGGCAGCCGTTCGGTGGCTGGAAGAAGTCCGCCGTCGGCGCGGGCACGAAGGCCGGCGGGCTGAACTACCTGCTCGGGCTCGGGTCGTGGGCGCCTGCTCTGTCGACTGCTGCGTCCGTTCCTTCTGCTCCGGTCAGCGCCTTCGTTCGTGCGACCGGGGTCACCTCGCCGGTGCTCGACCGGTCGCTGGCGTCGGACGAGCAGGCCTGGTCGACGCTGTTCGGCACCGCGACCGACGTCTCGGCCCTGAGCGCCGAGCGGAACATCGCGCGGTACCTGCCGTTCCCGTCGGTGCAGGTGCGGCTGGCTTCTGGTGACGAGGATGCTGTTCCTGACCTCGTCCGCGTCGTCGCGGCTGCGCTCCGGGCCGGCACGGCGATCGACGTCTCGACGGCCGCCGCGCTGCCGACACCCGTCGCATCGGCGCTCCGCTCGCTGCCCAACGTGCGCTCCGTGTCGCAGGCGGTCTCCGACGAGTCCTTCGCGTCGTCGATCGCGGCGGGCCCGTCGACCCGTGTCCGGCTCATCGGCGGCGACACGTCGACGCTGTACTCGGCGATCGGCGGGCGTCCCGACGTCGCGGTGTACGGCGGCCCCGTGACCGAGGCCGGTCGGCTCGAGATCCTGCCGTTCGTCCGCGAGCAGGCGGTCTCGATCACGGCGCACCGCTTCGGTACGCCGAACCACCTGACCGACGAGCTCATCTGACCGGACCGCGGCGCTGGCGTTCGGGTCCAGCGCCGCTGTCCGGTCGCCGCACGGTGTCGGGTGCTTCGGAGGGGCAGAGCGTTGCCTCGGGTGCGCGTCGCAACCACGGCGCGCACCCGACAGCACTGGCGTCGGGTCGAACCCGGAGGAGCCCCACCATGACCGAACCGTTCGCACGTCCGACCGCCCTCGCCCACGTCCGCGTCACCGTGACCGACATCCACCGCAGCAAGGCGTTCTACCAGCAGCTGCTCGGCACCGACCCGGCGATCGACTTCAGCGACCACGTCGACGAGCCCGGCGTTCGCGAGGACCGTGAGCGCTTCTACGGCGGCTCCGTGTTCCGGCTCGGCGACCAGGTCTTCGGTCTCCGCCCGGTCGCCCCGGCGGGGCAGACGTTCGACCCGGATACCGTCGGGCTCGACCACGTCAGCTTCGTCGTGGGATCCGTCGACGAGCTGCACCAGGCGGCCGCACGTCTCGACGCCGCGGGGGTCGAGCACGGCGAGGTGACCGACCTCGGGGACGCCGGCATGGTGATCCTGTCCGTGCAGGACCCCGACGACATCAACCTCGAGCTCGCTGCCCTCAAGTCCTGAGCAGTCCTCGGGCCGCGGGCTAGCATGGGGTGACGAGAGGGGACGTCATGCGCTTCGTGCAAGCCATCGGCCGGGGGATCGGCTTCGTGTTGTCGACGGCGGCGAAGGTGCTCGGGACTCTGAACGGCGCAAAGCCCGCGGGTGACGACCTCGCTGTGCGGCTGAACCAGCCCCTTCGCGACGACTACCGCCCCTGACCGGGCGTCGTGCGCGCGGTCAATCGGCGACGGCGGGCTCCTGTGCGACCATCGTGCCGGTCACGAGCGCGCGCAGCGACTCCGGCAGGGGGATCGGTCGGCGGGCGCCCTCGCGGTCGATGATGACGTGCGCGAACTCACCGGTGGCGAGCAGTGCGCCGTCGGACTGCCGGAACAGGCCGAACTCCCACGACAGGCTCGTGTTGCCGAGGTGCTTGGACCGCATCCCGACCTCGATGACGTCCGGCCACACGGCGGACTCGACGAAGCGGCAGCTCGACGACACCAGCACTGCGATCCACTCCGACGTGAAGGGGTCGAGACCCGCTTCCTCGCGGAACCAGTACGTCGACGCGTTGTCCATCGCCGAGTAGTAGATCGTGTTGTTGACGTGCCCGAACATGTCGTTGTCGTTCCACCGTGTGGGGTAGAGGCGGCGGAACGGGTACTCGTCGATGGTCATCGGTCTCCGATCGGAGGTGCGGGTGTGGCGTGATCGGCGGCGGGGCGCAGCACGTACTCGAACGCGGCGCGTGCCCGGACGGGGTCGGGGGCCTCACCGGAGATGAACTCAGCGTAGGTGAACGACTCTGAGATCCGGACGAGCAGCCGGGCGAGCTCCTCGGCGGACAGCGGGGCCGGATCGAACTCGCCGGACGACTGCTCCTCGACCACGAGCGCGGTGACCCGCTCGACGAACCGGCTCTGCACGTCGCTCTCCGAGGTGGTCAGCAGGCGCATCGCCCGCGCGGGTTCGCGGGTCAGGAAGGCGCGGAAGTAGGTGGCCTCGATGAGGTCGGCGGTGAACCGGTCGAGCACGTCGACGATGCGCGCCGCTCCGGACGACCCGATCGTGTCGGCAGCGCGGGACGCCCGGTCGAGCGTCGGGACTGCAAGGGACCACAGGAGCTCGGACAGCAACCGGTCACGGTTGCCCACCCACCGGAACAGCGACGTACGGTCCACGCCGAGTGCGGCAGCCAACGCGCCCATGTCGATCCGCGAGCCGTCGATGAACGTGTGGCGGGCCTCCCGGAAGGCGCGCAGCGCAGAATCCGATGTGTACACGCGGTCCTCCCTTGCAACGTTTTCGAGAATGATGCATCGTTGGTTCCATGTCAACGCTGACGCCCACGACGGGCCTCCTCGAATCGGACTTCTACGGCTTCCAACAGCAGCTGACCGAGCCGGAGCGCGCGTCGATCGGGCGACTCCGCGAGTACCTCGAGCGCGAGGTCGCGCCCATCGCCGACGGGTACTGGGCACGTGCCGAGTTCCCGATGCAGGTGATCGCCCCGCTCGCCGAGCTCGGGATGTACGGGCCGGGGATCCCGCTCGTGCGCCAGTTCGAGAACTCGGCCGTGTACCGCGGGTGGGCGGCGCTCGAGCTCGGACGCGTCGACGCCAGCGTCGCGACGTTCATCGGCGTGCAGTCGGGTCTGGCGATGAACTCGATCGCCGTCGCCGGCAGCGAGGAACAGCAGCGCGAGTGGCTGCCGCGCATGGCGGCCGGCGAGCTCATCGGTGCGTTCGGCCTGACCGAACCGCTGTCCGGCAGCGACTCCGCACGTGGCCTGCGCACCACCGCCCGCCGCGACGGCGACACGTGGGTGCTCGACGGTGAGAAGCGCTGGATCGGCAACGCCACCTTCGCCGACGTCGTCGTCATCTGGGCGAAGGACGTCGCGGACGAGCAGGTGAAGGGCTTCCTGGTCACCACGGACACCCCCGGCTTCACCGCCACGAAGATCGAGGACAAGATCGCGCTGCGCGGGGTGCAGAACGCCGACATCGTCATGCAGGGGGTGCGCGTGCCGGAATCGCGTCGACTGCAGCGCGCCGACTCGTTCCGGTCGACCGCCGAGGTGCTCCGCCTGACCCGCACCGAGGTGGCCTGGCAGGCCGTCGGCATCGCAGTCGGCGCCTACGACGCGGCGCTCGCGTACGCCCGCGAGCGGATCCAGTTCGGTAAGCCCATCGCCGCGCACCAGCTCGTGCAGGACCTGCTCGTGAAGTCGCTGTCGAACATCACGGCCTCGATCGCGCTCTGCACGCAGGCCTCGGCCATGCAGGACGCCGGCGTCGGGGGCGACGAGCACTCCGCCCTGGCGAAGGCGTTCGCGACCGCGAAGATGCGTGAGACCGTGGGCTGGTGTCGCGAGGTGCAGGGCGGCAACGGCATCGTGCTCGACAAGGGAGTGGCCCGGTTCTTCGCGGACGCCGAGGCGATCTACTCGTACGAGGGCACGCGCGAGGTGAACACGCTGATCGTCGGTCGGGCGATCACCGGGCAGGCCGCGTTCGTCTAGCAGCCCGCCCGGATCGGGTCGGTCGGGTGGATCCGACCCGGAACGACGTTCTCGATGTCGTGCGACGTCGATCGTGTCGTTCCGGGTCGACCGCCACGCCCGCGCTACCCGAGCAGCTCCGGCCGCTCCCACTCCTGGCCGAGCACGTGCTGCCCGAGGAACGCGAACACCGTCTCGTACCAGACCACGGCGTGCTGCGGCGAGAGCACCCAGTGGTTCTCGTCCGGGAAGTACAGGAACCGGTGCGGCATCGTGCCGTCGTCGGCCGCGTGGTGCTCGGCGAGCTCGGACCACAGTCGCAGCCCCTCGCCGATCGGCACCCGGTAGTCCTTGTCGCCGTGGACCACGAGCATCGGTGACGTGATGTCCGCCACGAACCGGTGCGGGTCGTTGGCCTCGATGCCGGCGGCGTCGAAGATCGACGACCAGTACTGCGACGAGTCCGTGGTGCCGTTGAACTGGTCGAGCGCCCACAGGCTTGCGTGCGTGACGATCGCGCGGAAGCGGTCGGTGTGCCCGGCGACCCAGTTCGCCATGTAGCCGCCGAACGAGCCGCCCATCGCCGCCGTGCGGGTCTCGTCGATGTCCGCTCGGGCCTCGACCACGTCCGTGATCGCCAGCAGGTCGGTGTACGGCGCCTGCCCCCACGCGTTCCACCCACGGTTCACGAAGTCGAGCCCGTAGCCGGTCGACAGTGCCGGGTCCGGCAGCAGCACGGCGTACCCGCGCGCCGCCAGGAGCATCGGGTTCCACCGCCACGACCACTGGTTCCACGAGTTGAGCGGTCCGCCGTGGATCCAGAGCAGCAGCGGGTGCGGCCCGTCACCCTCCGGCACGACCAGCCAGCCGCGCACGCGCGCGCCGTCGGCCGCGGTCGTCTCGACCTCTTCCAGGTGCGCGGGGACCTCGGGCAGGGGCGCAGGCGTCGCGAGCGGGGTCACCTCGCCGTCCGTCGCGATCCGCACGGGGTGCAGCGGTGCCGCCCAGGAGGCCCGGAGCGCCACGACCGCGCCCGTCGCCTCCGCCACGCGCAGGCTCGAGTACGCCCAGTCGTCGTGGGTCAGCTGTTCGACGGCTGCGCCGTCGAGCGGGATGCGGAACACGGGTGCCCGGCCGTCCTGGTCGGCCACGGCGAGCAGCGCTCGGTCGCCGTGCTCGAACACGAGCTCGCTCGGCCAGCGGTCCCAGTCGGTGGCGATGCGGCGCGGGTCCGACCCGTCGATGCCGGCCGTCCAGACCTCTTGCTGGTTCGCACCGGCGGGGGTGGAGCGCACCGTCCGGACCCAGGCGATCGTGCGACCGTCGTGGCTCAGCGCGGGCATCTCGTGGTCGACGTCGGCGTCGTCGAACAGCACCGAGCGGTGGCCGCTGGTGCAGTCGATCGTGACGAGCGTCGAGCGGTCCCCACGGGCCTCCCGGACACCCACGGCTGCCAACAGGACGGAACCATCGGGCGTGAGTGCCCCGGCGACGTGGTCCAGCGACCGGCCGGGAGCCGGCGTGCGGTCGGTGAGGCGGGGGAGCGCGGTTGCGTCCTCGGCGTGGTCTTCGGTCTGGCCTTCGGCCAGGTCGAGCGTGAGGATGTGGGTCTGGGCCGGCCCGAGGTCGTGGTCCCAGTACCGCACCGGGTACGTCTCGTGCAGGATCGCGCGGACCTTCTTGTCCGTGCGGGCCTTCCGGAGCTGGGCGTCGGCGTCGACCACGGTGGCCGGGTCGGTACCGGCGCCGGGCAGCAGGTCGGCGGTGAGCGCTGCGGTGTCGGCGGCCGCAGCGGTCGCCAGGACGCCGCCGACCCCGCCGGTGAGCCGCGTCAGGGGGCGCGCTTCACCACCGGCCGCCGGGAGGACCCAGAGCTGGGCGGCGTCGGCGTCGGTGGCATCGGCGTCGGGGCGGGCGGAGACGAAGAGCAGGTCGCCGGTGCGGGTGAAGGCGATGCCGCCCTCACCCTTGGCGGAACGGGTGAGGCGGACCGCGGTACCGGCTGCGGCGCTGCCCGCTGCGTCGGCATCGGCGTTCGTTTCGGTGTCGTTGCCGGCGGGCACCTGCCAGATCGAGCGCCGGTACCCGGTGCGGTCCGGGTCGAGCGCACTGACAGTCAGGGCGACGCGCTCACCGTTCGGGCTGATAGCGATCCCGTCGACCCGGGGGAGCGCGATGTACTGGTCGAGGTCGGAGAACGGCGTCGTCATGCGACCACGCTCACCAGGTCATCGGCCCAGAAGGCGGCGATCTGCTCGGCGACCGCCGTGCCCTGGGCGCGGCCGGCCTCGGCCGAGGGCGCCTGGGTGGCCAGCGAGAGCGAGTTCGTGCCGAAGGCTTCCTGCGCGGTGCTGTCCGCCACGACGACCTCGACCGAGCTGCCGCCGGCGCGGAGCGACTCGACCGCGACGTCGAGCCACGGGCCGACCGGCGACGGACCCTCGGGACCGCAGGCGATCACGAGGACACGCTCGTGTCCGGCGGCGGCGTCGGCGTTCGTGCCGGAGCGGACCCCGCCGTCGACGTACGGTCGGCCCTCGATGCCGACGGGCGACCACACGAAGGGCACGGAGCAGCTCGCGGCGACCGCACGGGGGAGCGGGACGCCGTCGGCCGCGGTCAGCAGTCGGAACGTGCCGTCGGTGGCGTCGACCGCGGTGATCGCGAGCGGCTTCGCCGGCCAGTCGGTGGACGGCAGGGTCTCGGTGAAGGTCGCCACGCGCTCGTCGTCGGACTGTCCGTCGGTGACCTGCTGGGCGGCGAGGCCGAGGCGGGCGCGGGCGTCCTGCTCGCCGGTCGCGCCCTCGAGCGCGGCACCGATCCGCTGCTGGACGGCGTCGGTGTCGATGGCCGGCGGCTCGACGTAGGTCGTCGGTGCGGGGGTGTGCTGCTGGTCGTACGCCTGCTGCACCGCGCCGTTCCGGACGAAGGCGCCGACGACGCTGCCGGCGCTCGTGCCGACGACCAGGTCTGCGGCGTCGAGGTCGACGCCGGCGTCCTGCAGGGCGGTGAGGACGCCGACCTCCCAGGCGATGCCGGCGACACCTCCGCCACCCAGGACGAGGGCTCTGGATCCGGGAACTGGCGTGCTGGCATCGGTCATGGGTCTTGCTTACCAGGTGCGTGCGACGGGCCGGTGGAGGCCGACAGATCCTGTGGAGAACCGACCTGTGGACAACTCCGTCTGCGTCGGTGGCGTGACCTAGCGTCGTGGTCATGGGGCAACAGCGTTCAGGACGGGTCGGCACGGTCGGGTGGCCGATCGTGGTGGCGGCCGCGCCCACTGCGGCGTTCCAGCTGCCGAACCTGTTCGTCACCCCGGCGGTCCGACTGTCGCTCGTCGTGTTCGGGCTCGTCGTGCTGGCCGGTGCCGTGGCGGTGCAGGTGGTCCGGACCCGACGCAGCGACGCTGCGCGGGCGGTGGCCGAGGAGAACGCGACCGGGGCCGGACTCGAACAGTCGACGGCGGTCCGGTACGCGTTCGGCCAGATCGCCACCCGGCTCGTCAGGTTCACCGAACTGCCCCGTTCCGAGCGCCACGGCGAACTCTCCGTGATCGCCGACCGGGTCGCCGTGGCCCTGGCGTTCTACCTGCTGCCGAAGGTGCCCGACGTCCGTGCCAACGTGTACCAGCTGTCCACCGATCTGCGTGCGCTCGAGCCGATCGGTCACGGGGGTGCCGGCGACACCGCCGGGGTCTTCCGCGCGGGCACGCCCTACGGCGACCGCAACCTCGAGTGGGTGCTGGTCGGGGGATCACCCCGGATCGTCGGCGACCGCTCGGCCGACGTCGACGTGGACCAGGACGTGCCGGGCTTCGAACCGCGCTACTCGTCGTACGTCTCGGTGGTGATCCGGTCCGACCAGTACTCGTTCGGCATGCTCACCGTCGACTCCCCGGTCCCCGACGCGTTCACCGAACTCGACGCCAAGAACATCGCGATGATGGCGTCGTTCATGGCCGTGGCGTTCTCGTTGACCTACTCGTTCCCCGAGCGCGACCGCAATCCAAGGAAAGGCCCGTGATGCTCACACGCTCTGTCGGACGCTCGACGTACGATGCCCTCATGACGACCGTGAACCCTGCTCCGCCGTCGTTCGGGCGTGCCCGGATCTCATCGCCGAACTGGAACGACACCACCACCGACGCCGACTACGAGGACCTCGACGTCATCGCCGCCAACATCGAGCGCGAGCGCGAAGCAGCCCGGATCCGGGTCGCCGCAGCCATCGCCGCGCGCCTGGGTCGCTGACCCTTCCCGCACCGTCCACGACGAACGGCTCCCACGGGTGTGGGAGCCGTTCGTCGTCTGGGCGTCGGGGCTACTGCGCCTCGGGCACGTCGATCAGCACCTTGCCGACGGTGTCCTGCTCGACGGCGTCGTGCGCGTCCGCGGTGCGGGCGAGGTCGAAGCGGGTGAGCGGCAGTCCCGCGTCCGCGCCGACCGGCAGCACACCGTCGTGCAGTGCCTCGGTGACGTCCTCGGCCGCAGCGGACAGGGCCTCGTCGCCGATCGTGTAGAGCAGCAGGAACTGGTAGCGCGCGTTCACGCTCATGTTCGGGCGGATCGGCAGCGTGGCCTCGTCGCCGCCGTTGTTCGCGTAGATCGACACGACGCCGTGGTTCGCGAGGACGTCGGCGACCAGCTCGGCGTTCTGGGGGATCGACACCTCGACGACGATGTCGACGCCGTCCGGTGCGATCTCGCGGATGCGGGCCGCGGGGTCGTCCTGCCGGTAGTTCACGACGTGGTGGGCACCCGCCGCGGTGGCGAGAGCGGCCTTGTCGTCCGAGCTGATCGTCGTGATCACCGTCGCGCCGGCCCAACGGGCGAGCTGGATGGCCGCGTGCCCCACCGCTCCGGCACCACCGGCGACGAGCACCGTGACGCCGTCGAGCGCACCGGGGCCGAGTCGTGCGGGGCCGTCCTCGTGCGTCGTGAGGGCGCGGTGCGCGGTCATCGCCGGGACACCGAGCGAAGCACCGACGTCGAAGCTCGTCTCGTCGGGCAGGCGGACCGCTCGGGTCTCCGGCACGACGGTGTACTCCTGTGCGGTGCCGGTCGGGCGCGAGGCGGCGGCCATGAAGAGCCACACGCGGTCACCGACGGCGAGGTCCTCGACACCCGGGCCGACCGCGTCGACGACACCGGCGCCGTCCTGGTTCGGGGTGATCTCGGGGAAGGGCAGGCCGTCGCCGTAGGTACCGCCCGCCCGGGCCTTCCAGTCCGTCGGGTTCACGCCGGAGACGACGACGCGGACGCGGACCTCGCCGGCGCCGGGTTCGGGGACGTCCCGCTCGACGAGTTCGAGGACGCTGCTGTCACCGGGCTTCGTGTAGACGATCGATCGCATGCCCCCAGGCAACCACTCGCCGCCGTCGGGGATTCCGAGTGTGGGCGTGGCGGCACTTCGTGAGCACAAATGGTCGGGTGCGTTCGGCGGACCCGACCATTTCTGCTCACGAAGCGCCCCCGCCCCCGTCCGCCCCGCCAGCTCAGCGCGCGTCGTACTCCACGCGCGACACCGCGACGTCGTCCATGTGGGACGTCGCCCACGCCTCGAGCGGCTCGAGCACCCGGCGGAGCGACCGCCCGCGATCGGTGAGCTCGTACTCGACGTGCGGCGGGATCTCGGGGAACACCGTACGGGTGACGAGTCCGTCCCGCTCGAGTGCCCGGAGGGTCTGGGTGAGCATCTTCTGCGACACGCCCTGCACCCGGTTCGCGATCGCCGAGTACCGTTGCGGCCCGTCGGCGAGGGTGCCGATCGTCAGCACGCTCCACCGGTCGCCGATGCGGTCGAGCAGCTGGCGACTGGGGCAGTCGGCCGCGTAGGGGCTGTACTCGAGTGCTGACATCTGGACTGGCCTCCGTGACGAACGAGCTCCGTTACGCACCGTGAGGTGCCTACTTACTCAAAGAGAGTAACTCTTGTACGGTGAGCAGCACCAGCCCCACGAAAGGAACAGCATGACCAGCATCGTCGTCTTCGGAGGCACCGGCTACGCCGGCTCCGCCATCACCCGCGAAGCCCTCTCCCGTGGCATCGCCGTCACCGCCGTCGCGCGCGACACGAGCAAGCTCGACGCCGCCGAGGGCCTGACCCTGGCGCAGGGCGATGCCTTCGACGCCGACTTCGTGGCCGAGGTCACGAAGGACGCCGACGTCATCGTCGTCGCCCTGCACGCGGTCCAGTCGGACGGCAGTGAGCTCAAGGATAAGTTCCAGCACTTCGTCGACGCTGCGGCCAACGCCGGTGCGCGTCTCGGCATCGTCGGCGGCGCCGGTTCGCTGCTCGTCGCCGACGGTGGACCGCGCCTGTTCGACTCGGCCGAGTTCCCGGACGCGTTCAAGGGTGAGGCGAAGAGCCACGCGCAGATCCTCGACGCGCTCCGTGCCTCGGACACCGACGTCGACTGGTTCTACGTCAGCCCGGCCGCCGGCTACGGCAGCTACAACCCGGGCGAGCGTCGTGGCACCTACCGCACGACCGACGAGGTCCTGCTGACCGACGCCGAGGGCAACTCGGACATCTCCGGCGACGACTTCGGCCTGGCCTTCGTCGACGAGATCGCGAACCCGGCGCACCACCAGGCCCGTTTCGGCGTGGCGTACTGAGGCAACCGCTCACCGGACGGGAGGCGCGTGGCGGGGCCGCCCCGTGCCTCCCGTCCGTCCCGGACTGCGTCCGCGCCCTGTTGCGGGCATTGCACCCCTGTGTGTCGGGGCGCGACGCCCGCAACGGGGCGCAACGCCTTGGCGCGCGCCGGACGGGAGGCTCGTGGCGACGCCGCCATGGTCCTCCCGCCCGGCGCGCCGGTGCGCCCACCGCCCCGCTCAGTGGGCGACGATGGCCGGCAGTGGCACGTGGTGGCGCATGCGCACGGCGAGGTGCAGGCCACCTCGGCGGGCGAGGACGAGCGCGATCACGGCCGCGGCCGCCGCGGGCACCCCACCGGCGACCATCATCCCGACGTGCGCCCCGAAGTGGTCGACGACCTGGCCCATCAGCGGCCCACCGATCGCCTGGCCGCCGAGCAGCACGAGCACGTAGAGCGACATCACCCGGCCGCGGATCGCCACGTTCGACGACAGCTGCACGAGCGAGTTCGACGCGGTCTGGAACAGCAGCTGCGACATCCCGACGGCGACGAGCGCCACGGTGAACGGCGCGATCACGGGGATCGACCCCGAGACGACGAGCAGCACCCCGGTCCAGAACACCCCACCGACGATGGTCCGGAGCCGCACGACCGCCCGCCGCGTGGAGAGCAGGGCGCCGACGAGCGCACCGATCGCCACGGCCGAGTTGAACACGCCGTACCCGGCGGCGCCGACGTCGTACACCTGTGACGCGAAGGCCGACAGCAGCACGGGCATCGTCAGCGCGAACACCGAGAAGAACGCCACGAGGATCACCGGCACGATGATCGTCGGCTTGTTCACGGCGTAGCGGAGCCCCTCGATCAGCTGCCCCTTGCCGCGGGGCGCCGGGGGCGTGCGGTGCAGCTCCGAGACCTTCAGGAACCCGAGCGTCACGACGACGGCGACGCAGGCGATCGCGTTCACGCCGAACGACCACCCGGCCCCGACCGCGACGAGCAGTGCGCCGGAGAGCGCCGGACCGATCATGCCGCCGAGCTGGAACACCGACGAGTTCACGCTGATCGCGTTGCGGAGGTGCTGGTGCCCGACGATCTCGGTGACGAACACCTGGCGGGCCGGGTTGTCGATCACGGTGACCATGCCGACCAGGAACGCGATCACCCAGATGTGCCAGGCCTCGACCACACCGGCGAGCGTCAGCACGGCGAGCAGCGCGGACAGCACCGCGAAGGCGCCCTGCGTGATCATCATCAGCGCGCGCTTCGAGAACCGGTCGACGAGCACGCCGCCGAGCAGCCCGAACAGCAGCATCGGCGCGAACTGGCAGGCGACGGTGATGCCGACCTGCGCGACCGAGCCGGTCAGCTGCAGGACGAGCCAGTCCTGGGCGATGCGCTGCATCCACCCGGCGGTCATCGCGACGAGGTTGGTGGCCGTGAACAGCCGGAAGTTCGGCACGGACAGGGCGATGAGGGTGTGCCGCCAGGGCGGGCGGGTGGCCTGGATCGGGAGTGGTTCGGTGGGCGGGGGGAGGGTCGTCGATGACGCACTCACGGTGAGGGGTTCTCCGGACGTCGTTGCGGATCTGGTACCCCAACGAAACTACGTGGCCGGGCGCCATTCGACACCCCTATGGTGGCTATCAATCCATTGCGATGTCGAATGACCGCGCGAACGACCGCGCGAACGAACGAGGTGCCCGTGCTCGATCCGGTCCTGCTGCAGACCTTCCTGGCCGTCGCCGAGACGCAGAGCTTCACGCAGGCCGGAGCCCGCCTCGGCATCAGCCAGCCCACCGTCTCCCAGCACGTCCGGCGGCTCGAGACCGCGGTGTCCCGCACCCTCGTCGCCCGCGACACCCGTGGCGTCACCCTCACCGACAACGGCGACGCGATGGCCGGCTTCGCCCGGACGATCCTCGCGGCGCACGCCACCGCGGACGCCTACTTCTCGGGGTCGGCGACCCGTGGGCGCCTCCGGTTCGGTGCGGCCGACGACCTCGCGATCACGCAGTTGCCGCGAATCCTCCGGGACTTCCGGCGGCTGCACCCGCAGGTGAACCTCGAGCTGACGGTGAACCAGTCGTCACCGCTCCTGCGCCGGGTGCACGCCGGGCAGCTCGACCTGGTGTTCATCAAGCAGACCGCGGGGGAGTCCGCCGAGGGCACCCGGGTCGCGACCGACCAGATGGTGTGGATGGCGCAGGACGGCATCGCGGTCGAACGCGACGAGCCCGTGCCGCTCATCGCGTACCAGGCGCCGAGCATCAGCCGGCAGATGGCGATCGACGCCCTCGAGGCCGCGGGCCGCACCTGGCGGATCACCTGCAACACCCGCGACGTGAACGGCGTGCTGGCGGCGGTGCGCGCGGGGATCGGCGTGGCGGTGTTCCCGCACTCGCTCATCCCGGCGGACCTGGTGAAGGTGTCGCAGCGGCTCGGGCTGCCGGACCTGCCGGCGGTCGACTACGTCCTCATCGCGAACCCGACGGTGCAGCGCGAGCCGATCGACGCCCTGACGAACGCGATCCTGTCCCGCGGGGTCGTCCGCGCGGTCTGACCGCGCCAGCCGAGGGGCCGAACCGGAGACCGAGCCCGCTACGGCGCGAGGGTCGGGGTCGTCCCGGTCCCGGTCAGGTCGGGCAGCGTCACCCCGGCGAGCGGCAGCAGCGCCGACGCGACGGCCCACAGCAGCACGAGCGTGCCGACGCCACCGAGCACGGCGCCGAGCAGCGCGACCGGCCGCTGCCACGTCGCCGCACGGTCGCGCAGCGTCACGAGCGCCACCACCAGCGCGAGGAGTCCGAGCACGACACCGACACCGTGCACGGTCGCCGGCGCGGTGAACCACCAGGCCGCGAGTCCGAGCGTCGCGATGCCCGCGACGGCGCCCAGGACCGCCCCGGGCGTCGCACCGAGTGCACGGCGCGGCTCCGGCTGGGCGGCTGCGGCCACGGGCTGGTCGAGCAGTTCGGTCGGGAGGCCCGGCTCGGCCCCGACGGACGCACTCGCCTCCGCCACGGGTGCGGTCGAGGGCACGGTGGCGTTCGAGGGCACGGTGGCGTTCGTGGGCACGGTGGCGTTCGTGGCCGCGGGTGCAGCCGCGGACACCGGCGCCTGCAGGACCGCGTCGAAGGAGCGCATGTGGGCGGACGCCGGCGTCGGTGCCGGGGTCACGGCGGTGGCGGCGGCCTGCTGGTGGGCGAAGCGGCGGGGCGTGCGGAAGCCGATCGGGCCGACGGGTTCGGGCTCGGTGCCCTCGACGACGACGTGCTCCAGGCCGGGCACCGAGAACCGGGGCTGCCCGGCGGAGGGCACGGGCGACGGTGCGGGGGCCGGTGCGGTGCGGGGAGCGGCGTCGATCGGTGAGACCGGGGCCGGTGCGGAGGCCACGGCGGCGGTGTCGAACGGCACGGTGTGCACGGTCGGAGAGGTCGGGGCCGGCGGCAGGAGGTCCTGCTGCGGCGGGTAGTCGGGGACCGTGACGTCGTCCTCGACCAGGGTGGCGATGGACGCAGGCTCCGGCGTCGGGTCGAGCGTGGCCGTCGGCTGCGGGGCGGAGCCGACCACGGTGGTGGGAGCCGGCGCACCGTGAGCGGCGCGCGACGTGGCGGGGGTGGGACGGGCCTCCTGGCCGGTGCTCGCTGCGGAGTCGGACGCGACCCGCCCGGCGGACGCGGCCGGTTCGACGACCGGTGCGGTCACCCAGGACGGCACGGGACGGCGCGGCCGTTCCGAATCCTGCATGCGATGCGACGCCACTGCGGTGCTCCCTTCGTCGACTGATCCATCGTCAGTTCTAGCGGCAACGGTCGCGGATGTCGCAGCCCCAGTTCCGGGGTCGCCGGTACGTTCGGGGCATGACCGGAATCGAACACCGTCCACTGGGTCCCTCGGGGCTCGTCGTCTCCACCGTCGGCCTCGGCTGCAACAACTTCGGGCGGCCGGGGACCGCCTCCGAGTCGCAGGAGGGCACCGACGCCGTCGTGCGCGCGGCACTCGACGCCGGGGTCACGCTCTTCGACACGGCCGACATCTACGGCGGCCGGCCCGGCATGTCCGAGGAGATGCTCGGCCGGTCGATCGCTGGGCGGCGTGACGAGATCGTGCTCGCGACGAAGTTCGGCATGGACATGCAGGGTGCGAACGGCCCGGACTGGGGTGTGCGCGGGTCGCGGCGGTACGTCCGGTTGGCCGTCGAGTCGTCGCTCCGTCGCCTCGGCACGGACTGGATCGACCTGTACCAGATGCACCGTCCCGACGACGTGACCCCGATCGAGGAGACGCTGTCGGTCCTCGACGACCTGGTCCGCGAGGGCAAGATCCGTTACATCGGGCACTCGAACTTCGCGGGCTGGCAGATCGCCGAGGCCGAGTTGACCGCGTCGATCGCCGGCACCACGGCGTTCGTGTCCGCGCAGAACGAGTACAGCCCGCTCGCCCGTGCCGCCGAGGCCGAGGTGCTGCCGGCCGTCCGCGCCTACGCCCTCGGGTTCCTGCCGTTCTTCCCGCTCTACAACGGGCTGCTGACCGGCAAGTACACGAAGGCCGGGGGTCCGGCCGACGGGCGTCTGTCGACGTCGAAGCCGCAGCTGCTCGAGGACGCCCCGTGGGACGTGCTCGACGACTACCAGCGCTTCTGCGACCACCGCGGCGTCACGATGCTGCAGGCGACCTTCGCGTGGTTGCTCGCGCAGCCGGGGCTGTCCAGCGTCATCGCGGGGGCGACGAAGCCGGAGCAGATCACGCAGAACGTCGAGGCCGGCACCACGTGGGAGCCGACCGAGGACGACATCGCCGACATGACGGTCATCTTCGACCGGGCGTAGGCGGGCCGCGGCCCGCGGCCGCCCGCGGGGCCGAGTCTCGGCGTGAGCGACAGTTCTCGCGGCTGTCGGCCCGAGGACTGTCGCCCAGCGCGAGTCTCGCGGCGGCGGGGCCGAGACTCGGGGGCGTCAGCGGGTGGCTGCCTGCAGTGCTTCGTGCAGCTGGTCGGCGGTCAGGCGCGGGCCGTAGCCGGGGGTGTCCCGCTGGATGCGCCAGCCCTCGGCGAGGGGTCCGGCGTCGACGACGTCGAAGCCGAACTCGTCGATGAGGTCAGCGGTGACCTGCTTCGCCTCGGCGTCGTCGCCTGCGATCACGAGGGCGCGACGGTCCGGTGTGCCGGCCGGGGTGGCGTGGCCGGTCAGGTCTGCGGCGCCGATGTGGTTGAACGCCTTGACGACCCGGGCGCCGGGCAGGTGGTCCTGCAGCAGCTCGGCCGTCGTCGTCGACTCGTCGTCGAGCGCGGCGATGTGGCCGTCGCGCTCCCAGTAGTAGTTGTTCGTGTCGATGACGACCTTGCCGACGAGCGGCCCCGCCGGGATCGTCTCGATGGCAGCGAGCGGCACCGTCACGACGACGACCTCGCCGGCGGCGGCAGCTTCGTCACGGGTGACCGCACGGGCCTGGTCGCCGAGTTCGGCCACGAGGTCGGCCAGGGTCTCGGGGCCGCGGGAGTTCGCGATCACGACCTGGTGGCCGTGCTGCACCGCGAGCCGTGCGAGTTGGGATCCGATGTTGCCTGCGCCGATGATGCCGATCGTTGTCATGGTGTCCATCCAACGCTCGGCGGCCACGAGCATTCCCGGTGGGGCACGTGCGCCCCGGGCGGAGCATGATGGCGGCATGGACCACGAGTTCCGCGACGAGACCGACCAGGACCGCTACGCGATGTACGTCGGCGGCGAGCTCGTGAGCGTGCTCGACTACCGCGAGAACGGCGACGCGATCGCGTTCCCGCACACGTACACGGTGCCGAAGCACCGCGGGCACGGCTACGCGGCCGAGCTCGTCGAGTACGCGGTCGCCGACGTCGAGACGAACTCGACGAAGCGGGTCGTGCCGATGTGCTGGTTCGTCGGCAAGTGGTTCGACGAGCACCCCGAGAAGTCAGACCTGCTCATCCGCAGTGCCGCGGACTGAGCCGACGCGAGAAGAGCGCCCCATGCCCACCATCACCCCCTTCCTCTGGTACGAGGACCAAGCCGAGCAAGCCGCCCGGTACTACGTCGACCTGTTCCCCGGTAGTTCGGTCGACAGTGTGGCGAAGACCCCGGACGGCGCGACCCTGGTCGTCGAGTTCACGTTGCTCGGGCAGCCGTACCGGGCGATGAACGGCGGCCCGGGACACCCGCACACCGATGCCGTCTCGTTCCAGGTCGACGTCGACACGCAGGACGAACTCGACCGCATCTGGGACGCCCTGCTCGCCGACGGCGGGAAGCCGAGCATGTGCGGCTGGTTGTTCGACCGCTGGGGTGTCGCCTGGCAGGTGACCCCGTCGATGATGGGTGAGCTCATGACCGGTTCGGGCGACCCCGAGGCGAACGCCCGTGTCTTCCAGGCGATGATGACGATGCAGAAGCTCGACATCCCCGCGCTCCGGGCCGCAGCTGCAGGTCACTGAGCCCGAATCTCGCGTACCGACCGGTATGGTGTCGGCACAGAAGACCGCCGGCCGGCGCCGGCACCGAAAGGCTGGAGCCACGATGGACCACCCGAGCTCCGGGATCCGGAACAGCGAGATCGGCCGGGCGTACACCGAGCTCGCCCGGATCACCCGACGTGCGAGCATCCGTGCCCGCGGGTCCGACCAGGCACTGAGCGTGGTCGACCAGTCCCTCGTCGACTTCGTGGTGCAGCACCCCGGCTGCATGGCCATCGACATCGCCCGGTACCTGCGCCTGAACCGCTCGACGATCTCGCGGCAGCTGTCCGGGCTCCTCGCCACGAAGCTGATCGAGACGACCGACGGCGGTACCGGCAACGCGAAGCCCCTCGTGGCGACGGACGCCGGTCGCACCGCGCTCGAACGCTCCGTGCAGCTGCACCGGGATGCGCTGGAGGAACGGCTCGCCGGCTGGTCCGACGACGACATCGCCCTGCTCGCCGGACTGCTCGAACGGCTCGGCGCCTCGGACGAGGCCGGACTGCCGATGCCCGGACGATCCTCGACGTGACCACGTCGTTCGTCCTGCTCTCCGACACGCACCTGCCGAAGCGGGCGAAGGACCTGCCCGCGGCGCTCTGGGCCGAAGTCGACGCCGCCGACCTCGTCGTGCACGCGGGGGACTGGGTCGACCTCGCCACCCTCGACGCCGTGCAGGCCCGATCCCACCGGTTCGAGGGTGTGCGCGGCAACAACGACGGCCCCGAGTTCGACGACCGGCTGCCGCTCGTCGCGCACTTCGCGGTCGAGGACCTGCGGTTCGCGCTCGTCCACGAGACCGGTGCCGCGACGGGCCGGGAGCGCCGGGCGGCCGCCGAGTACCCGGACGTCGACGTGCTCGTCTTCGGGCACTCGCACATCCCCTGGGACACCGTCGCACCGACCGGGCTGCGGCTGCTCAACCCCGGCTCGCCGACCGATCGCCGTCGGCAGCCGGACTTCACGTGGATGCGCGGGACGGTGACCGGCGCCGACCTGGCCGTCGAGCTGGTGCGCCTGCCGCCGCCGGCCCGCTGAGGACACCCGCGCCGACGTTTCGCGCCAGACGACACCTCGCGGGTCGACGAACCCGTGAGGTGTCGGTCAGCACGTGAACTCGCCAGCGGCCCCCACCAGCGGCATCGCGAAGAACGCCAGCTCCCACTCGGTCGAGCGGCGGAACGCCCGCGCCATCCGCCCCCGCTCGATCGGGGTCGCGGCCGCCGCCATCTCCTCGACCAAGCGGGTCGCCTCGGCACTCGACGCTGCGAAGCCCGGGTCCCCGTACGCCGTGATCCAGTCGGCGAACGGATGGCCGTCCGGCGCCGAGCCGAGCTGCGCCCCCACCCAGGCGTAGACCCGGAAGCAGGGGAGCACCGCCGCGGCGAGCACGGCCGCCGACCCGGAGTCCGCCGCCTCCTGCAGGTGTGCGAGGTACCCGGCGCACGTCGGGTGGACGGGATCGTCGGCGTGGGTGCCGGCGAGGCGTCGGTGGTGCAGGTCGCGAGCCTCGGCGGCGCACCCCTCGGACGCCGCCGTCCAGAAGGCGGCAGCCGCAGGACCACGACCAGCGCCGGCAGCCGCAGCGCCAGCAGCGCTCGCCGCCAACGCCGCCAGGTGCTGCTCGTAGGCCCGCAGGTAGTGCACGTCCTGCGCGAGGTACCCGGCGAACACGTCCGCGTCGAGCGTCCCGTCGCGCAGCCCGACCAGGAACCCGCACTCGATCGTGGCCTGCAGCACGGAGCCGACATCGGACCACCACACGTCGGTGAAGGGGACCACGGGCAGCAACGTTCGGCTCACGGCACCGTGGTCGATGGGCCCGTTGCCGGACCCGACCTCCAGGGCATCGGCTCCCCGCAGCGCAGCCGTCAGCCAGGGCTTCGCCACCCCGACCGCGAGTTCCCAGTCCCCGTGCCGCGCAGCGAGCGTCGCGATGGCGCTCGACAGCGAGCACCCGGTGCCGTGCGTGTTGGCCGTCGCGACGCGGGGACCGGTGAACCGCCGGGCGGACCCCGACGGCGACACGAGCACGTCGTCGGAGGTCGGCCCCTCGTCGTGCCCGCCCTTCGCCAGCACGAGCACGTCCCACGTCGACGCCACGAGCCGCGCAGCGTCCAGCGACGACAACGACGCAGGCTCCGCACCAGCCGCAGAACCAGCGGCACCAGCACGAGCACCACCAGCCCCAGCCCCGGCCAGCTCCGCCAACACCTGCAACTCGGCCCGGTTCGGCGTCACCAGGTCGGCCAGCCCGAACAGCGCCCCCATCGCCGCGGCGGCGTCCTCGTCGAGCAACCGGTCACCACTCGTCGCCACCATCACCGGGTCCACGACGACCACGGGCGGCCGGTGCTCCCGCAACCAGTCCGTCACGACGCGGACGACCGGTGCTGTGCCGAGCATCCCGATCTTCACGGCGTCGATGGTGACGTCGTCCGACACCGCGTCGAGCTGCTCCCGCAGGAACGCGACGTCCGGCACGTGCACCGACCGCACCCCGTGCGTGTTCTGCGCGACGAGCGCGGTGACCACGCCCATGCCGTACCCGTCGTGCGCCGCGATCGCCTTGAGGTCGGCCTGCAGTCCGGCGCCGCCCGTCGGGTCGGTCCCGGCGATGGCCAGGACGCGCGGGACGCTCACGACCAGGCCCCGGCCGGGAGGCCCGGATCACCCTGACCGGGTCCCCTCGCCTCCGCTCCGTGGCCGGGCCCAGAGCTCCACGCGGCCACGTACGCGGCCGCTGCGGACCCGGGATCGGCCGCGGCGCAGATGCCCGACACGATCGCGACCCCGGCTGCGCCCGCTGCCCGGAGCGGCGCGACGTCGTCGAGGGTCACCCCGCCGATCGCCACGCACGGCACGTCCGTCGCTTCCGCGAGCCGGGCGAACCCGTCGTGCCCGAGTGCCGGCGGGTGGTCGGCCTTCGTGGTGGTGGGGTGCACGACCCCGACGCCGAGCAGGTCCACGGTGCCGCGGGGCAGGCGGGCGACGACGGCCAGGTGCTCCGGGGTGTTCGCGGTCAACCCGACGTGCGCGTCCGGCCCGAGCAGGGCACGAGCTGCGGTCACGGGGACGTCCGACTGGCCGAGGTGCACCCCCGCGACCCGGTGTCCCGCGTGCCGAGCGGCGAGGGCGACGTCGAGCCGGTCGTCGACCACGACTGCGGCGCGGTCACCCACGGCGTCGGCCACGGCAGCGGTCAGGGCCAGCAGGTCGCGCGCCGAGGCGTCCTTGTCCCGCACCTGCACGATCCGGACCCCGGCGTGCACCGCGGCGCGGACCACCCCGAGCACACCGACACCGTGCCGGTCTGCCAGCGTGCCGTCGGTGACCAGGTACACGCCGAAGTCCTCCCGCAGCCCGCTCATGCCGGCACCACCAGGGACGCAGGCTCGGCCTCGACCGTGATCCGGGCCTCGCGGACGACGTCCTCGGGGGTGAGCGACGCCAACCGGTCGAGGAACAGCGGCTGGAAGGTGCCGGGACCGTCGGCCTCGCGGGCGGCGAGCTCCGCGGCGATCGTGTGCACCGCGGTCGCCGCGACGGCGGCCGCACCGGCGTCGTCGGGCGCGACCGACGTGAACGCGGCGACGACCGCGCCGAGGGCGCACCCGCCCCCGGTGATCCGCGTCAACAGCTCGGTGCCGTTCGCGACCCGGACCACACCGGTGCCCGGCGCGACCAACAGGTCGACGGGACCCGACACGGCCACCGCGGCCACGAGCCTCCCGGCCGCCTGACCGGACACGGCGTCGACCGCAGCCGCACGGGCGTCCTCGGTACCCACCGTGCTGTCGACACCGCGGCCACCGGCCGACGTGCCGAGCAGGGCGAGGACCTCGGAGGCGTTGCCGCGCAGCACCGTCGGGTGCAGCGCGAGCAGGTCGCGGGCCAGGGCGGTGCGCACCGGCAACGAGCCGACCGCGACGGGGTCGAGCACCCAGGGGGTGCCGGTGTTGCGGGCGGCGTGCGCGGCCTCGAGCGCCGCGACCCGGGGTTCGGCGTGCGGGGTGCCGGTGTTCACCAGCAGGGCGTCGGCGACCCGGGCGAACGGGCCCGCCTCGGTCGCCACGTCGACCATCGCGGGCGAGGCCCCGAGGGCGAGCAGCACGTTCGCGGTGACGTTCTGCACCACGGTGTTCGTGATGCACTGCACCAACGGGCTCCGGGCCCGGACGGCCTCGAGCAGTTCGGCGGTTCGGTGGGCCCAGGCAGGGGAGGGCGCAGCGGATTCCATGGACGATCCCTTCGCGAGTACGAGCTCGAGCAGGTTCGACGGGTGTGATCTCAGCCGCTGGTTGCGGCACCCCGTGTCTCGATCGACACCGTACACGAGCAGCTGCGCCGGGCCACGGCTCGTCGTCTCCGGCGTCGTCGTCTCCGGCGTCGTCGTCTCCGGTCACATGCCCTGCACCGTGTGACAGGGTTGGTGTGTGCCAGACTCCACGCCTCCCGGACCGCCACCGGGCCCCCGCGACCCCGGCGACGCCTGGGCGGTCGGTCCCGACGGCACCAAGGCCTGGGGACTCTTCGGCGCCGCGGGGCTGCTCGTCGACGACGGCGCCGGACGCGTGCTCCTGCAGCACCGCGTCGAGTGGAGCCACCACGGCGGCACGTGGGGCATCCCCGGCGGCGCACGTCACCAGGGCGAGGAGGCCGTCACCGGTGCGCTCCGCGAGTCCGCCGAGGAAGCCGGTGTGCCGCACGACGGCGTCGACCTGCGCCACACGGCACTGCTCGACCTCGGGTTCTGGACCTACACGACCGTGGTGGGGCGTGCCGCTCGGCCGTTCGAACCGGTGATCGCGGACCGCGAGAGCCTCGCCCTGTCCTGGATCCCCGTCGACGAGGTCGACGACCTGCCCCTGCACCCCGGGTTCGGGAGGTCGTGGCCGGCGCTCCGCGCGTCCCTCACCACCACCCCGCACGTCGTGGTCGACGCGGCGAACGTCGTCGGCAGCGTGCCCGACGGCTGGTGGAAGGACCGGGCGGGAGCCGCTGCACGCCTGCTCTCGTCGGTGACGGCGCTCGCCGAGTCCGGGGTGACCGCCGACGTGCTGGCGCTGCCGTTCGCTCGCTGGTGGCCGCGGTGGACCGTGGTGCTCGAGGGCGAGGCCCGCGAGGCCCGGGGCACCTCCGGGTCGTCGGACGGCGCACTGCACGGCGCACTGCCCCGTGCACTCGACGTCGTCGCAGCGCCGGGTTCGGGGGACGACGCCATCGTGGACGTCGCTCGTGCCGCGGTGGACGCCGGCGACGGTCCCGTCGTGGTCGTCACGGCGGACCGGGAGCTCCGTGCCCGCGTCGAGGCGCTCGGTGCCGTGGTGCACGGGCCGTCCTGGCTGCGCGACCAGTTCTAGCGGCGCTACGCCGTCGGCAGGTACCGCCGCGACGACACGACCACCGCGCCCCACGACACGACACCGAGTCCGACGATCACCCAGAGGACGACCGGCAGCGCCACGACGTTCGCGATCGCCGCGATCACGGCCGGCGCCAGGAACCCCGCGTACGCCGCCGCGTAGAACACCCCGGTCAGCCCGGCCAGGTCGCGGGACCCCGCGATCCGCTGCACCTCGAGCAGCGACGACACCAGGGCGAGCCCGATCCCGACGCCGATGACGACGTTCGCGACGAGTCCGACCACGACGGACTGCAGCTCGATCGCGACGACGACCACGGCGATGCCGGCGGTCATGCACGCGAGGGCCGTCGTGAGCCCCCGGGCCGAGGTCAGCGAGTGCACGCGCCGCGCGAGCGGTTGGACCGCGCTGGACACCCCGAGGGCGACGACGGTCGCGGCGGTGGCGAACACCAGGCCCCACGCGCCGGTGGCTCCGGTGAGCCGGGTCGGCAGGTAGCCGTACCCGATCGCCGCCGAGCCGAAGATCCACGGGGCGGTGACGAGCACCACGCGGGTGAACCGTCGGTGCCCGGCGCTCGGCACCCGCAGCTGGCGCCACCACGGACCGGGGACACCGCCGGAGCGGTTGGTCTCGGGGGTGCGCCAGACGACGACGGCGAAGGGCAGGGCGACGACGATGTGGACCAGGAAGGGCAGCACCTCGGGGATCGGGCCCCACTGTGCGATGAGCCCGGCCACCAGCGCGCCGGAGGCCGAACCGAGCGTGAACGCCAGCGAGGCCCGGCGGGCACCGGACCCGGTGTCGGCGGATGGGTCGAAGCGTCCCTGTGACAGCTCCTTGACCCAGCTGTTGCCGACGGCCATCGCGATGCCGACGGTGATGCCGGAGAACAGCCGTCCGGCCGCCAGGAACCCGGGGCCGAGTGGTCCGAGCGCGAGCAGTCCGCTGCCGACGACGGCGGACACGATGGCGGCGAGCATGAGGGGCTTGCGGCCGTGCCGGTCGGACAGCGACCCGGCGACGAGCAGCGCCGGCGCGAGGCCGAGCACGTAGACGCCCAGGAAGACGTTGACGACGACCGACGAGTAGTGCTCGCGGCCCTCGTACATGAGCAGCAGGGGCGAGAACTGGTTACCGCCCCACGAGCAGACGAACACCGCGCCCCACACGGCGACCCAGGGCAGCACACGCGCCGAGGGGACGGACAGCGAGCCGGTGGTGGGGATGCTCCCCGTCGCGCTCACAGGGCACCCCGGTGCGAGGCGACGTGGGCGTGCAGGACCTCGGCGTAGCGGGCCGCATCGCCCGCCGCCAGGGCTGCCGCGAGGGCTCGGTGGTCGTCGAGCGAGGCCTGCAGCTGCGACGGCTGCACCCGCATCAGCTGGTGTCGGAGCCGGTTCTGCCGGTCACGGAGCGTCTGCGCGAAGCGCACCGCGATCGCGTTCCGCGACGCGCCGATCACCGCACCGTGGAACGCCGCGTCGAACTCGATGAACCGGTCGACGTCGCCCGTCGCGACCGCCTGCTCCTGCTCCGTCAGCATGGCCTGGAGGCCCGGGGTGACGTCCGCCACGCGGCCGTCGGTCACGACGCGGGTCGCCGCCGTGGCCTCGATCGCCTCGCGCATCTCCAGTACGTCCGCCGCCTCGTTCGGGGACATCGGGCGCACCACCGCACCCTTGCGGGACTCCAGGGTGAGCAGGTCCTCGGCGGCCAGGCGCAGGAAGGCCTCGTGCACGGGGGTGCGGGACACCCCGATCTCCTGGCACAGGGCGTTCTCGCTGATCGCGGTCCCACCCGGGAGGTCGCCGCGGATGATCGCTCGCTTGACGTGGTCGTACGCGCGGTCGGATGCGGCCTGGGTCGTCGTGTGCTGCTCCACGGTGAACGATCGTACGCCCTTGCATGCAACGCTGCATGCCGTCACGTGACGTGTTGTTCACACCACCGGGTCACACGCGGCGGCACACGTCGATACGCTGGCCGGACGTCAACGGAGACGCACACACAGGAGGTTCCCCATGGAGCGGATCACCAGGGCCGACGACCGAGTCCACCGCCCGGCCGGACCGTGGACACCGACCGTCCACCGGCTGCTCGCACACCTGCACGAACAGGGGTTCGTCGCGGCACCGGAACCGATCGAGCACGGCGACACCCTCGAGACGGTGTCGTTCGTCCCCGGGGTCGCGGGGGAGTACCCGTGGACCGAGGACGTCGCGAGCGAAGCCGCCCTCGTCACGAGCGCACGACTGCTCCGGCACTTCCACGACGCCGCGACCACGTTCCCGCGTGACGGGGCGCGCGACTGCTGGTCGCAGGCCGAACGCACCCCCGTCGAGACGATCGTGCACGGCGACTTCGCCCCGTACAACTGCGTCTACGACGGCATCCAGGCCGTGGGGCTCATCGACTTCGACACCGCACACCCCGGTCCCCGGGTCTGGGACGTCGCGAGTGCCGTGTACCGGTTCGCCCCGTTCACCACCGGCGCCGTCGAGGGCATGACCGCCCCGGACCTCGACGACCGGCTCGCCCGTGCCGCGGAGTTCTGCCGCGCCTACGACCTCGACGACCGCTCCCGCAGCGTCCTCGCCGAGACGATGGCCGCGTCCCTCGTCGCGATGGTCACCACCATGGAGACCGAGGCCGCCGCCGGCAACCCGAAGTTCGTCAGCGACCTGGCGCACGGGCACGCCGACCTGTACCGGGCCGACGTCGCCTACATCGAGCAGCACGCCGACGCCATCGCCGCCGCCGTCGCGTGACCCCGACCCCTGCGCAGCTCCGCACGCTGCGGCTCGCCGCGCAGGGGATCGCCGTCGCCGGCCTCGGCCCCACCGGTGCGGTCGAACGGATGACCGCCGTGCAGGGGCAGGACCTCGGCCAGGTGCTCTGGGCCATCGGGGTCCGCGCACCCGGAGCCACCCGTGACGACGTCCGCGCCGCCTTCGACCGCGGCGAGCTCGTCCGCTCGTGGCCGATGCGGGGCACCCTGCACGCCATGCGCCCCGACGACCTCCGGCTCCTGCTCTCCCTGACCGCCGAACGGACCCTGCGCAGCATCGCCCGACGCGCCACCGAACTCGGCATCGACCAACCCCTGCTCGACCGAGCACGGGACACCACCGTCGCCGCACTGTCCGGCCGCCGCGCCCTCGTCCGCGACGAACTCTTCGACGAGTACCGCGCCGCCGGCATCGACCCCACCGCCGGCCGCGGCTACCACCTGCTGCTGCAGCTCTCGCAGGAGGGACTCGTCGCCTGGGGCCCCACCGCCCGCGTCGGCCAGGGACTCGTGCTCCTCGACGAGTGGGCACCGGCGCTCGCCGAGGTCCCCGACCGCGAAGAAGCACTCCGCCGGGTCCTGCTCGGGTACCTGCGCGGCCGCGGCCCCGCCACCGAGGCCGACGCCGCCAGCTGGACGAAGCTCCCGCTCGGCGACCTCCGCCGTGCCCGAGCCGTCGCCGGCGACACCGTCGAGGACCTCGGCGACGGACTCCTCGCGCTCGCCGACCGACCCACCACCGGCGGCACACCCACCGGCCACCTGCTGCCCGGGTTCGACGAGTACCTGCTCGGGTACGCCGACCGCTCCGCCCAGCTCGACCCCGCACACGCCGACCGGGTCGTCCCGGGCGCCAACGGCATGTTCCTGCCGATGGCCGTCGTCCGCGGGCGGGTCGTTGGCACCTGGAAGCGGACCGAGCGCGCCAGCGGGGTGGCCGTCACCGTCACACCCTTCGCGGCACTCGACGTCGCCTCGGTGCGCGCGCTCGAGGCCGCCGCCGCCCGGTACGCGCGGTTCCTCGACGCGCCCGTCGCGTTCGGGGTGGTGGAGGCGACCAGCCGCTGACCGCAGCCGGTGGGGTCGAGTCCATCCGTTCCTCCAGGCCGTCCCCAGCAACCACGCGGCGGACTCGTACCCTGCCTCGGGTAATGTCGCAGGGCCATGACCGACAGCCCGGCCGACGCCACCCCGTACGAAGTCCTCGGCGTCCCCGCGACCGCCGACGACGACGCGCTCCGCCGCGCCTACCGGCGCGCCGCCCGCGAATCCCACCCCGACCTCGGCGGCGACGCCCAGCACTTCCGCCGCGTCCAGCTCGCCTGGGAACGCATCGGCACGCCCGCAGCACGCCGCGCCTACGACGCGGGCTCCCGCGGATCGTTCAGCAGCAGCGGCGCCGGTCCGTTCAGCACGTCCGGTGCGTCCGGTTCGTCGACCGGGAGGCCCGACACCGGTCGCGACGCCTACGCACCCCCGTCAGCCCGTCGCGACACCCGCCCCCGCGCCCGGTCCCACGGACACCCCGGCGGACGCTCCCGCGAGGTCTTCCTGCAGGCAGAACGCGAATGGGTCGGACTCGGCGACCCCATCGAGGACCCCTACGACCCCACCCTCATCCGTTCGGCGCCCCGGCACATCCGACGGCTGCTCGGCGAAGCGCTCGCCGAAGAGGCCACTGCCTCGATCGTCTCGGACATGGGCATCGGCGTCACCGTCTGGCACGACCTCGACGCCGGGGCCGAGGGCAAGCTCGACCACGCCGTCCTGACCCCGAGCGGGCTCTGGGCCGTCGAGTCGATCGACTGGGGAGCCCCCGTCCGGGTCGAGCACGGCGACATCGTCGGGGAGACCCTGGCGCCCGGCGAGCGTCCGGTGAAGGAACTCGTCCGCGCCGCCCGTGCCGTGCAGAAGCAAACCCGGGTGCGGTTCACCGGCCGGCTGCTCGTCGTGCCGGACTCCGCGGTCGAGGTCGACGTGCAGCTCGTCGGCTCCCCGAAGAAGCCGACTGCCCTGGTCGTCCGCCGCAGTGCGCTCGGGCAGGTGCTGAACGGCGTGTGGTCCCCGCCCGGATCGGTCGACGTGTTCGAGATCCGCGACCGACTGCAGCAGACCGTCCGCTTCGTCTGACGTCCGGCCCGCACGGCGTCGGGGGCCGGCGTCAGTAGCCGCGGAGCTTCTCGAGGTCGCGGCGCTCCCGCTTGCTCGGACGCCCGGCACCGCGGTCGCGCATCGGGACGAACCCCGCCTCTTCCTTGGACAGCCGCGGAGGGGTCTTGTCCTCGAAGTGCTTCGCGGCCTCTGGAGCACTCGTCCGCTTCAGGATGATGCCCGTGACGACGACGATCCGGTCGAAGCCGTTCTGCCGCACCCGGACCTCGTCGCCGGGGCCGATCGGCTGCGCGGGCTTCGCGCGCTCCCCGTTCACCCGGACGTGCCCGGCCTTGCACGCGGCGGTCGCAGCGGAGCGGGTCTTGGTGATCCGCACCGCCCAGATCCAGCTGTCCACGCGAGCCTTGGCCATCCCCTCACTCTAGGCGGCCCCTACGCTGGGCGGGTGAGCACCGGGGAACAGGCGGCGATCGCGCGGACCCGTGGGCTCGGCGTGCTCCACGACGCCGCGATCGGGGACCGGCTCGTGGTCCGGGCGCACCACGGTGACGGCGCACAGGACGCCCTCGGGGACCTCGTCGCCCGCACCCCCGACACCGTGACGATCGCCACCCGCCGCGGCCCGGTCGAGGTCCGGCTCGCCGACGTCGTCGCCGCGAAGCCCGTCCCACCGCCCCCGGCCCCGCGCGCGCCCCGCCGCTGACGCGCGCGAGTGGCGGCTCGGTGCGAGGTTGTCCGCCCGGTGCGAGGTTGTTGCGCGGCACGGAGTGGTCAACTTCGCACCACGCGCAGCGCACGCCACGCGCAGCGCACGCCACGCGCAGCGCCCGCGCCGCGCCGCGCGCGCACGGCGAGCCGCACCCCTCCGCACCCCGCACCCGACGTAGCCTCGTGGCATGGCAGTCCCCGTCCCGCTCGGCACCGAGGACCGCACCGCCCGCCTCACCCTCCGCCGCCCCGACCAGTGGCGCCGCGAGGACTCTGCCCAGGCGGACCTGCGCGTCACCGGCGACGACATCGTCCTCACCGTCCGATCCCGACCCAGCGACCGCGCGATCGGCGACGAGAACACGGGCCTCCTCGCGAGACTGCCCGGTTCCGTCGAGGGGCTGCTGCTCGTCGGCTGCGACACCTGGACCGCCGCCGGGGCTCCCGCGCGCCTGGTCGAGTACGTCCGTCCCGACGAACACGGCGACGTCGCGGGCGCGCACCTGCTCTTCGTCACCGGGCGGCACCGCGTCGACCTGACGATCGAACGCCCCCTGGCACGCCTGCTCGAGACCGACGAGCTCGTGTTCGCGGTCCTCGAGAGTGTCCGCGCCACCGAGCCGTCCCCGGTCCGCCCCGAGCGCGACCTCGAGCCGCTGCCCACCCCGGCGCCCGGCCCGGAGCTCGACGGCCCCCGCCTGAGCGCCGACGCGGTCGGCACGCTCAAGAGCCTCGCCGGACGCCGGTGGAACCCGACGCTGCTCCGCACCGCGGCGGGCCGCGAACTCATCGAAGCGGGGCTCGTCGGCCGACTCGGCACGCTGCCGGAGTCGACCCAGACCCTGCTCGAGCCGTGGCAGGGCGATGCCCAGCCGGTCACGCTGGAACAGCACCTGCACGGCGGTGGCGAGTCGCGCCTCCAGGCCTGGTCGCAGACCGTCGTGGACGGGATCGCCGAGGCGGGCGCGGTGGTCGCGTCCGTCACGCCGGACCGCGCGGTCGCGCTGACGGCCGGGAGGCTCGGCATCGGCCCGACGTGGACCTTCCCGTTCCGCACGGGGTCGCTCCCAGGGCACCTGCTCGGCCGCCGGCTGGCCGGCGGCTCCGACGCACCGGACCTGCCGGAGGCCCTCGTCGAGGCGGACCCGCGGCTCGCGCGCTTCTGGGCGGCGCCGTGGACGGTGTCGTACCTGCGTCGACCGGGCAAGCCGAAGCCCGTGACGATCGTGCGCGCCGAGGGGATCGGCTTCGCCCGCGTGGGCAAGACGGAAGCCGGGGAGACCGTCTTCCAGACGGACTCCCCGGCCAACGTGTACCGGTCGGTGGTGCGGGCGCTGCTTCCTTCCGCTTAGGCGGCCGGGCCGGCGCCCGCTCGCGCTTCTGCTTCTGCTTCTGCTTACGCGGCCGGGCCCGCGGTCAGGGTGACGGTGACGGTCTTGGCGGCGCCGGTGCTGTCGGTGTAGCCGACCACGACCTTGTCGCCGACGGAGTGCGACTGCACGGCCGCGGTGAGCTCGTCCGAGGTCGTGACCGTCTTGCCGCCGAGGCTCGTGATCGTGTCGCCCTCGGCCAGGCCGGCGCTCGCGGCGCCGGAACCCTCGACCGTGCCGGCGACGGCGACGCCGCCCGTGGTGCTCGCGGTGCTGCTCACCTGGACGCCGAGGAACGCGGGCAGGCCGATGGTGATCGTGCTCGAGGACTCCCCGGCCAGGATCTTCTCGGCGATCGCCTTCGCGGTGGTGATCGGGATGGCGTAGCCGGTGACGTCCGCGGTGCCCGAGGACGCTGCGGTCGCCATGCCGACGACCTCGCCCTCGCTGTCGACGACGGGGCCGCCGGAGTCGCCGGAGACGATGTTCGCCGCGATCTCGATCAGACCGGACAGCGACTCGGTGCCGGTGCCGGACTCGCTCTGCACCTGGATGTCCTGGTCGGTGGCCGTGACGGTGCCCTCGGCGGCGACGAGGTTGCCCGTGCCCTCGGCGTTGCCGACGTCGGTGACGGTGTCACCGGTGCTCGGCTCGCCGTCGTCGTCGAGCGTGACGGTGGACAGGCCGGAGGCGTCCTGGAGCTTCAGGACGGCGACGTCGTTCGTGGCGTCGGTGCCGACCACGTCCGCCTTGTACTCCTTGCCGGTGGTCTCGTCGGTGACGGTGATGCTCGTGGCGCCCTGGATGACGTGGTTGTTCGTCAGGACCGTGCCGTTCGAGCTGAGGATCATGCCGGTGCCGGCCGCCTGCGAGGACTCGTCGTAGTTCAGGACGGTGTTGATCGTCACGACGCCCTTCTTCTGGGCGGCGGTCGCTGCGGTGGCGGCGGACTCGGTGCTCGTGCCGGTGCTGCCGTCGGTGCCGTTGCCGGTGGTGCCGCTGCCGTCGGTCCCGTTGCCGGTGCCGCTGCCGGTGCCGCTGCCGTCTCCGGGGACGGTGAAGCCGTTCGTGCCGTCGCTGCTGCCCGTGCCGCTGCCGGTGTCGGGCAGCGTCGTGGTGCCCTGCGACTGGCTCGACGTCGTGGTCGTGCTCTGCGAGGACAGGCCGAGGGCCGTGCCGCCGGCGGCGCCGACGATCGCGAGGGCCGCGATGCCGGAGCCGATCATCAGCCCGAGGCGACGCGGGCGCTTCGTGCCCGCTCCCGGGTGGTTCGCCGTCGCCGCGGTGTGCGCCCAGGCGTGGTGGGTGCCGGTGAGCGCCGGGCTGCCGATCAGGTACGGGCCGCGGCCGTCGGGGGAGTACGCGTAGGGGCCGGAGCCGTCCGGGCCGTACAGGTACGGGCCGGAGCCGTCGAAGGCGTAGGCCGGACGGAGGGTGGCGGGGTCGGCGTGGGGTGCCTCCCAGCTCATCCCGTACGCCTGCTGCTGCCGCTGCTGCTGCGTGCCGTCGGTCCGGGCGGTGCCCTGCTCGTCGTGCTCGCGGTCGGCGTCGGCGGCGGGGTTCGGGGTCTCGTTCATCGGTGCTCTCCGGTCGTCCCTCGACGACCCGGGCGGGTGTCGATGGAGACCAGTACAGGCGGCGATCCAATGACGAGCCTATGAACGGACCCAGCGACTGCTCCGGGCTTGCTCGGGGGACGCCGAGTGGGGTTCGAGCGTTAGGGTTGCCTTACTTCCCATGCGCTCCTCCACGTCCGCGCCACCGGCGCCCGCCTCCGTCTCCCGTCTGGTCGGGGCGACCGTGCTGGCCGTCGTCGTCCTCGCCGTGGCGTGCGCGCTGTCGATCGCCTTCGGATCCCGTCCGATCCCGCTCCACACCGTGCTCGACACCGTCCTGCACCCGGGGCGGAACGACGAGATCGGGCTGATCGTGCTCGGCAACCGTGTCCCGCGCACCGTCGTCGGGCTCCTCGCAGGTGCCGCCCTCGGTGTCGCCGGCGCGGTGATGCAGGGCGTGACCCGCAACCCGCTCGCCGACCCGAGCGTCCTCGGCATCAACTCCGGGGCGGCCCTCGCCGTGGTCGCCGGCATCGCGCTCTTCGGGGTGAGCGGCACGGCCGCCTACCTGCCGTTCGCCTTCCTCGGTGCTGCCCTGGCCGCACTGCTCGTCTACGGGATCGCCGCCGTCGCCCGGCGCGGACTGTCGCCGGTCGGCCTCGCGCTGTCCGGTGCCGTGGTCGCCGCCGCGCTGTCGTCGATCACGACGGCGGTGCTCGTCACGAACGCGAGCCTGCTCGACCAGCTGCGGTTCTGGCAGGTGGGCGCCCTCGCTGGCAAGGACCTCGGCACCGCCGGCATCATCACGGCGCCGGTGCTGATCGGTCTCGCGATCGCGTTCGGCCTGGGCCGCTCGCTCAACACCCTCGCCCTCGGCGACGAGCTCGCGGCGTCGCTCGGACAACGCGTGGTGCTCGTCCGGGCCGTCGGCGGGCTCGTGACCGTGCTGCTCGCCGGCTCGGCCGTGGCCGCAGCGGGGCCGATCGCCTTCGTCGGGCTCGCCGTGCCGCACGCCGTCCGTCGGCTGAGCGGCCCCGACCACCGGTGGACCATCCTGCTGTCCGCGATCGTCGCGCCGGCGCTGCTGCTGGTGGCCGATGTCATCGGTCGCGTCGTGGCGTACCCGGGGGAGCTGCAGGTCGGCATCGTCACGGCCCTCATCGGTGCGCCGGTGTTCATCGCGCTCGTGCGGTCGAGGGCGGTGCGGGGCCTGTGAGTGGTGTGCGCCGGTCGGTCGGTGTCCGGCATGAGCTCGTGGTCCTGGCGGTCGTCGTCGTCGTGCTCGTCGCGCTGGTGCTCATCGGACTCGGGGTCGGCTCGATCCCGCTCACCCCGGCGCAGGTGGTCGGCGCGCTGTTCGGTCAGGGCGACCGCATCTCGGACTTCGTCATCGGACAGCTGCGCGGCCCCCGGGTGCTCGGTGCGATCCTGGTCGGCGCCAGCCTGGGGGTCGCGGGCGCCATCGTGCAGAGCGTCGTCCGCAACCCGATCGCGAGCCCGGACGTCATCGGCATCACCTCGGGTGCCAGTGCTGCGGGTCTCACCGCGATCGTGCTGTTCGGGGCGTCCGGCGACACCCTGTTCTCGGTCGTGCTCGTCGGCGCGGTCGTGGTGTCGATCGTGATCGCCGGACTGGCCTGGCGGCGGGGGATCACCGGCAACCGGGTCGTGCTCGTCGGGATCGGCGTCTCGGCGATCTGCCTGAGCATCACGGGGTGGATGCTCACCAGCGGCACCGTCACCCAGGCCGGCACCGCGTTGCTGTGGTTGTCCGGCAGCCTGAACGCCGTGGACCGGAACCTGGTCGGCGTGCTCGGCGTCGCGTTCGTCGTGCTGTTCCTGCTGGCCCTGCTGCAGTCGTCGCGCCTGACCGTCCTGACGCTCGGCGACGAGGTCTCGGCGGCCCTCGGGCTCCGGCCGGACCGCGCGAAGGTGCTGCTGCTCCTCACCGCGGTGTGCCTGACCGCCGCTGCGGTCGCCACGGCGGGGCCGGTGTCGTTCGTCGCACTGATGGCGGCGCCGATCGCCCGTCGACTCGTCGGCGGCGGCCGCGTCGCCCTCGGGCCGGCCGCCGCGGTGGGAGCGGCGATCACCCTCGGCAGCGACCTCATCGCCCAGTTCGCGATCCCCGGCAACGCCCTGCCCGTCGGCGTCGTGACGGGTGTCGTCGGCGCCCCGTACCTGCTCTGGTTGCTCGCGCGCGGTCGCTGAACCCGGACCGCGCGTTCGCGCACCGCGGACGATCGTCCACAGGCCCAGTTCGGGGCTGCCGCTGGAGCCCTCCTTTCCGATACGCTGGTGGGCCAAGAGGAGGAGGTCCACCGATGCCAGATCCAGTGGTCCCGCAGCCGGACGGTCAGAAGACCCCGGAGCAGCGGCTGGTCGACACCACGTTGACCTTCAGCATGGACATGGGCGCGGCGCTCACCGCCGAGTCCGGTGTCTCAGCGGAAGAGCGCGAGGCGGTCAACGCCCTGCCGTCCGGATCGGCGCTGCTCGTCGTGCGCCGCGGTCCGAACGTGGGTGCGCGGTTCCTCCTCGACTCCGACGTCACGACCGCCGGCCGACACCCCGACGCCGACATCTTCCTCGACGACGTCACGGTGTCGCGCAAGCACGCGCAGTTCCTGCGCCACGGCACGGCGTTCACCGTCAAGGACAACGGTTCGCTCAACGGCACGTACTTCGACGGTGACCGCATCGACGAAGCACCGCTCACCGACGGGGCAGAGGTCCAGGTCGGCAAGTTCCGTCTGACGTTCTACGCGTCCCGGGTCGACCTGGCGCGCCTGGCGAACGCGTAGTGGCCGCACGGTCCGCTGCGGCCCGGGCGGGGTCAGCGGCACCGGACCTGCTCACGATCGGGCAGGTCCTCGCTCGCCTCAAGCCCGAGTTCGCGGACCTGTCGAGTTCCAAGCTGCGCTTCCTCGAAGAGCGTGAGCTCGTCACGCCGATCCGCACGGCCAGCGGGTACCGCAAGTTCTCGGCGGCCGACGTCGACCGCCTCCGGGTGATCCTCGGTCTGCAGCGCGACCACTACCTGCCGCTCAAGGTCATCAAGGACTACCTCGCCGACCTCGACGCCGGGCGCGAGCCCGTGCTGCCGGGCGGTGGGGACGCCCCACGTCCCTCGATCCTCGGGCGCGAGCGTCGGTACACCCGTGACGAAACGGCCCGAGCGGCCGGCGCGTCCCCGATGCTCCTGGCCGACGCGGTCTCCGCATCGCTGCTCCCCGCCACCGAGACCTACGGCGAGGACAGCGTGTCCGTCCTCAAGGCACTCGTCGAGCTGCAGCGGACCGGCATCGAGCCGCGGCACCTGCGCACGCTCCGCAGCACCGCCGAGCGCGAGGTCGGACTCATCGAATCCGCGCTCATGCCCGTGTCCCGCCGGGGCGATGCGACGTCACGGGCGAAGGCCACGGAACTCGCACGCGAGATCGCCGTCCAGCTCGAGGTCATCCGCTCGAGCCTCATCCGCGCGGCGATCGGTCGTCTCGACGCATGATCCGTTCCGGTGCTCCGCGGGGGCTTGTGCGTCAGTGGGTGGGGCGTATCCTCGACACGCCGGACGCGCCGAGTCGGATGTCCCGCGCGGGAGCGGTCGGAGTCGCTACCGTTGACCTCGGAACAACTCTCAACCCGTCGTTGAACCTTCGGGTGGGAGCTCGATCGTCGTGGAAGGCAAGCGCATGAGTGGGAACGACACCCCAGGCACCGAGTCGGACACGACGCGGTACGACCTCGGGCTGCTCTTCACCGACGGCCTCCCCGAGCACGACGAGCAGAACGGCTACCGCGGCACCGTCGCCGCACGTGCAGCCGGCATCTCGTACCGCCAGCTCGACTACTGGGCACGCACCGAACTCGTGCAGCCCACCATCCGCGGCGCTGCCGGCTCCGGTTCCCAGCGCCTGTACGGGTTCCGCGACATCCTCGTGCTCAAGCTCGTGAAGCGCCTGCTCGACACCGGCATCTCGCTGCAGCAGATCCGCACCGCCGTGAACCAGCTCCGCGAGTCGGGCGTGTCCGACCTCGCCCAGACCACCCTGATGTCCGACGGCGCCTCGGTCTACCTGTGCACCTCGGACGACGAGGTCATCGACCTGGTGTCCCGCGGTCAGGGTGTCTTCGGCATCGCGGTCGGCAAGGTCCTGCGCGAGGTCGAGACCTCCTTGGTCGAGCTCGACGCCTCCGCGGCGGCCGACCCGTCCGACGAGCTCGCCGCGCGCCGCGCTTCCCGCGCTTCCTGACCAGGTTCTCGTCCCGCGGATCGCCCCGAGTGGTCACGCACCGTCGTGTGCGCGTCGCCGAGTGGTCACGAACCGTCGTCCGCGCGGCCGTCGGCCCACAGTTGGTGACCGCTCGGCGGACGTGAGCGGGATGTTGTGACCGCTGGGCGAGCCGGGGCCGGGCGTGTCTGCCGGGGCAGAGACGGGCCTCCTGGCAGTCGGCGCGTGGTCACGAACCGTCGTGTGCGCGTCGCCGAGTGGTCACGAACCGTCGTTCGCGCCGCGGTCGGCCGACAGTCGGTGACCGCTTGGCGGACGTGAGCAGCGCGTCGCGCCCGCGCGTCGCGCCCGCGCGGCAGCGACCTACGCGCCTACGGCACCCGAACCGTCGGCGTAGGGCCCGATCTTGCCGGTCCGCATGATGCGCTCGAGCAGCTGGTCGAAGTTCTTCGCCATCTCCTGCGCGGACTCGCCGGGCCACACGTGCAAGGGCTTCGCGGCACCCTGCGCCTGCTGCAGCGAGGTGCGCTCGGGCAGCTGCGGCGACAGGACGAGCGGGCCGAACATGTCGCGGAGTTCCTTGATGCGGAACTGGTGCTCGAGCGACTGGACGCGGGCCCGGTTCACGATGATGCCGAGCGGCTGCAGGCGGGGGGAGAGACCGCGGCGGATCTCCTCGATGGCCCGCAGCGCACGGTCGGCTGCGGCGACGGAGAACAGGCCGGGCTCGGTGACGACGGTGACGCGGTCGGACGCTGCCCACGCGGTGCGCGTGAGGGCGTTCAGCGACGGCGCGCAGTCGATGAGCACGAGCTCGTAGTCCTGCTCGACGTTGGCCAGGGCCTCTTCGAGCTTCCAGATGTCGCGGATGGAGGGGTGCGGCCCGTCGAAGTTGATCGCGGAGGGCGACCCGACCATGACGTCGATCTTGCCCTGCGAACCCTTCGTCCACCCGGAGGGGGCGATCGCCTGACGGACGATCTTCTCCTTCGGGTTCTCGAGGACGTCGGCCACGTTGAGGTGTCCGGCGATGTTGATGTCGAGGCCGGTGGAGACGTCGGACTGCGGGTCGAGATCCACCACCAGCGTGCGCAGTCCCTTGGCGAAGGCGGCCGAAGTCAGGCCGAGCGTCACCGTCGTCTTGCCGACACCGCCCTTGAGGGAGCTCACGCTGAGTACATGCACGATCAGCAACGTTACCGCCACTAGGGTTGTCTCACCTCAACCCGGGCTGAAAGGGACGTCGTGTTCAGCAAGATCCTCGTGGCGAACCGTGGTGAGATCGCCATCCGCGCATTCCGTGCCGCGTACGAACTGGGGGCGCGCACCGTCGCCGTCTACCCCTACGAAGACCGGAACTCCCTGCACCGCCTGAAGGCCGACGAGGCCTACCTGATCGGTGAGCGTGGCCATCCGGTCCGGGCGTACCTGGACGTCTCCGAGATCATCCGCGTGGCGCGCGAGTCGGGCGCCGACGCGATCTACCCCGGGTACGGCTTCCTGTCCGAGAACCCGGAGCTCGCCGCCGCGGCCGCGGCAGCCGGCATCACGTTCATCGGTCCGGGCGAACACGTGCTCGAGATGGCCGGCAACAAGGTGACCGCGAAGGAGCACGCGATCGCGGCCGGCGTCCCGGTCCTCGCGAGCACCCCGGCGAGTCGCGACATCGAGGAGCTCATCGACGGCTCCGACGCCATCGGGTTCCCGGTGTTCGCCAAGGCCGTCGCCGGCGGTGGCGGCCGTGGCATGCGCCGGGTCGAGACCAAGCCCGAACTCCGTGCAGCGCTCGAAGCGGCGATGCGCGAGGCCGACAGTGCGTTCGGCGACCCGACCATGTTCCTCGAGCAGGCGGTGATCCGGCCGCGGCACATCGAGGTGCAGATCCTCGCCGACGCGACGGGCACCGAGGCGGGGACGATCCACCTGTTCGAGCGGGACTGCTCCGTGCAGCGCCGCAACCAGAAGGTCGTCGAGATCGCCCCGGCGCCGAACCTCGACCCCGCCGTCGCCCGGGCTCTGCACCGCGACGCGGTCGCCTTCGCCCGCTCGATCGGCTACGTGAACGCCGGCACCGTCGAGTTCCTGCTCGACACCGAGGGCGAGCGCGAGGGTCAGCACGTCTTCATCGAGATGAACCCGCGCATCCAGGTCGAGCACACCGTCACCGAAGAGGTCACCGACGTCGACCTGGTGCAGTCGCAGATGCGCATCGCCTCGGGCGAGTCGCTCGCCGACCTCGGCCTGTCGCAGGACACCGTCTCCGTGCACGGGGCCGCGTTGCAGACCCGCATCACGACCGAAGACCCCACGCAGGGCTTCCGGCCGGACACCGGCCGCATCACCACGTACCGCAGCCCCGGTGGCGCCGGCGTGCGCCTGGACGGCGGCACGGTCGCCACCGGTGCGCAGATCAGCCCGCACTTCGACTCGATGCTCGCCAAGATGACGTGCCGCGGACGCGACTTCCCGACTGCCGTCGCCCGTGCGAAGCGTGCCCTCGCCGAGTTCCGCATCCGCGGCGTGAGCACGAACATCCCGTTCCTGCAGGCCGTGCTCGAGGACCCGGACTTCGCCCGCGGCGACGTCTCGACCAAGTTCATCGAGGAGCGTCCGCAGCTGTTCAGCGGCCACGTGTCGAAGGACCGCGGCACCAAGGTCCTGAACTGGCTGGCCGACGTCACGGTGAACAAGCCGAACGGTGAGCGGTCTCCGCTGGTCACCGACCCGAGCGCCAAGCTCCCCGCCCTCGACCTCAGCGCCCCGGTGCCCGAGGGTCAGCGCGACGTGCTGCTGGCGCAGGGTCCGGCCGAGTGGGCGAAGGCACTCCGCGCCCAGACCCGGCTCGCCGTGACGGAGACGACGATGCGCGACGCGCACCAGTCGCTGCTCGCCACCCGCGTCCGCACGAAGGACCTCGTCGCCGTCGCACCGTACGTCGCGCGGCTCACGCCGCAGCTGCTGAGCGTCGAGGCCTGGGGCGGAGCGACGTACGACGTCGCCCTCCGGTTCCTCGGCGAGGACCCGTGGGAGCGCCTGGCCTCGCTGCGCGAGGCGATGCCGAACATCCCGATCCAGATGCTGTTACGCGGCCGCAACACGGTCGGCTACACCCCGTACCCGACCGAGGTGACGGACGCGTTCGTCGCCGAGGCCGCCGCCACGGGCGTCGACGTCTTCCGCGTGTTCGACGCGCTCAACGACGTCAGCCAGTTGCGACCGGCCCTGGAGGCAGTGCTCGCGACCGGCACGGCCGTCGCCGAAGCGGCGCTCTGCTACACCGCCGACCTCCTCGATCCTGCCGAGGACCTGTACACGTTGGACTACTACCTCCGCCTGGCGGAGCAGATGGTCGAGGCCGGCGCGCACGTCATCGGCATCAAGGACATGGCCGGCCTGCTCCGCGCCGGCGCCGCCGAGAAGCTCGTCGGCGCGCTGCGCGAGCGCTTCGACCAGCCCGTGCACGTGCACACGCACGACACCGCCGGTGGGCAGCTCGCGACGCTCCTCGCCGCCGCGCGTGCCGGTGCGGACGCGGTGGACGTCGCCTCGGCGCCGATGGCCGGCACGACGAGCCAGCCGAGCATGTCCGCGCTGGTCGCCGCCCTGGCCCACACGGAGCGCGACACCGGACTGTCCCTCGACGCGGTCGGCGACCTCGAGCCCTACTGGGAGGCGGTCCGTCGGGCCTACGCCCCGTTCGAGTCCGGGCTGCCGGGTCCGACGGGTCGGGTCTACAAGCACGAGATCCCCGGTGGTCAGCTGTCGAACCTCCGCCAGCAGGCGATCGCGCTCGGCCTGGGCGACCGGTTCGAGCAGGTCGAGGACTGGTACGCCGAGGCGAACCGGATCCTCGGACGCCCGACCAAGGTCACGCCGTCGTCGAAGGTGGTCGGTGACCTCGCGCTGCAGCTCGCCGCGGTGAACGCCGACCCGGCCGACTTCGAGCAGAACCCGGACAAGTACGACATCCCGGACTCCGTCGTCGGGTTCATGGCCGGCGAGCTCGGTGACCTGCCGGGTGGCTGGCCGGAGCCGTTCCGGACGAAGGTCCTGGCGGGCCGCGACGTCCGACTCGAGATCACCCCGGTGCCGGACGCCGAGCGCGCGCACCTCGACGCCGCCGGGCCCGAGCGCCAGCAGGCGTTGAACCGGCTGCTGTTCCCGCAGCCCACGGCCCAGTTCGAGCGGGTGCGCGAGCAGTACGGCGACCTGTCCGTGGTACCGACCGTCGACTACCTGTACGGGCTGCGCCCCGGGCAGGAGCACGTCGTGCCGCTCGGCAAGGGCGTCAACCTGTTCGTCGGGCTCGAGGCGATCGGCGAGGTCGACGACAAGGGCATCCGCACGGTCATGGCCACGATGAACGGGCAGCTCCGCCCGGTCTCGGTTCGCGACCGGTCGATCGAGGTCGAGACGAAGGTCGCCGAGCAGGCCGACAAGTCCGACCCGAAGCACGTCGCTGCGCCGTTCTCCGGTGTGGTGACGCTCAAGGTCGCCGTCGGTGACGTCGTCGAGGCCGGAGCGGCCGTGGCGAGCATCGAGGCGATGAAGATGGAAGCGGCCATCACGGCGCCCGTGGCGGGCACCGTCGGCCGTCTCGCGATCCCGGCGACCCAGCAGGTGGACGCCGGCGACCTCCTGGTGGTGCTGCAGTAAATTGACCGTCCGTCCCATCCGCCTGTTCGGCGACCCCGTCCTCCGTTCGCCTGCGGACCCGATCGCTCCGGCGGCACTCGGGTCGAGCGGGGTCCGCGACCTCGTGCAGGACCTGATCGACACCGTCAAGGAGCCCGGCCGCGCCGGTGTGGCCGCGCCGCAGATCGGTGTCGGACTCCGCGCGTTCTCGTACAACGTCGACGGCGAGGTCGGGTACGTCCTGAACCCCGAGGTCGTCGAGGTCTCGGGGGAGCCCGAGCTCATGGAGGAAGGGTGCCTGTCCGTTCCCGGGCTCGGCTACCCGACCCGGCGGCACCCGTACGCCAAGGTCCGTGGTGTCGACGTCGACGGCGCCGAGGTGGTGCTCGAGGGCACCGGGCTGATGGCCGAGGCGCTGCAGCACGAGGTCGACCACCTGGACGGCACCGTCTACGTGATGACGCTCGAACCAGAGGTCCGACGGCAGGCGCTGCGGGACATCCGGGCGCAGGAGTGGTTCCACTGATCCGCTGGTCATGAGTGCCTGCTCATGACACCCCCACGGGGGATTGTCGCTTTGTCCTGACGAAGAGGTACCGTATCCGCGTCGGCCTCCCACCGACGACCATCCCATCCCCCCAGGACTCCCGCATGACCAGTCAGACTGACGAGCTCAGCTCGCACCGCACCCGCACCAACCGTCGTCCGGCCGACACCACGGTCGCCACCGGTTCGACCGCCGTCCTCGACGCCCCCGCGACGGAGCAGTCGCCGGAGGCCTGAGCCCCGCGCGCGCCTGCACTCCGCGCGCACGCACCCCGCGCGCGCCTGGCGGAATCGGGCGTACCTGGTCGGAAGAAACGACCTGGTACGCCCGAAACGCCCCGGTACGCCGAGACGCTACGCGCGGCGCGCGCGACGCTCCTCGATGACGGGCGTCGCGGTCGTCTGCACCTTCGACCCCGAGTAGATGTGGTCGATGTCGGCCGCGAAGTCGCGCAGGATGACCGACCGCTTGATCGTCAGCTTCGGCGTCAGGTGTCCGGACCCCTCCGTCAGCTCGGTGTCCAGGATCGTGAACGACCGGACCGACTCGGCTCGTGAGACCCGGCCGTTCGCGGTGTCGATGGCCTCTTGCACGGCGGTGAGCACGCGTTCGTCGTACGCGGCCTCGTGCGCGGAGAGCGCCGGCGTGATCCCGCGGCTCTCGCACCACCCCGGGAGCATCTCGCGGTCGAGCGTGACGAGGGCGGCGATGAAGGGCTTGCCCTCGCCGACGACCACGACCTGCCCGATGAGCGGGTGCTCGCGGACGCCGTCCTCGAGCGGTGCCGGTGCGACGTTCTTGCCACTCGCGGTGACGATGAGTTCCTTGGCGCGTCCGGTCACCGTCAGGATGCCGTCGTCGTCGAGCCGTCCGAGGTCGCCCGTGCGGAACCAGCCGTCGTCGGTGAACGCCCGCTCGGTGGCCTCGTCGTTCCGCCAGTAGCGGTCGAACACGTCGACGCCGCGGATCAGGATCTCCTGGTCGTCGGCGATCCGGATCTCGACCCCGGGGAGTGCCGGGCCGACCGTCCCGATGCGCAGGTCCGCCGCACGGTTCACGGTCGCGGGGGCCGTCGTCTCGGTGAGTCCGTAGCCCTCGAGGATGAGCACTCCGATCGACCGGAAGAAGTGCGACAGCCGCGGCGAGAGCGGTGCCGAGCCACTGACCGCGTACTCGGTGCGGCCACCGAGGGCGTTCCGGAGCTTCGCGTAGACGAGCTTGTCGAACAGCTTGAACTTCAGGCCGAGCACGAGCGGGACCCGACCGGCGGCCAAGGCCTCGGAGTGGGCGACCGCGGTGTCTGCAGCGGCCCGGAAGACCTTCCCCTTGCCGCCGAGGTCGGCCTTCTGCTCGGAGGCGTTGTAGATCTTCTCGAACACCCGGGGGACCGCCAGCAGGAAGGACGGCTTGAACGACGACACGGCCTGCATGAGGTCCTTCGTGTCCGGCTCGTGGCCGACCAGCACCCCGGCCGACACGGACATCGCCGCGATGAAGCGGGCGAACACGTGGGCCATCGGGATGAAGAGCAGGGTCGAGGCGCCGTCCGCGACGACCTCGGGCATCGCGACACTGGCGTTCTCGACCGTCGCGGTGAAGTTGTCGTGCCGCAGGACGCACCCCTTCGGGCGTCCGGTCGACCCGGAGGTGTAGATGATCGTCGCGTCGTCGTGGCCGTGCACCGACGCCGTCCGCGCGTCGAGTTCGTCGTCGGTGACGTCCTCGCCGAGCCGGGTCAGGTCGTCGAGCCCGCCGCCGTCGATCGTCCAGTGCTGTCCGAGGTGCGGCAGGTCCGGGGCGATCGAGGCGACCCGACGCGCGTGCTCCTCCTGCTCGACGACGATCGCGACGGCCTCGGAGTCGGAGAGGATCCACCGGACCTGGTCGGGGGAGCTCGTCTCGTAGACGGGGACGGAGACCAGTCCTGCCGTCCACACCGCGAAGTCGACGAGGGTCCACTCCAGGCGGGTGCGGGACAGGATCGCGACGTGGGCACCGGGCTCGAGGCCGGCGGCGACGAAGCCCTTCGCGATGCCGCGAACCCTTGCCAACACCTCGCCGGCGGTGATCGTCGTCCACGTGTCGCCGTGGCGCTGGGCCAGGATCGGACGCGACGGCGTCAGACGGGCGCGGTCGCCGAGCAGCCGCGCTGCGGAGCCGTGGTCAGGAGCGACGGGGCCGCTCGTCGGACGCGAGGCGTGCCTCCCGGTCGGGACCTGACTGGCGCGTTCGGGTCGCTGATCGTTCACGGTGACTCCCTTGTCTGCCGGTTCGATTCGAGGGCGCCTCATCCTGCGAGGCGACACAGTCAGCATAGGACGCGTCACCGGGCGTTCCGTGAGTTCGCGGTGAACCGGTAGGCTCTTGGACCGTGCACGCCATCGGAATCGACATCGGGGGCACCAAGATCGCGGGAGCGGTCGTGACGGAACTCGGCGAGATCATCGCCGAGGACCGCGTGGCCACCAACGCTGCGGACCCGAACGCCATGCTCGACGACGTCGTCTCGATGGTCGAGCGACTCAGCTCAGGACACGAGGTCGGCGCGGTCGGCGTCGCGGCCCCGGGCTTCATCGACGCCTCGCAGTCGATCGTCTACTACACGCCGAACATCCGGTGGCGGAACGAGCCCCTGCGCCAGAAGCTGCAGCAGCGCCTCGGCGACCTGCACATCACGGTCGACAACGACGCCAACGCCGCCGGGTGGGCCGAGTTCCGCTTCGGCGCCGGCCGGCTCGTCTCCGACATGACGATGCTCACCATCGGCACCGGTGTGGGCGGCGCCATCGTGACCGAGGACCGCCTGTTCCGCGGTGGGTTCGGCACCGGCGGCGAGATCGGCCACCTGCGCATCGTGCCGAACGGTCTGCCCTGCGGCTGTGGCGCGCGTGGCTGCATCGAGCAGTACGGTTCCGGCCGTGCCCTGCAGCGGATGGCGAACGACGTCGCCGACGCCGGCGGCATCGGCTCCGCGCTGGCCGACGCGCGCGAAGCCAACGGCGGCGAGCTCGACGGACACATCGTGGGCGACCTGATCCTGGCCGACGACCCGGGTGCCCTCGCGGCGCTCCGTCGCCTCGGCCGCCACCTCGGTGAGGCCTGCGCCTCGCTGTCCGCGGTGCTCGACCCGCAGCTGTTCGTGTTCGGCGGCGGGGTCGCCAGCGCGGGGGACCGGCTGCTCGACCCCATCAAGCAGGCGTACCTCAACAACCTGCCGGCGCGTGGCTACCACCCCGAGCCGGACTTCGTGATCGCCGAGCTGGTGAACGACGCCGGAGTCGTCGGCGCCGCCGACCTGGCCCGCATCCACGCCCGCACGGCGTAACCGCGTACCGGCCCGCACGGCGTAGGGTCGCTCAGGCCCACCCCACCACCTGGAGTCGTCGATGACCTACTGGCTGCTGAAGAACTTCCTGCTCGGCCCGCTCATCCTCACCCTGTTCCGCCCGTGGGTGGTCGGCCGTGAGAACGTCCCCGCCAAGGGCCCGGTCATCTTCGCGTCCAACCACATCTCGTTCATCGACTCGGTGATCCTGCCGGCCGTGCTCGACCGGCGGCTGTCCTTCCTGGCGAAGAGCGACTACTTCACCGGGCGGGGACTCAAGGGCTGGGCGACGAAGACGTTCTTCAACGCCATCGGCCAGCTGCCGATCGACCGCTCCGGCGGCAAGGCGTCCGAGGCCTCGCTCCGCACCGGCCTGCAGGTCCTGGCGCGCGGCGAGCAGCTCGGCATCTACCCGGAGGGCACCCGCAGCCCCGACGGCAAGCTCTACCGCGGTCGCACCGGCATCGCGCGGATGATCCTCGAGGGCCGGGTGCTCGTCGTCCCCGTCGCCATGGTCGGCACGCGTGAGGTGCAGCAGATCGGGCAGCGCTTCCCGAAGATCAAGCGCGTCGGCGTGGTGTTCGGCAAGCCGCTCGACTTCTCGCGCTTCCAGGGATTCGAGACCGACCGGTTCATCCTGCGCAGCGTCACCGACGAGGTCATGCACGAGCTCGCGGGGCTGAGCCGTCAGGAGTACGTCGACGTCTACGCGACGAGCGTCAAGGAACGCGCGAGCTCCGCACGCGAGGCAGTCATGCGGGAACGGAAGTCGTCGCCCGCACGTTAGGCTCTGATGGTCCCGGCACTCCGCCAGGACGCCCGTTCTGCCGCCTTCCGGCGGCCAGGCGGGCCGCCCGCACAGAACACCGAGGTAACGCCCTTGTTCGAGTCGACCGACTTCGTCGCCCTGCAGGATCCGGACGTCATCGAGGGCCTCGACTATTGGCGCACCCTCCCCATCAAGCAGCAGCCCACGTGGCCCGACGCCGCAGCGGCCGAGGCCGCCTCGGCCGAGATCGCCACGCTGCCGCCCCTCGTCTTCGCGGGCGAGGTCGACAAGCTCCGCGAGCGGCTCGCCGCCGCCGCACAGGGCAAGGCGTTCCTGCTGCAGGGCGGTGACTGCGCCGAGACCTTCGCCGGCGCGACCGCCGACTCCATCCGCGACCGCGTCAAGACGATCCTGCAGATGGCCGTCGTCCTGACCTACGGTGCGTCGATGCCCGTCATCAAGATGGGCCGCATGGCCGGGCAGTTCGCCAAGCCGCGCTCGAGCGACTTCGAGACCCGCGGCGACGTCACGCTGCCCGCCTACCGCGGTGACATCGTGAACGGCTACGACTTCACGCCGGAGAGCCGGACGGCTGACCCGCGCCGCCTGGTGCAGGGGTACCACACGGCCGCGTCGACGCTGAACCTCGTCCGCGCCTTCACGCAGGGGGGCTTCGCCGACCTGCGTCAGGTGCACTCGTGGAACAAGGGCTTCGCGTCGAACCCGGCGAACGCCCGCTACGAGCACCTCGCCAAGGAGATCGACCGCGCGATCCGCTTCATGGACGCCTGCGGTGCCGACTTCGAGGCACTGAAGCACGTCGAGTTCTACGCGTCGCACGAGGGTCTGCTCATGGACTACGAGCGCCCGATGACCCGCATCGACTCGCGGTCCGGTCTGGCGTACGACACCTCCGGCCACTTCATCTGGATCGGGGAGCGCACGCGTGTCCTCGACGGCGCGCACGTGGACTTCCTGTCGCGGGTGCGGAACCCGATCGGCGTGAAGCTCGGCCCGACCACGAGCGTCGACGACATGAAGGCCCTGGTCGACAAGCTCGACCCGAACCGCGAGCCCGGCCGCCTGACGTTCATCACGCGCATGGGTGCCGGCAAGATCCGCGACGAGCTGCCCAAGCTGCTTGAGGCGATCAAGGGCATGGACGCCAACCCGCTGTGGGTCACCGACCCGATGCACGGCAACGGCCTGACCACGCCCACGGGCTACAAGACCCGTCGGTTCGACGACGTCGTGGACGAGGTCCTCGGCTTCTTCGAGGCGCACCGCCAGGTCGGTACGTACCCGGGTGGCATGCACGTCGAGCTCACCGGTGACGACGTCACGGAGTGCCTCGGCGGGTCGGAGCACATCGACGAGGCCACCCTCGCCACCCGCTACGAGTCGCTGTGCGACCCGCGGCTGAACCACATGCAGTCGCTCGAGCTCGCGTTCCTCGTGGCCGAGGAGCTCGGCGCGCACCCGCACGTGCGCGCGTAGCGCGCGACAGCGGGCCGGGTCAGTCCCGCCAGAGCGACAGAACCCCGCGAACCGTTGGCGGGGTTCTGTCGCTTCCGCGTGCCGGACGGGAGGCCCGTGGCGGCTCCGTGCCGCGCCTCCCGTCCGTCGTCCGGTCGCGTCCACTGCCGCTGCCCGCACTCGACGCGACCCTGCTCGCGAAAGCGACAGTGTGCCGCCGACCATCGGCGGGTGGATTCAAGTGGTCGGTGCAACACCGCCTGTCAGTGACGCCGAGAGTAGCTCGTCGAGAGCTTCTCTCGGCGTCATGGCGTCGAGGCGT
>NZ_SLUR01000013.1:0-111120 GCF_004340725.1 Curtobacterium sp. PhB128
ATCACCGCACAGATCAAGTAACACCCCACGTACTCCGGCTGTGCATGGCAGACCGGAACGGCCAACGCCCCGTCGCTCGCGACGGGGCGTTGCTCGTGCGTGGGGACACCGGGTCAGCGAACCCGCGCTCGGTACGCACCTGGCGCAGTTCCACAGGCGCGGGTGAAGTGCACGTAGAAACTCGACTGCGACCCGAATCCTGCAGCGTGCGCGATCTCCGACGTCGTCATGGACGTCGTCGCGAGCAACCGCTGCGCCTCGGCCACCCGGCACCGTGTCAGGTACTCGACGATCGTGGTGCCGACGTCCTGTCGGAACACCGACATCGCGTAGTGCGGGTGCAGGTGTGCGGCCGCTGCGACGTCAGCGACCTCGATCGGTTCGCGGAACCGGTCGACCACGAACCGCACCATGTCGATCACGCGGTGCATGGCATCCACGGTGCCGTGCCCGCCGCCGGGCCGCAGGTGAACGGCATCGCGGTGGTGCCGGAGCAGGCGACGCACGAGCGCCTGCGCCTCGAGGTTGGCGATGATCTCCGCACCGTCGTCCTCGAAGTCCTGCTGCCACGACCCGAGCATCGACTCGACGTCACGCCCGGCAGCTGCGGTCGGCACGACGACCGGGCGGTTCAGGAGCATCGCTCCGAGGTCGTGGTCGGGCAGTCCCCACGCCAGCACCTCGGCCAGCGGGATGTGCACCCAGCGGAACTCGCCCGTACCGGTGCCGTCACCCACGAGCTGGTGCGGGGTCCAGCCCCAGAACAGTGCGATCTCGCCCGCGTGCACGCTTACCGGCGCCCCGCCGAACCGGTAGTCCAGGTGCCCGTCGAGCACCAGGTTCATCTCGAGGTCGTCGTGCCGATGGGACGACGCCATGAGCGGAGCCGGGCCGCGGTGGCTCCAGTACGCCGCTTCCATCGTCTCCACGTCGAGCACGATGCTGAGCCTACGTCAGTGAGCCTTTCCCCACACAGGACCTCCGTCAGGGGGTCGCCTGACGAGACCAGTAGTCGGCTCTGATGACCAGGAGTTCCCCGTCCGCTTCCGAACTCAGGTTGACGGTGCGCGGGTCCCACAGTGTCCCGCGCTGACGAGCTTGCGGAGTCATCCCCAAGCTCGTCGCGAGGTCCTGCGGGCTCACTCCCTCGGGCGGTCGGACCGAGAGCACGGCCCAGCACCCACCAGAAGCGCACTCCTTCTCTTCCGTGATCAGCTCGCTGCCCGCGGGCAGTGAGACCGAGGAAGCGGGTGGCACATCCCCCTCGGTCGCGAATGCGAACAGGGACACGAGGCGAACTCCGGCGAGCAACGTGACGAGCGCAAGCGTCACCACGACCATCACCACGACCGATCGCTTCCGTCTCCCTGTGGCCGTCACGAGCGCCACCCTACGGCCTTGGCGCAGCAGCCTGTCCTGGTACTCACCCGACGGTGTGGAGTACTTCGATGCCCATGGAGCCGACGCACGGTCGGTACCGGACGAGCGCGACTCGTGCCCCGTGCATCTCTCCGAGCTCCTGGTGGCGCGATCGGTCCACGTGACGCACGACCGCTGCCTCGCGTGAGGCCTCGCGGTGCACACTGATCGAGAGGTGGGCCGTGTTCCTGATGAAGGCCATCGGAGGCGCGGCACCGCCGTGGAGCGCCGAGGCAGCCTCACGCATCCGGACACGGATCGGCCGCAGGGTGTCGTCGTCGAACCCCTGCACGAAGACGCCGGCCGCCGATCCTCCAAGGCCGTCGAGCCGGACTCGGTGGTCGAGCGCGCCGCGCGAATTCTCGACGACGTCGATGTAGTGCTCGAGCGTCGCACGGTCGATCCGATCGCGGTACGGTTCGAGGCTCGTGATCGTGAGGTGCACGTCCTCGACTCCGTACACGTGTTGCGTGCCGTCGTACGCGGCGGCCAGTTCATCCGCCACGCCAGCGATCCGCTGAGCGAGTGGCCTCGGAGGGAGCAGCACCAGGCTCAGACCCCAGCGCGGATCACCGTCCACCGGTTCCCGGTCGAGCTGCAGGTCACCGACACGCAGCCGCTGACGGGCACGTTCCCAGAGCACGTCGTACTCCTCACGAGTTGCCACAGGCGCCGCCGTCTACTTCTCCCACGCCGTCACGGACGCGAGACCTCGGGCGGCACGTTCCTCATCGAGGAGCTGCTGCACCACCTGGCTCTTCGCTGCCGTGTAGGTACGACCGTCCGACGATCGCGCTGCTCGGGTCTTGACCTCCCGGTACCGCGCAACGGCGGTCGGGTCGCTGAGCAGTTTGTCCCGGAAGAGCCGTTGGTTGCATTCGTCCCACTGGTCCGAGGCGAAGACGTGGAGGATGTGGGTCCTCGCCCCGTCTCGCTCTCGGGTGTACACCCCGTGGTTCTTCGGACCGGAACGGTGCTGCGTGTAGCCCGTCGCCGCGAGCAACGGGCCGAGCGCCAACGGATCCGTGTCGACTGCGGCCCGGACCGCGATGTCGATGACCGGCTTCGCTTCGAGACCCGGGATGGCCGTGCTGCCGATGTGTTCGACCGCGAGCACGCGGTCTCCGAGCGCGGCGACGAGCCGCGACGCCTCACGCTGGTAGTCCGTCTTCCAGGAGTCGCGGTGTGCTTCCAGCTGCACCGCGGGAGGCTCGTCCACGGACCGGATCGTGGCCATCGCCGCTGGCCACAGCGCGTCCAACCGCGGTCCCCACGGATCCGCCATCACGCCGCTCTGACGGAGTTCGACCACCTCGGACGCGGGGAGCCACTTCCAGGCCATCACCTCGGCCGGAGCTGGCCGCACGGTCGAGCCGGCAGGTTCCCGGACGGTGAAGAGATCCACCAGCGCAGAGTCCTCGGTGAAGCGACCGACCCACTGCAGCGCGTCGGGAGCGACCTCGAGGGCGGTCTCCTCGCGCAGTTCACGGCAGGCCGCCGCTGGCCCCGACTCGCCGGCGAGCGCGCTTCCTCCGGGGAACTCCCACCCGTACGCGAACTCCTTCGTCGGAGCTCGTTGCGTGACGAGGACGGTCCCGTCGGCGCGGTGGACGCAGACCGTGACCACGAGGTGGAAGGACCCGTCGGGCCAGCCGCTGTCGCCTCGCCGGAACGTCGTGCCCGTCGCTCCACCGCCCGCATCGACCACGTCCCACCACTCGTCCACGTCCGCCAGCGTACGACGACCGTCGCGACCCGTCAGAGCCCCTTCCGTCTGTTCGTCTCCCAGTACCCCAGCACCAGCTCGTCGCCCGGCGGCAGTTCGCGTTCGACGAGCCGGAAGAGTCGCCGCGCCTGGCGCTCGGACGAGCGCGCCGCGGCCTCGGTCGGCCATCCCGCCTCCACCGAGTAGTCCTCGTTGAACTCGGCGGCCCACCGCAGTACTTCGTCGCGGACCGTCTCCGACAACGCCGGTCTCCCCTCGGGGCACAGGCCGTCCTCGTCCCAGAGCGGCCAGTCGACGCTGTACTCGTTCATCAGTCGGTAGCGCACCGGACAACACTCGCACAGCGGGCCACGGACCGATCCGAGGATCCTGGAACCCCACCGTCCGAAGCCGGAGGACCGCACACCCCCGCGCTTCCTACCGTCGACACATGACCAAGATCACCATCATCGGCGCCGGCGGCTTCGTCTTCCCCTTCCGCCTCATCGGCGACCTCGTCTCCTTCCCCGCCCTGCAGGACGCGACGTTGCACCTCATGGACCTCGACGCGGGCCGGGTCGCCCGCACCGCGACCGCAGCCCGCGAGCTCGTCGCCCACCACGGCCTCGGTGTCGAGGTCCTCGAGACCACGGACCGCCGTGCGGCCCTGGCGGGTGCGGACGTCGTCATCATCACGTTCCAAGTCGGCGGCGTCGAGTCCTACAAGTGGGACGTCGAGATCCCGCGCAAGTACGGCATCGACCAGGCGGTCGGCGACACCGTCGGCCCGGGCGGCGTCTTCCGCTTCCTGCGGTCGGTCCGCGCGTACGAGGACATCGCCCGCGACGCCCTCGAGCTCTGCCCGGACGCCCAGTTCATCAACTACGCGAACCCGATGGCGATGGCCACGGCGTTCCTCAACGCGAAGGGGCTCCGGACGGTGGGGCTCTGCCACAGCGTGCAGGGCACGACCCGCATGCTGGCGCGCACGCTCGGCGTGCCGTACGACGAGGTCGAGTTCGTCAGCGCCGGCATCAACCACCAGGCGTGGATCCTCGAGTTCACGCGTCGCAACGGCGAGGACCTGTACCCGCGTCTGCGCGAGGTGATGACGGCGAAGCACCAGCGGGGCGTCGCGGCGTCCGACCTGCACGACGACGACGGCGACCACAGCGAGGCGGCTGCCGCGGCGAGCAACTACGAGGGCGGCAACGAGCAGGTCCGCACCCAGCTGATGCGCTCGTTCGGGTACTTCGAGACCGAGTCGAGCCACCACGCCAGCGAGTACGTGCCGTACTTCCGCAAGGACCCGGAGACGGTGCTCGAGTACATCCCGGAGCGCTGGGACTACTACGAGATCTGCCTGGCGCACGACGAGCAGGGCGACGTGGACACGCAGCTCGAGAAGCTCAAGGCCGACCTGACTCCGAGCGTCGAGTACGGCGCGAGCATCGTGAACGCGATCGTGACGGGTGTGCCGGCGGTCGTCTACGGCAACGTGCCGAACGCCACGGGCGTCATCCAGAACCTGCCGTCCGACGCCTGCGTCGAGGTCGCGTGCCTGGTCGACGGCAAGGGGGTGCAGCCGACGTCGTTCGGTGAGCTCCCGCCGCAGCTCGCCGCGATCAACCGCACGAACACGAACGTGCAGACCCTCGCGGTGCGTGCTGCACTCACGGGCAACGTGGAGCACGTCCACCACGCGGTGGCGCTCGACCCGCTGACCGCGGCGCACCTGACGCTCGACCGCATCGCCGAGATGACCGACGAGCTCCTGCACGCCCACGCGGCGCTGCTCCCCGAGTCGTTGCGTCCGGCGGACGCGGTCACCGCGGCACCGGTGGCCGACCGGGAGGCCCGCCCCGCGCTCGTCTGAACCGTCGCGCCCGACGTGGGGTCGGGTCCAGGACGCGACCCCACGTCGGACGCGCGGCGCCCCGTGTGCGCACCCCGCGCCTCCCGGCCGACCTGAACGGCACCACGACCTCAAAGGAGAGGACCATGCCGACCCGACCATCCCCCCAGCTCGCCAGACGGGGGTTCCTCGCCCTCGCCGGCATCTCGCTGACCGGCGCGCTGGCAGCGTGCGCCGGCGGCGGCACGACCGGCCGCGGCGGGACGAAGCACATCCGCCTGTCCACCTGGAACATCCCGACGGACATCACGAGCTACCAGGCGATCGCCGACGAGTTCGTCGCGGCGCACCCCGGCACGAGCGTCGCCGTCGAGGTGACCACCGGGCAGTTCCACCAGTGGTTCATCACCCGGCTCGCCGCCGACCTGGCGCCGGACGTCATCCGGATCACCCCGCAGCAGATCGGCCGGTACGCCGCGAACGGCAGCCTGGTCGACATATCGGGGTCCATCCCGGCGGACTACCGGCAGGACTACAGCGACCCGTTCTGGGCGATCGGCGCGCGGGACGACGGCGTGTACGGCGTCTTCCAGCACACCGACAACTTCATCACCTACTACAACCGCGACGTCATGGAGCAGATCGGCGTCACGCCACCACAGGCCCTGGCCGACGCGTGGACGTGGGACGAGTTCCTCGACGTCGCGCAGGAGGTCAAGCAGGTCACCGGCAAGTACGCGTTCGGGTACGGGTGGTCGTCGCCCGAGACGGCGTACCGGTGGCTGCCGCTGGTCCACCAGAACGGCGGCGCGTTCCTCGGCGAGGACGGTGCCACCCCGTCGATGGACACCCCGGAGGCGATCGACGCCCTGGCCTTCGGCCGGAAGTGGTACGCCGACGGACTCGCGACCACGGGCAACCTCAGCAAGAGCGGCGGCGGCGACGTCTCGCGGAACCTGTTCCTGACGGGGCAGATCGGCATGATGCTCAACAACCCGGAGTCGATCGCGCAACTCGACACCGACATGCCGGACAACTGGGGCACGGCCCCGATGATCCGGAACGTCGGCGAGGCGAGCGACCTGGGCGGCAACGCCCTGGCCGTCACGAAGTCGAGCAAGCACCCGGAGCTCGCGGCCGAGCTCGTGGCGATGATCACGTCCCGGTCGAAGATGCAGCAGTTCTGTCACGACGGCAACTGGCTGCCCGCCCGGAAGTCCCTCGACGCGAAGGACATCGGGTACGCCGCGAACACCGACACGATGCAGCGGTTCATCGACCAGGGGACGACGATCCCGCTCTCGATGGTGAAGGCCGAGAGCGGCGAGTACTTCAGCTCGCTCAACGCGGTGTTCGCCGACTACCTCGACCTCTGCCTGCTCGGGCAGCTGAGCCCGAAAGAGGCCTCGAACCAGATGATGGAGGCGATGCGCAGTGTCACTGCGAACTGAGACCGCGCCGGTCCGCACGACGGCGTCCACCGCCCCACCGACCGGCGGAGTCCCCGCTGGCGGCGGTGCCCGCCGAAGCCGGGGCCGCTTCGTCCCGTACGTGTTCATCGGCCCCGCGGCGCTGCTGTTCCTCGGCTTCTCGCTCATCCCGATCATCACGGCGATCGCGCTGAGCTTCCAGGACTCCAGCACCTCGCTCGGCGACGGCACCTGGGTCGGCGGGAAGAACTTCGTCGACATGGGTTCCGACCCGCTCATCGGCACGGCGCTGCGGAACACGCTCGTGTTCACGCTCGGCACCGTGCCCACCTCGATGGCGATCGGGCTCGCCCTGGCGGTCGCCCTGAACCGGCCGCTGCCCGGGCGCTCGGTGTTCCGTGCCCTGTTCTTCGTGCCGATGGTCGCGGCGGGCGTCGTGGTGGGCGTCATCATGTCGTGGATCTTCAACGGCGACTACGGCGTCGTGAACAACCTGCTCGAAGCGCTCGGGATGGGGCGCGTGCCCTGGCTGACCGCTCCGGGCTGGGCGATGGCGACCCTGGTGGTCGTCGTGGTCTGGACCCGGATCGGCTTCTGCATGGTGATCTACCTCGGCGCGCTGCAGTCCGTGCCCGCCGAGCTCAAGGAGGCCGCCGCGATCGACGGCGCCTCGCGATGGGTCCGGTTCCGGACCATCACGTGGCCGCTGCTCCGCCCGACGACGTCGATCCTGCTCATCCTGAACGTCGTGTTCTCGTTGCAGGCCTTCGACGTCATCTACGTGATGACCGGCGGTGGCCCCGGCTTCTCGACGACCGTGCTGATCCAGTACGTGTTCCGGTCCGCGTTCATCGATGCCCGGATGGGCTACGCCGCGGCGCTCGGACTGGTGCTCGTCGCGATCCTGCTCGTGTTCACGCTGCTCCGGCAGCGCGCCAACCGCAAGGCGGAGGAGATGCTCTGATGGCCGTACTCGATGTCCGCGGTCCCCGCCGCCGTCCGGCTGGAGCCCGCTCCCGGCGCCGGCCTGGTCGCTGGGTGCTCGTCGCCGGGCTCACCGCCCTGGCGATCCTGATGGTGTTCCCGCTGTACTGGATGGTCGTCTCGGCGCTCACCCCCGGCGGGCAGTCGCAGAGCGGCACGTTCTCGCTGTTCCCGACCCGGCCGACGTTCGAGAACTACACGCAGGTGTTCAGCACGCAGCCGGTCTGGCGGTGGCTCGGCAACTCGGCGCTCATCACCAGCGTCGGCACCGCGTTGAGCGTCGTCGTGTCGCTGATGGCCGGGTACGCCCTCGCCAAGTTCCGGTTCATGGGCCGGGGGCTGCTGTACTCGGCGTTCCTCGTCACGATCATGATCCCGATCCAGGTCACCCTGGTGCCGAGCTTCCTGGTCGTCGCGAAGATCGGCCTGGTCGACTCCCCCTGGGCGGTGATCCTGCCGACCGTGTTCGACGTCGTCGGGATCTTCATCGCCCGGCAGTTCATGCTCGGGGTGCCGGACGCCCTGATGGAAGCCGCTCGGCTCGACGGCGCCGGCGAGTTCCAGACGTTCTTCCGGGTGGTGCTGCCCTCGTGCGGCCCCCTGGTCGGGGTGCTCGTGATCCTCGGCTTCATGACCCGGTGGAACGACTTCCTCTGGCCGCTCGTCGTGCTGCAGGGCAACGAGAACCTGACCGTGCCGGTGGCCCTGTCGACGCTGACGAACAACCCGGCGTTCAGTTCGCCGTGGGGTGCCGTGATGGCCATCGCGACCGTGACCGTGCTGCCGCTGCTCGTGGTGTTCCTGGCGTTCCAGCGCCAGTTCGTGCAGGGCATCGCCTCGACCGGCATCAAGTAGCGCGGCGGGCGCGCGCCGGCGCGGCGGGCGGCGTACCTGCCCGAATCGGGCGTACCTGGTCGATTCTTTCGACCAGGTACGCCCGATTCCGCATACCAGCGCAGTGGACATGGGAAAGAAACGACGGGAGGCACGGTGCCAGCTGGCACCGTGCCTCCCGTCCGTCGTCCGCGTCAGCGGATGATCGAGATGTTGTCCGCCTGCGGGCCCTTCTTGCCGGGGCCCACGTCGTACTGCACGTGGTCGTTCTCCTCGAGCGACCGGTAGCCGGTCGTCGCGATGATGCTGGAGAAGTGGGCGAACAGGTCCTCGGACCCGTCGTCGGGGTGGATGAAGCCGTACCCCTTGGCGTGGTCGAACCACTTCACGGTGCCGGTCGGCATGGTCGACAGCACGGCGTCAGTGGATGCGCAGTTGCGCGACCATCGGGCAGGCGAACGGGTCACGAGCAGCGAGCCCGACCCGGTTCAGGTACCGGACGACGATGCCGTAGGAGCGCAGCAAGGTGGTCTCGGTGTAGGGCACCTCGAGCGTGTCGCAGTGGTCGCGGACGAGCAGGCGGGCCTGCTTCAGCGCCGGTCGGGGCATCGACGGGAACAGGTGGTGCTCGACCTGGTAGTTCAGGCCGCCCATCAGGAACGAGACCCACCAGCCGCCGCGGATGTTGCGCGACGTGCGGACCTGGCGCGAGAAGAAGTCGACCTTGGCGTCGTGCGCGATGGTCGGCATGCCCTTGTGGTTCGGGGCGAACGAGGCGCCCATCATCACGCCGAACACGGCGAGCTGCACACCGAGGAACGCGCAGGCCATGCCGAACGGCAAGAACCAGAACACGACCGTCAGGTAGATGCCGAAGCGGGCGACGAGCAGCGCGGCCTCGAGCCAGCGGTGCTTGACGTCGGCCTTGGTGCCGTTGCCGGTGACGATGCTCTGCACGGCGTACCGGTGCAGGTTCAGGCCCTCGAGCGTCAGCAGGGGGAAGAACAGCCAGCCCTGGAACCGCATGAACGTCGTCATGAGCGGACCCTTGACCGCCGCGGCGTCCTCCGGCAGGAACCGGATGCCGTCGGGCGCGATGTCGGGGTCCTTGCCGACGGTGTTCGGGTTGCCGTGGTGGCGGGTGTGCTTGTTCATCCACCACGAGTAGCTGAGGCCGACCAGGAACGTGCCGAGCCAGCGGCCGGCGTGGTCGTTCCACTTCTGCGAGGCGAAGACCTGGCGGTGCGCGGCTTCGTGCGACAGGAACGCGAACTGCGTGAAGATCACGCCGAGCGCGCCGGCCACGATGAGCTGGAACCAGGTGTCGCCGAGGAATGCGAACGCGACCCACGCGAGGGCGAAGGTGACGATGAGTGTGCCGAACAGCGACCAGTAGAACCCGGTGCGGCGGCGGAGGAGTCCGTTCTCCTTCACCTGCGCGAGCAGGGCTGAGTAGGTCGAGGTGCCCTTGGGGCTTCCTGTTCCAGGTCGAGTGCGGGTGTAGCCCGGAGCGAGCGGAGTGGTGGTCAAGTGGACCGACCTTCCGGTGCGGACCGGCCCTTCGGCCGGTTCGAGAGAGTTCACGCGATTGCGCTTGGTGCGACCCTAGGGCCTGAAGGTGCGATTCCACCTGACAATCCGCCTGCCCCACTACGGTGATCGGATGGGCAAGGTCACGCTGCAGGACGTCGCCGTGCACGCCGGCGTCTCGATGAAGACCGTGTCCAACGTCGTGCGTGGCTACCAGCACGTCAGTCCGCCGATGCGCGACCGGGTGCAGGCCGCGATCGACGAGCTCGGGTACCGCCCGAACGTCTCCGGACGGTCGCTCGCCACCGGCCGGTCGAACATGCTCGCGTTCGCGTTCCCCGACCTCCGGCGGCCGTACTTCGCCGAGCTCGCGCACGTGTTCTCCCGCGTCTGCGCGCAACGCGGATACCAACTGCTGCTCGAGGAGACCCTCGGCGAGGCCGATGGCGAGCGCTCCGCCGTCCGCGGTCGCGAGGCCGGGGTGGTCGACGGCGTCGTCATCCACCCCCAGGTCCTGACCCCCGAGGCGATCGACCGGATCCGCGGAGACACCGCCGTGGTGTTCCTCGGCGAGGACGTCCGCCCCCAGTACTCCGACCAGGTGGTCATCGACAACGCGGCCGCGGCGGCACAGGCCGTCGCCCACCTGGTCGCGCTCGGTCGCCGGCGCATCGGCTTCTTCGGGCACGAGACCGGGCCGGAGTCCAGCACCTCCGGCCTGCGGCTCGACGGCTACCGGGCCGGGCTCGCAGCCGCCGGCCTGCCCGTCGACGACGCGCTCCTGGTCCCCCGCGAGGTCGGTGACGCCGCAGGTGCCGAGACCGCGTTCGGTCGGGCGCTCGACGCCGGGCTCCGGGTCGACGCGCTGCTCTGTCGCGACGACCTCGCCGCCCTCGGGGTCCTGCGCGCGATGCGGTTGCGCGGGCTCGACGCTCCGCGGGACATCGCGGTCGTGGGGTGGGACGCGATGGGACTCGGGTCGAGCCTGGTACCGAGCCTGACGTCGGTCGCGCCGGACACCGTCGCGCTGGCGGACACCGCCCTCGACCTGCTGCTCGAGCGGATGGACGGCTCTGAGGTACCCGGCAGGCTGGTCACGGTCGGGCACCGGCTGCTGGTGGGCGAGAGCGCGCCGTTCCCGGACGGCTCGGTCGACCGCGGGCCGGTGCCGGGCCAGGGCCGAGTCTCGGCCTGAGCGACACTCCTCGTGGCGATCCGCCCGAGGAGTGTCGCCCAGCGCGAGTCTCGACGCAGCATCAGCGCTCGCCCGGGTGCACACTCCCCAGCAGCTCGACGACGACGGCACGCAGCGCCTCGGGCAGGTCGACGGTCCCGAGTTCGACGATCCGGTCGGCACGCGGCAGGTCCTTCGACACGATCTCCCACGCGGTGAGCTTCTCCGCGTTGCTGGCCTGCGCGCGTTCGAGGGCGTGCCGGACAGCCTCGCGGGCATCGACCCCGACCACCGGCGACCCGGCCAATGTGACTGCTCCGCCCGCAGTCGAGTCCACGGTCAGGTCGACCGAGAACCGGTCCTCGCCACGGGCGGACACGATCTGCCCGTCCGCGGGGGCGGCGAGGAACGTGATCCGCCAGTCGCGACGGACCGGGACGACATCGACCGCGCCCGTGGTGGCGTGCACGCGGAACTCGGCGAGCGCCGCGTCCCACGTCAGACGGGTCTCGGCACCGCGGCCGGTGTCGCCGGCGGGGTCCTCCTGGTCCTCGACCAGGGTGAACGAGCCGGAGGCACCGGGGGCGACGAGGACCTCGAACGCGGTCGGGTTCGCGGTGGCGTCGAGTTGGTCCTCGGCGGCGAGGGGCAGCAACCCGCCCTCGCGCAGCAGCACGGGCACGGTGTCGAGGGTGCGGTGCAGGTCGACGAACCGGTCGCCGGCGTACACGGTGCCGGTGAACACGTCGGTCCAGGTCCCCGGCGGCAACCAGGCTCGTGCGGTCCCGTGCAGGGTGACGGGGTCACACGATTGGACGATCGGGGCGACGAGCAGTTCGGACCCGAAGGCGTACGTGTTCGGCACCCGGTACGCCTCGTCGCGCCGTGGCTCCAGGTGGTACAGCGGGCGGACGAGCGCGGTGCCCTCGGCGGTCCGGTGGTTCATGGTGTGCAGGTACGGCACCAGGCGGTGCCGGAAGCGCAAGGCCTCCCCCATCGCGGTGCGCGCCTCGGCGGGGAACACCCACGGTTCCTTGCGGATGAACGGGTTGTTGGCGGAGTGCAGGCGCATGATCGGTGAGAACACCCCGAACTGCACCCAGCGCGTGGCGAGCTCGTCGTCGCGGACCCCGCGGGTGTGGCCACCGATGTCGTGACTCCACCAGGGGTAGCCGATGTTCGCGGCGCTGGCGGTGAACTCGGGTTGGAACGCCAGCGACGCCCAGGACACGACGGCGTCGCCGGAGAAGCCGACGGCGTACCGCTGGCTGCCGGGGCCGGCGTAGCGCGAGAAGGTCATGCCCTGGTCCCCCGAGCGCGCCGAGTCGAGCAGGTGGAAGTGGTTGAGCAGCCAGAGCGGGTCGACGCCGGGCAGCCCGCTCTCGCTGCCCTGCTGCCAGTCGATCCACCAGAAGTCGACGCCCTGCGCTTCGAGCGGTCGGTGCAGCTGGTCGAAGTACGCCTGCAGGAACCGCCGGTCGGTCGGGTCGAACGGGATCGGCTGCTCGGTCGCCGGGTCGATCCCCATCGCCTCGGCCACCGCGGGGTAGGCGTCCTCGAACGCCCGGACGCCGTCGGCGGGGTGCAGGTTGAGCGTCGTGCGCATCCCCCGCCGGTGCAGCTCCGCCAGGAAGGCCTGCGGGTCGGGGAAGAGCGACGGCTCCCACGAGTAGCCGGTCCAGCCGTCACCGAACTGCGGCGGGACGGAGTCGACGCGGTGCCAGTCCATGTCGATGACCGCGACCGAGAACGGCAGGCGTTCCGCGGCGAACCGGTCCACGAGCTCCAGGTACGAGGTGTCGCTGTACGGGTGGTAGCGGCTCCACCAGTTGCCGAGGGCCCACCGGGGCAGGCGCGTGGGGGCGCCGGACACCTGGTGGAAGGCGCGGAGGGCTGCCGTGAAGTCGCGGCCGTGGGCGAACACCGTGACGTCGCGGCGACCGGGCACGCGCGTGCCGATCCAGCCGTCGTCCTCGAACAGGAACGACTCGCTGTCGTCCAGGGCGGTGATCCCGTCGCGGGCCAGGATGCCGGGTTCGAGCGGCATCCGGCCGTCGACGTCGTCGAGGGTGCGGCCGGTGCCGCCGAGGTCACGGGGCTCCTGCCCCCAGCGCCAGCGGTTCGCGTCCGGGCCGATGGTCTCGACGACCAGGCCGCTCGGGCTGAACGGACGGCCGTCGTAGCGGAGCCGGGCGCGTTCGGTGGTGACGACGACGCCACCAGCGACGGCGCCGCCAGCGCCGACCCTGTCGTCACCTTCGCCGACGCGCTCCACGGTGAACGCCGGCACCGGCAACCGCCGCCGGATCGCGAACGTCGAGGCGCGGTCCTCGAACCCGCCGTCGTCGCTCCACTCGATGCGGAACGTGCCGGCGTCCAGCACCGTGATCCGCCAGTGCTCGCCCGTGACGACGGCGGCCGGGTCGGCGACCGGGTCGGATCCGGGGAACGGCCGGATGGTCGGAAGTGCGGTCGTGGTCATGGTCACGTCGTACCCCTCAGCTCTTGACCGCGCCCTGCGTCACGCCGCTGATGACCCAGCGCTGCGCGAACAGGTAGACGATGATCGTCGGCGCCATGGCCATCAGGTACGAGGCGAAGGCGACGTTGTAGTTCGTGCCGAACTGGCTCTGGAAGATGTTCTGCACCACGGGCAGGGTCTGCAGGGTCGGGTCGGCGGTGATGAGCGACGGCATCATGAAGTCGTTCCACGACGCCAGGAACGCGAAGATCCCGACGGTGGCGTTCATCGGTCCGAGCAGCGGCAGGATGATCCGCCAGAAGATCTGCCACGTCGAGGCGCCGTCGATGCGGGCGCTCTCCTCGAGCTCGACCGGGATCGACCGCAGGTACGCCGAGTAGAGCAGCACGCTGAACGACAGTTGGAACATGGCGTGCAGGATGCCGACGCCGATCGGGTTGTCGAGGCCCATCTGGGCGGTCAGCTTGATCTGCGGCAGTGCGACGACCGGGAACGGCAGGAACATCGCCGCCAGCAGGTAGACGAACGACCACCGGAAGAACCGCTTGTGCCAGTTCCGGACGATCGCGTACGAGGCGAACGAACTGAGCAGCAGGGTCGCGACGACGGTGAGCGCTGCGACGCCGAGCGACACCGAGAACGAGACGGGGAAGCGCGTGAGCTCCCAGGCCGACGCGAACGAGCCGGGGTTGAACGGGAACGGCAGCGACAGGGCGTTGCCGTCGACGGACTGTTCGCTCGTCTTGAACGCCATCGCGACGGTGACGTACAGCGGGACGAGGACCGTCAGCGCCGCGAGTCCGAGCACGACGGTCAGGGTCCAGTTCGTGCCGCTGAGGCGCCGGCGGTGCCCGCGGCCCGGTCGTCGTGCGTCGCCGGTGGTCACCGCGCGGGTGTCGGTGGGTGGGCGGGTGTCGGTGGCGGTCATGCGAGTCGCAGGTTCCTTCCGCGGGTCGCCGCGAGCTGCAGCACGGAGATGAGGACGGTGATGATGAAGAACACGGTCGCGTTCGCCATCTGGTAGGCGTAGTCGCCGCCGGTGAAGCCGCCGAAGATGGTCATGGCGACGCTGCTCGTCGCGCTGCCCGGGCCGCCGTTCGTCAGGCCGACGATGACGTCGTAGGCGCCGAGGTAGCCCTTCACGCCGAGCACGGTGTTGATGACGATGAAGCCGCCGAGCAGCGGGAGCGTGATCGCGCGCAGCTGCTTCCAGCCGGTGGCGCCGTCGAGCGAGCTCGCTTCGTACAGCTCCTCGGGGATCGAGGTGAGCCCGGCGGTGTAGATGAGGAGGGCGCCGGGCACGGTCTGCCAGGCGGACACGATCACGATCGCGACCCACGCCAGGTTCGGGTCGCCGAGGATGCTCTGCTCCAGCGGTCCGAACCCGACGCTCGTGGCCAGGGCCGGCACGGTGTTCGAGAACAGGAAGTTGAACACGTAGGCGACGATGATCCCGGAGATCACCATCGGGATCACGAAGATCGACCGGAGGCCCGCGGCGAACCGGATCTTCTTCGCCAGTGCGATCGCCAGTGCCAGCGCGATGACCTGCGTGACGATCACGGTGACGACGGCGAACCCGAGGGTGAAGCCGTACGACGCGAGGATCGCCGGGTCGGACACGAGCGCCCGGTAGTTCTCGAGCCCGAGGAAGTCCCACTGCCCGAAGCCGAGGTAGTCGGTGAAGCTGTAGAAGATGCCGACGCAGGCGGGTGCGACGACGAAGGCGGTGAACGCGATGAGGGCGGGCACGAGGAACAGGTAGTACATGCCCTCCGTCCGGCGGAGGGAGCCCGGGCGACGCGAACCGGCGGCGCGGTGCGTGCGGGCGGCCGCGGTGGCCGGCCCGGACGTCGCCGGGTCGGTGTCGTGGGAGAGCGGGGTCTGCATGGTCATGGTGGCTCCTGGAGTCCTGGTCCGGCTCAGACCGTCGCCGAACGGCCGGCGAGACGCCGCCAGTCCGAGTCGAGCCGCTGCAGCATCGAGGTGAAGTCCCCGCTCCGGATCGCCGACTGCAGGTAGTTGCCGAGCGGGATCGAGGTGGGGATGAAGGTGCCGGCGCCCTGGTAGAACGCGGCGTCGTCGACGTACTGCTGCAGGCCGGCGAGCCGCTCGTCCTGCTGCGGCGGCGCGTCCTTCGTCGGCGAGTAGGCCAAGTTGTCGCGGTTGTAGGCGTCGATGACCTCGGGCTGCATGAGGAACTCGACGAGCTCCTTCGCCTCGTCCGGGTGCTGCGACGCGGTCGGGATCCACAGGCCGAGGTCGATGTTCACCCGGGCCCGCCGGTCGCCGGGGTCGTTCGACACGGGCAGCGCGAACGTGCCGACCTCGAGGTCCTTGTCGACCAGCGCGATCTGTCCGAGCGCCCACGGCCCCTGCAGGTACATCGCGGCCTCGCCTTTGCCGAACGCCAGGTTGCCGTCGGCGTAGGCACGCGTGGCGTGGTCGGGGTTGAAGAACGTCGAGATGGTCTTCGCACGCTCCATCGGCACCGCGAAGTCCTTCTCGAACGACACCGCGGAGTCCGGGCCGACGTCGGTGCCGAGTGCCTTCATCTTCGTGAAGAACGACCCGGTGTCGACCAGGCTGCCCACCGAGTAGTCGAACAGCCCCTGCCACAGTGTCCAGGTGTCGCGGTCCGTCGCGTAGATCGGGGTGATGTCGGCCTTCTGGAGCGTCCGGCACACCTCGACGAACTCGTCCCACGTCGTCGGCACGGGCAGGCCGTGGTCGGCGAAGATCCGCTTGTTGTAGATGACCCCGGCGGCGGCGAGCGAGTACGGCAGCACGCTCGTGCGGTCCTCGAACGTCGCGTACTGGTTCGTCAGGGTGTCGATGTCCGGTCGGACCCGTGCCGCCGACGGCAGGTCTCCGAGGTCGCTCAGCACGCCGCGGGAGATGTAGCGCGCGAGTTCGAGGTTGTCGTTGAAGCAGCCGACGTCGGCCGGCTCACCGCGGACGAACTGTGGCGCGATCGCCGCCGTGCTGTCGTGCACCACGGACAGCCCGGGGTGCCCCTTCTCGAAGCGCCGCAGGAGCGCGTCGAAGTAGGCGATGACCTCCTGCTTCTGCTCGTAGAAGCGCAGCGTGGTCGCACCCCCTGCCGCTGCGCGCGGTGCCGCGCACCCCGCGAGCGCCATCGTGCCGAGCGCGATCCCGCCGGCTGCTCCGGCGAGGAACCCCCGCCGGCTCACGGCCGCGCTGATCGTTCCGGTCCTGCTTCCCACCATCGGGCAACTCCCTCGTGCGCGTCGTCGCGCACGTCTTGTTTACAGCGCTGTAAACGGGAAGTCAACGTTGTAATCGCACCTGACGGGGTAGGCGCGCCCACAAGCGGACGGGAGGCGCGGGTCGCCCCCGCCCCGCGCCTCCCGGCCGCCGCGCAGCGCGTCCACGGCCGCGCGCCGCCGCCCGCCGGACGGACACCGCACGGAGCTGACAGGATCGTCCGATGGCGCAGGACGAACGGGACATCGCACTCCGAGTGGGGCACGAAGAGCTCCGCATCCGCGGGGTCTACGAGACCATCAGCATCATCAACGACGTGATGGTGGCGCTCTGGTTCATCGTCGGCAGCATCCTCTTCTTCTCCGAGAGCACCACGACGGCCGGCACGTGGCTGTTCCTGATCGGGAGCATCCAGCTGCTCATCCGCCCCGTCATCCGGCTGTCGCGGAGACTCCACCTCGGACGGATCGGCCGAGGGAACCCCACGGAGTCCGCGCGCGATTTCTGACGGCGACACGCCTGGGCGAACACACAGGAACGCGAGCAGGCACCATGGAGAGCATGGCAAGCACCACCTCCGCTCCCCCGCCCGGCCCCGTCGAGACGACGTCGAAGGTGCGGCGGTGGGTGTTCTGGCCCGCCGCCGTCCTCGTGCTCGGGTTCGTGGCGTTCACGTTGATCTCACCGTCGACCGCCGAGGCGATGTTCGTCGGACTGCAGGACGGCATCGTCAAGAACTTCAGCTGGTACTACGTCCTCGTCGCCGCGTTCTTCGTCGGCTTCTCGCTGTTCGTCGGCTTCAGCAAGTTCGGCGACATCAAGCTCGGGAAGGACCAGGACGAGCCCGAGTTCTCGACCGGGTCGTGGTTCGCGCTGCTCTTCGCCGCCGGCATGGGCATCGGCCTCGTGTTCTACGGCGTCTCGGAACCGCTCAGCCACTTCGCCTCACCGCGCCCCGGCGTCACCGGCACCGAGAACGAGCTCGCGCAGCAGGCCCTCACCCAGACGTTCCTGCACTGGGGACTCCACGCGTGGGCGATCTACGTCGTGCTCGGCCTCGCCCTGGCCTACGCCATCCACCGCCGCGGCCGCCCCGTGTCGATCCGGTGGGCGCTCGAGCCGCTGCTCGGCAACCGGGTGCGCGGCGGGTGGGGCAACCTCATCGACGTCATCGCGCTCGTCGGCACCCTGTTCGGTGTCGCGACCTCGCTCGGCCTCGGGGTCATCCAGATCGGCGCCGGGCTCGAGAGCGCTGGCATCGCCGACAGCAGCATCGTCAGCCAGATCGCCATCATCGCCGTGATCACCGCGGTCACCATCGTGTCGCTCGTGACCGGTGTCACCAAGGGCATGAAGATCCTGTCGAACTTCAACCTGCTGCTCGCCGCCGCACTGCTGCTGTTCGTGCTCATCGTCGGGCCGACCCAGTTCCTGCTCCGCGACTTCGTGCAGTCCATCGGCGCGTACCTGCAGAACATCGTCGGTCTGTCGTTCAACGTCACTGCACAGCAGGGCGCCGAGGGCGTCGCCTGGCAGGGCGCGTGGACCACCTTCTACTGGGGCTGGTGGATGTCGTGGGCGCCGTTCGTCGGTGTCTTCATCGCGCGCATCTCCAAGGGCCGCACGGTCCGCCAGTTCGTGTTCGGTGTCCTGCTCGTGCCGACCGTGCTCACGTTCCTGTGGTTCGCGGTCCTCGGCGGTGCGGCGATCCACCGCGAGACCGACGGCGCCGGCGGCCTGGTCGGCTCGGACGGCTCGGTGGACCTCGAAGGCTCGCTCTTCGCCCTGCTCGGCGACCTGCCCGCCGGAGCGGTGCTGACCTTCGGCGCGATCCTGCTCATCGGCGTGTTCTTCGTGACCTCGTCGGACTCCGGGTCGCTCGTGATGGCGATGATCGCGTCCGGCGGCGACATCGAGCCGAAGAACTGGCTACGCGTCTTCTTCGCCACCGTCTCGGCACTGCTCGCCGTTGCCCTGCTGCTGAGTGGCGGGCTGAACGCTCTCAAGACGGCGGCGATCACCACGGCGCTGCCCTTCAGCGTCGTGCTGCTGCTCACCTGTTGGTCGACGATCATCGCCTTCACCCGCGAGCGGCGGGCATACGACAAGGCCGAGCGCGAGGTCCTGCTCGAGCACGTCGGCGCGTACTACGGGCTCGAGGTCGAGGGGCCGTCGGAGCGCGCGCCGCGATCGGCGTTCGGTCGGCCGTGGGCAGCCGTGAAGAAGCGCGTGCGCGGCGGGTCAGTGGCGCACCCGGCCGCCACCGCCCTCGACGACTTCCCGATCCGGACGCAGACGGTGTCACCCGACCCGGCGGTCGACGCGAGCCTGGACGACGGGCCGGCTGTGGAGAGCGCGCCGCGCCCGACGGACGGATGACGGACGGGAGGCCCTTGGCGGGGCCGCCACGGGCCTCCCGTCCGTCAGCGGTCGCGACCAGGGCGTCGCCGACGCCCGTCGTGCTCGCTGACGTCGGTGCGGCGGCTGGCTCGGAGGCTCCGGATGCCGAAGACGAGCGAGAACGGCATGAGGACCAGCAGCGGGAGCGACGACCCGATGTGGCTGGAGTTCAGCACGAGGTTCACCAACGCGAGCAGGAGCAGCACGGACGCGGTGACCACCGCGAACCACGCGAACGGTTCCGGCCAGGGGGCTAAGCGGCCAAGCTGTGGCGAGGGCTCGCCGGTGGATCCTCCGGCAAGGCCGGCTGCGCCGCCGCCTCCGCCATCGTCGTACGCCACCGCAGCGTGGAGCGCGCGGATGTCGCGCGCACCCTCACCCCAGTCGAGCAACGTGAAGGGGACGATCGGACGCGTCCGGACGCGCAAGGCAGTTCCGCCTGCGGCAGGAGTCAACTCGATCGAGATCACCTCACCCCACGAGGAGAAGTTCCCGAGCACGGACAGCTCGATCCTGTCCTCGGCGACCGAGCGGACCCGCACGCGCGGCATCCCGGCGACAGCACGCAGAACCCGTTGGTGCGCTTCCTCGAGTGGCATCGCGAGCTCCCACTCGGCTGACGAGCGTGCAGCGGATGTCGTCACGTCGAGCATGACTTCATCCAACCCGAGTCAGAGCTGCTTCTCCATGCAGTAGCTCGTCGGGTCGTCGGTGTACGGCCCGAACCGCGGGACCTGGCGGTACCCGAGCTTCTCGTACAGGGCGATCGCCGCGACCTGCGGCAAGCCCGTCTCCAGTTGCATCGTCGAGATGCCCCCGGCCAGCGCATGCGCTTCGAGCGCCTGGAGCAGGGCACGGCCGACCCCGAGTCCTCGAGCCTCGTCGGTGACGAACATCCGCTTGACCTCGCCGGATCCGTCGCGCCGATCGACGAGCGCCGCCGTACCGACGGCCACGTCACCCTCGCGAGCGACGAACAGCGAGACCCCGTCGGCTTCCAGGGCGTCGACGTCGAGGCCGTAGTAGTTCTCGGCCGGGTACAGAGCCAGGGCGAACGCGTCCCCCTGGCGGAGCAGGTTGAGGACGTCGTCGCTGCGAGGGCTCTCGATCTGGATGGAAGGCACGGCCGATTGTACGAGTTCAGTCGGCCAGTGAACGTCGTCCCGCCGAGGACTGGAACCGCACCAGGTACCCGTCCGGGTCCTGCACGAGGAACTGGTCCACGCCGGCCTGCTCACTCCCGACGTCGTACCACTTCGTCTCGGGCTGCATGAAGAGTTCGGTGCCGGCACGGATCAGGGTGGCGGCGAGCGCGCGGCTGTCGGGCACGGTGATCTGGAAGTTCACGCCTCGGCCGAGCGGGCGATCGAGCGGGCCGGTGATCCAGTTCCGACCGACGCCGGCCTGTTCGAGCATCAGGTGTGCGGTGTCGAGGGCGACGTACGCGAAGCGCTCCTCCGGCCGGGAGTAGCGGGTCTCGAAGCCGCACAGGTCGCGCCAGAACGCGAGGCTCCGGTCCAGGTCGGCGACGAGGAGTTCGGGGACGAGTCCGGGCTCAGTGGTCATGCTCACCGGAACAGGTCGAGGTGCGGTGTCGCGCCGGGATCGGCCATCTGCGCTTCGGTCTCGCGCACCAACTCGTCGACGCGAGCTCCCCACTTGCGCATGAAGACCACGCGGACGATGCCGATGACGGCCCACAACGCTGCGACGACCCCGCGCCCGATGCCCGCCGGGTCTCCCTGCAAGACCTCCGGCACGGCGAGCGCGGCCCACAGGACGCCCAGGCTGATCCAGACCCACCCGGTGACCGCGCCCTGCGAGGTCTGGCGGCGCAGGAAGCGCATCCGGATCGCGACCGGGACACCGGTCGGGTCGGCTCCACCGCGCAGCCACCGGCGCATCGCTCGGTACGAGCCGTAGCCGCCGAAGCGCGACCAGCTGCCCAGGATGAGCGCGAAGCCACCTGCGGCGAGGACGGCCACGACAACGAGGACGACCGTCTGGGACATCTCCGGAAAGTCGAGGCCGACCAGCATGAGCCACAGCCCCACGAAGAGGGCGGGGACGCCGAGGAGCTGTGCCCACCCGATGGCGTCGAGTTGTCTGATGCTCACCATTGCACTCTACGCACGCCCACCGCCGCCGTCAGATGCCGGGACAGGAATACGACGATGCGGCGTCGTGCGAGGATTCGTCGACCACATCGACGAAGGGCTCGATCATGACCACCGCGCGCACGTTCCACCTGATCAGCACGCCGCTGCTGGCCGTCGGGTTCCTCGGGGTCGGCGCGCTGATGGCCGACGTCTACTACGGACCGGAGGGTGGGGGTGCCAACATCGGCCTCGGGCTCGTGATGCCACTGTGCCTCGGCTCCGGCGTGGTCGGCATCGCGATGGGGATCGCGGCCCTCGTGATGACGTGGTCGGCCGGCCGCGCCGCACGTTCGCGCCAGCCCGTCCGGTAACAGAGGGTCGTGAGCCGTCCGCTCACTTCGACGCCCCGGTACCGGGCAGGCTGAGGATGTTGTCGGTGCCCTGCGGCACGACGATGAGCGAGCCGTTGTCGCCGGCGCTCTTGAGGGCCTCGATCTCACGCTGCTTGAGCGCCGCCGCCGAGAGCGGGTGCTCGTTGAGGACCTCGTTCGCGTCCGCCTGCCCCTGCGCCTCGGCGACCTGCTGCTGCGCCTGCACCTTCTTCGCGTCGAGCAGCGCGCGCTCCTTCGTGACCTGGATCTGTGCCTGCTGGGCCGTGGCGTAGGCCTCGGTGACGGACTTCGGCGGGGTGATCTCCTGCAGTGCGAAGTTGTCGACGTGCACGCCGGACCCCTTCCACCGGGTCTCGAGGGCCTGGATCATCGACTTCTCCACCGTGCCGCGCTTGGTGATCAGCTCGATGGTGGTGAAGTCGTTCGGGACCTGCCGGACGACGCTGCGCACCGAGTTGCCGATGAACTGCGTCTTGAAGTTCTCCTCGGTCTTGTAGGACCGGTAGATGTCGGTGACCGACTTGGCGTCGATGCTGTACTGCAGGTTCAGGCTGACGTTCGACGAGACGCCGTCCTGGTCCTGGACGGTGACGTAGGGGCCGGATCGCACGTTCCCGTTGTTGTCGGAGTCGGAGCCGTTCACCGCGTTGATGTAGGTGACGGTCTGGTTCCGGATGTTGAACGTGTGGAGCGTGGCCCACGGCGCTTTGAAGTGGAACCCGGAGTCCGTGGTCTGCCCGACGATGTTGCCGGAGATGTCCACCTGCACTTTCGACTCGCCCGTGTCCTGCGCGTACAGGGTGCTCCCGAGTGCCAAGCCGACGAAGACCAGGCCGGCTCCGGCTGCTGTCCACGTGGCGATGCGGTTCGGGCGGCGGGTGGGAACGGCTGGCCGGGCCTCGCGACCGGGGGTGGCCGGTCGCTCCGCGGTGGTGTAGGTCCGTTTCCGGAACGGGAGCGCGACGAGCGCGATGACGAGGAAGACGATGGCGGCAACGAACATGACGAACACTCCTGGATGGTTGTCCGTGCAGTCTGCCGTATTCGGAGGCCCGAACAGCCTGGTGCGAGGTTGCACGCATGGTGCGGCCCTGATGCCTCGCACCATGCGGTCAACCTCGCACCGAGCGGGCTCCCACCGCGATCAGCGGGCAGCCAGGCCTCCGGTCACCAACCCGGCACGGCCACCCGCACCGCGCTGATCCGCCCCGCACGGGTCTCCGCCGTGGTCGCCGGGTCGTAGCTGTCCGCCGTCGCCAGGTAGAGCGTGCGGCCGTCCTCGCCCCCGAGCGCGCAGTCGATCGCGCACAGCCCGGGTGCGTCGATCCGGTCCGTGATCTCGCCGCCCTCGAGGACCCGGAGGAACTCCCCCGTGTCGACGGAGCAGACCCAGACGGCGCCGTCGCGGTCGACCGTGCTGCCGTCCGGCGTGACGCCACCGGGAAGCGCTGCCCACTCGCGTCGGCCGGTCAGCGACCCGTCGGGCTCGATGTCGAACGCGGTGAGCCGGCCGCCCCACGTCTCGCTCACCACGAGGGTGCGGGTGCCGGGCAGGACGTTCGCGCTGTTCGGGAACACCAGCCCCTCGGCGGCGAGGCGGAACGAGCCGTCCTGCTCGATCACGTACAGCGGGCCGGGGCGGAGCTCCTCGCCGCCGTACAGGTCGTAGCCGAAGGCCCCGATGTAGGTCCGGCCGGTCGCCTCGTCGACGACCAGGTCGTTCAGGAGCGACGACTCCTCGCCGGACAGGTCGGCGAACACCGACGCCTCTCCACGGTCGTCGACGGCGACGACCGTGCGGGACTCCATCGAGCTGACGACGAGTCGCCCGTCGGCGAGCCATCCAAGTCCGGACGACTGGCCCTCCACCGTGGCCTCCAGGCGCGGAGCCGCGGTCGAGGTCGGGTCCATCGAGAAGACCTCGCCGGTGTGCATGTCCGAGTACCAGAGCCGCCCGTCGTGCCAGCGGTTGCCCTCGGGGAAGCGGATGTCGGTGACGACGTCGGTCGCGGAGTCCAGAGTGATGTGCACCGATCCACCCTGCCAGCCGGACCCCCGCGCCACCCGGTGGTCTGGCACGATCGAGACATGCCCCTCGACGGAACTCCCCTGGAACGGCTCGGCTTCCTGACGATCGGGTCGTTCGACCCCGCCCGACCGTCCGAGGGCCACGAGGACACGCTCCGGGTCATCGAGCGTGCGGAAGCGCTCGGCTTCGACAGCGCGTGGCTGCGCCACCGGCACCTGCAGCACGGCATCTCCTCCCCCGTCGCGGTGCTGGCCGCGGCGTCACAGCGGACCTCGCGGATCGAGCTCGGCACCGCCGTCACGCCGATCGGCGCCGAGAACCCGTTCCGACTCGCCGAGGACCTCGGCACCGTCGACGTGCTGCTGGGCGGGCGGCTGAACCCCGGCTTCTCGGCCGGCACCCCGATGAACTTCGACCTCTACAAGGACGCGATCTACCCCGACACCGCCGAGCACGAGAACCTCGGCAACGACCGGCTCCTGCGCTTCCGTGCCCTCGTGCGCGGAGAAGCGGTGACCGGAACCGGAACCGCGACCGGCACCGTCGAACGCCGAGGGATCGAGGAGTTCGCGAGCACCGTCCAACCCCACAGCACCGGCCTCGCCGACCGCATCTGGTACGGCACCGGCAGCACGAAGTCGGCGGTCTGGGCCGGCGAGAACGGCTTCCACCTGCTCACCTCGAGCGTCACGCGCAGCGAGGTCGGCACGGACTTCGCCGCCAACCAGCGCGCGCAGATCGACGCCTACCTCGACGTCCACCCCGATCCCAGCACCGCTCGGGTCTCCCAGGGACTGGTCGTCATCCCGACCGACACGGCGACACGCGAGCAGGAGGCCCGCTACCGCGCCTACGTCGAGAGCCGCTCGGGCCGCGTCGGCGTGCCGATGGGGCCCGCGGGGATGCTCTTCGCCGCCGACCTCGTCGGGACCTCGGCCGAGATCGCGGACCGGCTGCGCGCCGACGCCGGCTACCAAGCGGTCACCGAGGTCGCCTTCGCGCTGCCGTTCTCGTTCGAACCGGACGACTACGCGCAGATCACCACGGACATCGCCGAGCACCTGGGTCCGCAACTCGGCTGGGCGCCGGGACCGGCGTCCTGAGAACGGCGCCAGACCGCGAGACGGGAGGCACGGTGCCAGCTCGCACCGTGCCTCCCGTCCGTCCGTTCACCGTCCAACGCCGTTCGCGCCTGGCAGACGCGGCTCGGAAGCCGGTCAGTCGGGTCCGGCTCAGACGGTGAGCGGATCCGGTGCGTGCTCGCGCACGGCGACGTGCTCACCGTGGTGCGCGTGACGACGGCGCAGGTGCAGGAGGGCTCCGACGCCCATCAGCGCGAGGCCGAAGGCGGTCCAACCGGCCAAGATCAGCCACTGGGGTGCGGCGTTCGCATCCGGGAAGTACGAGATGTCGCGGAGCAGTCGCGAGCCGGCTCCCGGTGGGAACCACTGGCCGATCGTGCCCCACGGAGCGGGCAGGAACGACGACGGGGTCGCGGAGGACGCGATCGGGTTCGCGAACAGCAGGAAGAGCACGGGCCCCACACTCACGCCGAGTCGACCGATCAGTGTCGAAGCGCCGAGGATCGTCGCGGCGACGGATCCGAGTGCGAGCACGAACGCTGCCACGTTCTGGACGTAGGGCCCCTGGAGGATGCCCAGCCACCCCTGCAGGATCCCGGCGACGGCGAACCCGCCGACCACCACGAAGACGGCCAGCCCCATCACACGACGACCGGTGCCGTGCACGAGGAACGTGAGGAGGATGCCGCCGAGCATGCCGCCCATCACGAGCGGGAACGCCGCCGCCACCAGGCCGGCACCCGTCGGGTCATCGTCCGACAGCGGGACCACGTCCGTCACGGAGACGGTCGGGGCAGCAGCCCCGCCACCAGCGCCCTGGGCGGTCTGCGCGGCGGCCTGTGCGCCCAGCTTCGTCGCGACGCCGTTCATCACCTGCGCGACGGCGGGACTCGCGGCGGAAGCGGTGAGCACCTCGGGCGCCGCACCGGCGGAGAGCACGACCGCTCCGTAGACGTCACGCTCCTCGAGCATCCGGACGGCCTCGGCGCGGTCATCGGCGCGGGTGACGTCGAACGTGTCGTTGCCCTTGGTCAGCGATGAGCCGAGCTGCTGGGCCTGCTGGGCCTGCTGGGCAGAGGCGGCGATCGCGATCGGGATGTCGTGCGCGGACGACGTCCTCGCGGGCCAGGTGAACGCGATCACCACGAGGGAGACGACGGCCGCGACGAGCACCCCGATCGCGAGGGCACGGCGCCACGGCGTGACGGTGGGAACTGCTGGAGAGGTGCTCATTCGGCTACTCGATTCGCGGTCGGACTGGCCCTGGCACCGATGGCAAGGCAGAGGATCGTCAGTGAGCATAAGTTCACTCAGCGGGAAAAGCAACGCCCGTTGATATCCCTCGCCACTGCCCGGTATGGTCGTCTCATGGTCGAAGCCGAACCGAACGCAACGGCGGGTCGTCCCCGCGGGCGCCGACCCGGCGTCAACGACACACGCCAGGCCGTACTGGACGCAGCGCGGGCGCGGTTCGCCACCGACGGCTACGCCGCTGCGTCGATCCGCAAGATCGCCGCAGACGCCGGGGTCGATGCCGCGCTGGTGATGCGCGCCTACGGCTCGAAGGACGAGCTGTTCGCCGCATCGATGGCGATGCCGTCGGAAGCCGCCGCAGTGTTGAGCAGCGCCCTGGACGGCCCCGCCAACGGCATCGGAGAACGCTTCGTCAGCGCCTTCCTCGGCCTCTGGACCGCGCCCGCGACATCCGGCCCCCTGCTCGCCACGTTCCGATCGGCCGTGACGAACGAACAGGCAGCGACCCACCTGCGCGCGTTCGTCAGGGGACGGGTCCTCGAGGCGTACGCCCCGCACTTCCCGGACGTCCCGGATGCTGCGCTGCGCGCGACGCTGGTGTCGTCGATGCTCATCGGTGTCGTGGTCGGACGGCAGGTCGTCGGCATCGACGCCCTCGTCGACGCCGAGCCCGACGACATCGTCACGATGCTCGCACCGGTGGTGCAGTCGATCCTCGTCCCGACGCACTGACCGGCAGCGCTCTCCGCCGGGCTCTGGTCAGTCCTGCTGGTCCGCCTCCACCGCATCCTGCAACCGCTCGAGCACGTCCGGCACCGCCGAACGCACCCGGCTCCAGCTCGGGATGAACGGCTTGTCGTCCGGGCGCGCGCTGAAGGCGCCGCCGGCGTCGAGGATCGCCTTGGTGAAGAGCTCGACCGCGGCTTCCTCGGCGTGCTGGTCGAAGCCGAGGCCGCTCATCTCCGCTTCGTGCCGGTAGACCTCGACGATGTCGAGGGCGTTCCGGTAGTACGTCGCCTTGAGCACCCGGAACGAGTCCGAGGTGAGCGGGACGCCCATCGTCGCGAGCTTCCGCAGCAGCGACTGCACGATGTCGTTCCCCATGCGGGCGAGTCCGCCGGTGCCGTCGGCCTCGGCGAGGGGCTGGTGCTTGTGGTCGTACGCGTCGGCGATCTCCACCTGGCACACCTGCCGGGTCGCGTAGTCGCGGTAGACCTCGGACAGCATGCCGATCTCGAGGCCCCAGTCCCCCGGGATCTTCAACCCGTTCAGCACGTGCGCGCGCATCGCGAACTCGCCGGACAGCGGGTACCGGAAGCTGCTGAGGTACTCGAGGTACTCGGACTCCCCGTAGACCTGGCGGAGCGACCGGAGCAGCGGGCCGACGAGCAGCCGTCCCACGCGACCGTTGATCCGGCCGTCGGCGACGCGGGCGTAGAAGCCCTTCGAGAACTCGTAGTCGAACGCCGGATTCGCGACCGGGTAGAACAGCCGCGCGAGCATGCCCCGCTCGTACGTGGTGATGTCGCAGTCGTGCAGCGCGATGCACTCCGCGCGCTCCGACGCGAGCGCGTAGCCCGTGCAGTACCAGACGTTCCGGCCCTTGCCCGGCTCGCCGGGAGCCAGCCCCTCGCGCTCGAGCTCGGCGTCGAGCTCCCGCAGACGCGGCCCGTCGTTCCACAGGATGCGGTGCCGCTGCGGCAGCCGGGCGAAGAACTCCCGCGCGTGTTCGAACTGCGAGCGGTCGGCACGGTCCAGCCCGATCACGATCTCGCTGAGCCAGTCGGCCTCGGCCAGCTCGTCGACGATCCGCGAGAGCGCCGGGCGTTCGAGCTCCGAGTACAGCGCCGGCAGGATCAGGCTCATCGGCCGCTTCTCGGCGAAGCCCCGCAGGTCGTCCTCGATGCTCGCGGTGCTGCGGCGGCCGAGGTCGTGGAACGTCGTGATGACGCCGTTCTGGTGGAAGTCGCTCATCGGTGGCTCCTGAGGTGCTGTTCGCGGTGCTGTTCGCGGTGGTGTCCGAGGTGGTGTCCGAGGCCTTCGCTCCAGCCGAGCGGGCCGAGGTGCGTCGTGCGGTACACGCGCTCGGGTCGGTCGTCGGCGAGGGGACCGGGTTCCGGGCCGTGGCCGCGGACGACGACCGCCAGGTCGACGGCGTCGAGCAGCGCCGTGTCGTTCGGGCCGTCGCCGAGCCCGATGGTGCACGGAGCGGTGCCGGTGCGGCGTTCGTGGTCGGCGACGAGCAGGCGGACCGCGGTGCCCTTGTCGCGCCCGGCGGGCAGGACGTGCCAGAAGCGGCCGCCGCGCACGAGGTCGAGGCCGGCCGCGGCGAGCGCCGCGCGGAACGCGTCGGCGCGGTCGTCGTCCTCGGCGTGCCAGAGCAGGACCTCGGAGGCTTCGCGTTGTCGGGCATCACCGGCTGCTTCGAGGTCGAGGCCGGTCCAGGCGGCGACGGCCTCGTCGGTCTCGCCGCCGAAGGTCGCGAAGTGGAGGTCCAGGTCCGCTCGGGTGCGGTCGAGGGCCGTGCGGAGACGCGCGAGGTCGGCGTCCGCGGGGCCCGCGCCAGCGCCGGTGGTCACGTTGCCGTCCGGTCCGACGACGATCGCGCCGTTCTCCGCGACGAACGCCTGCCCGTGCAGACCAGTCCGCCGCTGCAGGGCGGTGATCTCGGCTCGGGTCTTGCTGCTGCAGAACACCACCGGCACGTCGTCCGCGCGAAGCTGCTCGAGCATCGGCAGGGCAGCGTCGAAGGAGTAGTCGTGGTGGTCGAGGAACGTCCCGTCGAGGTCCGTGACGACCATCAGGTCCTGTGGTGGCATCGTGCTCCGCTCGCGGCTGGGTGGGCTGCGGGCGACGGTGCCCCGGACCACCCTGCCATGCGTGGGAGTCCGGTTGGTGAACAGGGGCGGCTCGGTTCCGTGGTGCGCACTGCGCGCCCGGTCGCTACAGTCGTGGTGGGGCGCCGGGGGCCAGGCGCAAGGGGGAACACCGTGGGGGAAGTCCAGTACGACGACGCGGCAGCCGATCTGCTCGCGCAGGCAGCGTCCAACGCTGCCGAGACACTGCGCGGCCAGGGAGCCGGACGGCGCACCGCCGCCGAGAGCGCGCTCGACGGCTTCGACGGCGCGTACGCGAAGCGGTTCGAGGAATCGGCGCAGATCGAAGCGGACGACCGACCGAAGCTCGCCACCGTGCTCGACGACCTCAGCACGCAGGTGAACGCGACGACGGCCGCCGCCGCGGACGAACGGGCGCGACAGGACGCCCTCGCCGCGTGGCAGGTACGCCAGGACGAACGCGACCGGGCGGCCGCAGATGCTCCGACCGACTTCCTCCGACTCCCGGGCGTCCAGACCTTCGACTTCAAGCCCTCGGAGATCCCGATCGCGCCGCCGAGCATCTCCGCCGCGTTCTCCGCACGCACCCGGACCCGGACCGGCGGCGGCACGTCGGGCGGGAAGAGCTCGGCCGATCCCGAGCACCTCCGGTCCTTCACGAGCACCGCTCGCGCCTTCGACCGCTCGGCGGGGGCGGACCGGACGACCCTGCAGAACGCCTGGTCCGGCTTCACGAGCAGCTGCGGGTGGGCGACGATCGACAGCTCGACGTTCCTGCACGGCTTCGACCGCCTGCTCGAGGAGAACGGCGAGGACGCAGCCTGGGTGGACCGCATCGCGGACGCCTTCGAGCGCGCCGGCGGCGGCGGCGGCGGAGCGATCTCGAACACGACGCTCGACGTGTCCGCCGCCGCGGAACTGCCGCCGACGTTCCGGGAGATGCTGAACCCGGACCTCTCCGCCGACCAGGTCGCCGCGCTCTGGGCAACGCTCGGCTACTCGAAGGCCGACGCGAACGACCTGCAGGCACTGCCGTTGCCGGTCCTCAGCGTGCTCGGCAACCTCGAGGGCGTCGACTACTGGGCACGGGACACCGCCAACCGGACCGTCCTCGATGCCCGCATCCGGGCCGCGAAGCAGGAAGTCGAAGACCTGGAGTCCACCATCCCCTACGACAACGGGGCGGGTTGGGCGCGTGCCTCGGAGAACCTCGAAGCGCTGCAGCAGATCGACACCGCCAGCCAGTTCGAGAAGGGCAGCAAGGCCGGCGAGCGGTTCATCCTCTCGTTGACCGACGACGTCCCGCCGCTGGCAGCGGTGTCCATCGGCGACCTCGACACCGCCGACAACGTCACCTGGGCCGTTCCCGGCATGGGCTCGGACACGACCGGCATGATCGGCTGGACCGACTCCGCCCAGCACATCTACGACCAGCAGGCGGACACCGGGCCCGAGGACCGGGCGGTGATCTCCTGGATGGGCTACAAGACGCCACCGCAGCCCGTCATCTCCGGCAAGCTGGACTTCGGGGTCCTCGGAAGCGACTACGCCGAAGCCGGTGGGGACAACCTCGCCGCGTCCATCCGCGGGTTCGACGCGGTCCGCAACGGCGATGCGCCCACCACGAACATCGTCGCCCACTCGTACGGATCGACGACCTCGGCCTACGCCCTGACGCAGGACGACGTCCAGGTCGACACGTTCACGACCATCGGCTCCGCCGGACTCCCGAACTCGGTCGACGACGCCGGTGACCTCAACGCCGACCACGTCTACGCCGGCCAGGCGCGGGACGTGTGGGCGATCGACCCGGTGAAGGGCGACCAGTGGGCGTGGACCGGGCGCCTCAGCCCCGAACACGGACAGGACCCCACGGCACCCGACTTCGGCGCCACGGCCTTCGGCGCAGACGGGTCCGGCCCGCTCAACCCCGTCGAGGACCACGCGACCCACACCGAGGACGAACGCGGCTACCTCGACCCCAACACCGAGTCCCTCACCAACATCGGGTTCGCCACCACCGGGCACCCCGAGCTCATGACCGATCCCCAGCCGAAGGGGCTGACCGACTTCCAGAAGTCGCTCCTGGAGAACCCGCAGTGGACACTGTGAACGTGAACCAACGAATCCGTGGCACCGCCCGCACCAGCGTCGGCGTCGCCCTCATCCTGACGGCGGCACTGACCGTGGCCGGCTGCAGCAACACCCCCGGAGGCAAGACAGTGGACCCGTCCGAAGCGAAGAAGTCGATCGTCGACGCCCTCAAGGAGTCCACCGACGCAGTCGGCGGCGAGTGGACCGTGTACCGCGGCCCGGCTGCCGAGGTCTGCACCCAGTCGGGCGGTGGGGATGGCGCCCGTTTCGTGTACATCCTGGAGCGGAGCGACACCGACGGCACCGACCCCGCCGCCGACATCCGGACGGTCGAGGAGCTCTGGAAGTCGAAGGGGATCACGACGGAGCGGTTCGAGAGCGGCGGTTCGGACCCGCTCACCGGCATCCGGGGCGCGGACGGGCCCGTCACCTCCATCGGATTCAACGCGTACCCGCAGCGGTACAGCATCACCGGGGTCTCGAAGTGCTCGGACGGCGACGTGAAGGACCTGCGCAGCGCCGAGTGAGGCGGGCGACATGGTCCGCTGATCGCGCCGTGACACCCGCCCTGACGGGAGGCCCGGTGCCAGCTGGCACCGGGCCTCCCGTCCCGCTCGTGGGGATGTCTACCGAGACACGCCGTCCAGAGATCCGTCCTGGCACCCGTCTGCGCGCTCGATCGGCGAAGGATCACCGAGCAGTCGGCGGGTCCAGTCCGCAAGAGCCGCGGTCGCGGTCCTCGAGATCGCGGCATCGGGCATCATGCTCGTGAACCCGTGGAAGGCACCGGGCCAGACGTGGAGCTCCGCGTCGACCCCCGCTGCCCAGAGGCGGCTCGCGAAGGCGACGTCCTCGTCGCGGAAGACCTCAGCACTGCCGCAGTCGATGTAGGTCTTCGGCAGCGCGGACAGGTCTGCAGCACGAGCCGGAGCGGCGTACTCGGAGACGTCAGCCGTGGCACGGCGCGGTCCGAGGTACGCGTCCCACGCGAATCGGTTCATCTGGCGGTCGGCGACCCCGACGCCGTCGATCTGCCGGGTCGAGACGGTGTCGTCACGGTCGTCGAGCATGGGTGAGACGAGGATCTCTGCCATCAGGTCGGGACCCTGCCGGTCACGGGCGAGCAGGGCTGTCCCCACGGCGAGTCCGCCGCCGGCGCTCTGGCCCGCGATGACGATCCGTGCCGGGTCGATGCCGAGCTCGTCCGCGTGCGCCGCCACCCAGACGAGACCGGCGTAGCAGTCCTCCACCGGGTACGGATCGGGGTACTCGGGTGCGAGGCGGTAGTCGACGCTGACGAGGACCACGTCGTGGTCGAGCAGCCAGTCGTCGAACGAGTCGAGGTTCCCGAGGTGGTGGCCGAACATCATGCCCCCGCCGTGGATCGAGTAGACGGCCGCAGTCGCACCGGTCGCACCGGTGCGCTCGACACGGTCGATGATCGCGAGGTCGATGGGGTCACCGAGGTGCCCCGGCACGGTGACGTTCCGCCGTTGGTATCCGCGGGAACGCAGGCGTTCGTCGAGGACGTCCTCGGGCACGTCGAGCTGCCGCATACGGGGCAGCCTCTCCGCGGTGAGGGTGAACGGACCGCGGGCCTCGAGCGCCGTCAGAAAGGTCGCGAGTTCGGGGTCGAACGGCGGGCGGACGATGGTGTCGGACACGGGCACACTCCTTCGATGAAGAAGTGACGACTCCTGTGAGACGCGTGTGCGGTCCCGTCTGCCGGAGCAGCGCGGGATTTTTTCCCTCTGCGGACGACAGTAGTGCATCCGAGCACGGCGCAGCTCAGTCGTGCGCGTCGTACCTGAGGTAGACGATCGTGTGACCGCTCGAGGTTCCGGTGAACAGCGCGACGTTGCCGCTGATCTGCCCGCCGGGGGTGTCGGCCCCCTGGCTCGTGAGCGCCGCGGACGCACGCTGGGTGAGCTCAGCGGGGTCGCTCTCCCGAAGGGTCGGCGGCTCGGTGCCGTCGGGAAGGCGCACCAGTGCCGACATGAAGTCGCGGTCGCAGGAAGCCTTGGACTCGATCAGGGTCGATCCCTCCGGCAGAGTGACGCCGGTCCTGCTCTCGACGGTCGCCAAGGGTGTCCCCGTGCAGAGTCCGATGCGCATGCAGTCGCCGAGCCGTCCGGTGTGGCCGACGTAGGTCTGGAGGGCGATCACAGCAGCGGCGACGACTGCGAACAACAGTGCGACCAGTGCCACGAGCGCGACGATCAGGCGCGGGAGTGGGGCTTGCGCGGAGTGCATGTGGTGGCACGCTACCGGAGCGTTCTCGACGCCGGCTGCACCGGAGCGGAAGGCTCTCCACGCCCGGTCGGATCAAGCGCGTACAGTGAGGGCCAAGCGGTCGTCGACTGCTGGAGCAGGGCACGACTGGCCACTTCGGATCATCGATTCAGGAGTGCGCCACATGGCCGTGAACCGTGAAGGTCGATTGTTGCGTGCCATCGTCACGCTCGTCGGCAACGTCACCACCGCGCCGGATCACGAGGCCGGCGTGCAGGTGCTCGTTGACGAGTCGGTGGCGTTGTTCGATGCCGATGCGGCCGGACTGTTGGTGTTCGATCCGTCGTCGCGCTTGCGGATCGCGGCCTCGGCTGGTCACCACAGCGGCCTCCTCGAACTCCTGCAACTCGAGACCGGCGAGGGCCCTTGCATCGAAGCAGCACGCACGGGCACGGCCGTCTCGGTCCCCGACATCGAGCTGTCAGAGGCCAGATGGCCACACTTCGCTCGGGCCGCCGTGGACGTCGGATACTCCGCGGTCCACTCGATCCCGCTGCGGGTACAACGGTCCGTCATCGGGTCCCTCAACCTGTTCCGGTGCGCCGCCGGCCCGTTCGACCTCGACGACGTGGCAGCGGCACGGGCGTTGGCCGACATCGCGACGATCACCATCACCCGGCAGCGCACGCTCGACGATGCCGCCACCACGCAGGCGCAGCTCCAGGCCGCACTCGACAGCCGTGTGGCCGTCGAGCAGGCCAAGGGCTGGATCGCGAGCCGGAACCGAGTCGACGCCGACGCCGCGTTCGCCTTGCTCCGGGACCACGCACGGGCCAACGGCCTCCCCCTCGCCGAAGTCGCGCTGGCCGTCACCGCCGGACGGATCACACTCGGCTCCCCGACACCGGACCGCTGAGCCACCGTCCGGCACCGCTCTGTGCGGGAGATGATGGATCATGCACACCCTCGCCCTCCGTGTCCGAGAGTCGTTCTGGTTCCTTCCCGCCCTCCTCGGGATCGCCGCGATGGTCGTTGCGGAGCTCCTGGTCACGCTGGACCACGCCCTGGTGCACAGCGCCACCCGGATCGGGTTCCTCGACGCCCTCAGTGCGAGCGGCGGGCGATCCATCCTGACCACGATCGGCACGTCGATGTTGACGGTGGCGGGCACGTCGTTCTCCATCACGATCTCCGTCCTCGCCACCACCTCGTCGACGTACGGCCCCCGTCTGGTCCGCAACTTCATGGCGGACCGCGCCAACCAGTTCGTCCTCGCCGCGTTCACGTCGACGTTCCTCTACTCGATCGTCGTGCTCCGCTCCGTGCACACAGACGTCGACGACGGCACCGCGTTCGTGCCGGTCATCGCCGTCCACGTCGCGGTGCTCCTCGGCATCCTCGACGTCGCCGTCCTGGTCTTCTTCATCCACCACATCGCGTCGAGCGTGCAGATCACCGCGCTGCAGAAGCAGGTGCAGACCGACCTCGCCGCAGCGGTGGGCCAGGTCTTCCGCAACGGGGACGGCGACGGGATCACCGTCGGTCCGGTGCACGCGGGTGCGGCTCGCTGGGCAGACGTCACCGCAGCCGGTGACGGCTACGTGCAGTCCGTGCAGTGGGAGCGGCTGGTGGGCTGGGCAACGGGACACGACTGCGTGATCGAGGCCGTCGCGATGCCGGGTGACCACGTCATCGAGGGCGACGTCCTGCTCCGGGTCGGCGTCGCGATGGACGCGGAGATCGATCTCGACAGCGCTGGGCGCCGACTCCTGACGCTCGTGACCCTCGGTTCGTCACGGACCCCGTACCAGGACGTCGGCTTCGCACTGCAGCAGCTGGTCGAGATCGCCGTCCGCGGACTCGCCAGCGGCTCCAACGACCCCTACACCGCGGTCAGCGCACTCGACCTCGCCGCGACGCCACTCGTCCCCGTGTGGCGCGGTCGGTCGGCGATCACCGGGTACCTCGACGACGACGGTCGGGTCCGGGTCATCCCGCACTGGCCCACCGCGGAGACACTCGTCGACTCGGTGTTCGACGGCGTCAGGACGTACGGTGCCGACCAGCCGATCGTGGTCTCCGCCGCACTCCGCCTGGCCGAGCGGCTGGACGAGCGCGCTCCCGAAGGTCGCCGGCGCCACCTCGAGTCGACCGTGCGGGCACTCCGCGCCGTGTGAGCGCGGTGCGCGGTGCGCGGGGTGACAGATGTCATGCCGGGATCGTGACGTCCGGCCGAGGCGTGCCACGCCGAGGTGCACGAGGGTGGGCTGTATGAACGACACACCGGTCATCCAGCTCCGCGACCTCCGCAAGCGCTTCGGCGCCGTGGCCGCGGTCGACGGCGTCGACCTGACGATCCGTCCGGGCGAGGTCGTCGCCCTCCTCGGCCCGAACGGCGCGGGCAAGACCACGACGGTCGACCTCGCGCTCGGGCTGTCCACGCCGACGACCGGCGAGGCCCTGCTCTTCGGCGAGGAGCCCCGTGCCGCGGTCGTCACCGGTCGAGTCGGCGCGATGCTGCAGGGCGGCGCACTCCTGCCGGACATGACGGTCCGGGAGGCGGTCGCCCTCGTCGCCGCCGCGCACCGCCGGCCGATGCCGGTCGACGAGGCCCTCCGCCGTGCGCGCTGCAGCGAGATCGCCGGACGCCGGGTGAACAAGCTCTCCGGCGGGCAGCTGCAGCGGGCCCGGTTCGCGGTCGCCGTGGTCTCGGACCCGGACCTGCTGGTCCTCGACGAACCGACCGCGGCGATGGACGTCGAGGCCCGGCACACGTTCTGGTCGTCGATGCGCGAGTTCACCGACGCGGGGCGCACGGTCGTGTTCGCGACCCACTACCTCGACGAGGCCGACACCTTCGCCGACCGCATCGTCATCATGCGCGCCGGCCGGATCGTGGCCGACGGCACACCTGCCGAGATCAAGGCGATCACCGCCACGCGTGCGGTCCGGTTCTCCGGGGTGGGTGCCGACGCGCACGTCGCGTTGCGCGGTCTGCCGGCAGTGGTCTCCCTGGAGGCTCGGCACGACTCCGTCACGCTCCGTTCCGACCGCAGCGACGACACGCTCAGGGCACTCCTCACCGCGTTCCCGCAGGCGCACGACATCCAGGTGGTCGCCTCGACCATGGACGACGCCTTCCTCGCGCTCACCGCCGACCCCGCCTCCGCCCCCACCGACACCGCTCCCGAAGGAGTCCTCACATGACCACCGTGACCGCGTCCGGCCGGCTGCCGATCCGCTACCTGTACGTCGAGACGAAGCGGCAGCTCCGCAACGTCCGCGCGATGGTGTTCACCTTCGCCGTCCCGGTGATCATGCTGCTCGTGTTCGGTTCGGCCTTCGGATCCCAGACCGACCCGACGACGCGTCTGCCGTACCTCGTCGTCACGACGCTGCAGATGGCCTCGTACGGCGCGATGACGGCCGCGCTCAGCCAGGCGTTCGCCATCGTCAACGAGCGGTCGATCGGCTGGAACCGGCAGCTCCGCGTGACGCCGTTGTCCGGGTGGGGGTTCATGGTGTCGAAGGCGATCGCCGCGATGGCCTTCGCCGCGGTGTCCATCGTCATCACGGTGCTCGTCGCGACCGTCGGCCTGCACGCCTCGCTCGACCCGCTGCACTGGTTCGCCGCCGGGTTCGGCATCTGGTGCGGAGTGATCCCGTTCGCGCTCATCGCGATCCTGATCGGGCAGTTCGCGAAGCCGTCCTTCGCGCAGCCGCTCTTCATGGTGGTGTTCATGGGCCTGGCGATCCTCGGCGGGCTGTGGGTCCCGCTGAGCGTGATGCCCGACTGGATGGGCACCGTCGCACATCTGCTGCCCTCCTACTGGCTCAACCGGATCGGACAGATGGGTGCCGGCGCGACCGGGTCCGCGGGCATGACCGAGCCGGCCATCGTCCTGGCGGGCTGGGCGATCGTCCTGGCCGCAGTGATCGTGTGGCGGTACCGACGCGACGCCGCACGACAGTGACCGACGGACCTACGCTGGCACCGATGTCCGAGGCGACCAGAACGGCCGAGGCGCGTGGCGCGGAGAACGCACCACACGCCTCCAGGCCGTCACCCCGTTCGTTCCCGTGGGCCGTCCCACCGGGCGCGAGCGACGACGACATCCGCGTCGGACGCCGCCGCTGGTACGCCGGCGCGGTCTTCGCGCTCCTCTGGCAGGTGCTCGAGATCATCGCCGTGTGGACCGACGGCCGGAGCCTGCGCGCACACGTCGTCTCCTCCATCGCCCTCGCCGTCGTCTACGCGGCGTACCTGTTCGCGCCGGAGCTGATGTGGCGGCGGAGCCTGCGCGGCCGGGTGCTCGTGCTCGCCGGAGTCGCACTGCTCGCCGGGCTCCTGCTCTTCGTGGTCGGACCCCTCGCGGTCTGGACCTGGCTGCTCGTCGCTGCGCTCTCCGGATTCGTCGCCGAGCGGTTCTGGGTGGCCGCGGTGGTGGTGCTCGGCATCGTCGGCGCACAGTTCCTCGTCGCGGCGAGCACGGGGTGGGACACCGCGGTGAACAGCGGCATCCTGTTCGCACCGGTCATCACCGTGTCCGTCGGGGCGTCGATGCTGTTCTTCGGCCGGCAACGCGAGGCGGAGCAACGGCTCGGGGCCGCGCAGGACGAGATCACCCGCCTCGCGGTCGTCGAGGAACGCGCGCGGTTCTCCCGCGACCTGCACGACGTGCTCGGCCACTCCCTGACCGTCGTCGCGATGAAGTCCGAGCTCGCCGTCCGGCTGGTGGACGTCGACCCGGCACGCGCGAAGACCGAGATGCAGGACGTCGAACGGCTCTCGCGCGAGGCGCTGCACGAGCTCCGGCGAGCGGTCAGCGGCTACCGCGAGGCCGACCTCGACGCCGAACTGGTCTCCGCCCGCGCCGCGCTGGCCGCTGCCTCGATCACGGCGGCGCTCCCCGAGGACGGTGACGCCGCCGGGGACGACGTTCGCAGCCTGTTCGCCTGGGTGCTCCGCGAGGGCATCACGAACGTCCTCCGGCACGCTGCCGCGAGTCGGGTCCGGGTGACGCTGACCCGGACGGCGCTGACCGTCGAGGACGACGGCACCGGGGTGCTCGCTCCACCGTCGACCGCGCCCGGGCTCGGTGGGAACGGCCTCCGCGGACTCCGGGAGCGCGCGGACGCCGTCGGGGCGGCCCTCACCACCGGCACGAGCGACCTCGGTGGGTTCCTGCTCCGAGTCGAGAGGAGTCCACGATGACCGATCCGATCCGGGTGCTCGTCGCCGACGACCAGGCGCTCGTCCGTGGCGCACTCGCCTCGCTGCTCTCGCTCGAACGGGACATCGAGGTCGTCGCCCAGGTCGCCCGCGGCGACGAGGTGCTCGACGCCGCGCGAACGTCAGGCGCCACCGTGGCCCTGCTCGACGTCGAGATGCCGGGCGCGGACGGCCTGACGGCGGCGGCGACGCTGGCCCGCGAGCTGCCGGCGTGCCGATCCCTCATCGTCACGACGTTCGGGCGCCCCGGCTACCTCCGGCGAGCACTCGAGGCCGGGGCCGTCGGGTTCGTGGTGAAGGACACCCCGGCTGAACAGCTCGCCGACGCCGTCCGCCGGGTGGCCGGGGGCTTCCGCGTCGTCGACCCCGTGCTCGCCGCCGAGTCCCTCGCCGCGGGGCCGTCCCCGCTCAGCCCGCGGGAGACCGACGTGCTCATCGCCTTCCGGACGTCGCCGACCGTGGCCGGGGTCGCCGGCACACTGCACCTGTCCGAGGGCACCGTGCGGAACCATTTGTCGTCCGCGATCGGGAAGACCGCGGCGCGCAACGCGACCGAGGCGCTGCGGATCGCGGCGGACAACGGATGGCTGCTCGGCGCGGGCTAGGCACGGAGGGATACCCCCTCGACCGAGGCGGCACCCGTGGACAAAACGTTCTGCTTCTGGCATGTTAACCACTGAACGTCTGGATTTCAGCGTTCAGGAGAGGAGCATGTGATGAACAGAATCGGTCAGCAGGCTCGGCGGATTGCTGCCGGCTTCGCCGCAGTAGCCGTCGGCGGGACGGTGTTCCTCGGCGCAGTCCCTGCACATGCGCAGGGCGATGCCGAGGAGCAGGGGGTCGTCGGCGGATGGTCGGAGGGCGCCGGGACCATCAATGGCGCAGGGACCGGGATGTCGGTGTTCGCGGTGAACCACCGTGGTGCAGCCGAGAAGAAGACGATCAGCGGGACGACACACAAGCGCTCGCACGGTTGGACGACCTGGGCAGGCGTGCAGCACTACACGCGAGCGCGGCTCGAGCACGGCAGCAGCATCATCGCTGACTCTGGCCGGAAGTGGGGCAAGTCCGGCACTGAAGCAGTGACCGCGTGGAAGCCGTACCGGCCGAACCAGCCCGGCAGCGGTGTCGGCTCCGCGAAGACCTACTACGGCAAGTGACACATCGCAGCGGGTGCGAGCCAGTAGCTCGCGCCCGCTGCGGCGTGAGGAGAAGACGTGACGAAGCGACAGCTCACGGCGACAGCCGGCCTGCTCCTGCTGGCCATGCTCCTGACCGTGCTGATCGGAGTGTTCGACGCTCGTCGACGTGTCATCGCCGCGGAGGGCAACGATCTCCGCACCGGCCAGAGCGCCTGGGTGACCGCGACACTCGACGAACTCAGGCGCGCCCGGGGCGCGTTCGAACCGGGAACGAAGGTGTTCGTGGGCCTCGAGGATCGGGTCCGCGCCGTTGCGATCCTGTCGGGACGGTGGACAGACGTTCCATTGCACGACGGGCACGCGCTGACCGGGCGTCCCGGCGAGGCTCTCGTCGGCGCTGACGTCGCCGTCCGCGGCGACGACCTCGTCATCGACGGCACGACGTACACCGTGGTGGGTCGTCTCGGCGTCAGGACGGACAGTCTGCTGTCCGATGACGTGGTCCTCGCCGATCCGTCGCAGTTCTCGGCGTCACCACAGCGGCTGCTCCTGGACGGCCCGAGCAGTGTCCGCCACTACAACGCACAGTTCCCCGGCCGGAGCGTCGAGATCATCGACGACGGCACCAACCGCAGGACGAACGTCGACGCTGTGTCGCCGGTTCTGGTCACGCTCGGCGCGCTCGTCGTCGCGCTCATCGCCCTGATCGGTGGTCTGCAAGCCGGACGATGGGAACTCCGCGCTGCCGCAGTCCGCTTCATGACGGGGGTTCGACCACTGACCACCCTTCGCAGCGCTGCCATCAGAGTCGGTGTGATCAGTACCGCCGCCTGTGCAACCGCACTCGTGGGCGCGGCAGCTGCACGGCACGCCACCAACCTCGACCTCGACGTCACCGCCGCAGTCGCGGCGGTCGGGACGGTCGCGCTTGCCGTCTCCGCCACTTCCTTCTGGCACGGAAGCCGACGATGGAACTGGTGAACGACCTCCGGTCCAACTGGACGATCCTCATCGCCAAGATCGTCCTGCTCGTGCTGCTCGCACTCTGCTGGTACAACGTGGCGTCGTTCACCCAGTCCACGTCGCAGGCCGTGGCCCAAGGCTTGTCCGCTGATGCCGACGTCGACCTCTACACGGTGATCGACGATCTCGACCCGGACGCGTTCGAAGCGATCCGACGAGACCAGCACGCGCTCGATGGAGTCGCCTCGTTCGTCGATCGCATCGACGACGAGCCCGGATTCAAGCTCATCTCCTCGTACGACCAACCCGTCACCGTCCAGGACTTCCGCGGCAACGATCGTTTCGACGTCGGCTACGGCACGGAGTACACGCTCAACGGGAAGTACCAGGACGAGTCCGGACGGAGCGTGCAGGACATCAAGTCCATCCAGCTCAACGAAACCGCGTACGAGTTCGCAGGACTCTCCGTGCAGGACGGCAAGCCGATCGAGTGGGACACCGTCGATTGGGGTTCCGGCCGGATCCCGGTACTGCTCGGCAACGAGTACCGCGGCGTGTACGAACTCGGACAACACCTCACCGGAGCGGTCATCCTGCAGGAGCAGGAACTCGAAGTCGTCGGTTTCCTCGAACCGGACAGCGCCATGTACTTCCGCGGTGAGGCCAACCACTACCTCGATGACACCGTGATCGTGCCCTACCCGCCGACACTCGCCGGACTCGACCGAGCATCACTCGACCGGTTGGATCCCGAGCTGTTCGGACGCCTGGTGTTCCAGGTACTGAACGCCGACCTCGCCGTCGATCGCGGCCTCGATTTCGGTGGCGTCGTCGCGCGACTCGACGAGATCGGAGACGACACCGGCTTCGGGTCGTACACGTTGCTCGGAGTGCCGACCTACCTCGTGCAGCTCTCCCTCGTCCGCCAGCTCATCCAGGACAACATGGTGCTCGTCACCGCGCTGCTCGTCGTCCTCACCGCGGGCGTGGGCATCATCACGGCGTTCCTCGACCGACTTCTCAATCACCGTCGAGCGCCAGTCGCGCGGGTGCACCATCTTCTCGGGAAGAGCCCGAACCGCACGAACCGGCTGTTCCGCGCAAGCCGCCTCACCGAGTACGCCGCCGCGTTCGGGCTGTTCCTCGCGACGAGCGCGGTGCTCCCCAACGACAGTGCGCTGGCTCGACTCGGCGCGGGTGCCGCCGTCCTGCTCTGGTGCGTGGCGGACGGCGCACTCAGTCGACGAGCCGTCCGCATCGAACTGACCACCCAAAGCCGAAGAGGTACCCCACGATGATCGTGCTGCGCGACGTCTCGAAGACCATCACCGAGCCCGACGGATCGACCCGAGCACTGTTCGACCGACTGCACTTCGACCTTCGCGACGACGATCGGTCAGTAGCCATCACCGGTCGGAGCGGATCTGGCAAGAGCACGCTGCTCCGGATCCTCGCCGGCCTCGACACCGACTTCGGCGGGACCTACGAGCACGACGGGCACGTGCTCGAGCGCACCGCGTCCAGGATGGCGGCCCACCGGCTCCGACACATCGGCATCGTCACCCAGGACCACAGCCTGCTCGGGGACCGCAGCGTGCTCGACAACGTCCGGCTCGGAGTTCCTGCTCGTGACGGCTCGGCCGACCGAGCACACGACGCCCTCGAGGCGGTCGGGATCAGTCACCTTGCCGGCAAGCGCCCACGACGACTGTCGGGAGGAGAAGCGCAGCGCGTCGCGATCGCTCGGGCCATCGCGAAGCGCCCCGCCGTCGTCCTCGCCGATGAGCCCACCGGGGCACTCGACGAGACGACCGAAGACGACGTGCTCGCCCTCTTCGATCAGCTGCAACGGGCTGGGACCACGTTCGTGATCGTCACCCACAGTGAGCGCGTTGCACAGCGATGTGGACGGCGACTCCACCTGCACCACGAACAGCTCATCGAGTGGAGTCGTTGACGGACCCAGTACCGAACGGGACTGGAGGTGGGCCCCACTAGCCGGTACCGGCGCACCGTGCCAGCGGGGTGACGGCCGAGCCTGGAGGGACGGAGCCAGCTGGCACCGGGCTCCCAGCCCGCCAGCGGTTGCGCTCTAGATCCCAGATCACGCGTGCGCATTGCGGTCGCGACTGAAGAGCTCAGCGAACATCTCCCGTTTCGCCGCGTGCGAATCGAGGTCGAGCTCCAGTCCTTCCATGTTGAGGTCGGTCCCGAACAGTCGCAGGATTCCCGAGCCATTCGGATCCACGGTCTCGAGGGACACCGAGAACAGCGTCGGCGACGTCTCGCCAGCAGCAATCCGCCGAGCTTCTGCGAACGCCGCGCGGTACGTCGCGTCGGTGACGCGGATCACACTGACCGAGCAACTCGTGGCGTCCCAGTCGGGCGCGACCATCTCGCCGCTGGGTGCATGGAAGAAGTGCACGACGAACGTGTCGCGCTCGCCTTCGGCGCCGTAGAGCCGCTCGTCCACTTCTTCGATCTGCACGAACTCATTCTCGCTGCGAACCGAGCGTGCGCAAGAGGACCAGCTCACGGGAGCCGACCAGGGCGCTCGTCGCAACTCGGTCCGCATCGGGCTGCGGCAGCGGAGCGCGGTTGGAGGGGTCTCGGAGGGGGCAGTCTGCCGCGATGACACTCGTCACGTGTCAAGAAAGTCCCACTCGTCCCCGAGGACCCACCGCAGCGCGGAGAGCTTCCCGTTCACAAAGCCCCACGTCCAGTCGTCCCAGGGACCCACGTCGCTCGCGCCGTAACGCTCGACGACCGCCGTACGCGCAGCGAGCACTCGCTCACGCAAGTCGGCGGAAAGATCATCGCTCTCACCCGCTGCGATGTTCTCGTCGTGGATGAGGCTCCGCACGTACCAGACCTTGTCGAAGAACTCGTGCTCGGCGGCACGGATGTCTGCAACCGTACGCATCGACTCCGCTTCGATGATCCCGTGGCGATGCATCAGGTCCGGAAAGCGGGAAAGCATGCGGCTTAGATCCGGCTTCTCCCAGTACCGGATCCGAAACCCTGGAGAACGATTGCTGACGTAGGCCGAAACCCAGTCCTTCGCGGGGTTAGACAAGAAACCAGAAGCGGCCACAAGCGCTACATCGGGGCGCTCAACCTCCGACCAAGTCATCAACCCCTGCAGTGCCTCAGGCGGAACACCCCTGGCGTAGTGCTTGGCGTCCACGAACCACGTCTCGAATCGAGTATGACCGTCGACGTCCTTCACAACCCATTGCGCGACGATGTCCCTGCCACGGTCGGACGGGCTAGCGTTCTTCGGAGTACCTTTTCGCCAATCCACATTCACGAAACCCAACGTGACCAACAGGTCGTAGACAAACTCCTCAAATTCGGCGTCATTAAGGTTAGCGAACGAGACGTCAAGCGATGCGGCCGAAGGCAGACCGTCGCCAAGCTCGGCGGGTGTCAGTCGATTCCGATCGTCCGTCATATGGCCACGCCGAAGGGTCCGGCGACGGCCTGCTTAATCATCAACCGCACAGCTCCAGCCCTGCATCGATAACAGGCGAGATGTCAATCTTCAGTCCACTGACATCAGGGTCAGCTGCCCAAATCGGGTCGATAGCCGGGGCAGTCGTGTGGTCCTTCGCTGTCCCGTTCGCCGCGTACGTGGCGCCATCGGGTGCGTCAACAGTCAGTACTTCCAGCGCACGACCGCCCGCAACGATGTTGTCGCAGTGAGCCACCACGTACGGCACAGTCAGGGGCCACTCGTCGCCGAAGTCGGTGCTCACGAGCAAACCCGGGTCGTCCGCCACCGACGCGGGCACATCGACCGCACTCGGAGTCGGGTCACTGGCTGGCGCGTAGTCGGCGCATGAGCCACTCTGAGGCTCACCAAGGTCCAACGACGGGAAGGTAACCACGACGTACCCAGCGTTGCCGCCCGTTCCGTTCAGGCCTCCCGTTGGCCCGTACGTTCGGTCTACGCAGACCTCAGATGCACCGACGGCGCTCCCCTTTGTAGTAACCCCGTCCCAGGCTGGAACATCCGGGAGCTCCGCGAGCACGAGCTTCTCCGCTTTCGCGGTGCGTTCCCCTTCGCTCATCGCGCTCTTGGCTGACTGCTTTACCGAAGGCGAAAGCGTGACTTCGGGTGTTACTGAAGACGACGAACAGCCGGTCAGCACAGCCGCGGCGAGGCCGACGGTCACGGTGAGAATGAGAGTCTTACACACCGTAGGAGAGTATCTCTCACTCACGGCTGCGGGCTACCCCGCGAAGGCGGGTCGGCGCTACCGGAGCCGCTGGCGACCAATCGCCCGAGGCGGGTCGCCGACCTGGTTGCGGATCCCTAGCTTACGCAGCTGACGCGCGCGCTCTTGTCTTCTGACCGGGCGCCGATCGCGCTCCTCGTCAGATCCGGTGTCTTCACTCATGTCTTCACTCATGTCTTCACTCATGTCTTCACTCATGTCTTCACTCATGTCTTCACTCATGTCTTCACTCATGCTATTAAACTCCACGCTCCCGAGCGCACCGCCTTCATGCAGTCCCCACAAACGTATCCCGAGTTCTGTCAGCAGCGGCGTAAGCAACTTTGGGCGTAAAGTAATAGGCGTCCGAAATAAACCGGAGGCGATTATGGGAAAACGTGGCCAAGAGCCCCTCGACTACGCCGAAGAGCTACGCACCAGCGTGCCGCGGGAGGTCAAAGAGGCGCTCGAAGTTCTCGTGCCCGTCGGAGGAATTTCGAGAGCGCACCTCGTGCGTGTCGCGATCACCTACCTGCTGACGCACGCAGGAGTCCTCTTCCCGGAAGTAGCGGAAGCGCTGCACCCCACCGCTCCGGCCGGGCGTCCGCGAATCGACGAGGAGAAGGAACGATGACCAACATTGAGACTCGCCGCCGACCGGATCCCGGTCGCGGTGACCTGCCGGGTGTTGGGCTTCACGAAGCAGGCGTTCTATGCCTGGCGGAAGAACCCGGTGAGCCGCCGCGATTGGGAGAACGCGCACCTGACCAATGCCGCCGTCGATGCGCACCGCGACGACCCGACATTCGGGTACCGGTTCATCACCGACGACCTCCGCGCCGGCCTGCTCGTCTCGGAACGGCGCGTCTGGCGACTGTGCTCGCGGCAGCGGCTCTGGTCACTGCACGCGAAGAAACGGGGCCTGACCCGGAAGGCCGGACCACCAGTGCATGACGATCTGGTGCGGAGGGCGTTCACCGCGCCGGATCTGGACAAGCTGTGGTTGACCGACATCACCGAGCACAACACGGGCGAGGGCACGCTCTACCTCTGCGCCGTGAAGGACGCGTGCTCCCGCCCGATCGTCGGCTACTCCATCGGCTCTCGGATGCGATCCTCGCTCGCCGTCGCGGCACTGCAGATGGCAATCTCTCGCCGCGGCCCGCTCCACACCGTGGTTCATTCGGATCGCGGCAGCCAGGCCGTATTCAACCCGCATCGAACACCTCCGGTATCAGGTGTTGCGACGACCGGTTGAATACGGCCAGTTCCGGTCCAAGAAGTTCGTTCGAGCGCTGTGGGATGCCGGGCTGCTGGGGTCGATGGGCAGGTCGGGGAGCGCGCGGACGACGCGGCAATGGAGTCGTTCTTCGCGCTGCTGCAGAAGAACGTCCTCAACCGGCACCGACGGACTTCTCGTGAGCAACTGCGGCTCGCGATCGTGCACTGGAGCGAGGGCATCTACCACCGAAAACGCCGACAGCGCGGTCTCGGGAAGTTGACGCCCATCGAGTACGAAGCAATCATCAACCCACAGGCAGCACTCGCGGCCTAAACCAACGAGTCAACCGAACCAGCAGCAGTCCCTCCGGCGCATTCGACATGTTTGAGCTGTCGCGGCTGATGGGCCACGCGTCCGTCGCCATCACCGACAAGGTCTACGCTCACCTGCGGAAGAAGGACTATGCCACGCAGCGGGCTCGGTTCTCGGCGTTCGTCACGGGGCCAGCACACCGCCCGCCGACCTCAGGGAGGGCCAACCGTTGGCCAGCGCGACGAAGTAGACCTCGCTCACCAGCGCTACACGGAGCGGCTCACCGGCGTGATGACCGGGCAGATTGACGGTGAAGATGGTCCGTTGTCTCCCGCCCAGTCAGCTTCGCCGAGCGACCAGTCCGCCGTGGAAGAACTGGACTAGCGGCACTGCAAGGAACAGTGCCGCTTCGGCTTCTTCTTGCGTCGCGGCCCGATCACCGTTTCCGCCGTGCCGCTGCTGCTGGCCCGAGTGCAAGGAACGCATCATCTTCACGACGGTGTCGCTGGAGGGATTTGTCTCGTCGTCTTGCAGTGGAAGCGCCCAGTCTTTCTGGTCCCGCATCGCCGACACCATCTTGCCGAGCGTTGCGACTGAGTCCTTGGGCGAGACGCGGGGCTTCGCAGCCTCCTCGACAGCCTTGATCGCCTTGGAGTAGGCCTTCTCCGGGTCCGGATGGATACCGAATGTGGCCTGCCAGGCTGCCGACAGCAGCTCGCCCGCCGAGCCGGTCCTCCCCATCACCACGTTTGCAGCTTCGCCGACACCAGACGCCACTCGCCGCTCCACACCGGCCGCGCCGCTTCTGGTCCCAATCCGCCAAGCTGACCCGGACTGTTCCAGGATACCCTCGAGGTCATCGAGCCAGTGCGAATAGCCCAGCTCGCCCGCTCGAGCGACGACGAAGTCAGTCACGCTCCAGGTCAGGTTGTCATCCCCACGCCGTTGTAGGACGTTACTCAAGTGGTAGGCGCCGCACTCTGGAGCTAGCGGCTCCCGCATTCGCCGTCGCTCGTCGTACTCGGCCATGACTACCTTGTGCCCCTTTTCACGGGACAGAGAGTCGAACGAGCGGTCGAGCCAGGTCCAGAAGCGGGTCGCCATCCACGCCGGTACGCCCTCGTGCAAGTCCGCTACATCCAATTGTCGCGTTCCCAACGGCAGCCACTCATCCATCATGGTCAAAATCTAGCGAGCAGAACCGACACACACGGCGGCATCATCGATGCCCAAGCCCGGTCGATGCGTGCGGAAGGGGAGCTGTTCTCGCCTAGGCAGCGAGAACCTCTTCCACAACTCGAGGAAGCGAGAGCTGACGTAGAGGCTCCCGTACGAAGTCAAGAGCCCAGGCATTGTCGCGCAGTACAGCAGCAACCACGGGTGCGTGGGCTGCGTCGCGCAGGGCCAAGCGAACAGCGTCGATGAAGCGATCACGGACAAACCAACGATTGTGGCTGGCCCCGAGCACCAGGAGTCGGTTGATGACAAGACCGTGGACACGCATGTCCGCCGACGCGCGGTAAGCCGCCAGCAAGAAGACGGCGATGTTGTCCGTGAAGTCGAATCCGAAGCTGCCATCTGCGAAGCCATCGAACGCGAGCATCACCTGGTGGAACAGCTCAGCGTCACGAGTAGCGAGCTGAGCGAGCACAGACTCCGGGACCTTCGGAACTACCTGAATGAATAGCTGGAGGTCGTCGCTCTTCTCCAAGACGAGCCGCGCGAACTCATCCACCAACTCAATGTCGCCGGATGCGATTGCTTCGACCAACGAGATCGCCTGCTCCGCGGGGGACAACAGGGAGCCTGGCTCGCGGCCAAGGAGTGCCACCTCTCTCAGCATCTCTCCCACCGTCGCGAAGCGTCGTTCGGGATCAATCTGAGTCGCTTTGTTGATGATGAATCGGTACTGCCCGGGTACTCTCTCCAGGTCTTGACCCGTTATCGACATCTGCCCGGACAGCATCTCGTAGAAGATCCGTCCGAGCGCGAAGACGTCAGACCGCTGATCAGCTTCCTTCGCATTGTTGAACTGCTCCGGCGCCGAGTAGGCGAAGGTGCCCATGCCGACATTGGTCATCGTGAGCGTGGTGCTGTCGGAGTAGAGGCGGCGGCCGAGCCCGAAGTCCGAGAGGACCGGCCGCCCCTCGAGGATCAAGATGTTTTCGGGCTTCAAGTCACGGTGGATGACGCCCGCCAAGTGGGCGTGCTCGACGCCCTCCAGAATCAGCTGGAACATCCTCAACGCCTCAGGTTCCGGGATCCCGATGCCTGCTCCCGGCGCGAGTCGTCCTCGCAGCGACCCCTCCGCAAGCGGCATCGCGAAGTGGGGCTGCGCACCTCCGAGTTCGGACCCCAGGATCGGGAGCACCTGGGGGTGATCCAGCGACGCCTGACACGTAACTTCTCGCTGGAAGCGGCGACGCTCTTCGGCCTGCTGGGAGTCGTTGCCGACCAGGTTCAGGTACTTGATGGCTACTGGGTTACCAACTTCGTCGCGCCCGAGCCAAACCTCACCCTGGCCGCCGCCGTCGATACGCGTCGCGCGTGTGTACCTCGACAAAGATCCCCCTTGATGCGATTGAGGCGTCAGCACTTCCGACCGAGAACCGAGGGGTTCCGGAGGGGTTCACAAGCGCCCCGCAAAGAAAGCCCCGACAGAACTCGCGTTCTATCGGGGCTTTTCGGTCGGGCTGACAGGATTTGAACCTGCGACCCCTTGACCCCCAGTCAAGTGCGCTACCAAGCTGCGCCACAGCCCGCGAGTTCCGGAGAACTCAGGATCCCTGAGGACCCTCGCCCGCGTCCGACCGGAGCGCGAGCGACCCGTCCAGCATAGCGGACGCCAGACCCCCTCCGCGCCACGGCGAGTCGGAGCGACCAGCAACGAGAGCCACCGGAACGAGCACGCACGGTCACCCCGGCCGCACCGCCTCGCGCCGCACCACCTCGCGCCGCGCCGCCAACCACGGCAACCCGAGCCCGACGAGCAACCCACCGGCCCCGTCCGCCGCCAGGTCCCCGATCGTGTCGTCGTACCCGACGTAGATCGCCGAGTCGACGAAGTTGTGCCCGAGCCACTCCCCCATCTCCCACGCCGCCCCGATCGCGAGCCCCGCGCACAGCCCGAGGACCGCGACGACCACCCGGCGCTCCCCGTCCGGCGCCGGCACCGCGCGCAGGTCGGCGCCGATGACGTACAGCACCGCAGCGAGCAGCCCGGTGAGCACGACGTGCATGAACTTGTCCCACAGGAACACACTCGTGTACCACTCGAGCACGCTCGACCACCCGGCGAGGAGCACGAGCACGCACACCGCCAGGTCGAACGCCGGCCGCAGTCCGAGCATCCGCGGCACCACGACCCCGAGCAGCGACAGTGCCATCACCGGCAGCGCGGTCCCGCCCCATCCGATGCTCGCGACGACCAGGCTCACGAGTGTCAGGGCACGCACCACGTCGGCCACCAGGAACCTCGGGCGCAGGAACGTCGGTCCGAGCGTCCGGATCACGAGGCCCACCGCACGACTGCGTGGACGGCCGCGTGGTCGGAGGGCCACACGCCGCCCGGCCGCCGGTTCGACACGGCCACCCGGTCGACGGTCGCGTCCGGCGTCACCAGCACGCCGTCGATGCGCCGGCCACCGACACGCGGGCTCCCGTAGTGCGGGTACGTCCCGTACGGCTCGCCCGTCTGCCTGGAGGCCCGCCCCCAGCTGTCGACGACACCAGCGTCCGCCAGTGCTCGCCATGGTGCGGACCCTGCCTGGCTGTTCCAGTCGGCCATCACGACGGCGGGCAGGCCGCGTTGTCGCACGATCCGGCCGAGGAGTTCGGCGGACCGCAGCCGAGCCCACGGCGAGGCGACGTCGAGGTGGGTGGCGACGGCCAGGAACCGGACGCCGGTGGCGCGGTCGTCGACGACGGCGCCGACGGCGTGCCGGGGGAAGGACGTGGCCCACGAGCGGGATCCCGGACGGTTCGGCGTGCGGGAAAGAGCCCACGTGCGGTGCTCGACGACGTCGAGTCGGGAGCGGTCCAGGAACAGCCCGACCTGCTCCCCACCGCCGCGCGCGCCGCGTCCGACCAGGACGGGCTCCCAATCCGGCCCGAGGCCGGCCGTGAGGTCGTCTGCCTGCGTGGGGAGGGCCTCCTGGACGGCGAGGACGGTGGGCGCTTCGGACGTGACGAGCGCGGTGATGGCGTCGCGGCGACGCTCCCAGGCGTCCGGGTGCGTCGCCGGCCGCGGCACGCGGCGCCGCACGTTGAGGGTCATGCAGTGGACCTCGGGCGACCGGACGGCTCCGATGAGCGGGTGGTCGTCGGGGTGGTGGGGCATACCTCCCTTCTACGAGACGACACCCGTCGGATTCCCAGGGACCTCTCCGCGTGGCTCGTAGGGTGGCCCGATGCGTTCTCGTTCCACCCCTCGTGTTCTCGTCGCGATCGCCGTCTCCGGACTGCTGCTCGGAGCCGCCGGATGCACGTCGAGCGGACCGGACACGAGCCGCCCGACCCTCGCGAAGGCCACGGCGGGGACGGTCACGGTCGCCGACGCCTCCGACGCTGCGGCTCGGTCGGTGCGGGTGAGCTCGGCCCTGTTCGCGAGTGCTCCCGGCGCGATCGTGGCGACGGCCGGTGATGCCGACGCGATCTCCGAAGCAGCGAAGGCCGCGGCGAGCGCCCACGTCCCGGTGCTGCTGACCGCGAAGGGTGCGAAGGGCAGCGCTGCCGTCGCCGGCGAGCTCGATCGGCTCGGGGCCGATTGGTACCAGGCCGAGGGCGACGTGTCGGTCGACACGGACGTCGAACAGCGGAAGGCGCCCGAGGATGGCGACGCGCCGGAGTCGACCCGGGCCTCCCGGCAGGCCACGGTGGTGGTGGCGGACGCGAGCGCGGACGCTGCGGCCGTGGCGACCGCGAAGGCCGCCGGTGCCAAGGTGGTGACCATGCCGAAGGGCGTGACCGACCCGGCTGCCGCGCCCGACGTGGTGACGGCGCTGCACGAGCGGAAGCAGCACCAGACGGTCCTGGTCGGTGCAGCGTTCGACGCGCTGCAGGACCCGGAGTGGACGGTGCGGGCGGCCGAGGGCGGCTTCCAGCTGCGGAACGGCGGCCAGCGGCCGTTCGACGGGCACCGCTACGTGGCGCTGTACGGGGCTCCCGGGGCGCCGGCGCTCGGTGTGCTCGGCGAGCAGGGGCCGGAGGCCACCGTTCAGCGTGCCGAGCAGGTCGCGAAGCCGTACCGGGCCGAGTCCGACGAGCTGGTGACGCCTGCGATGGAGGTCATCGCGACCGTCGCCGCGGGGGACGCCGGGGCGGACGGCGACTACTCGACCGAGCTGCCCGTGTCGACGCTCGAACCCTACGTCGACGCCGCGCACGACGCCGACATGCCCGTGATCATCGACCTGCAGCCGGGCCGCTCGGACTTCCTGTCGCAGGCGAAGCAGTACGAGTCGCTGCTGAAGAAGCCCGGGGTGTGGCTCGCGCTCGACCCGGAGTGGCGGCTGACGAAGGACCAGGTGCCGCTCGAGCAGATCGGCAGCGTGTCGGCGTCCGAGGTGAACGAGGTGTCCTCGTGGCTCGCATCGCTCGTCAAGAAGGAAGGGCTGCCGCCGAAGGCGCTCGTGCTGCACCAGTTCCGGCTCTCGATGATCCAGGACCGGTCGGCGCTGACGACCCATCCGGAGCTCGACATGCTCGTGCACGTCGACGGGCAGGGGTCGCAGCCGGACAAGCAGGCGACGTGGAAGGCGCTGCACCAGGGCGCTCCGGAGGGCCTGCACTGGGGCTGGAAGAACTTCTATGACGAGGACACGCCCATGCTGACGCCGTCGCAGACCATGCAGGACGTGCACCCGACGCCGTCGTTGGTCACCTACCAGTAGCGGCTCGCCTGTCAGCGTTGTCCACAGACGGGAGGCGGTGCCTCCGTTTCGTCGGATGCTCCTGACAGCATGGGGGTATGGAAACCACCGCCCCGCCTTCTGCAGACATCGCCGCCGAGGCACAGCAGGCGCTCGCTGCGCTCACGGGGCGCCCCGACGCGGTCTTCCACCCCGGACAGCTCGAGGCGATCTCCGCCCTGGTCGAGCACCGGCAGCGCGCCCTCGTCGTGCAGCGCACCGGGTGGGGCAAGTCCGCGGTGTACTTCCTCGCGACGCTGCTGCTCCGGCGCCGTGGTGGTGGCCCGACCGTCCTGGTCTCGCCGCTGCTCGCCCTGATGCGTGACCAGGTGGCTGCGGCTGCCCGCGCGGGGGTTCGTGCGGTGTCGATCAACTCGGCGAACGCACACGAGTGGGGTGAGACCCAGGCGGCGCTCGCCCGTGACGAGGTCGACGTGCTCCTCGTCTCCCCCGAGCGCCTGAACAACCCGAAGTTCCGCGACGAGCAGATGCCGACCCTGATCGCCCGGATGGGCATGCTCGTGGTCGACGAGGCGCACTGCATCTCGGACTGGGGCCACGACTTCCGACCGGACTACCGGCGGTTGGCCGAACTCATCCGGTCCCTCCCCCACGGGGTCCCCGTCCTGGCGACCACCGCGACGGCGAACGAGCGCGTGGTCGAGGACGTCGCCGAACAGCTGACCGCCGGCCCGGCCGACCCGGTGTTCACGATCCGCGGGTCGCTCGCCCGGGCATCGCTGCGGCTCGGGGTGCTGACGCTGCCTGACGCCCGGCAGCGGCTCGGCTGGCTGCTCGCGCACCTCGGCGACCTGCCCGGCAGCGGCATCATCTACACGCTCACGGTCTCGGCTGCCGAGGACATCGCCCGCCTGCTCCGCGACAACGGGTACGCCGTCCGGGCCTACACGGGGCGCACCGACACCGACGAGCGGGAGCAGCTCGAGCAGCAGCTCAAGGGCAACGAGCTGAAGGCCCTGGTCGCCACGAGCGCGCTCGGCATGGGGTTCGACAAGCCGGATCTCGGGTTCGTCGTGCACGTGGGCGCTCCGTCGTCCCCCGTCGCCTACTACCAGCAGATCGGTCGTGCGGGTCGTGCCACCGACAACGCCGACGTGCTGCTGCTGCCCGGTCGTGAGGACCGTGAGATCTGGCAGTACTTCGCGAGCGCGTCGATGCCGACCGAGGCCCGGGCCTCCGCCGTGCTCGGCGCCCTGTCCACCGACGCCGCGATGTCGACGGTCGCGCTCGAGGGTCTGGTCGACATCAAGCGCTCCACCCTCGAACTCCTGCTCAAGGTGCTCGACGTCGACGGGGCGGTCCGACGCGTCACCGGCGGCTGGGTCTCCACCGGGCAGCCGTGGCAGTACGACGCCCCGCGCTACGAGCGGGTCGCCGCGGCACGTTCCGCCGAGGCCGCCTCGATGCTCGACTACGAGTCCACCTCGGCGTGCCGCATGCAGCTGTTGCAGCAGGACCTCGACGACCCGTCCGCGGAGCCCTGCGGTCGGTGCGACAACTGCGCCGGGGCGTGGTTCCCGACCGCGGTCTCCGACTCGGACTCGTCCGGTGCGGCTGCCGCGCTCGACAAGGTCGGCGTCGAGATCGCCCCGCGGGCCCAGTGGCCGTCGGGCATGTCGTCGCTCGGCGTCTCGGTGCGGGGCAAGATCGGCGCCGACGAGCTCGTGCAGCCCGGCCGCGCGGTGGCTCGTCTGACCGACCTCGGCTGGGGCGGGCCGCTCCGTGCACTGTTCTCGCCGTCGACGCCCGATGCTCCGATCTCCCGGGAGCTCGTCGACGGCTGTGTCCGTGCGCTCAAGGACTGGCCGTGGGAGACCCGGCCGACCGGGGTCGTGGCGATGTCCTCGCGGTCGCGGCCGCAGCTCGTGGGGTCGCTCGCCCAGGCGCTGTCCACGATCGGGCGGCTGCAGTTCCTCGGCACGCTCGACCGGAACGGCGGCACGCCCCGCGGCGACGGTGCGACGAACAGCGCCTACCGGTTGTCCGGCGTGTGGGACACCTTCGTGGTGGATTCGTCGCTCGCCGCTGCCCTGCAGTCCCACGAGGGCCCGGTGCTGCTCGTCGACGACCTGGTCGACAGCCGGTGGACGATGACCGTCGCGGGCCGCGAACTCCGGCGTGCCGGGGCCGCCGCCGTGCTGCCCTTCGCGCTGGCCACCGTCGCGTAGCGCTGCGCCGCCCGCCGCCGCACCCGCACCCGTTCCGCGACAGTTCACGAGTCGATCGACGCGTGGCCTGTCGCAAGAGTGGTGCGGCGCGGCGCGGGGGCGCTAGCGGCGGGCGGGCTTGGGGAACGTGGCGCGCATGTGGTCGGTGGTGAGCACGTCTCCGATGCCGATCATGAGCAGCGAGAAGAGGATCTGCTCGATCACCATCCAGAACGGGTACAGCCCGGGGATCGCCGCCACGATGAGCGTCACGATCGGGAAGATCCGGCTGAACAACCGCACCCGCTGGTACGCCCAGTAGTACCCGAGCTGCGCCCGCCACGCGAACACGTAGAGCGTCAGGGTGATGAGCAGCACGACCGTCGCCCGGAACCACACCGCCCACGGCACGGTCTCCCCCGCGCGCGTCAGCAGCACGGCCACGACGATGGCCGCGAGTCCGACGATCGTCTCCGCGACGAGCAGCCACCGGATCCACCGGAAGGAGCGCACGGTGTCGGGGTGCTCGAGCATGTCCTGGCGGATGACGTACCCGCCCTGGCGACCTCCGGCCAGCCGGTCGAGCCGCAGCCGGCACCACAGACGGTCGGCGAGGCCACCGAGTCCGTCGTTGCGCTGCGTCACCAGTACATCGTGCCGCATCGAGCGACCGCCGGCGTACCGCGCCGTCGCCGACCCCAACCCCGACCCCGACCCCGACCCCGAACGACGTCCTCGAGGTCGCACGACGTCGACGAGGTCGTTCCGGGTCGGCGCAGGGCTCCCCAGCCGGCTCAGTCGCTCGGCACCAGCGCCGCGCCACCCAGCACGGTGCCGGTCGCCGCATCGAGCAGGACGAGGGAGCGGACCGCGTCGGGCAGGGTCCACGGGTCGCTCAGCACGACGGTCAGCCCCTGTTCGACGCCGGCGGCCTGGAACACGTCGAAGGACTCCCCCGCCGGCGTCCACTCCGGGTCCTTCCCACCGGTGACGGTCCCACCGGACAACACGACGTCGACCGGGCCACTCGTGCCCGTCTTCAGGTGCGAGATGTCCACCGCGAGGGTGGCGTCACCCGTGTTCCCTGCGATGTGGACGTGTCCAGAGGCGGCGGCGCCGTCGATGCCGACGATGTCCCCGGAGACCGGCGGGACACGGCGCCACCACGGCTCGATCGGCGACGAATCGACGGGTTGCGCGGCCGGGGACGCCTCGGGCAGGGGGACGCCGAGGCCGTTCGAGGGTCGCAGCCCCTCCGTCGGCGACTGCGCTGGTTCGGGCGCAGCGCGTTCGGAGCGGGTGACTGCGTCGTCCCCGGACGGTGCGTGCGAGACCGCCCAGAGTGACACCGAGCCGACGACGACCACGGCGACGAGGGCACCCACCAGGGCGAGCCGACGTCGATCCGTTCCCCACCGCCCGATGCGCACGCTCCCATGATGCCGCGCCGACGCTGCGGACGCGCTCCGGGCCTCCCGGCCGAACGCGCCGGACAGCGCGACGAACGCACAACGCGCCCCGTGCAGACGGGACGCGTTGTGTGTGACGGAGCTGCGACTCAGCGCTTCCGGCGCTCGCGCACGCGCATGTTGACGTTGATCGGGGTGCCGGAGAAGCCCCAGACCTCGCGGAGTCGACGGGTGATGAACCGTCGGTACTGCGGGTCGAGGAACGCCGACGTGAAGAGCACGAAGGTCGGCGGCTGGCTCGACGCCTGGGTCCCGAACAGGATGCGGGGCTGCTTGCCGCCGCGCACGGGGTGGGGGTGCTCCTGGACGAGCTCGGCGATGAAGGCGTTGACCTTGCCCGTCGGGATGCGGGTGTCCCACGACGCGAGGGCCGTCTCGAGCGCCGGCACGAGCTTCTCGAGGTGGCGGCCGGTGCGGGCGGAGATGTTGACGCGCGGGGCCCAGGCGACGTGCGCCAGGTCCTGCTCGATCTCGCGCTCGAGGTAGCGGCGGCGTTCGTCGTCGAGCAGGTCCCACTTGTTGTAGGCCAGGACGAGCGCACGGCCCGACTCGAGCACCAGGTCGATGATGCGCAGGTCCTGCACGGAGACGGGCTCGGTGACGTCGAGGACGACGACGGCGACCTCGGCCTTCTCGAGCGCGGCGGTGGTGCGGAGCGAGGCGTAGAAGTCGGCACCCTGCTGCATGTGGACGCGCTTCCGGATGCCGGCGGTGTCGACGAAACGCCACACCTTGCCGCCGAGCTCGATCTGCTCGTCCACCGGGTCGCGGGTGGTGCCGGCGATGTCGTTCACGACGACGCGCTCTTCACCGGCGGCCTTGTTGAGCAGCGAGCTCTTGCCGACGTTCGGGCGGCCGAGGATGGCCACGCGACGGGGGCCACCGACTTCCTGCTTGGCGACGGCCGAGGTGTCGGGCAGCGTCTTGATGATCAGGTCGAGCAGGTCCGCGACGCCACGGCCGTGCAGAGCCGACACGGGGTGCGGCTCGCCGAGCCCCAGGTTCCAGAGCTCGTAGGCGTCGAGTTCACGGCGCTCGTCGTCGGCCTTGTTCGCGACGACGATGACGGGGCGGTCGGTGCCGCGGAGCATCTTGACGACGTGCTCGTCGGTGGCGGTGATCCCGACCGTGACGTCGACGACGAACAGCACGGCGTCGGCGAGGTCGATCGCGACCTCGGCCTGCGCGGCGACCGAGGCGTTGATGCCCTCGGCGCCGGGCTCCCAGCCGCCGGTGTCGACGAGCGTGAAGCGCTTGTCGTTCCAGTCGGCCTTGTAGCTGACGCGGTCACGCGTGACGCCGGGGACGTCCTGGACGACGGCCTCACGACGACCGAGGATGCGGTTGACGAGCGCGGACTTGCCGACGTTCGGGCGGCCGACGATCGCGAGCACCGGGTAGGCGGGCAGGTAGTGGACGCCGTCCTCGCCGACCTGACCGGCCTCGAGCAGGGCGAGGTCTTCGTCCTCGAGGTCGTACTCCTCGAGTCCGGCGCGGAGCGCGGTCGCGCGCTGCTCGGCCTCGGCCTCGTCGAGTCCGGCGAGCCGCTCGCCGAGGGCGTCGTCGTACTGGGGGAAGTCGTCGTTGTCCGGGTTGTCCAACTGAGCCATGGTGGGTTCCTCGCGAGCGGCCGGAGCCGCGGTGTCGGTGGCCGTTCCCGGCCGGGCCGGAGATCCGGCCGTGGTGTGACCAGGCGGCCGAGGCCGTCCGGTCGTGCGTCAGTGCGTGGCCGCGCGGGCCAGGTCGACGACCGCCTGCACGGTCTGGTCGAAGTCGAGGTCGGTGGAGTCGAGCGTCGTGACGCCGTCTGCGGCGTTCATGAAGTCGACGACCTTCGCGTCCGCCGCGTCTCGACGAGCGAGTGCGGCGGAGGTCTCTGCGGCCGACTGGGTCGTGACCTCCGCCGAGCGCCGGGCCATTCTAACGGACTCGTCGGCCGTCAGCAGGATCCGGACCTCGGCGTCGGGTGCGACCACCGTGGTGATGTCCCGACCCTCGGTGATGATGCCCGGTGCGTCGGTCTTCCGCATGACGTTCCGGAACAGCTGCACGAGGCGGTGTCGGACGTCGGGGAGCTTCGCGATGTGGGCCACCGCGCTCGTCACGTCCGGGGTGCGGATCGCGTCGGTGACGTCGGTCTCCCCCACGCGCACGTAGTAGTCGTCGGGGTCGGTGCCGATGGCGTAGTCGAAGGTGTCCCAGCTCGCCAGGATCGCCGCCCCGTCGTCGAGGTCGACCCGCTGCTGCAAGGCGTGCCAGGCGAGCGCACGGTAGGCGGCGCCGGTGTCCTGGTAGCCGTAGCCGAGGGCACGGGCGGCGGCGCGGGACACGCTCGACTTGCCGCTGCCCGCGGGACCGTCGACCGCGATGACGATCTTGGCCACGTAGGCGCCGTCGGTCAGGCCGGCCGGCACCGGTGCGCTGGTCGAACCGGGCTCGCCGCCGGGCTCGCCGAGGCCGCCGGCCGGACCGCCGAGCGGGCCGCCGTCCGCGCCACCGCGGGCGCCGTCACCGGGGGTCGGGGTCGGCAGACCGGAGTCCGGACCGTCCGGCCCGCCGGTCACGCCGGAGTCGGCGGTCACACCGGAGTCGTTCGTCGCTGCGTTCGTGTCGTTCAGGCCCATGCTGCTGCGATCCTCCATCCGCGACCCTCGAGTTCCTCGACGAGTCGCTGTTCCTGCTCGGGCAGGACCGACACCTCGACGATGCCGATCTGCGCGCCCGGTGAGTGCTCGAGGCGCATGTCCTCGAGGTTGATGCCGATCTCCCCGATGAACGTCAGGAGCGCGGCGATCTGCCCGGGGGTGTCGTCGACGAGGACGACCACCTGGGCGAAGCGCTTGGTGGTGCCGTGCTTGCCGGGCAGCCGTTCGACCCCACGGTTGCCGGCGGCGATCGTCTCGGCCAGGGTCCGCGGAGCTCCGGCGGCGGCGGGGTCGTCGAGCGCCCCGATCACGTCGCTCAGCTCGTCGCGCAGGTCGGACAGCACCCGCCGCACGTTGGCCGCGTTCGCGCCGATGATCTGCACCCACAGGCCGGGGTCGCTCGCGGCGACACGGGTGACGTCGCGGACGCCACCGCCCGCCAGACCGAGGGAGCCGTCCGGGGCGTCACGAAGCCGCGAGGCCATCAACGTCGACACGAGCTGCGGCACGTGCGAGACGTAGGCCACGGCCAAGTCGTGCGACGCCGGGTCCATCGGCACGACGGTCGCGCCGACGTCGAGCGCCAGGTCCTCGACCACGGCGGCGCGCTGGTAGCTGATCGCGTCGTGTCCGGCGATCACCCAGGGGCTGCCGACGAACAGGTCGGCGCGGGCGGCGCTCGGTCCGCTGCGTTCACGTCCGGCCATCGGGTGCGACCCGATGTAGCGGGTGACGTCGGCGCCGGCTGCCACGAGCTCGGCCAACGGTCCGGCCTTGACGCTCGCGACGTCGGTCACGATGGCGTCCGGGTACGCGGACAGTTCGCGGGCGACGACGGTCGCCACGACGTCCGGCGGGACCGCCACCACCACGAGTTCCGGCTGGTCGCCGGGTTCGGGCCGGCGGCCGGCCCCGTAGTCGACGGCGAGCGCCAACGCGCCGGGTGAGACGTCGTCGAGGACGACGTCGACCCCCTTCTCGCGCAGCGCCAGACCGATCGAGGTGCCGAGGAGCCCGGTGCCGACGACCCGCACCGGGCCGCGCACGCGGCGGTCGATGTCGGGTGGGCTCAGGTCGGTCACCGGGCAAGCCTACCGACCGACACCCGGGCGTCGGTCGACGCCCGGGTGCCGGTCACGGCCCGAGGGGCCGGTCGCGGTCAGTCCGCGGTCTCGTCGTCCCACTCGTCGTCGTCGCCCTGGTCGAGGGCGACGTCGCGGTCGTCACGAGCGGAGGGCTTCGCGTCGCGGACGGTGCCGAGCAGCTTCCCGACCTCGACCGTGCCCAGCTCGCGCATCTTGCCCGGCGGCAGGCTGCCGAGGTGCAGCGGACCGAACGAGCGGCGGACGAGTTCGAGGACGGGGTGGTCGACGGCCTCGAGCATGCGACGGACGATCCGGTTGCGGCCGGAGTGCAGCGTGATCTCGACGAGCGACTCACCCCGCGAGGACTCGAGCAACCGCACCTTGTCGGCCTTGATCGGACCGTCCTCGAGCTCGACGCCCTCGGTCAGACGCTGGACCACGGCGGGGTTCACGTTGCCGTGCACCTTCGCGATGTAGGTCTTCTGCACGCCGAACGACGGGTGCGCCAGCACGTGTGCCAGGTCGCCGTCGTTCGTCAGGACGAGCAGCCCGGAGGTCTCGGTGTCCAGGCGGCCGACGTTGAACAGGCGCTCCTCGTAGCGGTCCACGAACTCGGTCAGGTCGCGGCGACCGCGCTCGTCCTGCAGGCTCGAGACGACGCCGGTCGGCTTGTTCAGCACGATGTACCGCCGCGAGGAGTCGATCTGCACCGGCACGCCGTCGACCGAGATCGCGTCCGTCGCGGGGTCGACACGACGCCCGAGGGCGTCCACCACCTGGCCGTTGACCGTCACGCGGCCCTCGACGATCAGGTTCTCCGCGACGCGGCGAGATGCCACGCCCGCAGCGGCAATCACCTTCTGCAGGCGCTCCCCCTCTGCCTGGAGGCCCGGCTCGGCCCCGGCAGACGTCGTCCCGTCCGCCGCGTCCCAGTCTTCGATGATCGGGCGTTCGGGCGTGCCCTCCACCGGAGCACCGTGGCTGTCGCGCTCACCGCTCGGCTTCGGCGTGGTGCGGTTGCCCGCGCTGTTGCCGCCCTTGCCGGGGCGGTCGCTGTTGCGGACGCTCGTGGTTCCGCCGACGTAGCGGCGGCCGTTGTGCCAGACGCGGCTCTGCTGGCCGTCGGGGCCGCGGCGGTCCTCGCGGCTGTCGCGGTTGTCGCGAGGTGCCGAGCTGCGGTCGTCGCGTCCGCGGTACCCACCACGGTCGTCGCGCGGCGCGGCGCTGCGGTCGTCGCGGCCGCGGTATCCACCACGGTCGTCACGGTTGTCGCGGGGTGCCGAGCTGCGGTCGTCGCGGCCGCGGTACCCACCACGGTCATCACGGTTGTCGCGGGGTGCCGAGCTGCGGTCGTCGCGGCCGCGGTAGCCACCACGGTCGTCACGGTTGTCGCGAGGTGCCGAGCTGCGGTCGTCGCGACCCCGGTAGCCACCACGGTCGTCACGCGGGGCCGAGCTGCGGTCATCGCGACCCCGGTAGCCACCGCGATCGTCACGCGGCGCGGAGTTCCCGCGGTAGCCACCGCGATCATCGCGCGGAGCCGAGCTGCGGTCATCGCGCCCGCGGTAGCCACCACGGTCATCGCGCGGCGCGGAGTTCCCGCGGTAGCCACCACGGTCGCCGCCGCCGGCACGGTCGTCACGGCCTCGGTACCCACCGCGGTCGTCACGCGGAGCCGAGTTGCCCCGGTACCCGCCACGGTCGTCGCGCGGAGCCGAGCTGCGGTCGTCACGGCCGCGGTACCCACCACGGTCATCGCGCGGCGCGGAACTACGGTCATCGCGACCCCGGTACCCACCACGGTCGCCACCGCGGTCGTCGCGCGACTGGTAGCCGCCACGACGGTCGTCGTCACGCGGCGGACGTGCGCCCCCGCGGTCGTCGCGCCCGTACCCGCCGGAGCGGCCACCGGCACTGGAGCCGGCCCCGCCGCGGCCGGGAGCCGAACGCCCGGGGCGATCCGGGCCTCCTGAGCGTCCGTTGCGGTCGTCTCGGTCTCGGGGCGCGCCGCGCCCCCGGTCGTCAAACCCGGCCATCGGGGATCCCTTCGTTCTGCCCGAAGCCGTCCGCACCGTCGTCCAGGAGGGGCGAGATGAGCGGCAGCTCGTCGAGCGAGTTGATGCCGAGCTGCTGCAGGAGCAGATCGGACGTGACGTAGTTGATGGCGCCGGTCTCGGAGTCGGTGAACGACTCCTCGATGAGACCGCGCGCGACCAGCGTTCGGACGACGCCGTCGACGTTGACGGCGCGGATCGACGCGATCTGGGATCGCGTGATCGGTTGCTTGTAGGCGACGACCGCGAGGGTCTCGAGTGCGGCCTGCGACAGGCGCGAGGGACGCTCGGCCTCGACGAACTGCTCGACGACGGCGTCCAGGTCCTGGCGGACGTAGAAGCGCCAGCCGCCGCCGACCTCGCGGAGTTCGAACCCGCGGCGGGTGGTGCCGTCGACGCCGTCGAAGTCCGCGACGAGGCGTTCGACGGCCTGGCGGACGGCGGGGACGGGGGCGTTCACGGCGGCGCCGAGCGCGACGAGCGACTGGGGCTCGTCCGCGATCATCAGGATCGCCTCGAGCTGACGGTCGATCGGGATCGCCGGGTGCGCCTGCGGGGCGCGGTCGTGCTCGGCGTGCTGGCCGTGCTCAGCGTGCTCGGCGCGCTCGTGCATCTCGTGCTCGATCGCGCGGGCGTCGGCCATCTCGTCGGCGCCGCCGGGTTCGGCGCTGGACGTGTCGTGCACGTCATCCGTCATAGTCGGCTCCCAGGTTGGCGAGGCTCTCGTCGGACCAGTCCTCGGCGGTCCATCGGAGCGTGAGTTCCCCGAGCGGCTCGAGTTGTTCGAACGAGATCGATGCGTTCCGGTACAGCTCCAGGATCGCGAGGAAGCGAGCCACCACGATACCCGTCTGGTCGACACCCGCGACCAGTTCGCGGAACGAGACCCCCTCGCCGTCGCGTGTCCGCAGGATCGAGACGACGATCGCGGCCTGTTCGCGGATGCTGATGAGCGGCGCGTGCAGGTGGTCGAGTCCGACCGTCGGGATCTCCCGCGGGGCGAACGCCAGCGCTGCCAGTGCGGCGAAGTCCTGCACCGAGAGCGTCCACACGAGCTCGGGCGTGCGGGCGCGGAACCGCTCCTCGAGCCGGACGCTCCGGACGTGCCGACGCGACTCCACACCCCAGCGTTCGCCGAACCAGTCGGCGGCCTGCTTGAACGCCCGGTACTGCAGCAGCCGCGCGAACAGCAGGTCGCGGGCTTCGAGCAGGGCGACGTCCTCGGCGTCGACGAGCTCACCCTGCGGCAGCAGCCCGACGATCTTCAGGTCGAGCAGGGTGGCGGCGACGACGAGGAACTCGCTCGCCTCGTCGAGTTCGTCCGCCGACTCGGCCTGACGCACGTACTGGATGAACTCGCCAGTGACCGCGCCGAGCGAGACCTCGGTGATGTCGAGCTCGTGCTTCGTGATGAGCGACAGCAGGAGGTCGAACGGGCCGTCGAAGTTGGTGAGTCGGACCCGGAACCCCGACTCAGGCGACGGCGCCACGCTGGACGAGCTCTCGTGCGAGCTGCCGGTAGGCGTGGGCGGCGGCGTGGTCCGGCGCCGTCTGGGTGATCGGCCGCGCGGAGACCGTGGCGTCCGGGAACTTCACGGTGCGCCCGATGACGGTGTCGAGGACCCGGTCGTCGAACGTGTCGACGACGCGCTCCATGACCTCGCGCGAGTGCAGGGTGCGGGAGTCGTACATCGTCGGCAGGATGCCGTCGAGCGTCAGCGCCGGGTTGAGGCGGTCGCGCACCTTGTCGATCGTCTCGATGAGCAGGGCGACACCGCGCAGGGCGAAGAACTCGCACTCGAGCGGGATGAGCACGCCGTGCGCCGCGGTCAGGGCGTTGACGGTGAGCAGGCCGAGCGACGGCTGGCAGTCGACCAGGATCACGTCGTAGTCGTTCGCGACCTTGCGCAGCACGCTCGCCAGGATCTGCTCGCGGGCGACCTCGTTGACCAGGTGCACCTCGGCCGCGGACAGGTCGATGTTCGCCGGGATCACGTCGAGCCCCGGGGTGTTCGTCGGCTGGATGACCTGGATCGGGTCCTTCACGGCGCCCATGAGCAGGTCGTAGACGGTGTGGATGTCGTGCGTGCGGACACCGAGGCCCGCGGAGAGCGCACCCTGCGGGTCGAAGTCGACGGCCAGGACCTTGCGGCCGTACTCCGCCAGGGCTGCACCGAGGTTGATCGCCGTGGTGGTCTTGCCGACGCCGCCCTTCTGGTTGCAGAGGGCGATGATGCGCGCAGGGCCGGTGCTGTCGAGTTCCTCGGGCACGGGGAACTCCCGGACAGGACGACCCGTCGGACCGATGGAGGTCGCGCCGGTGGGGTTGGTCGTCGGGTTCGTGCTCACCCGGCCATCGTACCGGCGACGCCGGCCGGCCCGGGGCCGCACCGCCGCGCACGGCCGGGTCTGCGTTGCTCGTGGCCGACGCGGTCGCCGCTCAGGCTGCCCGCAGGGCCACGCGCATGCTGTCGACGCGCTCGGCGATGACGGCGTCCGTCGACCACCGCTGCTGCAGGCGTCCGACGAGCTCGCCGACCTGCTCGCGGTCGAGCCCGGGGTGCAACGCCAGTCCGACGGTCAGCTCCGGGCCGGCGAAGCGTCCGACCGGGTCACCGGGGGTCAGTTCGACACGGGCGACGCTGCGCTCCCCCACGACCGAGTCGGCGAACGCCTGGGCGACCTCGGGGTCCTCGAAGCACGGGGTCCACGGCAGGTCCTGACCGAGCGACCACACCGCGGGACGGCGCAGCACGAACTCGGTCGCCGACTTCGGGTCGAGCACGACGAGCTGCGTCTCCTCGCTCGCCGCGGCCATCGCCACCCGGCGTGACTCCACGGGCACGGGCCGGGCATCGGCGTCCCAGACGTGCATTGCTTCGACCGAGGTGAACGCGGGCATCACGCTCCGCCCGTCCGGCCCGGCGACCGTCACGATCGAGAGCTCCTGGGTCTTGTCCACGAGCTTGCCGGCGTCGGTCTCGCCGAGATCACCGGCCTCGGCGATGAGCGGGATGAGCAGACGGGCGGTGCGCAGCGCATCGACGACCGCCGCCTGCGATGCACCGGCGGCCACGCCTGCGATCGCCGCCGTCAGCGCCGGGTCGGCCAGCCCGTCGTCGTCGGCGAAGGCGGTGTCGTGGTGGTCGAACGTGCGGCCTTCCCACGTGAAGCCGGCCGAGTCCGCCGCGCCACCCGGGGTGTGCGCGTCGTCGGGACCGGTTGCCGCGTCCGGACCGGTTCCGCGCCCGTTCGAGATCCCCGCCACGCCGCTACTCCGAGGCGATGTCGAGTGCGGCCGGCAGCGTGAACGCCCCGGAGTACAGCGCCTTGCCGATGATCGCGCCCTCGAGCCCGAACGGCACGAGCTCGCGCAGCGCCCGCAGGTCGTCGAGCGTCGAGATCCCACCAGAGGCCACGACGGGCTGGTCGGTCCGGTCGCACACCTGGCGCAGCAGCTCGACGTTCGGGCCCTGCAGCGTGCCGTCCTTCGTGACGTCGGTGACGACGTACCGGGCGCACCCCGCGGCCTCGAGCCGGTCGAGGACCTCCCACAGGTCGCCGGCGTCCTCGGTCCAGCCACGGCTGGCGAGGGTCGTGCCACGCACGTCGAGCCCGACGGCGATCTGCTCGCCGTACTCGCCGATCACCCGAGCGGCCCAGTCCGGGTTCTCGAGCGCCGCCGTGCCGAGGTTGACCCGGGCAGCGCCGGTGGCCAGCGCGGCTTCGAGCGAGGCGTCGTCGCGGATGCCACCCGACAGCTCGACGGAGACGCCGTCGACCTCGCGGATCGCGTGCGCGATGACCTTGCGGTTGTCGCCCCGACCGAACGCTGCGTCGAGGTCCACCAGGTGGATCCACTCCGCGCCCTGGTCGCGCCAGGTGCGCGCGGCGGCGACGGGGTCGCCGTAGCCGGTCTCGCTCCCCGCCTCGCCCTGGGTCAGCCGGACGGCCTGGCCGTCGACGACGTCGACGGCAGGCAGCAGGACGAGGGGCGAGGTGTCGGTGAGGTCGGTCATGGTCCTGTCGATTTCGTCACGGTGGAGAAGGTGCGGTGGTGAAGGTGCGGGGTTCGGCCTGGAGGCCCGTGGCGCGTCCGGCGCCGCCGTCGCGCCCGTTGCGGGCCGGGTTCAGAGCGAGCGCACCCAGTTGGTCAGCAGGCGGATGCCCGGCTCGCCGGACTTCTCGGGGTGGAACTGGGTCGCGGTGAGCGGCCCGTTCTCGACCGCGGCGATGAACCGCTGCCCGTGTTCGGCCCACGTCAGGCCGGGAGCACGGAACGGCCCGTAGGCGTCGAGCGGGAAGTCGGTCACGCCGTACGAGTGCACGAAGTAGAACCGCTCGTCGTGCAGCCCGTCGAAGAGCACGGAGTTCTCCGGTGCCTGGACGGTGTTCCACCCCATGTGCGGCAGGACCTCGGCCTGGAGCTGCTCGACGGTGCCGGGCCACTGCCCGAGCCCCTCGACGTCGGCTCCGCGCTCGATGCCGCGGGAGAACAACACCTGCATGCCCACGCAGATGCCGAGCACCGGACGACCACCGGCCAGACGGTGGTCGACGATCTCGCCGCCCTGGACGCCCTCGAGCTGGTCGATGACTGCGGCGAACGCACCGACCCCGGGCACGAGCAGGCCGTCGGCACGGAGCGCCGCCTGCTTGTCCGAGGTCAGCGTGACCTCGGCTCCGGCCCGCTCGAGTGCCTTGGCGGCGGAGTGGACGTTGCCCGACCCGTAGTCGAGGACGACGACGTTCGGCTTCGCGGTCACAGTGCGCCCTTGGTGGAGGGGATGCCGTCGACGCGCGGGTCGAGCTCGACCGCCTTGCGCATCGCACGCGCGAACGCCTTGAACTCGGCTTCGGCGATGTGGTGCGGGTCGCGGCCACCGAGCACGCGGACGTGCACGGTGATGCCCGCGTTGAAAGTGATCGCCTCGAACACGTGGCGGATCATCGACCCGGTGAAGTGACCGCCGATGCGGTGGAACTCGAACCCTTCGGGCTCACCCGAGTGCACGAGGAACGGGCGCCCGGAGACGTCGACGACCGCCTGGGCCAGCGCCTCGTCGAGGGGTACGAGGGCGTCGCCGTACCGGCCGATGCCGGACCGGTCGCCGAGGGCCTGCTTGAGCGCCTGCCCGAGCACGATGCCGGTGTCCTCGACCGTGTGGTGCACGTCGATGTCGGTGTCACCGGTCGAGCGCACGCGCAGGTCGATGAGCGAGTGCTTGCTGAACGCGGTCAGCATGTGGTCGAAGAACGGCACGCTCGTCGAGATGTCGGACGAGCCGGTGCCGTCGAGGTCGAGCTCGAGTTCGACGCTCGATTCGCTCGTGCTACGGCTGATCGAGGCGGTACGGGCGGTCATGCCCCAACCCTAACCGGCGGCTGCTCAGCGGCGACCTGCCGCATGGCGTCGAGGAACGCGGTGGTCTCCTCTGCCGTGCCGGCACTCACCCGCAGGTGGTTCGGGATGCCGAGGTCGCGCACGATGACGTCCCGCTCGAGCAGCGACTCGAACGCAGCGTGCGGGTCGGCGACCCCACCGAACAGGACGAAGTTCGACCACGTCTCGTACGTCCGGTAGCCCATGGCCTGCAGCTCGGTCACCATCCGGTCACGCTGCTGCTTGATGTCGTCGACCATCGCGAGCATCTCGGGCGCGTGGCGCAGTGCGGCGACGGCGGCCGCCTGCGTCAGGACGGACAGGTGGTACGGCAGCCGGACGAGGCGGACGGCGTCGATCACGGCGGGGTGTGCCGCCATGTAGCCGACCCGTGCACCGGCGAACGCGAAGGCCTTGCTCATGGTGCGCGAGACGACGAGACGCTCACGCCCGGGCAACAGCGTGAGGGCGCTCGGCACCTCGGCCGGCATGAACTCGGCGTAGGCCTCGTCCACCATCACGATGCCGTCGGTCGCGGCGTACGCGGCCTCGATCGTCTCGATCGGCAGCGGTGTGCCCGTGGGGTTGTTCGGCCCGCACAGGAACACGATGTCCGGACGGTGCTGCTCGATCGCCGCCACGACGGTCTCGGGTGAGATGCGGTACTCGTCGTCGCGCTCCGCCGGGATCCAGGTCGTGCCGGTCCCGGACGCCAGGATCGAGTGCATCGAGTAGGTGGGCGGGAACCCGAGGACGGACCGCCCCGGGCCGCCGAAGGCCTGCAACAGCTGCTGGAGGACCTCGTTCGAGCCGTTCGCCGCCCACAGCTGTTCTGCCGTGAGGCCGTGCCCGAGGTACCCGGCCAGCGACTCGCGGAGCTCCGTGAACTCGCGGTCCGGGTAGCGGTTCACCGTCGCGAGCGCCTGGCGGATCGAGGCGACGATGTCGTCCGCCACGTCGTCCGGCACGGGATGCGTGTTCTCGTTGACGTTCAGCTGGACGCGGACGTGCTTCTGCGGAGCGCCGTAGGGGCTCTGACCGCGGAGGTCGTCTCGGATCGGGAGGTCTTCGAGCGTGAATGCCACCGATCCATCGTAGGCCGCTGTGGCCACTGGACGACCAGCCGTCCGGACGGGACTGCCTTTGACCACTCGCCGCGGCTACTGGCCGGAGGTGTACTTCGTCGGGATGGCGATCTGCTCGCCGGCCTGCAGCCCGGAGCCGTCGAGAGCGTTGAGGCTGATGACGTCCTGCACGAAGTCGCGCGGGTCGGCGTTCGGCGCGGTGTCCTCGGCCAGCTGCCAGAGCGTCTCGCCCGGCTGGATCGTGACCGTGTCGAACTGCGTCCGGGTGCCACCAGCGGCGGCGTCACCGGCGGACGCCTGGCCGCCGTTCAGGACGAAGAAGGCGACGACGATGAGGAGGGGGAGCGCGGCGAGCGTCGTGAAGACGATGCGGCCGCGGCGCGTCAGGCGCAGGCGGACGCGCACGGCGGTGGCCGCGGTGCGCTGGATGTCAGCGATGGCGATGGTGCTCATGTCGTTCTTGCCTTCCCGTTCGGGTGAACCGAAGTCGTGTACCGAACATAGTTTCGAATCAGACGACGCACAAGTCCTGGGAGAGGATTTCTGCGGGGTTTTCTTGCGACACGCTCGAACAGGTGTTTGTCCGGGGTTGACCGGTCGGATACTGTTTCGATCGACTGGGACAAGTCAAACGGGGACCACCGACATTCCCGCCACGGCCGCTCAGCACCGACGAAAGCGAGACGACGTGGTGGACGAACTGCGGGGCCAGAAGCCGCTGACCGCGAAGCAGCAGACGATCCTCGACGCCATCCGCGCGTCCATCGCCTCGCGGGGCTACCCGCCGAGCATGCGCGAGATCGGCGACGCAGCCGGGCTCTCCTCGCTGTCGAGCGTGTCCCACCAGCTCGGCCAGCTCGAGCTCGGCGGCTGGATCCGCCGCGACCCGAACCGTCCCCGTGCGCTCGAGGTCCTGGTCGACGAGCCCACGCCGGACGTCACCGGACCCGACGTCGACGCCACCACGCTCGTGCCCCTGGTCGGTCGGATCGCCGCCGGTGTCCCGATCACGGCGGAGCAGCACGTCGACGAGATCGTCCCTCTCCCCCGGCAGCTCGTCGGCTCGGGCGACCTCTTCATGCTCAAGGTGGTCGGCGAGTCGATGATCGACGCCGCGATCTGCGACGGCGACTGGGTGGTCGTCCGTGCGCAGCAGACCGCCGAGAACGGTGACATCGTCGCCGCGATGCTCGACGAAGAGGCGACCGTCAAGGTCTTCCGCCAGCGCGACGGCCACACGTGGCTGCTCCCCCGCAACACCGCGTTCGAGCCGATCCTCGGCGACGCGGCCTCGGTGCTCGGCAAGGTCGTCGCGGTCCTCCGCTCCCTCTGAGGCACGACAGCGCTGACCCGCGCCGGGTACCGACCCACGACGGGCACTGACCGGCGCACAACCACAATCGGCTCGAACCACGAGATCTCGTGGTCCGAGCCGATTTCGGTTGTGCGGCGGTGAACGGAACCGCGGCCGGAGTGAACCCGCGCGACGGACGCGGGGCGGGCCTCCCGGCCGTCAGTCGGTACCGGCCGTCAGGACGTGACGGGGGCGACCACGTACGGATCGAGCTCCGCGACCTGCCGCTGGAAGACGCGCACGCGCAGGCGGGTGCCGTCCTCGACGTAGTCGACGGAGTCGACCGCGCCCGCGTCGTGCAGCGTGGAGACGAGGTCACCGCGGTCGTAGGGCACGACCACCGTGAGCTCGACGTCGGGCTCCGGCAGGCGCTCCTCGATGGTGCGGAGGAGCTCCGGGATGCCCTCGCCCGTGCGGGCCGACACGAAGACGGCGTCCGACGCGAGCCCGATCAGGACGAGGCGCTGTGCGTCGTCGATCAGGTCGGCCTTGTTGAACACGACGATCTCGGGGATGTCGTGCGCGCCGACGTCGCCGATGACCTCGCGCACGGTGGCGAGCTGCGCGCCGGGGTCGGGATGCGAGCCGTCGACCACGTGCACGATGACGTCGGCCTCGCCGACCTCTTCGAGAGTGGAGCGGAACGCCTCGACCAGCTGGTGCGGCAGGTTCCGGACGAAGCCGACCGTGTCCACGAACGTGAACTCCCGGCCCTTGGTGCTCTCGGTCCGGCGGACCGTGGCGTCCAGCGTCGCGAACAGCTGGTTCTGCACCAGCACGCCGGCGCTCGTCAGACGGTTCAGGAGCGAGGACTTGCCCGCGTTCGTGTAGCCGGCGATCGCGACGCTCGGCACCTCGTTGCGGTGACGGTCGGCACGCTTCGCTTCGCGCGCGGGACGGAACCCGGCGATCTGGCGGCGGAGCTTCGACATGCGGGTGTGGATGCGACGACGGTCGAGCTCGATCTTCGTCTCACCGGGGCCACGCGAACCCATGCCCGCACCGCCGGAGACCTGACCACCGGCCTGCCGGGACATCGAGTCACCCCAGCCGCGCAGTCGGGGCAGCAGGTACTGGAGCTGCGCGAGCTCGACCTGTGCCTTGCCCTCTCGGGTCTTCGCGTGCTGGCTGAAGATGTCGAGGATCACGGCCGTGCGGTCGATGACCTTGACCTTCACGACGTCCTCGAGCGCGCGGCGCTGCGACGGGGCGAGCTCGGTGTCCGCGATCACCGTGTCGGCGCCGGTGGCCTTGACGACCATCGCGAGCTCTTCCGCCTTGCCCTTGCCGAGGTAGGTCGCCGGGTCGGGGTTCGGTCGACGCTGGAGGAGCCCGTCGAGGACCACCGCGCCGGCGGTCTCGGCCAGGGCGGACAGCTCCCGCAGGGAGTTCTCGGCGTCCTGCGCGTCACCGTGCGGGTACACGCCGATCAGGACGACCTGCTCGAGCCGCAGCTGGCGGTACTCGACCTCGGTGACGTCCTCGAGCTCGGTGGAGAGGCCGGCGACGCGGCGCAGGGCCGCCCGGTCCTCACGGTCGTACTGGTCGCCGTCGCCGTCCCACCCGTGCTCGTCGACCGAGCGGGTCTGGATCGCCTGGGCAGGGGCGAAGATGGACGATGCTGCGCGGCGATCGGCGTTGCGCAACACCCGTTCGACGACACCGTCTGCGCTGTCGTCGTTGGTCTGGTCGTTCTGCTGATGGGTATCCGTCATCCTGTCCACAGGGTACCTCCGGCGGGCCTCGGACACACCGGGTTCCCGCTACGGTTCATCCATGGCGAACGACCACTACTTCTCCGCGAACCCGTCATCGGACACCCGCGAACGCCAGATCGACGTCACCCTCGCCGGCCGGTCGCTCACGCTGACCACGGCAGCAGGGGTCTTCAGCCCGGACGGCATCGACCGCGGCACCCGTGTGCTGCTCGGTTCCGTCCCGCCGCCCGCGCACGACGGCGCCTTGCTCGACGTCGGCTGCGGCTGGGGCCCGATCGCGGTCACGATGGCGCTGCACTCCCCCGACGCGTCGGTGTGGGGTGTCGACGTCAACGAACGGGTGCTCGGCTTGGCGCGGACAAACGCCGAGGCCGCCGGTGCGTCGAACGTCACCATCGCCCTGCCCGACGACGTCCCGGACGACCTGCGGTTCCGGACGATCTGGTCGAACCCTCCGATCCGCGTCGGCAAGGACGAACTCCACGAGATCCTGCTGACGTGGCTGCCCCGGCTCGAGGTCGAGGGCGACGCCTGGCTCGTGGTGTCGAAGGACCTCGGGGGTGACTCGTTGCAGAAGTGGCTCGTCGGTGCGCTCGGGGCCGGGTTCCACGTCGCGCGGGCGTCCACCGACAAGGGGTTCCGCGTCATCCGGGTGCGCCGGACGGCGTAGCCGGGCGCGCGGCGCCGGGCGCCGCGCGGCCGCGCCGCCGGGCCGGGCCGCGCCCGCGCCCGCGCCCGCGCCACTTCGTGAGCAGAAATGGTCGAGTCGCCGCAGCGCACCCGACCATTTCTGCTCACGAAGCGAAGCGCGGCGCGCGCCGCGCGGCCCGCGGCCCCCGCGGCGCGCGGCCCGCGCGCCCGCGTCAGACCGTCAGGTCGCCGGAGAACACGAGCTCGGCGGGCCCGGACAGCGACACGTGCTCGCCGTCCTCCGCCGCGAACATCCGCACCGTCACGACGCCACCGGGAACCCGTACGCGCCAGGTGTCCGGCGCACCGGAGCCCACCCAGTACCGCGTCGCGAGGGCCGCAGCCACCGCACCGGTGCCGCACGACAGCGTCTCGCCGCTGCCCCGCTCGTGCACCCGCATCGTGATCTCGCCGACGCCGTCGTTGATCAGGGGGTCGCCGGGCAGCACGAACTCGACGTTGGCACCGTGTTCGGGCGCCGGGTCGAGCACGGGCAGGAAGGTCAGGTCGAGGTCGGCGAGTTCGTCTTCGGTCGCGACGGCGACGACCACGTGCGGGTTGCCGACGTCGATGCCGATGCCGGGCCGGGCGCCGTCGAGGTTCTTGGCGCGCACCATGACGTCGTCCGAGCCGCCGTTCTCGATGCCCAGCCCCCACCGGCCGAGGTCGGCAGCGAAGCCGTTCGTGGTCCGCTGGATGTCGACCAGGCCCTTGCGGCTACCGACCGTCAGGGTCTCGCCGGGTGCGAGCTCGACCAGACCGGACTCGGTCAGGTACCGCGCGAACACCCGGATCCCGTTGCCGCACATCTCGGCGACCGTGCCGTCGGCGTTGTGGTAGTCCATGAACCACGTCGCCGCGGGTTCGACGGCCACCAGGGCGCGTCCTTCGGGGATCGCTTCGGACCGCACCGCACGGATCACGCCGTCGCTGCCCACGCCGAAGCGTCGGTCCGCGATCGCGCGGATCCGCTCGGGGGTCAGGTCGACGGTGGCGTCGGGGTCGGCGAACAGGACGAAGTCGTTGCCGGTCCCCTGGCCCTTGGTGAAGTGCAGCTCGGTCACGGGACGATCCTACGGGCCAGTTCCGACAGGTCCCCGCGGTCGGCTCCGGTGACGTCGAGGGTCTCGGCGTCGGCGTAGCGGCGGAACCAGGACACCTGCCGTCGGGCGTACTTGCGCGTCGCGATCCCGGTCGCCTCGACCGCGGCCTCGATCGTGGAGGTCCCCCGCAGCACGTCGAGCGCCTGCGAGTACCCGATCGCGGCCCGCGCGGTCTTCCCGTGCTCGATGCCCTGCTCGCGCAGACCCGCGACCTCGTCGACGAGTCCGGCGGCGAACATCCCCGCTGCACGCGCGTGCAGCGCCGCGACGAGCTGCCCACGGTCCCGTCGCAGGTGCAGGATGCGGGACGGTCGCCAGGCGCGGGGCGCGGACGGGAGGCTCGGGGTCACGACCTCGGATCGGCTCGCGATCTCGAGTGCCCGGATCAACCGCCGTGGGTTGCGTGCATCGATCGTCGCTGCGGCCGCCGGGTCCATGCCGCGGAGCCGCTCGAGCAGGATGCCCGGACCGAGCTCGTCGTGCTCGCGCTCGAGCTGCGCGCGGAGTTCCGGGTCGGTGCCGGGGAACGCCAGGTCGAACAGGACGGACGACACGTAGAGCCCGCTGCCCCCGACGAGCACGGCGACGCCGCCGTCCGCCTGGATCCGGTCCACGTCGGCTCGGGCAGCCACCTGGTACGCGGCGACGCTCGCCTCGTCGGTGACGTCGAGCACGTCGAGTTGGTGGTGCGGGATGCCGTGCCGTTCGTCGAAGGACAGCTTCGCGGTGCCGATGTCCATACCCCGGTACAGCTGCATGGCGTCCGCGTTGACGATCTCGGCGTTCCGGCCGGCGGCGCGGAGGCGTTCGGCGATCGCGATCCCGAGGTCGGACTTGCCCGTCCCGGTCGCCCCGACGACGGCGATCAGATCAGCGTCGGAGGCGTCGAGCCCGCGGTGCCGGGCCGAGTCGCGCTCGGGGCCGTCCCCGGCGGGGGCGTCAGCGCCCGACACGGAGCGTCGGCAGCCCGAGCGACACCGGGCGCGGACCGTCGCCAGGCGCCGCCGGGGTCGGCACGCCGCAGCTCTCGGCCTCGGCGCGGTCCCAGGCGTCGCCCGCACGGGTGCGTCGGATGCGCAGCGGAGCGTCGTCGTCGGCGATCAGGAAGTGCGGGGCCGCTCGGGTGATCTCGACCGTCACGACGTCGCCGGGTCGCGGGACCGCGGAGCCCTCCGGCACGGCGAAGTGCACGAGCCGCGAGTCCTCGGCGCGTCCAGACAACCGGCGGGTGGCGTCGTCCTTCCGCCCCTCGCCCGTCGCGACGAGGACCTCGACGCTCCGGCCGACCTGCGCGGCGTTCTCTTCCGCGGTGATGCGTTCCTGCAGCGCGACGAGCCGCTCGTACCGCTCTTGCACGACGTGCTTCGGCAGCTGGTCGTCCATCGTCGCCGCCGGGGTGCCGGGGCGGATCGAGTACTGGAACGTGAAGGCGCTGGCGAACCGAGCCTGCTCGACGACGCGCAGGGTGTCTGCGAAGTCCTCTTCCGTCTCGCCGGGGAACCCGACGATGATGTCGGTCGAGATCGCCGCGTTCGGGATCTTGGCGCGCACCCGGTCGAGGATGCCGAGGAACCGCTCGCTCCGGTAGCTCCGCCGCATGGCCTTGAGGACCCGGTCGGACCCGGACTGCAACGGCATGTGCAGCTGCGGCATGACGTTCGGGGTCTCGGCCATGGCGTCGATGACGTCGTCGGTGAAGGCTGCCGGGTGCGGGCTCGTGAAGCGGATGCGCTCGAGGCCGTCGATGGTGCCGGCCGCACGCAGCAGCTTGCCGAACGCCTGACGGTCGCCGAACTCGACCCCGTACGAGTTCACGTTCTGCCCGAGCAGCGTGACCTCGATCGCGCCGTCGTCGACGAGCGCCTGGATCTCGGCCAGGACGTCACCCGGGCGGCGGTCCTTCTCCTTGCCGCGGAGCGACGGGACGATGCAGAACGTGCACGTGTTGTTGCACCCGACCGAGATCGACACCCACCCGCTGTGGGTCGAGTCGCGCTTGGTCGGCAGCGTCGACGGGAACACGTCGAGCGCTTCGAGGATCTCGATCTGCGCCTCGTCGTTGTGCCGCGCACGCTCGAGCAGCGTCGGCAACGAGCCCATGTTGTGCGTGCCGAAGACCACGTCCACCCACGGCGCCTTCTCGAGGATGACGTTCTTGTCCTTCTGGGCCAGGCACCCACCGACGGCGATCTGCATGCCGGGGTGGTCGCGCTTGATGCCGGCGAGCTGTCCCAGGTTGCCGTACAGACGGTTGTCCGCGTTCTCGCGCACCGCACAGGTGTTGATCACGACGACGTCGGCCTGCTCGCCGTCCGCCGCCGTGTAGCCCGCCGCCTGCAGCGACCCGCTCAGCCGCTCGGAGTCGTGCACGTTCATCTGGCACCCGTAGGTGCGGACTTCGTAGGTGCGCTGGCGCGCTGCGACGGTGGCCATGGTCGTCCCAGTGTAGGTCGGGGCGACTACTCGAAGCGCACGGTCCCGCGGCCCGTCGGAGGGCGGCGTCCGCCGCCGTCGAGGGCCCGCTGGACGGCGATCCGCACCACGCCCGAGCCGTAGCCCTTGCGCATCAGGAACCCCGACAACCGACGCTCGGCGGTCGCACGGTCGAGCCCACGCATCTGCGGCGCACGCTTGTCGGCGAGCTCCTGGGCGCGGATGAACTCGTCGTCCTCGTCATCGGCGGCTTCGTCGAGCGCGGTGTCGATCGCGATCTGGTCGATGCCACGACGACGCAACTCGGTGATCACGCCCTGCCGCCCCAGACCCTTGCGGGCGTGCAAGCGGTCCACCAGGTCGGTGGCGAGGGCGACGTCGTCGAGCAGCCCGACGCGGGTCAGGCGTTCGATCTCGTGCTCGACCACGTCGGGGTCGAGGTCCTGCTGGGTGAGCAGTGTCCGCATCTCGGACTCGCTCACGCCCTTGCGGCCGAGCGCCCGCATGCTGAGCCGCTCGGCGTCGGCGCGTTGCTCGTCCAGGGGACGCGGAGCATCCGCAGGGTCGAGTTCTTCGCCACCGGCGATCGAGAAGACCGACGCCGTCGTGGCGTCCGCCCCGTCGTCGTCGTAGCCGTCCTGCTCGGCCCGCGCGGTCCGGCCGGAACCGTCGCCGATGACCGGCGAGACCCAGTCGGCCTGTGCACGCGGCCCGCGGATGGGCAACGGGACGGGGGTGTCCGCATCGTCTTCGAGCACGGGCTCCGGAATGCTGGGCACCGTCTGCTCGGGTTCGGGGGTGGGCTCCGCAGCTGCCGGGGCCCGACGACGGGACCTCGCACCGAACAGGTCGGTGACCGGTGCGAGGCCGTCGTCGTCGTGGTCGGTGCTCACGCGCCCTTGCGCTCCGCGAGCTTCGGCGCGATCGACTCGACCGGAGCCTCATCCGCCTTGGCACCACCGACACCGAGCTTGGCGAGGATCTTGCCCTCGATCTCAGCCGCGGTGTCGGGGTTCTGGATCAGGAAGGAACGCGAGTTCTCCTTGCCCTGCCCGAGCTGGTCGCCGTCGTAGGTGTACCAGGCACCCGACTTCTTGACGATGCCGTGGTCGACACCGAAGTCGAGCAGCGAGCCTTCGCGCGAGATGCCGACGCCGTACAGGATGTCGAACTCGGCCTGCTTGAAGGGCGGCGCCATCTTGTTCTTGACGACCTTGACACGCGTGCGGTTGCCCACCGCGTCGGTGCCGCTCTTGAGCGTCTCGATGCGACGGATGTCGAGGCGGACGGACGCGTAGAACTTCAGTGCCTTACCGCCCGAGGTGGTCTCCGGGGAACCGAAGAACACGCCGATCTTCTCGCGCAGCTGGTTGATGAAGATCATCGTGGTCTGCGTTTGGTTCAGCCCACCGGCGAGCTTGCGCAGCGCCTGGGACATGAGGCGGGCTTGCAGACCGACGTGGGAGTCACCCATCTCGCCCTCGATCTCGGCGCGCGGCACCAGTGCTGCGACCGAGTCGATCACGATGAGGTCGATCGAGCCGGAGCGGACGAGCATGTCCGCGATCTCGAGCGCCTGCTCGGCGGTGTCCGGCTGCGACACGAGCAGGGCGTCGATGTCGACACCGAGCTTCTTGGCGTACTCCGGGTCGAGCGCGTGCTCGGCGTCGATGAAGGCCGCGATGCCACCGGCGCGCTGGGCGTTGGCGATGGCGTGGATGGTGAGGGTCGTCTTGCCCGAGGACTCCGGGCCGTAGATCTCGACGATGCGGCCGCGGGGCAGTCCCCCGATGCCGAGCGCGACGTCGAGCGCCACCGACCCGGTCTGGATGACGTTGACGGGGGCGCGTTCGTCCGAACCGAGGCGCATGATCGCACCCTTGCCGAACTGCCTGTCGATCTGTGCGAGTGCGGTCTCGAGGGCCTTTTCGCGGTCTGCCGGTGATGGCATGGGGTGCTCCTTCGTGCTCGTGTTCGGCCGCCTGTAGGCTGTCGCGTCCACGCCGGCCGGTGGTGCAAGGCCGATGGTTCTGCGACAAGGCTTCGGGCTGTTCCCGATGTCCATCAACCTATGACTGGCCACCGACATCACTGCCGACGGTCACGCGATCTGTGGATGGAGCACCCGGGCGACGCCGCTGTGGAGGAACGTACCACCGATCGAACACCCGTTCGAGCAACACGCCGAACACAGTTTCGGGCGGTGGCGGCGGCGCGACCGAGCGCTGCCGCCTCAGTTCTGCGGCTCGGCCAACCCCTTGCCGTGCCGCCGGTCGAGCGGGACGTCCTGCGAGTCACAGAGGGCGTCCCACACCCGGCGGGCGTCGATGCCGGCGGCGAGGGCGTCCACGGCCGAGCGGCCACCGAGGTCCTCGAGCACGACGTCACGGCTGACCACGGACCCGTAGGCCTCGCCGAACACCTGGTCGACGGCACGCCAGAACTCACTCACCCGCATCCGACAAGCCTAAAGCGTCCCCGAACACACAGCGCCCCGGACGCAGAACGCCCCCGCCGGGAGGTTCCGGCGGGGGCGGTCAGTGCGAGGCGCTCAGCGCACCGCGAGGTCGTTGTCGAACTCGGCGACGAGGTCGTCCGGGAGCGTGTCGGGGACGGGAGTGAGTCCCTCGACGATCGCGAGGCGGTCGCCCACCTCGCGCATGATCGTGGAGATGGGGGTGTCCAGCGCATCCGCGACGGACGCGAGGATCTCCGAGCTGGCCTCTTTCTGACCACGCTCGACCTCACTGAGGTACCCGAGAGCCACACTGGCCTTGGACGCGACCTGACGGAGGGTCCGGCCCTTCTGCAAGCGGAAGTCCCGAAGCACATCGCCGATTTCCTGACGAACGAGAACCATGAGAACTCCTCCTCTCTGTCGTCTCCGCGCCCGCCCGATCCGGAGGATCGAGTTCGGGTTCAGCAACTTTAGCGTTGCCGGTTGAAGCATGCTAACCAGGCTGGCTGCCGTCCTGCTGGAGATTGCGTGAGATGTAACCCAGTGGAAACGGGACCTATTCCCGGCCCCGGACCACGGACGACATCCGTGTCAGGAGTTCGGAGACGGACGCCGTGCGGATTGCACCGCGGTCCCCGTCGAGGTGGAGTTCCCAGGCAGTGGCGCCGTCCGCCGACGCGATGCCGACGTAGACGGTGCCGACCGGCTTGCCGTCCTGCTGGTCCGGCCCGGCGACACCGGTCGTGCTGATTCCCCACGTCGCCGGCTCACCGTCGACGGACAGCGCGATGCGGACACCGGCCGCCATCTGCCGCGCGACCTCGGGATCGACGGCCCCGTTGGCCGCCAGCAACGCCGACGACACCCCGAGCACGGTGTGCTTGACGGGCGTCGCGTAGGCCACGACTCCCCCGCGCACCACGGCGCTCGCCCCCGGAACACCGACGAGCGTCGACACCACCAACCCGCCGGTGAGCGACTCCGCCACGGCGACGGTCTCCCCGCGACGCGTCAGGTCGGCGACCAGGTGCTGCGCGATCGCGTCGATCGTGTCGGCAGGACCGGGAGGCACGGCGCCGGTCGCGTCGTCGGCCTGCGTCACGCGGTGGTCCGGTTGTGCTTCCACGCCTGGTACAGGTAGTCGATGCCGCTGAGCACGGTCGCCAGGAAGGCGGCGCTCATCAGCACCACGTTCACCCAGTGCGCCCAGTCACCGACGAGCTCCCACCACGGGAAGAGTGCCGACGTCAGGGCGACGGCCTGCAGCACGGTCTTGATCTTGCCGCCACGACTGGCCGGGATCACCCGGTCCGACAGCACCGCGAAGCGGAACACCGTGATGCCGATCTCGCGCACCATGATGAGCACCGTCACGTACCAGGGCAGCTCGAGCAGGATCGACAGGGCGACGAGCGCGCCGCCGATCAGGACCTTGTCGGCGATCGGGTCGACGAGCTTGCCGAAGTCGGTGACCAGGTTCTGCCGCCGGGCGATGATGCCGTCGGCGCTGTCGGTCACGATCGCGACGACGAAGACGATCGCCGCCCAGATGCGCAGCGGGCCGTCGTCGCCGGCGTCGGTGAGGAGCAGCACGAAGAACAGCGGCGCCATGAGGATGCGCACCACGGTGATGATGTTCGCGACGTTCGCCGTCGATGCCGGGCCGGGACCCTTGCGGAGCAGTCGCCCGCGCCAGGGGAACTTCGCGCCGTGTGTCGTGGCGCCGTCCGTCGTCTCCGTGCCGTCCGAGGCGGTCATCGCCTTCACTCCCTGCCCGTCAGTCCCCACGCGTCCTCATCGGGCTCGTCGTGCACTTCATCGTACCCGCGGGTCATGTCGCCCACGGGGTCGGCGCCGTAGCGATCGCCGTCGTCACTCGGGCCGGGCACGGGGGCCACGGGCGCCGGAGCAGCCGGCGGCTCCTCGCCGCGGAGCTTCGCGAGCACCGCGGGCAGCTGGTCGGTGGTGACGAGCACGTCCCGGGCCTTCGACCCCTCGGACGGCCCGACGATGTCGCGGGACTCCATCAGGTCCATCAGGCGACCGGCCTTGGCGAAGCCGACCCGGAGCTTGCGCTGCAGCATCGAGGTCGAGCCGAACTGCGTCGAGACGACCTGTTCGACCGCCGCGAGCAGCAGTTCGAGGTCGTCGCCGATGTCGGCGTCGATCTCCTTGCGCTCGACCACGGCCTGGACGTCCTGGCGGTACTCGGGCTGGGCCTGGCGGGTGACGTGCTGGACGACCTCGGCGACCTCGCCCTCCTGCACCCACGCTCCCTGCACGCGCAGGGACTTCGACGACCCCATCGGCAGGAAGAGCGCGTCGCCCTGACCGATGAGCTTGTCCGCGCCGGGCTGGTCGAGGATGACGCGGGAGTCCGTGACGCTCGTCACCGCGAAGGCGATGCGGGACGGCACGTTCGCCTTGATCAGGCCGGTGATGACGTCCACCGACGGGCGCTGCGTCGCGAGCACCAGGTGGATGCCGGCGGCACGGGCGAGCTGGGTGATGCGGACGATCGACTCCTCGACGTCGCGCGGGGCGACGAGCATGAGGTCCGCGAGCTCGTCGACGACGACGAGCAGGTACGGGTACGGCTTGAGCTTCCGCTCGCTGCCGGCGGGCAGGACGATCTCGTTGTTCTCGATCGCCTTGTTGAAGTCGTCGACGTGGCGGAACCCGAACGACGCCAGGTCGTCGTACCGCATGTCCATCTCCTTCACGACCCACTGCAGCGCTTCGGCCGCCTTCTTCGGGTTCGTGATGATGGGCGTGATGAGGTGCGGGACACCCGCGTAGATCGAGAGCTCGACGCGCTTCGGGTCGACCAGGACCATGCGGACCTCGGACGGTTTCGCCCGCATGAGCAGCGACGTGATCATCGAGTTGATGAAGACCGACTTGCCGGAACCGGTCGAACCGGCGACGAGCAGGTGCGGCATCTTCGCCAGGTTCGCGACGACGAAGCCACCCTCGACGTCCTTGCCGACGCCGATCGTCATCGGGTGCTTCGACTTCCGCGCCGCGTTCGAGCGCAGCACGTCGCCGAGGGACACGATCTCGCGGTCGGAGTTCGGGATCTCGACACCGATGGCGCTCTTGCCCGGGATCGGCGAGAGGATCCGGACCTCGTTGGAGGCCACCGCGTACGACAGGTTCTTCGACAGCGCCGTGACGCGCTCGACCTTGACACCCGGGCCGAGCTCGATCTCGTAGCGGGTGACCGTCGGACCGCGGGAGAACCCGGTGACCTTCGCGTCGACCTTGAACTCCGTCAGCACGCCGGTGATGGCGGCGACGATGTCGTCGTTCGCCTGGCTGCGAGCGACCGAGGGGGTGCCGGAGCTCAGGGTGGTGGCGGCCGGCAGGCGGTACGGCTTCGACGGGTCGTCGTCGGTCGCCGCCGCGGAGAATTCCTCGGGCTCGTCGACGACCGGGTCCTCGACGAGGGGTGCCGCGACCACGTCGGGCACCGCGGGGCGGATCGCCGCGGTCGGCTCCGGACGCGCGGGGACGTCGGTGCCGAAGTCCCGCAGGGCCTGCTCGGCGACCTGCAGGTCCTGTTCGACGGAGTCGTTGAGGTTGACCGACGCGGGTTCGGCCGGTGTCAGGTCCACGAGACCGGCCGCAGCGCCCGCGTTCGGGTTGCCCACCGGGGCAGCGGGTGCAGCCGCCGCGGCGGGCGGGGCCGTCGGTGCGACACCGGTGGCCGGGGGCAGGACGGGGCTGTCGTACGCCGGGTCCTCTTCGCGCCCGGACTTGTTCCGCCGCCACCACGGCACGTTGTCGCCGCCGGCGTCACCGTCGGCAGCGGCCTGCTCCTCGCCGAAGCCGAGGTCGTCGAACAGCTGGAAGTCGGTGTCGCCCTTCTTGCCGCGCTTGGTCGTCTTGGTTCGGGCGGCGGGTGCCGCTGCTGCCGCTTCGACCTCGGGCTCGGCGGCCGGGGCCGGCGCTCCGAACAGGTACGCGTAGAGCTCGTGCAGCCGACGCCCGACCTTGTTCGGCGGCGTCTTGGTGATGATGAAGAGGGAGAGCACGAGCAGCACGATCGCCACCGGGACCGCGACCCAGGCGGTCGCGATCGTGACGAGCCAGCCGATCACGACCCAGCCGAGCACACCGCCGGCCGCAGCCAGGGCGGGCATGCCGTCCGCTGCGCTCGGCTGCCCGCCGAAGACGTGGCAGAGCGAGGCGATCGCGACGAGCAGGATCCCGAGGCCGATGCCGATCCGGGTGTTGTCGTGCACCGAGGCCGGGTGCCGGAACAGCCATCCGGCGAAGACGATCATGATCACCGGCAGAGCGAACGCCAACCGGCCGAACAGCCCGCCGAACGTGTACGCGTCGAGGGCGACCGACACCCCGTTCGTCGGGTTGAGCCACTCGACGACCGCACCGGCGATGGCCAGCACGAACAGCAGGAACGGGAACCCGTCACGCCGCTGGTCCTTCTCGAGGGACTCCTTGCCGAGCAGTCGGAACATCGCGCCGACGCCGTGCGCCATCGCGAGCCAGAACGTCACGAGCGGGTTCTGCTCGCGGAACACCGGTGTCGGTGCCGCCTGCGGCAGCTTCTTCGTCGTGGCCTGGGTGCGCGACGAACCGCGCGTCCCGTTCCCACGGGACGACGTGGACGCGCGCGAGCGCGTGGTCGACTTGGTGCCTCCGGCCATGGGCAGAACCCTAATCCCCACTCAGGACAAACCAAGGGAGGCCCGCCGCAGCATCCGTGACGGACGCTGGACGGGCCTCCCGGTCGACCGCGATGAACGCGACTGACGCGACTGACGCGCTACGCCTCGATGACCACCGGGACGATCATCGGACGACGACGGTGCTTGGTGTTGACCCAGCGGCCGACCGTACGGCGGACGACCTGCGCGAACGCGTGCGAGTCGCGCGTGCCGTTGGCGGCCGCCTCGGCGATCGCCTTGGCGATCTGGGGACGGACGTCGTCGAACACGGAGTCGTCCTCGGCGAAGCCGCGCGACTGGATCTCCGGGCCGATGACGCACTGGCCGGTGGTGAAGTCCACCGCGGCGAAGACCGAGATGAAGCCCTCTTCGGACAGCACGCGGCGGTCCTTGAGGTCGGCGTCGGTGATCTCGCCCACGGTCGAGCCGTCGACGTACACGTAGCCGATGTCGAGCTGCCCGGCGACCGTCGCGACGCCGTCCTTCAGGTCGACGACGATGCCGTCCTGCCCGAGGATCACGTTGCGCGGCGGCACACCCGTCTGGATCGCCAGGTCGGCGTTCGCGTACAGGTGGCGGTGTTCGCCGTGCACGGGCAGGACGTTGCGCGGACGCAGGATGTTGTAGCAGTAGAGCAGTTCGCCGGCCGAGGCGTGTCCGGAGACGTGCACCTTGGCGTTGCCCTTGTGCACGACCTTCGCGCCGAGCTTCGTCAGCCCGTCGATGACGCGGTACACGGCGTTCTCGTTGCCCGGGATCAGCGACGAGGCGAGGATGACGGTGTCGCCCTCGCCGATCTCGATCTGGTGCTCGAGGTTCGCCATGCGCGCGAGCACGGCCATCGGCTCGCCCTGCGACCCCGTCGACATGTAGACGATCTGGTCGTCGGGGACGTTCTTCGCCTTCTTCGTGTCGATGAGGACGTTCTCGGGCACGCGGAGGTAGCCGAGGTCGGCGGCGATGGTCATGTTGCGGATCATCGAGCGCCCCATGAACGCGACCTTGCGGTTCGCGGCCGCGGCGGCGTCGAGGACCTGCTGCACACGGTGCACGTGCGACGAGAAGCTCGCCACGACGACCTTCTTGCGGGCGCGCGTGATGATGTTCTCGAGGACCGGGCCGATGTCGCGCTCCGGAGCGGTGAAGCCCGGCACGTCGGCGTTGGTCGAGTCCGGCAGGAACAGGTCGACGCCGGCCTCGCCCAGACGGGCGAACGCACGGAGGTCGGTGATGCGGTCGTCCAGCGGGAGCTGGTCCATCTTGAAGTCACCCGTGTGCAGGACACGACCGGCGGGGGTCGTGATCGAGACGGCGAGGGCGTCCGGGATGGAGTGGTTCACGGCCACGAACTCGAGGTGGAACGGGCCGAGCTGCTCGGTCTGGTCCTCGGCCACGACGAGCGTGTACGGCTTGATCCGGTGTTCCTTGAGCTTCGCCTCGACGAGCGCGAGGGTCAGCGTGGAGCCGATCAGCGGGATGTCGTCGCGGAGCTTCAGCAGGTACGGCACGGCGCCGATGTGGTCCTCGTGGCCGTGCGTGAGTACGACACCGAGGACGTCGTCGAGACGGTCACGGATCGGCGCGAAGTCCGGCAGGATCAGGTCGACCCCGGGCTGGTGCTCCTCGGGGAAGAGCACGCCGGCGTCGACGATGAGCAGCTTGCCCTCGTACTCGTAGACGGTCATGTTGCGACCGATCTCGCCGAGTCCCCCGATGGGGATGACGCGGAGGGTGCCGGGTTCGAGCGGCTGCGGTGTGGAGACTTGTGTGGGCATTCGGTCCTACGGATTCAGGCGACGCGCGAGGAGCGCGCCGCGGTGTTCGCTAGCGGGTGGTGCCTGGCACCTTTGGTAGTGCGCCGCCGGCCGCAGCGTTGCGGTCGGGGCGGAAGTTCGAGAAGTCGGCGCCGGGCACGTCGCGCACGGCTTCGAGCGAGGTCTCGATGGCGTACGCCTCGGCGTCCTCGGGGCCGACGAGCGGCAGACGGACGCGCGGGCTGCCGATGCGGCCGAGCCCGTGCAGGATGTACTTCGCCGCGACCGTGCCGGGCACGTGGGTCATCACGGCGCGGACGAGCGGCTCGACGCGCTTGTGCTCGGCGGTGGCGGTCGCCAGGTCGCCGCGGTTCACGGCGTCGATGATGGTGCGGTACGGCATGCTCGTGATGTTCGCGGTGACGCCGATCAGGCCCGTCGCGCCGATCGACAGGTGCGGGAGCACGTTGGTGTCGTCGCCGGAGAAGTACATGAGGTCGGTGTTGTTGAGCACGCGGGACACCTCGGCGAAGTCGCCCTTGGCGTCCTTCACGGCGAGGATGTTCGGGTGGTGCGACGCCCGCACGATCGTCTCGTACGTGATCGGGATGCCGGTGCGCCCCGGGATGTCGTACAGGATCACCGGCAGGTCGGTGGCGTCGGCGATCATCCGGAAGTGGGTGAGCACCCCCGACTGGGTCGGCTTGTTGTAGTACGGCGTGACGATCATCACACCGTCCGCGCCGGCCTTCTCGCTCTGCTTGTACAGGTGGATCGCGTGCGCGGTCTCGTTCGACCCGCCACCCGTGATGATCTTCGCGCGGCCGGCGGCGACGGACTTGCCGACCTCGACCAGACGGAGCTTCTCGGGGTCGGTCAGGGTGCTGGTCTCGCCGGTCGTCCCGGTGACGACGATGCCGTCGGCGCCGGCGGTGATGCAGTCGTCGATGTGCTGCTCGACGCCGGGCCAGTCGACCTCACCGTCGGCCGTGAACGGGGTCACGAGGGCGACGAGGACCTGACCGAAGGGATTCTCACGCGGGGACACGGGCACCAGCGTACCGGGGATGGGCGCGATGGCCGCCGTCCGGGTGGACGGTCGCCTGCCTGCGGCGCGGACGGGAGGCCCGGATCGCGTCCGTCCTGCCGCTCACGCCCGGTGTCGCGCGCGCCCGGCGGTGTCCGGAACCTGGTTCCGCGCCAGCTGCGCCCCGCTGCGGTCTTCGCGCCCCGACTCTTCGGGGCGCGGCGCCCGCACGGGGGCGCGCGGCGCACACCGACGCGGCGCCCGCACGCTCAGGCGCTGCTGTGGCGCCACTCGAGGAAGCGGTAACGGGTCCCGGTGCGGGACACCTGCCACGGGCCCTCGTCGGTGAGCGTCCAGCCGGCCGACTCGCCGAGCGTCGGTGCGACGGTGTCGCCGGGCACGTCGACGTCGATGACGGTCTCGGACACCCGGTCGGCACGGTCCAGCGCCGCGGCGTAGACCTGGCCGCCGCCGATGACCCAGACGGGGCTGGCGGCACCGTCGGCACCGTCGGCACCGTCGAGCGCGGTCGCGAGGTCGTGCACGACCTCGGCGCCGTCGGCGGTCCAGGACGCGTCGCGGGTGAGCACCACGTTGCGCCGACCGGGCAGCGGGCGGAAGCGTTCCGGCAGGGACTCCCAGGTGCGACGGCCCATGAGCACCGTGGCGTCGCCGGTGACCTGCTTGAAGTGCGCGAGGTCCTCGGGCACGTGCCAGGGCATGCCGCCGTCGGCCCCGATGACCCCGTCGGTCGACCGGGCCCAGACCATGCCGATCATCAGACGGCGACCGCGGCCTTGATCGCCGGGTGGTGGTGGTAGCCGACGACGGTGAAGTCCTCGTACTCGTAGTCGTCGATCGAGTCGCGCGGCGCGAGCTCGAGCGTCGGCAGGGCGTACGCCGTGCGAGACAGCTGCTCCTCGACCTGCTCGACGTGGTTGTCGTAGACGTGGCAGTCGCCGCCGGTCCAGACGAAGTCGCCGACCTCGAGCCCGGTCTGCGCGGCGATCATGTGGGTGAGCAGCGCGTACGACGCGATGTTGAAGGGGACGCCGAGGAACATGTCGGCGCTGCGCTGGTAGAGCTGGCACGAGAGCTTGCCGTCGTTGACGTAGAACTGGAAGAACGCGTGGCACGGTGCGAGCGCCATGTCCGGGATCTCGGCGACGTTCCACGCCGAGACGATGAGCCGGCGGCTGTCCGGGTTCTTGCGGATCTGGTCGATGACCTGGGCGATCTGGTCGACGTGCTCGCCGGACGGGGTCGGCCACGAGCGCCACTGCACGCCGTAGACGGGGCCGAGGTCGCCGTCCTCGTCCGCCCACTCGTTCCAGATCCGGACACCGTGCTCCTGCAGCCAGGTGGCGTTGCCGTCGCCGCGTAGGAACCAGAGCAGCTCGTACGCGATCGACTTGAAGTGCACGCGCTTCGTGGACACGAGCGGGAAGCCCTTCGACAGGTCGTAGCGGAGCTGCGCGCCGAACAGGCTGCGGGTCCCGGTGCCGGTGCGGTCACCCTTCGGCGTGCCCTCGGTCAGGACCCGGCGGAGCAGGTCCTCGTACGGGGTCGGCACGGTGGGGTCGGGCTGCACGGTCTCGCTGTCGCTCACACACAGAAGCCTACGTCGGCGTGAGTAGCGTTGCCGGCATGGCAGACACGGCGGCAGAGCCCCTCTCGATCCTGATCGCCGGCGCGTCCGGTTTCATCGGCACCCCGCTCGTCCGCGCGCTGCGCGAGGCGGGCCACCACGTGACCACGCTCGTCCGGCGCGAGCCGCACACGGCCACCGAGTTCCGCTGGGCTCCGGGTCGCCGGCCGCTCGACCCGGCCATCGTCGACGGTGCCGACGTGGTGATCAACCTGGCGGGGGCGAACATCGGCAAGCTGCCCTGGACCGCGAAGTACCGCGAGGAGATCCGGCGCTCCCGCGTCGACGCGACCGACACCCTGGTCGAGGCCATGCGACACGCCAGCACTCCCCCGGCGCTGTTCCTGTCCGGATCGGCGTCCGGCGTGTACGGCGACCGCCCGGCGGACGTCCTGCAGGACGACGCGGCGCCCGGCACCGGGTTCCTCGCCGAGGTCTGCACCGCGTGGGAATCCGCGGCGAACGCTGCCCCGGACGGCGTCCGTGTGGTGACCCTGCGCACGGGCATCGTGATCGGCGAGGGCGGCGGCGCGCTCGCACCCCTCATCCCGCTCACCCGGGCAGGGCTCGGCGGTCGCCTCGGCACCGGCGGGCAGCACTGGCCGTGGATCGCACTCGAGGACGAGGTCGGGGCGATCGTGCACCTGGCGACGAGCCCGTCGGCGTCCGGTGTCAGCGGACCGGTCAACCTCGCCGGGCCGGAAGCCGTCGTCGCCGACCGCATCACGAAGCGCGTCGCCGAGGACCTGCACCGGCCGTACCTGTTCCGGATCCCGGAGTTCGCGCTGCGCCTGGCGCTGCAGGACGCCGCCGACGAGATGCTGCTGTCGAGTCAGCGGATGGTGCCGACGAAGCTGCTCGAGTCCGGCTACGTGTTCCGGTACACGCGTGCGGTGGACGCCGTCGACGCGGTCCTCTGACCGGGTCTCAGGCGCTCGATCGCGACAGGGCCGTGCGCATCGCGGCTCGAGCGCGCTTGCGGTCGCCCGCGGCGTCGTAGACGACCCCGAGCCGGTACCAGGCGCGCCAGTCCGCCGGGTTCTGCTCGACGGCGGCCTTGTACTGCGGGAAGAGCTCGTCGGCGGCCTCGCGCGTCGGACGCCCGGACGGACGCACGGGCACGACGTCCTCCGGTGCGCCGCCCTCGGCTTCGAGCCGGGATCCGAGCCGGGTGATCCGGATGCCGAAGCGGAACTCGAGCACGAGCAGCAGCGCCCCGATCGCGGCGACGACGAACAGGGCGACGCCGATGCCGATCCCGATCGGGATGCCCGTGGCGATGAACGCCACGGCCCGCTGCCCGACGAGCACGATGTAGAGCGCCAACAGCAGGGTCATCAGCGCTGCGCCCCAGAACGGCGACCGGATCGCGCGGCCGGCCCGCGCTGCACGTCCCACCGGGTCAGCCGATGCCGAGGACGCTGCCGAGGCCCACGGTGAGCCCGCGGGCGGATCCGAGGGCGGACAACGCCGCACGGATCCCGGCGACGTAGGCGACGTCGTCGTTGGTGTCGTGCCGGATCGTCAGGGTCTCGCCGGGGCCGCTGAGCAGGACGTCCTGCACGGCCTTCACCCCGGGCAGCCGGAGCGAGTGGATCGGCACGCTCGCCACCTGCTGGCCGCGGGCACGCTGGTCGACGTGCGGGGCCTCGACCGGGCCGACGTCGCGACGGGCCTCGGCGATGAGCTCGGCGGTGCGCACCGCGGTGCCGGACGGCGAGTCGATCTTGCCGGCGTGGTGCGTCTCGACGATCTCGACGGAGGGGAACCACGGCGCCGCGATGGTGGCGAGGTGGGTGCCGAGCACCGACCCGATCGAGAAGTTCGGCACCACGAGGACGCCCTGGTCGGGACGCTCCTGCAGGGCGGTGCGGAGCTTCGCGAGACGGTCGGCGGACCACCCGGACGTGCCGACGAGGACGTTCGCCCCGCTCGACAGCGCGTTCTCGACGATCGCGGGGCTGAGCGCCGGCACCGTCACGTCCACGACGAGCTCGGCACCGCCGAACACCGACGGCGGTGCTTCGTGGGCACCGTCCTTCGACGACAGGCGGGCGACGAGCTCGAACTCCGGGAGTTCCTCGACGACGGAGGCCACGAGGCCCCCGAGACGACCGGTGGCGCCGACGACGGCGACGGGAGTGACCATGCGGTCCATCCTAGGATCGACGCATGTCAGTCGAGGTCAGGACCGTGCCGGCCGATCTGCCCGAGGTCGACGTCCTGCTCGACGCGTACCTCGACGAGCGCGAGGCGACGTTCCCCAGTGCGCAGGGCGCGTACTCGCGGAAGCGCACCCCGGCGGCGGAGTTCACGCCGCCGAACGGGGTCTTCGCGGTGGCGTACGACGGCGGGGTCGCGGTCGGCTGCGGCGGCCTTCGGCGGATCGCGGACGACCCCGACGCGACCACCACGGACGTCCGGTTCGAGGTCAAGCACGTCTTCGTCGCCCCGGCGGGACGGGGCAAGGGCGTGGCCACGGCGCTGATGGACGCGCTCGAACGGGAAGGCGCCGCGCTGGGGGCGACGAGCATCGTGCTGGACACGAACGACTCGCTCGTCGCGGCGGGCGCGATGTACCGCAGCCGGGGTTACGAGCGTGTCGCGCCGTTCAACGACAACCCGAACGCGACCGCCTGGTACCGCAAGCCGGTCTCCCGCTAGACGGGCTGGTCGACCGGCAGCCCGGTGCGGAGCTCCACCGGCAGGTGGGCCAGGTCGTTCAGCGCGACCACCTCGGCCGGCTTCGCGGAACGGATCCGGATGATCGTGAGCGCGGTGTGCGCGACGTTCGTGCCCATCCAGCGCCACTCGGGCGCCTGGAACGCCTCGCGCACGAACCAGCCGATCACGGCGTTGTGGGTGATGAGCAGGTCGTGCCGGTCCTCGCGCGCCGGGGTGAACCACTCGGAGACGGCGTCGCCCATCTGCGCCTGGCCGGCGATGATCTCCTCTTCCGTGACGCCGCCGTACCAGCCCTGGTAGGCGTGCGGCATGTCCGGGGTCGGGCCGGAGGGGACGCAGTCGAACAGCAGCGTCGACGGTTCGGGCTGGATCGACGGCAGTCGCTGCGCCAGGAACGCGGCGGTCTCGCTGGGGGCCTCCAACGGGGAGTGGTACACGCCGTCGAACGGCAGCCCGCCGAGACGGTCGGCGACGAGCATGGCCTGGCGCTTGCCGCGTTCCGACAGCTTGCCGTCGCGGAGGCCGTGCTCGGCGTCCTGGTGTTCGCCGTGCCGGACGAGGTACAGGTAGTGCGACATGTCCGTGCTCAGCTGCCCATCCCGATCGCTGCGGCGAGCTCGTCCTGCTGCACCGCCCCGACCACCGACGTGATCGTCGGGCGGGTCAGGAGGTCGCGGGCGAGTTCGAGCACGCCGTCGGTGGTGACCCGGTCGACACGCTCCAGTGCGGTCGACAGGTCGGTGTACTCCCCGGTGCCGAGCTCGGACCGGCCGAGGCGGGTCATCCGGGCGTCGGAGTCCTCGAGCGAGAGCGTCAGGGCGCCCTCGATCTGGCCCTTGGCACGGCGGAGCTCGTCGTCGGTGATGCCGTCGTCCACCATGCGGCGGAACTCGGCGTCGATGATCTCGATGACCCCGGGGACGTTGTCGGGCGCACAGCCCGCGTAGACGCCGAAGGCGCCGTTGTCGAGGTAGGCGGGCGCGAAGGACGACACCGCGTAGGCGAGGCCGCGTCGCTCGCGGACCTCTTGGAAGAGCCGGGAGCTCATGCCCCCGCCGAGCACGGCGTTCAGGACGCTGAGGGACGGCCGGCGGTCGTCGCGCAGGTCGAGTCCCTGCGAGCCGCGCAGCATGCTGACCTGTTCCGTCGGACGGTGGACCACCGACAGCTTGGGCTCGATGGGGTCGGCCACGGTCTGCGGCGTCCGGCGCGCGAGCGGCTCGGCGGGCGGGGCGTCGTGGAACACCGCGGCGACGGCGTCGCAGAACCGGTCGTGGTCGACGGCACCGGCGGCGGTCACGACGATGCCGTTCGGTGCGTAGTGCTCGCGGTAGTGGGCCAGGACCTCGTCCCGCTGGACCGCGCGGATGCTGTCCGGGGTCCCGCCGATCGGGCGGCCGAGCGCGTGTCCGCCGAAGGCCGCGGCGAAGAACGCTTCACCCGCGACATCGGCCGGGTCGTCGGCGGCCATCGCGAGTTCTTCGAGGATGACGCCGCGCTCGACGGCGAACGCCTCCGGGTCGAGCACCGAGCCGGTCACCATGTCACCGATGACCTGCACGGCCATCGGGACGTCGGCGTCCCGGACCCGTGCGTAGTAGCAGGTGTACTCCTTGGCCGTCGCGGCGTTGTGCTCGCCGCCGACCGAGTCGAACGCGATCGCGATGTCGAGCGCCGACCGGGTCTCGGTGCCCTTGAACAGCAGGTGCTCGAGGAAGTGGGTCGATCCGAACTGGCCGTCGCGTTCGTCGCGCGAACCGACGCCGACCCAGAACCCGATGCTCGTCGAAGCGGCACCGGGCACGGCTTCGGTCAGCACCCGGACACCCGACGGCAGCACGGTGCGGCGGACGAAGGCTCCTCCGGACGTCAGGAAGGACGTGTCCGGGGCCCCGAGCGGCAGTGGCACTGGCTGGTTCATCGCAGACGAGCCTACTGATGCTCCGGAGCCCACCGCCCAGTTTCCACAGGCCCACGGACTGTCACTCGAAGAGGGGTACAGAAATTGCGGACAGACCGACTCGTCTGTCTGTCCTCCTTGTGGTACAGTCGTTCACGCCGGATCGAAAGCCCCCCTAAGTTCCGATCCGGCGGCTCGGGACATCAGTCCTCGCGGCCACGAGTCCCCCCACTCGGTCGCGGAGCCGATGAACCAAGGAGCCACGCTGTGACGGTCGATTCCCCCCAACCGGCCGTCCAGCGTCTCCCTGGTCCGAGCACGAACCTCGCGTCGCCGGACGGGTCGAGCGTCCCCCCGACTCCCCGCTCCGGCGGCGCGAAGGTCCGCATCCTCGAGACGGCCACGCGACTCTTCTACGAAGAGGGCATCCACAGCGTCGGCGTCGACCGCCTCATCTCCGAGGCGAGCGTCACGAAGGCGACGTTCTACAAGCACTACGGGTCGAAGGACAACCTGATCCTCGCCTACATCCGCACGCAGCACGAGCGCGTGCAGGAACGCCTGGAACAGCTCGTCACCGACGCCGGCTCCTCCGCCGCAGCGGTCCGCGCGTGGGTCGCGGCCCTGGTGGACGAGGTCAACGACCCCGACTTCCGCGGGTGCGCGTTCCTCAACGCCGCCGCCGAGTACCACGACCCCCGCGACCCCGTGCGCGAGGTGGTCGCCACCCACCGCGACTGGTACACCGACCGGCTCGCCACCCTGCTGCAGGAGTCCGGCCACCAGCTGCCGGGCGACGGTGCCGACGAGCTCATGCTCGCGCGCGACGGTGCGATGGCCGGCGCCTACGCCGGTGACGCCATCGCGGCGACGGCAGCGCTCGGTCGCGTCGTCGACCGCGTCCTCGCCGCCTGACGCCCGGCTGCCGTCGACGCAGAACGACACCCCCGATGTCGTACGACGTCAGCTTTGTCGCTCCACCGCGGCCGCAACAGTCGCAGGCGCGCACGAACGACAGCCTCGACGTCGTACGACGTCGACCTTGTCGCGTCAGCCGTCGGCGCCAGCCCGGCGCGACCACGAGCGGACGGGAGGCACGGTGCCAGCTGGCACCGTGCCTCCCGTCCGCACTGTGGTCGCGCTCACCGCGACCGGTCGCGTCGCGCGGATCAGGCCGGTCCGGTGGCACTCCCGGGGTTGCCGCTCGAGACGATCGACCCGTTGACGCCGTCCGGGAAGAACCCGCCCTTGTCGATCTGGTTCGGGTTCAGGAACACCACGTTCAGGACACGCTCCGCGGTGCGGCCGTAGGCGAGCGAGTTCGAGTCCGTCGGCACGAGGTTCACCGCTCCCGACCGGGTCGTCACCCCCTGGTCGTCGTCGGTCGGACCGTCGAGCGAGTCGCGGGCGTCGGAGATCTTGTTCGCCGGCACCTGCAGCCCCTTGTCCGAGAGCTTCGACCGGATGATCCCGGCGTGGTAGGCCTCGACGGCGAGGATGCCCGCCGCGGCACTGAGGTACGTCTTGCTGGTGATGAGCGGCGCTGCCCCCTTGTAGGCGGTGACCCCGACGTCCTCGAAGATGTACGCCCCGAGCAGGAAGTTCTCCTCGCTGGCGAACGGGTCGAAGGTGCCGGTCGGACCGACCACACCCGCAGCGCGCGCCGCCGCGGTGAAGCTCGACACGAGGTCGATCTTCGGACGTGAGACCGTCGCACCGCCGAGGGCGGATCGGAGGAACGCCACGTGCGCGCGCTCGTCGTTCGCGATCTCGGTGGCGATGCCGCGGATGGCCGCGGTCTTGAACGGCACCTTCTTGCCACCGATCACCGGCCCCTGCGGGTCGATGCCGGTGATCATGCTGTCGGCGAGGCCCGCGCCGAACACGGCACGCAGGTAGAACTCGGCCTCGAGGTACTCGAGGTTCAGGGCGAAGTTGAGGATTGCGGCGTCGGAGACGGCACCGTCCTCTTCCGGGGTGGCGGCGGCGCGGTCGGTGGTGAGCACCGACGAGCCGAGCGCGGCGATGCCGGCTGAGGCGCCGGCGACGCCGGCGGCTGCGAAGAACCGTCGTCGGTCGAGCGCGTTCTCGGCGCTGCGATCGATGGCGTGGTGGATGAAACGCTTGTCGAACATCGTTGTCCTCATGTCGTGCTGGCAGCACGGGACCCCACCGACGCTGCAGGGAAACGGGTCGGTCGAGCCGCGATCGGCGGGATGGTCGATCGTGCGGCGAAGATACCCCCGAACAGGGGGGCGCCTCCACCGTTCCCGGTCATTCGGCGGAGTTCGGACAGGGTCACCGCATCGGGCGGCCGCGTCGGGCGGTCGCGTCGGGCCGCCGCGTCGGGCGGCCGCCGAGGCTGCGGGTGTTGGCTGGGCGCATGGCCAACGACCCCAACTGGAACCTCCCCGAGGTCCCCTCGTTCACCCTGACCAGCCCCGACTTCACCGACGGCGGCGAGCTGCCGACCTCGGCGCGCGGCACCGACGCGGGTGGCGAGGACCGCTCCCCCGCGCTCGAGTGGTCCGGCGCTCCCGAGGGCACGAAGAGCTTCGTGCTCACCGTGTACGACCCCGACGCTCCGACCGGCTCGGGCTTCTGGCACTGGAGCCTGACCGACATCCCGGGCTCGGCGACCTCGCTGCCCGCCGGCGCCGGCACCGACGACGCCCTACTGCCGGCCGAGGCCCTGCGCCGTCGCAACGAGTTCGGCACCGACACGTTCCTCGGCGCCGCTCCGCCCGCGGGCCACGGCGTGCACCGCTACTTCTTCACGCTGAGCGCCCTCGACGTGCCGCTGCTCGAGGCGCCGGCCGACGCCACCCCCGCGGTCGTCGGGTTCGTGCTGCGTGAGCACCTGCTCGGCCGCGCGCAGCTCGTCGGCACGCAGGAGACCCCCGCCGCGTAGGGCGACCCCGCAACGACGAACGGCCGCCGCCCCGGAAGGGACGACGGCCGTTCGTGTGCCAGGGGTGGATCAGACGGTGGCGTCCGTCGACTCCTCGCGGGCACCGCTGGAGTCGGTGTCCGATTCCTCGGCGACGACCGGCGCGAGCGACAGCTTGCCGCGGTCGTCCACCTTGGTGACCTCGACCAGGACCTTCTGGCCGACGCCCAGGACGTCCTCGACGTTCTCCACACGCTTGCCACCGGCGAGCTTGCGCACCTCGGAGACGTGGAGCAGACCGTCACGGCCCGGGAGCAGCGACACGAAGGCGCCGAACGTGGCGATCTTCACGACGGTGCCGAGGAACTGGTCCCCGATCTCCGGGTTGGTCGGGTTCGCGATCGCGTTGACCGACGCACGAGCGGCCTCGGCCGACGGTCCGTCGACGGCACCGATGTAGACGGTGCCGTTGTCCTCGATCGAGATGTCGGCACCGGTCTCGTCCTGGATGCCGTTGATCGTCTTGCCCTTCGGGCCGATCAGCTCGCCGATCTTGTCGACGGGGATCTGCACCGAGATGACGCGAGGAGCGGTGTCCGCCATCTCGTCGGGGGCGTCGATCGCCTCGTTCAGCACACCGAGGATGGCCGAGCGGGCCTCCTTGGCCTGCTTCAGCGCCGCGTCGAGCACCGTCGACGGGATGCCGTCGAGCTTGGTGTCGAGCTGGATCGCGGTGACGAACTCCGAGGTACCGGCGACCTTGAAGTCCATGTCGCCGAGGGCGTCCTCGGCACCGAGGATGTCGGTCAGCGCCGCGTAGCGGGTCTGACCGTCGACGGTGTCGGACACCAGACCCATCGCGATGCCGGCGACCGGGGCCTTGAGGGGCACACCGGCGTTGAGCAGCGAGAGGGTCGAGGCGCAGACGGAACCCATCGAGGTCGAGCCGTTGGAGCTGAGCGCCTCGGAGACCTGACGGATGGCGTACGGGAACTCTTCACGCGTCGGCAGCACCGGCACGAGGGCGCGCTCGGCGAGGAAGCCGTGCCCGATCTCGCGACGCTTCGGCGAACCCACACGGCCGGTCTCACCGGTCGAGTAGGGCGGGAAGTTGTAGTGGTGCAGGTAGCGCTTCTTCGTGACGGGCGACAGCGAGTCGATCTGCTGCTCCATCTTGAGCATGTTCAGCGTGGTGACGCCGAGGATCTGCGTCTCGCCGCGCTGGAAGATCGCCGAACCGTGGACGCGCGGGATCACGGCGACCTCGGCGTCGAGCGGACGGATGTCGGCGAGGCCGCGACCGTCCATGCGGACCTGCTCGGTCAGGATGCGGCCGCGGACGACCTTCTTCGTGACCGACTTGTACGCGGCGCTGACCTGCGAGTTGGCGACGTCGGGCAGTTCGCCCGCCGACACCTTCGCCGCGATGGCCTCCTTGACGCGCGACTTGAGTGCGTCGTCGGCGTCCTGGCGCTCGGTCTTGGCGGCGATCTTGTAGACGTCACCGAGCTCGGAGAGCGCGATGGCCTCGACGGCCGAGTAGACCTCGGGCGCGTACGGCGGGAAGACCGGGTAGTCCTGGATCTCCTTGGCGGACTGCGCGGCGAGCTTCGCCTGGGCGTCGACGAGGGACTTGAGGAACGGCTTGGCCGCCTCGAGACCCTGCGCGACGACGGCCTCGTCGGGCTTGGTGGCGCCGCCCTGGATGAGCTCCCAGCTGTGCTCGGTGGCCTCGGCTTCGACCATCATGATGGCGACGTCCTCGTTGCCCGCCTCGTCGGTGACGACACGGCCGGCGACCGTGAGGTCGAAGACGGCGTCGGCGAGCTGCGATGCCTTCGGGAACGCGACCCACTGTTCGCCGATCAGCGCGAGGCGCACACCGGCGATCGGGCCGGAGAACGGCAGACCGGAGATCTGCGTCGACGCGGACGCGGCGTTGATGGCCAGCGCGTCGTAGAACTCGTCCGGAGCGATGCTCAGGACGGTGATGACGATCTGGACCTCGTTGCGCAGGCCGTCGACGAACGACGGGCGCAGCGGCCGGTCGATGAGTCGGCAGACCAGGATGGCCTCGGTCGACGGGCGGCCTTCGCGGCGGAAGAACGAACCGGGGATCTTGCCGGCGGCGTAGGAGCGCTCCTCGACGTCGACGGTCAGCGGGAAGAAGTCGAATCCTTCACGCGGGTGCTTGCCGGCGCTGGTGGCCGAGAGGAGCATCGTTTCCTCGTCGAGGTACGCGGCGACCGCGCCCTGCGCCTGCTGTGCGAGCCGACCGGTCTCGAACCGGACGGTGCGCTTGCCGTACTTGCCGTTGTCGATGACGGCTTCGGCGAACTTGATCTCGGGACCCTCCAAAAGGGTGCCTCCTTGATGTGTGTTCGGCAGGCCGTGGCGACGGCACTCGATGGTGCGTGCGCGCCGATCGTTCCGGACGCATGTCTGGCCAGCAGTAGAAGCACTCGGGAAACCGTTCCGGCCCGCGAGCCACCACCGATGACCAGCTCCGTGCCCGGCCTGCGCAGTGTTGTGTCGAACATCCGGGGAAACGGTCCTCGGACACGATGGACTTTACCAGTCCACAGGGAATCGGCGGCGCGGCTCGCTGACGGCCGGGCGAGCCTCGGTAACCTGCTGCCATGCGTCTCACCCCCTCGCGGGGCGTGCTCGTCGCGGCCGCCGTGGTCGTCGGCGCGCTCGTCGCCCCGGTCCTCACCGCTGTCCCGGCGTCCGCGACGGAGTACCCGACCTGGCAGGACGTGCAACAGGCCAAGGGGAACGAGACCGCCAAGCGCGCCGAGGTCACCAAGGTGCAGGCCGCGCTGCAGTCGGCGCAGGACGAAGCAGCGGCGAAGTCGCAGGCCGCGCTGACGGCCTCGTCGAAGGCGGACGCGGCCGAGGCGGAGCTGGCGGAGGCCACCCAGGCCGCCACGAGCCTCCAGGCCCAGGCGCACCGCGCGTCCGAGACGGCCGAGCGTGCGCAGACACGCGCCGGGCAGCTGGCGGCGAACCTGTACCGCGACGGCAGCACGAACCAGATGACCACCCGGATCGCGACCGCGGGGAACCCCGACCAGCTGCTCTACCAGCTGGGCGCGCTCGACCAGCTGTCGTCCACGTGGTCCGGCGTGATGGACGAGGCGTCCGTCGCGGCCGGCACGGCATCGTCACTGCACGAACAGGCCGAACGCGCCGAGACCGAACGCGCGACGCGTGCGCAGGCGGCCGAGGAACGGTCCGCGGCGGCGAAGTCCGCCGAGGCCGTGGCGAACGCCGCGGTCGAGTCGACCGAGCAGCACAGCGACGAGCTGTACGCGCAGCTCGCGTCGCTCCGGGACACCACCGCGAAGCAGGCCGCCGGGTACGAGCTCGGGCAGAAGGTCGCGGCGCAGAAGGCCGAACAGCAGCGCAAGCGTGCGGCGGCCGCCGCGGCACAGGCGGCGGCAGCAGCCTCGGCGAGCGCCGACACCGGCAGCGGCGGGAGCACCAACGCCGGCGGCGGTACGGGCACGAGCTACCCGAGCACCGGCGGTGTCGTCGTGGACCCCGCGGCCGCGCAGGCCTACGCGCGGAGCGCCCTGGGCTCGTACGGCTGGGGCGACGACCAGTTCTCCTGCCTGGTGTCGCTGTGGACGCAGGAGTCCGGCTGGCGGGCGAACGCGCTGAACGCCTCGAGCGGCGCCTACGGCATCCCGCAGTCCCTGCCCGCTGACAAGATGTCGGCGGCCGGGGCGGACTGGCGGACGAACGCGAACACGCAGATCAACTGGGGACTCGCCTACATCAAGAGCGCGTACGGGTCGCCGTGCGGTGCGTGGGGCCACGAGATGAGCGTCAACCCGCACTGGTACTGAGCACGACCGCTCGCCGCATCCCTGCTCACTCCCCCACCAGCCGCAACGCCTGCAGCGGGCACATCGCCACCGCGTCCGCAGCGGCGGCGCGTTCGTCCGGCCGCACCGGCACGTCGCGGGTGCCGCCGCCGTCCCGTGCGATCGGGTAGCCCCACTCGTCGCGCGCCAGCCGCTCGGCGAAGAGTTCGGTGCACAGGCCGCGTCCCCGGCAGCGGGTCCAGTCGACGTGCAGGGCGACGGGGCCTGCGGCGGCGGTCATCGGAGTCCACCGACCGAGCCGGACCCCGCCGAGCCGGACCCGGCCGCACCGGGCCCGACCAGGCACGCGCCCCGCAGGTGCGCCTGGACGTCGTCGTGGAACACGTCGAGGGCGCTCCGCACCATCCGCGCGACGCCGTCCGGGTGGTGGCAGGCCCCGCGTCCGTCGACCAGGGCAGCGATCCGCCGGACCTCGCCGGCCAGGTCGCCCGCCCGACGCCCGGAGGCCAGGTCGGCGACCACGTCGGCGATCCGCGGCAACCCGTTCACGCACGGCCCGCAGCGGCCGGCGGACGCCCCGGCGAGCGCCGCGGCGAGGCCTGCGGTGACCCCGACCGGACAGGTCCGGTCGTCGAGCACGGCCAGCACGCCCGACCCGGGCGCCGCACCCCACGGTGCGAGCCCGTCGACGTCGAGGGGCGCGTCGAGCGCTGCGGCCGGCACCCAGGTGCCGCCCCACCCGCCGACCAGGACGGCTCGCGTCCGTCGCGGGTCGGCCGCCGGCAGTCGGGAGGCCCCCAGCAGCTGCCCGAGCGGCGCACCCCCGGCGGTCTCCAGCACCACGGCACCACCCGGGTCGGTCACGTCGCTGACCGTCACGAGACGGGTGCCGGGAGCACTCGCGCTACCGACGCGCCGCGCCCACGCCGCCCCGTACCGTGCGACGAGTGCCGCCTGGGCCAGGGTCTCGACGTTCGACACGAGGGTCGGGCGACCGGTCGGTCCCCGGTCGGCGAGCCGCACGACGCGGTCCTCCGGAAGGCCGCGTCCTCCGGCGACGGCCGAGGAGAGTGCCGTGGCCTGCCCGGCGACGAAGCTGGTGTGGGGCAGGGCCCGGACCTCGATGGCGACCGGGTCGGTGCCGGTGCCGCGCCGGCCGTCGGTGCGTTCGGCGAGTGCCTGCCGGACCCGGTCGGCGAGCCGCGCGCTCGTGGCGACCACGGCCTCGGTCGCACCGATCGCGAGCGCCGCGACGACGATGCCGTCGAGCACCAGGTGCGGCGCGCGTTCGAGCAGGACGGCGTCCTTGCGGCTGGCGGGCTCCCCCTCGGCGCCGTTGGCGATGACGATCGGGGCACCGCGGCTCCCGCGCCGGGTCCGGCCCGCCACGGCGTCGAGCTTGCGGGCGAGCGGGAACCCGGCTCCGCCGCGGCCGTCGACCCCGGCGAGACCGATCTCGTCGATGATCCCGGGTCCCACGTGCGGCAGCGGCCCGTGCGTGCGTTGGTGGACGTCGAGTCCAGGGCCGGGGGCGGCGAGGAGTCGCTGCGTGCCGGTCGGTCGTGGCACGGTGAGCGGGTGGGTCAGGGTCATCGGAGGGCCTCCTTCGGGGTCGGACGGAACGCGGTGACGCCGGCCGTGCAGCGCCAGACCACGGTGCCGAGGACGGCGGCGGCGCAGACCCCGGCGACCACCAGGAACCAGGCGGACGTGCCGTCGGTCCCGGTGCCGATCGCGTGCGCCATCGCGATCGGCCACATGGCGTAGGCGGCCCAGTGCACGGCGCGGAACACCCGCGGACCGATCACCCGGCGGAGCATCCCCGTGACGACGAGCACCACGAGCAGGTCGACCGCCAGGGTGCCGAGCCCGAGCCAGAACCAGCGGTACGCGCCGACGAACGGCACGACGGCGTCCAACAGGCGCAGTTCGGCCTCGGTGTCGAGCAGCAGCGTCACCACGTGCACGGCCACGAACACGGTGGACGCGAGGGCGACGTCCCGGTGCACGAGCTGCACGCCGAACCGCGGCAGGCCGGGGAGCGGTCGGCCGCCGCGGCTCACGATGCCGAGCAGGACCGTCAGGGTCAGGAGCACGACGGCGGCGACGCCCGTGCCGCGGCCGACCACCCAGAGCGCAGTGTCCATCAGGCGGCGTCCGCCCCGTCGACGGTGACGGAACCGTCGGCAGCCTGGTCCTCCGGCCAGCCGCCGATCCGCAGCACCGAACCGTCGGCCGCGACGAGCCGGGCCGCACGGCCGCTCTGCCGGAGCCACTCCACGGCGCCGTGCCCCCGGACGACGGCGGCGGTGGTCATCGTGTTGGCGGTGGTGCACGAGGGGGCGACGACCGTCACCGACCGCCACACCGGGTCGGCGGGCAGGCCCCACCGCGGATCGAGGATGTGGTGCCGCGCGGTCCCGTCCTGCTCCCAGCGGCGCTTCTGCGTGCTCGAGGTCGCGACGGACCACCCGGAGGCGATGCGGACGTGGTCGACGGGGTCGTCCGCCAGGTCCTGCACACGCACCTGCCAGCCGCCGGAGGGGTCCGGGCCGGCCGTGGCGACGTCCCCGCCGAGCGAGACGAGGGCACCGACGCCGAGCCGCGCGGTGATGCTCGCGGCCGCCATGTCCGCGGCGGCGGCCTTCGCCGTGGCACCGAGGTCGAGCGTGACGCCCTCGGGGACCCGCAGGAACGTGCCGGACAGCAGGATCCGCTGCCACGCCGGGCGGTCGTCGAGCGATCGGGCCACGGCGTCGGGTGACGGGACCGGTGGCGCGTCGGCGAACGCGGCGTCGTACCCGAGGGACACCATCCGTCTGCCGAGCGTCGGGTCGACGTCCCCGTCGGACAGCCGTGCGGCGTCGACGGCCTGGTGCACGAGCGTCGCCAGCAACGGCGAGACCTCGGTGCCGCGCACCAGGTCGTCGGCGCGGGACAGGAGCTCGGAATCGTCGCGGAACCGGCTGCACGCGGCGTCGACGGCGGCCGTGACCTCGCGGACGCAGGACTCGGCGGCGGCGAGGTGGCGGCGGTCGCGGTGGTCGAGGACGACCCGGGCGGTGGTGGTCCAGAGGTCCCACTCGGCGGCGGCGCGCACGGTCACGATCCCGTCGTCGTCGTGTCGGACGAACCGCCGGTGGTGCCCTGCGAGACGCCGGTGTCGCTGCTGCTCGTGCCGCTGTCGGTCGACGTGTCGTTCGACGAGTCGGTCGACGTGTCGTTCGACGACGAGGAGGACGAGGACCCGGAGTCGGTGGTGGCGTCGCCCGACGTCCCGGTACCCGAACCGGAGTCCGTCGTGGTGCTCGTGCTCGTGGACGTGTCGGTCGTCGTCGTGCTGGCCTGCTCGTGCCCGAACCACAGCCCCGCACCCGTGACCGTCGCGACCGCGAGTCCGCCCAGGCTCACGAGCGCACTCGTGACCCGTGCGGATCGCTTGCCGTTGCCTCTGGTGTCCATCGGTCCTCCTCGTCGTCATGACGAGGCTCCCGAGCCCACCGATGAGCGAGCCGCCAGCCGGCCGCACTCCGACCCCACGAACCCTGTGGTCCGCCTAAGAGCGCGCCACGGGTCAGCGGTCCGGGTCAGTGACCGAGGCCACCGAGCAAGCTCGCGAAGTCCGCGGTCGCGGGGAGCGCGTCGGCTTCCTGCGGGGCCCGCCGGGAGGCCCGGATCGCCCAGGCCAGGTCCGCTCCGGCCCGGCGGATGCGTCCGTCCAGGGCCGCGGCGTCGCCGTCGCTCCCCCAGTCGTCGGTCGCGGCGAACACGCCGGTCGGCACCACCGCTGCGCGGAGGTAGGCGAAGACCGGACGCAGGGCGTGGTCGATGGCGAGCGAGTGCCGCGAGGTCCCGCCCGTGGCGCCGAGCAGGACGGGCAGGTCGGCGAGCGCGTCCTTGTCGAGGACGTCGAGGAACGACTTCGCGAGACCGCTCACGCCCGCCGTGAAGATCGGCGTGACGAAGACGACAGCGTCGGCCTCGACCACTGCGGCCGTGGCGGCGGACAGCGCGGGCGCCGAGAAGCCGGTGAGCATCGCGTCGGTGATCTCGTGCGCGAGCGGCCGGAGCTCGACGTGCAGGACGTGCGCGGGCGTGCCCTCGGCGACGAGCGCAGCGACGGCGGCCTCGCCCAGGCGGTCGGCGAGCAGGCGGGTGGAGCTGGGCTCGGAGAGTCCGGCGGAGACGACGGCGATGGTGGTCATGGTGGTTCCCGACTTTCGATGCGTTTGCATGAACATCGTACCGAACCGCACGCAGCGCGCAACCATTCCCGGGAACGGAGAACGCCCCGGTCCTCGCGAGGAGGACCGGGGCGTTCAGTCAAGCCGTGAGGCGTCGACTAGCGGCGCAGGCCGAGGCGCTCGATGAGCGCACGGTAGCGGGCGATGTCGACGTCGGAGAGGTAACCGAGGAGACGGCGACGCTGACCGACCATGAGCAGCAGACCACGACGCGAGTGGTGGTCGTGCTTGTGCTCCTTGAGGTGCTCGTTCAGGTCGTTGATACGACGCGTCAGAACGGCGACCTGGACCTCGGGGGAACCGGTGTCGCCCGGGTGGGTCGCGTACTCTTCGATGATCTCCTGCTTGACCTTCGCGTCAAGTGCCATGCGTAGATCCCCTTTCAGTCCGTTGCGCGGTGCCCGTGCCTGATGCACGAGCGCTCTTTGTCCGCGGCCGTTCGACGGCAACCGCGCAAGACTACCAGAGTCCTAGGCGGTCCTGGCGCGCAGGCGACGACGACGGGGCGCCGGCAGCAGACTGCGGACAAGTCCGACGAGCGTCGCGCCGAGCAGTCCGCCGAGGCCGTTCGACAGCACGTCGCGGGGGTCGGCGACGCGGTAGGGCAGGTAGGTGGCCTGCGCGAACTCGATGCCGGTCGACAGGGCGACCGCGACCAGGGCCCCGAGGATCCACCAGCGCCGCGGCAGCCAGAGTGCGGCGAGCATGCCGACCGGCACGAACATCGCGATGTTGGCCAGGAACTCGGTGCGCTCGTACGTGAACCAGGTGCCGTGCGGCAGCTGCTGCACCCAGGCGATCGCGTGCAGCACGAACGAGTTCTGTGCCGAGGTGAAGACCTGCGGGGTCAGCGTCATCCGCCAGATCACCCAGGCGTACGCCGCGGTCACGGCGAGGAGGAGGAGTCGACGGAACATCCCGGCATTCTGCAACACCGTCCTGCGGGGTCGCTGGAGCGCTCCTGGCAGAAGCCGTCGGCCGACCTGAACGAACACCCCGGTGTCCTGGTCAGGACTCCCCCGCACCTGTCAGCATGGGTGCGAACAGGGAGGACCGCCGGATGCCGGAGCACCAGGGGAAGCGTGCGTCCGCGCGACGTCAGTGGCTGTGGATCGCGGCCGCGGTCGTCGGTGTCGCGGCGGTCGTGACGACGCTCGTGGTCGTCGTGCCGCACGGCGGCGGCCCGGATGCCGACCCGACGGCGAGCGGACGGGACGTCGTGACGCGGAAGACCGCGGAGCAGGCGTTCCCCGGCGGCCTCGCGCACCAGCCGTCGGACGTGAACCAGCCGGGCATCCGCGAGCGCCAGGCCCGCGCCGCCGGGCACGACGACACCGCGGCGCAGATCGCCCGCATCGCCGACCAGCCGATCGCGACCTGGCTCACGAACACCTCGCGGTCCGAGACGCGCGCGACGATCCGCACCGTCGTCCGGAACGCCGAGCAGCAGCAGGCCACCCCGGTGTTCGTGCTGTACACCGTGCCGGACCGCGACTGCGGCAGCTACTCGAAGGGCGGCACCACCGACGACGCGTACCTGCCGTGGGTCCGCTCCGCCGTCCGCGCGATGGCCGGCTCGAAGGCCGTCGTGCTCGTCGAACCGGACGCGATCGCGCAGATCCAGAACTGCGAGCGCCTCCGCGACTCCCGACTCCCGCTGCTCCGCAAGGCCGTGGACGCGCTGACCGGGCACGGACTGACGGTGTACCTCGACGGCGGCAACGAGAACCGTGTCCCGACCGCGACGATGGCCGACTGGCTGCGGCAGGCGGGCGTCGACGAGGTGCAGGGCTTCTTCACGAACGTGTCGAACTTCTACCGCGTCGACCAGGAACGCGCCTACGCCGACGAACTCGCCGACGCGATCGGTGGGGATCCGCACTTCGTCATCGACGTCTCCCGGAACGGTCAGGGCTGGCGCGGGACGTGGTGCAACCCCGAGGGCGCCGGTCTCGGCCAGGCGCCGCACGTCACCGGCGGATCGAGCCGGCTCGACGCCCTGCTCTGGGTCAAGACCCCTGGGCTCAGCGACGGCACGTGCAACGGTGGACCGGCCGCCGGGCAGTGGTGGGAGTCCTACGCGCTCGGCCTGGTCGAGAACCGCAAGCGCGACTGAGCCGGTGCCGGGGTGTCGGTGCCCGGTGGTTGCATGAGCGCATGACCCCGACCGACAGCCGGCGCTCCGTCGTCCCGCCCTACCTGCTCCACGCCGTGGCCCAGGCGGCCGAGTTCCCCCGGGCGGCGTCTGCCGCGCGCACCGCACTGGCGTCGCTCGAGCTCGTGCAGAGCCCGAAGCACCAGCACCTGGTCGCCCCGCGCCGTGTCAGCGGCACGGTCGACCGGTCTCCCCAGCGCACGATCGCCGACGCCCGCGGCACGACGACCCTGCCCGGCACGGTGGTCCGGAGCGAGGGCGCCCCCGACACCGGCGACGCGGCCGTCGACGAGGCGTACGCGGGCCTCGGTGCGACCCACGCCTTCTGGCTCGACGTCTTCGGCCGGGTGTCGATCGACGGTACCGGACTCCCCCTCGACGCCACGGTCCACTTCGGGCAGGACTACGACAACGCCTACTGGGACGGCAGCCGGATGGTGTTCGGCGACGGCGACGACGAGGTCTTCCGGCGCTTCACCATCGCGCTCGACGTCATCGGGCACGAACTGGCGCACGGCGTCACGCAGTACACCGCCGACCTCACCTACCAGGGGCAGTCCGGGGCGCTCAACGAGTCGATCAGCGACGTGTTCGGCTCACTCGTCGCCCAGTACGCGGCCGGGCAGACCGCCGAGCAGGCGAGCTGGCTCATCGGCCAGGGGCTCTTCACCGATGCCGTGCACGGCGATGCCCTGCGCTCGATGCGGGCCCCGGGTACCGCCTACGACGACCCGGTGCTCGGCAAGGACCCGCAGCCCGCGACGATGGCCGACTTCGTCGTGACGACCGACGACGCCGGTGGGGTGCACACGAACTCCGGCATCCCGAACCACGCGTTCTTCCTGGCGGCGACCGCGATCGGCGGGTACGCCTGGCAGGGCGCCGGTGCCGTGTGGTGGGACGCCCTGACCTCGGACGCCGTCACCGCCTCGATCGACTTCGCTGGCTTCGCCGCCGTGACGATCGACGCCGCTGGGTCCCGGTTCGGCGCCGGTTCCGCGGAGCACACCGCGGTGCAGGACGCCTGGCGGACGGTGGGCGTCCTCGTCTGAGACGATCGAGCGCCACGCACCGGCGTACGGTCGGGAGCATGCGCATCGAGGTCCGTCGTTCCGGGGGCTTCGCCGGTACCACGCGGCACTGGCGGGTCGACACCGACACGAGCGCCGACCCCGCGGCGTGGTCCGAGGTCGTCGACGCGCTCCCCCGGACCCCCGCGACGGCGACGGCCGGGCCGCCGGTCCCCGACGAATTCACGTGGACGATCACCGTCGAGCGCACGACCGTGACGATCCCTGGACGCCGCCTCGACGGCGCGTGGGCCGACCTCGTCGCGCGCGTCCGCTCTGCAGGCGACCCGTCCTGAGACGGCAGGCCCGTGCCGGAGCCGCCACGGGCCTCCCGTCCGCCCCGCGCCGGCCGGACCGCCGCGGATCGTGAGCAGGAATGGTCGCCTCCGCGCGGCGAACCCGACCATTTCTGCTCACGAAGTGGCCGCGCGCGATGCGCGAACGCGACCCCTCAGTCGACGTCGATGACCGTCAGGCGCCGCGTCGGACGGGTCATCGCGACGTAGACCGCGGCCGCCGGGCGCGCGGCGTCGGCACCGACCCGGTCGGGGTCGACGAGCAGCACGCCGTCGAACTCGAGGCCCTTGGCGTCCGCCCCGGTCAGCACTGTGAGCGACCCGGCGTGCGGCGAGGCCAGCCCGCGCACGTCGGCCTCGGTGCGCGTGAGCCGCTGCCGGACGGCGTCGACCTCGGACTCGGGGACGATCACGCCGATGGTGCCGGCACCGATCCGCGACCGTTCGGCGTCGGCGACCGACACGACCGTGTCGAGCAGGTCGGCGCGGGCGACGCGGACGCGCTCGACGGGGTCGCCGTCGCGCACGGCCTCGTTGCGGGTCACGGTCAGGCCGGCACCGTCGGCGAAGACGCCGGCGGCCTCGACGATCGACCGCGGGGTGCGGTAGTTCACGGTGAGCTGCTCGATGCGGTGGTCGAGCGGCACGAGCGGTGCCCGGCCACGGCGTCGGCGGGCGAGCGCGCCGAGCACGTCGTCCCAGGTGCGCGCGGCCCCGGGCGAGGAGCCCTGCGCCATGTCGCCGACGATCGTGAAGGAGCGCAGCGGGTTGCGGCGGGCGAGCACGCGCCACTGCATCGGCGAGAGCTCCTGCGCCTCGTCGACCACGATGTGTCCGTACGTCCACTCGCGGTCGTCGGCCGCGCGCTCCGCCGTCGAGCGGGGGTCCCCGCCCTCGGCGAACGATCCGGCGACCTGTTCGGCGGTGACGATCCCCTCGACACCCATGTTCTCGATCGCCTGACGGGCGTTCTCGATGTCACGGTTGCGGCTGGCCTTCGCCGCGCGCTTGGCGGCGCCGCCGGTCGGGTCGAACGGGCCGAGCAGTTCGGCGGCCTCGTCGAGCAGGGGGACGTCCTCGACCGTCCAGGCAGCACCGCGTGCGCGCTGCAGCAGGGCACGGCGTTCCGGGGTCCAGTCCGGGGTCAGCGAGGCGAGCCAGTTCGGACGGGCGTACAGGTCCTCGAGGAACTTCTCCGGGGGCAGCGGCAGCCACGCGGTGTTGAGCAGCACCCGGGCGTCGTAGGAGCTCCGGATGTCCTCGCGCAGGACCTTCTCGTCGGCTTCGTCCACCGTCGTCCCACGCTCGCGCAGCTGTTCGGCGAGCAGCCGGGTCATCGCGTCGAGCGCGAGCTTGTTGAACGTCACGCGCGCGGCGTTGTGGGGCTTGCCGCGGTCCTGGGCGCGCTTCATCGCGTCGGCCACGAGCTGCGGCGTCACGACGAGCCGCTCGCCCTCGACGTCGAGTGTCACCGACTCGGTCGGCACCACCTGGCGGGACCGCACGGCGCGGCGCAGGAGTGCGGCCGTCTGCGCGGAGCCCTTCACGGCGGCGACGTCGCGGGGGTCGTGCGTCGTCGCGTGCACCCCCGGGTAGAGCGAACCGAGCGAGGCCATCACGACACCGGTCTCACCGAGCGACGGCAGGACCTGCTCGATGTAGGTCAGGAACGCCGGCGACGGGCCGACCATCAGGACGCCGGAGCCCCGCAGCCGCTCGCGGTACGAGTACAGCAGGTACGCGGCACGGTGCAGCGCCACGGCGGTCTTGCCGGTGCCGGGGCCGCCCTGCACGATGAGCACGCCCTCGAGCGGGGAACGGATGATGCGGTCCTGCTCGCCCTGGATGGTGGCGACGATGTCGGTCATCCGGCCGGTGCGCTCGGCGGTCACGGCGGCCAGCAGCGCCCCCTCGCCCTGCAGGTGGGTGCGCTCGTCGTCGTAGAGCGAGGCGTCGAACACCTCGTCCTCGACGCCGACGACCCGACGGCCCTCGAGCGACAGGTGGCGACGCGAGCGCATCCCCATCGGGTGCGCCGCGGTGGCCTGGTAGAACGCGCTGGCACCGGGCACACGCCAGTCGAGCAGCAGCGGGCGGTGGTCGGCGTCACGCAGGCCCACGCGGCCGATGTAGCGGAAGGCGTCCTCGGAGCTGTCGGGCTCGGAGACCTCGAGCCGGCCGAAGACCAGACGGTCCCCCACGCGCTCGAGCGTCGCCACGGTGTCTTCGTAGAGTCGGGCGTACGCGTCGCGCTCGCTGCGGCTCTGGTGGTTCCCGCCGACCGCCTGACGACGGGTCTCGGCGAGACGCTGCTCGGCCTCGGCGGTCAGCTCGTCGAGACGGCGGAAGAGGCCGTCCACGTAGCCGCGCTCGCGGTCGATCTCGGTCGGTTCGGACACACGCAACCCTTCGGGAAGAGGGGAATCCAGTGTACTGCCCGCTGGAGGCCCGCAGTTCCCGAAGGGTCCTCGGTCACATCTCTTCGTGCGTGTCCGGGTCTGCGTCCCAGAGCCGGCCGCGCTCGAGGCCGGAGATGGCCTGCACCTCGGCGTCGGTCAGCTCGAAGCCGAACACGTCGAGGTTCTCGCGCTGCCGGGTGGCGTCGGCCGACTTCGGCACCGGCACGGCACCGAGCTGGACGTGCCACCGCAGCACGACCTGGCCGGGGGTCACGCCGTGGGCCGCTGCGGCGTCGGTGATCGGCTGCTCGGTGAGGAGCTCCGACCGGACGGCGAGCGGGCTCCAGCTCTCGGTCACGATGCCGAGCTCCTGGTGCACCTTCCGCAGTTCTGCCTGCGGGAAGTACGGGTGCAGCTCGACCTGGTTCACGGCCGGGGCGACACCGGTCGCGTCGATGATGCGGCGCAGGTGCTCCGGAGTGAAGTTCGAGACACCGATCGAGCGGACCTTGCCGCTGTCGCGCAGGTCGACGAACGCCTTCCACGTGTCGACGAACTTGTCCACCGACGGGTTCGGCCAGTGGATCAGGTACAGGTCGACGTGGTCGAGCCCGAGGTTGCCCAGGGTCTCGTCGATCGAGCGGTGCGCCTCGTCGTAGCCGTGGTGGCGGCCGGGGAGCTTCGACGTGACGACGAGGTCCTCACGCGCGACGTCGGACTCGCGGACGGCACGGCCGACGGCGTCTTCGTTGCCGTAGTTCAGTGCGGTGTCGAGCAGCCGGTAGCCGCTCGCGATGGCGGTGTCGACCGCGGCCGCACCCTCGTCGCCGTTCAGGCCGTAGGTGCCGAGGCCGAGCTCCGGGAACCGGTGGCCGTCGTTCAGCTCGATGGTCGGGGCACCGACCTGCATCAGCGCACCCCGAGCAGGTCGATCACGAAGATCAGGGTCTTGCCGGACAGGAAGTGGCCGCCACCGGCGGGACCGTAGGCGAGCTCCGGCGGGACGACGAGCTTGCGGCGACCGCCGACCTTCATGCCGGGGATGCCCTCCTGCCAGCCGCGCACGAGCGCTGCGAGCGGGAAGTCGATGGGCTCACCGCGGTTCCACGAGCTGTCGAACTCCTCGCCGGTCTCGTACTCGACGCCGGCGTAGTGCACCTTGACGGTCGAGCCGGCGGACGCTTCCTCGCCGGAACCCTCGACGATGTCGGTGATGACGAGATCGGTGGGGGCCGGGCCCTCGGGCGCGTCGAACTCGGGCTTGCTGTTGAGGTCAGTCATGCGATCCAGTCAACCAGAGCGCGGCAACGGCAGACGCAACGGCCACCCAGGCCGCAGAATGGTTCCACCGTGACACGACCCACTCCCGCACCGCCGCGCCGCCGCCTGCTCGCCGACCTCACCCCGCTCCGCCGCTCCCCCGCCTTCGCCCGGCTCTGGGCGGGCACCGCGATCGCCGGGATCGGCACGCAGATGACCACGGTGGCGGTCGGGCTCGAGGTGTACGAGATCACGCACTCCACCTTCGCGGTGGCGCTCGTGGGGGTCATCGCCCTGCTGCCGATGGTGGTCGCCGGCCTGTACGGCGGCATGCTCGCTGACGCCTTCGACCGGCGCACCGTCGCACTCGTGTCGTCGATCATCGCCTGGGTCGCGGTCGCCCTCATCGCCACCCACTCGTGGCTCGGGCTGCACAGCGTCCCACTGCTCTACGTCCTGGCGACCGTGAACGCCGTCGCAGCGACCGTCAGCAACGCGTCGCGCTCGGCGATCGTCCCGCGACTCGTCGGTACCGACCTGCTGCCCGCGGCGAGCGCCCTGGGCGGGATCGCCTCGGGGTTCCAGGTCACCGTCGGACCGGCCGTGGCCGGCGTCCTGATCGCGAGCGTCGGGTTCGCGCCGACCTACACGATCGACGTCGTCCTGTTCACCTTCGCGTTCCTCGGCGTGTTCACGCTGCCGCGGATGGCGGCCGACCACGGTGCCCTCCGTCCGGGGCTGAGCTCCCTGGTCGAGGGCGCGCGGTTCCTGCGGAGGTCGCGCAACATCACCATGACGTTCGTGCTCGACATCGTCGCGATGACGTTCGGCCAGCCCCGCGTCCTGTTCCCCGCGATCGGGGCGCTCGTGATCGGTGGCGGATCGATCACCGTCGGCACCCTCACGGCCGCCTACGCGATCGGCGCGCTGCTGTCGAGCGTCTTCTCCGGGCCGCTCGGGCACGTGCGCCGCCAGGGCGAGGCGGTCGGCTGGGCCATCACCGCGTACGGCGCCGCGATCGCGGCGTTCGGCGTCGTCATCGCGCTCGCGCACGTGCTCGGCGGACGCTCGGGCGAGTCGTTCTCGGTCGGGATCCTGCCGGCGCTCGGCCTCGCGGCGCTGTTCCTCGCCGCGGCCGGAGGCGCCGACAACGTCAGCTCGGTGTTCCGGAACACGATCCTGCAGGCGGCGTCGCCGGACGGCATGCGCGGCCGGCTGCAGGGCATCTTCATCGTCGTGGTCACCGGTGGACCGCGGCTCGGTGACCTCTACGCGGGCCTGGTCGTCGCGGCCGGCATCGCGTACCCGCCGATCATCGGCGGCGTGCTCATCGTGGCGCTCGTCGCGCTGCTCCTCCGCCTCGTCCCTTCCTTCCGCCGCTACGACGCCCTGCACCCCCACGCCAACTGACCGGCGAGCGGCCGCAGGCCCTCCCGCGAAAGCGACAGATCTGCGCGAACCTTCCGCGGTGGATTCAAGTGGTCGGTGCAACACCGCCTGTCAGTGACGCCGAGAGTAGCTCGTCGAGAGCTTCTCTCGGCGTCATGGCGTCGAGGCGT
>NZ_SLUR01000014.1:0-62133 GCF_004340725.1 Curtobacterium sp. PhB128
TAAAAAAATACAGACCCAACACCCCAAAGGGCATCAGACCGAGTTGATTCTGACTGTTGACTGTCTACTGACAATCTTCAATCCAAAAGGAATTGTCTCAAACCCAACCAACCCGAAGGAAGGCCAGGCACGAGGTCAATCAATAAATTGGCATTGACAATGTGCACGCTGTTGAGTTCTCAAGGACCAGACGCACTCCCCCACTCGACACCCGAAGATGCTCCGCCAGAGAGGCTGGTGAATCCGCTGCCCGGGGAAGAACCGTGGCGGACAAGATCCCCGGGTAAACCCAGTGACCGTCTCAGCCGTTCCGTTCTCCGCCGCCGTGGCAACGAGAGGTAACACTACACACGCTCCGGGGGCCTCGCCAACCGTGGTTCCTCCCGGGCGTGTCGGCCCGGGAGTGCCCGTCGGCGCCGGGGCTACTCCGCTGCAGCGAGCTGCCCGCAGGCCCCGTCGATCTCCTTGCCGCGGGTGTCGCGCAGGGTCGTCGGGATGCCCGCGGCGTTCAGCCGGCGGACGAACTCGTCCTGCACGTGCACCTCGGACGAGGTCCACACGGAGCCCGGCGTCGGGTTGAGCGGGATCGGGTTGACGTGCACCCAGCCCTTGCCGCGCTTGTTGAGCTTCTCGGCGAGCAGGTCCGCACGCCAGGCGTGGTCGTTCATGTCCTTGATGAGCGCGTACTCGATCGAGACACGGCGGCCGGTCTTGACGTAGTAGTTGTGCGCGGCGTCGATCGCCTCGTCGGCCTTCCAGCGCGAGTTCACCGGGATGAGCTCGTCGCGGAGTTCGTCGTCCGGGGCGTGCAGCGACAGCGCGAAGGTCACCGGGATGTTCTCGTCCGCCAGCTTGAGGATCGCGGGGACCAGCCCGACGGTCGAGATGGTGATGCCACGGGCGCTCATGCCGAGGCCGTTCGGCTGCGGCGCGACCATCAACCGCACGGCGTCCATCACCCGCTTGTAGTTGGCGAGCGGCTCCCCCATGCCCATGAACACGATGTTCGTCACGCGCTCGGCGTCGACGCGGTCCTTACCGCCCTTGCGGGGATCGCCCCCGAGCTCCCCCGCGGCGATGGCCACGTTGGCCCGGACGATCTGCTCGATGATCTCGGCGGTGGACATGTTGCGGGTCAGCCCCGCCTGGCCGGTGGCGCAGAACGGGCAGTTCATGCCGCAGCCGGCCTGCGACGAGACGCAGAGCGTGATGCGACCCGGGTACCGCATGAGCACCGACTCGACCAGGGCACCGTCGTGCAGCTTCCACAGGAACTTGATCGTGTCGCCGTTGTCCGTCGCCAGCCGCCGGGTCTCGGTCAGCAGGGGCGGCAGCATCCCGGCGACGAGCTGCTCGCGCTGGGCGGCCGGCAGGTCGGTCATCTTGTCCGGGTCGGACGTGTAGTGCGTGAAGTAGTGGGTCGCGAGCTGCTTCGCGCGGAAGCCCGGCAGCCCGAGTTCCTTGACGCGGGCCTCGCGCTCCTCGGCCGTCAGGTCGGCCAGGTGCACGGGCGGCTTGCCGCGCTTCGGCGACGCGAACTGCAGCAGCGGACGGCCGTCGGTGTCGGTCGCCTGCTTCCAGCCCTCGGTGCGCGGGCGCACCTGCGGACGAGCAGACTGCTGCTGTTCGAACGGGGTACGGGTGTCGGAAGCCATCAGGCCAGGATACGGGAGGCCCGTGACACGTCGGTGCCGGACCCTCCGGTGGCCGGGATGGTCACCGTCGACGGCCCCGCCTGCGTCGGATCAGCTGCCGGCGGGCAGCAGGCGCGCGAAGTGGTGCGCGGCCGAGTACATCGGCACGATGTCGACGACCTCGCCCGGGTGCGGGGCCTGCAGCACGAGTCCCTGGCCGAGGTACAGGCCGACGTGGTCCTCGTCGTCGTACACGACCAGGTCGCCGGGCAACGCCTCGGACTCGGGGATCGTCGTCGCCGCGGCGTCCTGCGTCGGCACGTAGTGCACGAGCGGGATGCCGACCGCGGCGTACGCGACCATCGTCAGGCCGGAGCAGTCGATGCCCTCGTGGCTCGCGCCGCCCTCGACGTACGGGTCCCCCATGTACTGCAGGGCGGTCTCGACGATGGTGGCGCGGTCGCCGCCGGCGGACAGCGCCGCCGACAGGGCCGACTGCGCCTGGGCCGTCGTCACCCCGAAGCGCAGGTCGAGCGTCGGGTACGAGACGACCGTGGTCGTGGTGGTCATGCCGTCGGTGGTGACGACGGGGACCTTGACGTCGTGCGCCACGGTGAAGGTCTGCGCGGCCTGCGAGGTCGTCGTGCCCTGCTGCGTCTCGACCGGGGTCGCCGCGTTCGCCGGCACGGCCAGGGTCAGGCTCGAGGTCACGGCGATCGCCGGCGCGAGCAGGATCGCGGCACGCTTGGCGTTCGCGGTGCGGCGGATGTGCCGCGGGTCGACGGCCCGCTCGGCACGCAGGACGGCCTTCCGGCCCAGGACGGCCGCACCGGCGCTCGAAGCGACTGGGAGCGGACGCGGCTGCATCCGGACGGTGCGGGTCGGCTTCGGGTGCTCCACGAACGTGGCCCGGGCAGCAGCGGGACCGAGGGCCGAGCGACGACCACGGGGACGGGACAGCTGCGGCTGCGGAGACGCCGGAGCGGGTTCCACCGCGGTGTGCGGGGTCCCTCGCGAGGGCTGTCGGTCTTCGGCTGCTGCAGGCAGGGCGTGGCGTCCCATGGGTCCTTCCGGGTCGGGACCGCTGGGCGATCCGGAAAGTAACGTATTGGTCACGGGGCGGATCGAGGCTGGGCAGTCCCGGAGTGTTCCTGCGGCTCGTCACAGGAACGGGCGGTCCTCGCAGGTCGCTCAGATGCGGCGGATCCGCGCCCACGGGCTCGAAGACCCAGGCTCAGACGGACACGACCCGCATGACGGCGGCGATCCGGGCCTCCCGGTCGGACGACAGCCGGTCGAGGCGAGCCGCCAGCGCCACGACGGACGCGTCGACCGGGGCGTCCCCCGAGATGTCCCCCGGTACCGGGACGCCCGCGCGGACCGCGAGCGGCAGCACGCCGGCCCAGACCGCGTGGTCCTCGCCGTCGTCCGCGGACTCGCCGTTGCCCTGGAACCGGACCTTCACACTCGCGCGGTCGAGGGGCAGCTGCAGGACCTGGGTGGCGCGGACCTCCTTCGGGGTCATCTCGCGGACCTCGTCGCGGCGGCCGGGCATGAGGTGGTCGGAGACCTGCCAGAGCGCCTCGGTGCGGAGCTCGGGCGGCACCACCGTCGCGGCACCCGCGATCATTGCGCTGCGGTAGTTCGCGGAGCTGTCGAAGGTCGAACGGGCGAACACGAGCCCGTCCAGATGCGTGACCGTCGCTGCGACCCGCACGCCGGCGGCCCCTGCTCCGAGGAAGAGGCCGCCGCCGGTCGAGCCGTGCAGCAGCAGGACCGGGCCGGCGCCGAGGTCCCCGACGCCGCACAGGAAGGGCAGCACGATCGGGTGGCCGCCGCGGACGAACCCGACGTGGGCGAGATGTGCTTCGGCGAGGATCGCCCGGAGGACGGCGGGGTCGTCGGACTGGCGCTCGCGGATGCGGCGGACCCGCAGGTCGGGGCCGTCGGCGGGGTTGGGGGTGGTCATGCGGGCCACGCTAGGTTCGACAGTGGTCCGGTGCGTGGACCAGATCGAGGTGATCGTGGTGGACCAGTCCGGCAAGACCGCAGGGGTCGTCGCCCGCATCCGACGGATGGTCCACGACGGCACGCTGCGCGAGGGCGATCCGCTGCCCTCGACCCGGGCGTTGGCCGCCGAGCTCGGCGTCGCACGCGGAACGGTCGTCGCCGCGTACGACCAGCTCGACGGCGAGGGCTGGATCCGGACGCGGCACGGTGCGGTGGCGCGGGTCGTCGCGTCGGCTGGCGTGGGCGGCGTGGGCGGCCGGGGCGGCGCCGTCGTCGGGGACTTGCTGCTGGCGACGGACCCGTGTGCTCGAGCGGCGGCGTCAGCGGCGGCCGCCGCCGCCCGGACCATCGACTGCCGCCCCGGGGTCCCCGCCGTCACCGCGATCGCGCAGCGGGACTGGCGCGCAGCCTGGCGGGCGGCGGCCGACGCCCCACTGCGGAACGCGGTCGCGGACCCCCTCGGCACGGTGGAGCTCCGAGCGCAGGTGGTGGCACAGCTCGGCCTGAGCCGCGGGTTCGCCCCGTCGGTCGACCGGGTGCTGCTGAGCGCGGGGACCTCGGAGGCGCTGTCGCTCGTCGCCGAGGCGCTCCGCGTGCACCTCGGTCGCGCCCCCGTGTTCGCGGTCGAGGACCCGGGGTACCGGACCGGTCAGCGTGCGGTGCTCAGCGCGGGCGGGACCGTGGTCGGCATCCCGCTCGACGACGACGGGATGGACCTCGACGCCCTGACGGCAGCCCCGCCGGTCGACGTCGTGCTCGTCACGCCGACGCACCAGTACCCGCTCGGCTCGGTGATGCCGGTGGCTCGACGGCAGCGGCTGCTCGCCTGGGCTGCGGCGACGGGCACGCTCGTGGTCGAGGACGACTACGACTCGGAGTTCCGGCACCGCGGCAGCCCCGTGCCCGCACTCGCAGCGCTCGACGCCGACGGGGTGGTGCTGCACGTCGGCGGGTTCTCGAAGACGCTCGACCCACGCCTGCGTTGCTCCTACGTCGTGCTGCCCGGGGCGGCAGGTGTGCCGGTCGGGGCTGGGTCCGTGGCCGGGTCCGGGTCCGTGGCCGTGGCCGGGGTCACCGACGCGGTGCTCGCTGCCCGTCGCGCCCGCGGCGCGGTCGTCGCCGAGCCCGTGCAGATCGCGCTCGCGCACCTGCTCCGGACCGGCGCGCTCCGCCGGCACCTCGGCCGGGTCCGGCGGGACTACACGCACCGTCGCGCCCGGATCGCGGCTCGGCTCGACGGCGTCGCCGGACTGGAGGCCCGTGCGCTGACCGGCGGACTGCACGCGGTGGTCGTGTGGTCGGGTCCGGCGACCGGGCAGGAGGTCGCGGCGCGGATGGCCGGTGCCGGCGTGCTCGTCTCGACGCTCGAGGAGTACGGGATCGCTCCGGGCAGCACGCCGGCCGGGGTCGTGCTGGGGTACGGGGCGGTGACGGTGCCGGAGCTCGACCGTGCCCTCGATGCGCTGATCGCGTCGGTCGAGCGGACCGAGACCGTTGCGTGACCCTGGTGTTCTTGGTGCCCCGATGCGCTCTGGCCGCCGGACGAGTCGCGATCAGCCGCCGGACTGAGCGGTCGCCACCACGTTCGATCCGGCCTGCTGGCACGCGGTGTTCAGGGTGCGCCCGACGAGCTCCCACTCGGGGCTGTCCTGGAGCGCCGGCCCCGACGCGGGTGCCGGGTGGGCGTCGAGGTACTCGAGCGCGTAGTCGATGGCGTTGTCGAGCCGCTCGTCGGTGCTCGACAGGTGCTCGTACCCGAAGCGCTCCGCCGCGATCAGCGCCCCGTACTGCGCATCGGTCAGGGCACCGCGGGAACGACCGTCCGAGGCGTTCAGGGCGATCGTCGACAGCGCGCTGATCTGCCCGCAGACGGCCGCGGCGCTTCGGTCCTCCTCCATCGGGTCCACCGTGGGGGACGCCGCCGGTGCGTCCACCGCTGCGTCCGCCGACCGAGCGCTCGACGAGGTCGGCGCCGGGGCCGACGAGGCGTCGGCCGAGCACGACGACAGGGCGACGGATGCGAGCAGTGCGCCGACGACCAGGGGCAGTGCGAGTCGGAGAGAAGCCACACCCGCCATCGTGGCAGCGCCGTGGTCACGCACGGGGCGTCGTGTCGCGATCGAGACCTCGTCGATACCGGATCGTGAGCAAGCGGACGAGCCGGTGGTCAGGGTCGCTGCAGGTGTGCGCGCACCTGTGCTTGCACGGCGGCGGCATCGCGGTGGTCCCAGAGTGCGAAGTGCGTGCCACCCGGCATCGTGACGAGCTCGGCGCCGGGGATCGCTGCGGCGGCGCGGGTGCTGTCGTCCGGTCGGACCTCGGTGTCGGCGTCGCCGTGCACCAGGAGCGTCGGAGCCCGGACGGCAGCGAGGTCGAGCGACTCGACGGCCGCGAGCTGGCGCACGTCGTTGTCCCAGCCGGCGCGCCTCGGCCCGGACGCGTTGCCGGTCCGGGCGAGGCCGAGCAGGAACGCCCGCCGCTCCGGGTCGGCCAGGACGCCAGCGACGTGTTCCCGCAGGGCCCCGCCGCGCAGGGTGCTCACGCCGGCCACCGCAGCGCGTGCCGCGGCAGCCGGGGCGATGCGCGCAGCGGCCGCTGCCAGACCAGCGCCGAACGCGGTGTCGGTCACGAGTCGTTCGGCAGGTCCCGCCGGCCCGGGGACCCAGCGACCGGACACCCCGGAGGCGACGGCGAGCGCGCTGATCCGGTCCGGGTGGTGGACCGCCAGTCGGTACGCGGCCGGGGCGCCTCCAGACCACGCCAGCACACCGGCGCGGTCGATGCCGAGGTCGTCGAGGACGCCGGCGAGCTGGTCGGCCTCGTCGTCGATGGTGCGGCGCTCGGCGTCGAGCCGGGTGCCGAGGTAGCCGGGCCGTGAGACCGTGACCACCCGGAAGTCCTCGGACGGCAGGAACGCCGCCATCAGCTCGGCGACGTCGATCCCGCCGGGACTGCCGTGCAGGAGCAGTACGGGGACGCCGGTGTCGGAGCCTCGGATCCCGACCTCGACGCCACGGGTGACCGCTCGGGTCGAAGGGGGCATGGGCCGACGATACTGCTGGCCCCCGTGCGGCGTCGGTGGCGGGGTCAGCGGGCCTCGGGGCGCGCGGAGCCGCGGGTGCTCACGAGGTCGGCGAGGGACGGTTCGGCCTCGTCGGTGGGCACGGCCCAACCACGTCGGGCGGCCTTGCGGACGAGACGGTAGGTGGTGACCTGGACGGGCTCCACCCCGTCGGCGGATTCGTAGTTCGTCATCGTGGTTTTCTCCCTGAATAGCGAGTGGTTCGCTGCAGCCGAAAGTACCCGGACGCCGTACCCCCGGACGGGGGCCTGCGTTCCATGGCCAAAGGCCGGAGAGCGCGACACGAGCACCCTCGCCACGGCGGGATTGTTCGCATACAATGCGAACATGTTGATCACCGTCGACCCGACCGCACGGGCCACGCTCGCCGAACAGGTCGCGTCGCAGATCCGGTACGCGATCGCACGCGGAGACCTCGCGAGCGGGGAACGCCTGCCGTCGGCGCGCGACCTCGCCGCCGCGGTCGACGTCAACATGCACACGGTGCTGCGCGCCTACGCGCAGCTGCAGGACGACGGACTGATCGAACTGCGGCGGGGTCGCGGAGCAACGGTCTTGCGATCGGGCAACGCGTCGTTCGACCGGCTGCGCACGCTCGTGGACGAGCTGCGCGACCAGGCCGACACGCTCGGGGTCCCGCTCGACGACCTGTTCACGATGATCAAGGGGGCACGATGACGAACCGACCGATGCACGCAAGGACGCGCCTGGCTGTGGTGGCACCCGGGATGGTGGTGTTGCTGGCCCTGGTGGTCGCGGCACTCCTCGCCGCGCAGACCCTGCCCGACCGCATGGCCGTGCACTTCGGGGCCGACGGCACCGCGGACGGCTGGAGTTCGCCCTGGCCGGTGTTCTGGATCACGCTCGCGGTGACCGCCGGCGCCGTTGCCCTGGCGTTCGCGGCGCTGCGGATGCCCGACCGCCGGACCGCCGCCACCCTGGTGCTCGTCGCCAACCTGTTCGCCGGCAGTCTCGGCACCGCCTGGATCGTGCTCGCCGCGACGAACACCGTCGGCGACGGGACGCTGTCCGGCTGGTGGACCGTGCCGTTCCTGGCCGTCAGCGCGGTCATCGCCGCGGTGCCGGTCGTCGCGCTCGTCCGGTCGGCTCCACCGGTGCCCGCGCACGACGTCGAACCGCTGCGCATCGGATCGGACACACGGGTCGCGTGGCGCGCCCGCATCGGCAGTCGCTGGTTCGCGGCGCTCGGGGCCGTCGTGGTCGGACTCGGGATCGGCACGGGGCTCGCGATGGCCCCGGTCGGCATCGGTACGGCCGTCGCGTCCGGAGCGGTGTTGGTCGTCGCCGGGCTCGCCGTGCTGGTGCTCGCCCGGGTCGAGCTCACCGTGGACCGGCGTGGGATGCGGCTGACCTCGACCTGGACCCGCATCCCGCTCATGCGCGTCCCGCTCGAGCGGATCGAGTCCTGCGGGTGGGAGGACGTCTCGCCCGGACAGTGGGGCGGCTGGGGCTACCGGTTCTCCGGCCGCGGGGTCGCGTACGTGGTGCGGTCGGGGCCGGGCCTCGTGGCACGGCTCCGCGGCGGGCAGGCACGGATGGTGACGGTGCCGGACGCTGCGGGCGGGGCCGCGGCCCTGGGCGCACTGCTCGCGCACCGCACGCCGGCCTGACGGGACTGCGCCGGGCCTCCCGGTCGGGGTGCAGGTGCGTGCTGCGAAGGCGACAGATCTCGTCGGCCGCGCGCCGTCACATTCGCGAAAGCGACAGTGTGCCGCGAACCGTTGGCGGCACACTGTCGCTTTCGCGGAACGGCCCCGCCCGGCCCCGCCGCGCGCCGCCGCGGTCAGAGGCTCGTCATGCCGCCGTCGACGCGGAACTCGGCGCCCGTCGCGTAGGACGACTCCGCGCTGGCCAGGTAGACCATGATCCCGGTGACGTCGTCGGGGGTCCCGGGGCGGCCGAGGGGCGTGCGGGCGACGATCGCGGCCCGCGCTTCGGGGTCGCCGGAGATCGCCGAGACGAGCCCGGTCTCGGTGTAGCCCGGCACGACGGTGTTCACCCGGATGCCGTCCCGCGCGTAGGCCATCGCGGTCGCGCGGACGAGCGAGTGGATGCCGCCCTTGGTCGAGGAGTAGGCCGCGAAGTCCGCACCCTCGCCGTTCAGCCCGGTGGGTGAGCCCGTCGCGATGATCGACCCGCCGCCGCCGGCCGCGAGCATCGCCCGGACGGCGTGCTTCACGGTCAGGAACGTGCCCGTCAGGTTCACCGCGACCGTGCGGTTCCAGGTGTCGAGCGAGACGTCCGCGACCGCAGCGTCCTGGCCGAACAGTTGCACGCCGGCGTTCGCGACCACCACGTTCGGCGTCAGGTCGCGCTCCGCGAGGGCGGCGAACCCGGCCGCGACGCTGGTCTCGTCGGCGATGTCCATGGTGAGCGGCAGCGCGAGCGCGCCGGCTGCCGCTGCTGCGGTGCCCGCCGCCGTCGCGTCCCGGTCGGCGTAGACCACGCGCGCTCCCTCGGCGACGAACCGGTCCGCGATCGCACGGCCGATGCCGGAGCCCGCCCCGGTGACGAGTGCGGTCCTGTGGTCGAGTCGTGCGGTCATGCGGGCGCTCCGTCCTGGGAGCGTCGTCGCTCCACGGACCCATCATTGCCCAACCGGTTGACCGGTGGTAGTCATAAGCCATGACTGTGACGTCGATGGGCAGGGTGTCGATCGGCGCGTGGCGGTTCACGCTGCGCGGTGCCGAGCTCGCCGACCTCGCGTACGACGGCGAACCGGTCCTGCGGGCGATCCGGTTCGTGACGCGGGACCACGACTGGCGCACCGCCGACGACATCGTGCACACCCAGGCGACCGACACGGACGCCGACAGCACGAGCGGGCGGCTCCGCATCGAGGCCAGCGCGCGCTACGACGGCACCGAGGTGCTCCGGTACGTCCTCGAGGTCACCGTCGACGGCCCCATCCTGCACGTCGACGCGGTCGGCACCACGACGACGCCGTTCCGCCGCAACCGCATCGGCCTGGTCGTGCTCCACCCGCCGACCCTCGCCGGCGTGCCGTTCACCGCACGGCACCCGTCCGGCACCGCCACCGCGGCCGCGTTCCCGACCTGGATCGCGCCGCACCAGCCGGCCGCCGACCTGTCGGGGCTGGACTGGTCGACGGGTCGGGTCGCGCTGACGCTCGACTTGGCCGGCGACGTGTTCGAGACCGAGGACCAGCGCAACTGGACCGATGCCTCGTTCAAGACCTACTCGACGCCGCTGTCCGAACCGTTCCCCGTCGCGCTCGACGCGGGTTCCGTGGTCCGCCAGTCGCTCACGCTGCGCGCGACGACGGACGACCGACCGGGAGGCACGGCCTCCCCCGCCCCGGACCTCACGATCCTGGACGGGCCGGCTCCCACCGCCGTGGTCGCCCCGCCGCCGACGCTCCAGCTGCTCGCTGCCTCGGCCCCGGCCGCTGGGCGCCCGACCGCGGCGCCGCTCGAAGTGCCGGTCCTGGCGGAGCCGGTCGTCCTGGTCGAACCCGTGCTCGGCGATCCGAACGTCCGGGCCGTGCTGGCCTCGGCGCGACGTGACGCGGGTGGCGGGCCGCTCGACGTCCGGTTCGTCACCGACGACCCGGATCGGCTGCGTGCCGCGATCGACGACGTGCTCGACTCGGGCGCGGTCGTGCGGATCGGCGCGTTCGACCCGACCTCGCACGTGACGACCCCGGCGCTGCAGCAGGCCCTGCGCGACGCCGCGGCTGCTGCCGGCGACCTCGAGGTCGTGGCGGGCACGCGCGCGCACTTCACGGAGCTGAACCGGACCGTCGACCTGTTCCGCGACTGGGACGGTCCCCTGACCTTCAGCGTGACGCCGCAGATGCACGACCGGTCGCCCGAACAGGTGACCGAGTCGATCCGGATGCAGCGCTGGGTGGTGATGAGCGCCTCCAGGCTGGCCGCCGGCAGGGCGCTCCACGTCGGACCGGTGACGCTGCGGCCACGGTTCAACGCGGTGGCGACCTCCGCGCGCCCCGTCGTGACCGATGCGACGGTCGAGGCCGGGTACGGGCCGCAGTTCGTGGCGGACGCGACGGATCCGGCGCAGCACTCGGCGGCGGCGCGGGCGTGGTTCGCGGCGTCGGTGAAGGCGCTGACGGTGCCGGGGGTCGCCTCGATCACCCTCGCCGAGGCCTGGGGGCCCCGCGGCGGGCGGCTGCCGGGATAGCGGGCGGTGAGTACCGCGAAAGCGACAGATTCCCGCCGATGGTCGGCGGGAATCTGTCGCTCTGGCGGGTCAGACGAACGTCAACGACGGACGGCGTCGATCTTGAGCATCTTCGCGATGACGCTGTCGAGCTCGCTGTCGTCGAAGACCTGCTTCCAGTCCTCCTTGATGAGCTTCTCGCGGCCGTAGCCCATGGCGATGTGGCACGCGTCCGAGAACGGGTTCGAGCCACGCAGGCCGTTGGTCAGCGCGATCCAGGTGTGGCCGTAGAGCATGGCGCGGGCGGCCTCGCGGGGCACGCCGACACCGGTGACGGTCTCCTCGAGGGCGTCGTTGAGGAAGTCGCCGATCATGCAGGCGATGGTCTCGACGAGGGTCGGCTCGAGCACGGCGAGCTGCTTCACGGTGACCCAGTGCACCTGGATGACGGGCGCGTACATGGTGGTGATGACGGCCTCGGCGATCGCCTTGGCGCGCTCGTCCTGGTCACCGAGGGACTCCGACGCGTCGAAGGCCGCGATGACCTCCTGCGGGGCGGCGATGCCCCCGAAGGTGTCGTCCCACTCGGCCTTGGTGGTGCGCTCGAGGAACACCGACGGGTGGCACGGGTGCGCCACGGCGTAGTGGATGTCCTCGCGCTTGGCGAGCAGTCCGGCGTATGCGGCGGCCGGGTCGAGCGTCAGGATGCTGGCACCCGACTTCATGACCGGGACGAGCTGCTCCGAGATGGTGCCGAGCAGGACGTCCGGCACGGCGAGGATGACCACGTCGGCGACCTTGGCGGCCTCGACGCTGTCGGTGAGTGACCGGCCGAGGGCCTGGATGCGCTCCTGTCCGGCGGGCGAGGCCTCGCTGTAGAGCGTCGTGTACTCGCTCTTCGCGAAGTTGTTCGAGACGCGGGTGCCCATCTTGCCGCCGGCACCGATCACGGCGACGGTGACGTCGGCCGTACCGGATCCGGCAGCGACGGTGTGGGGGGTGGTGACGGTGTCGGTCATGATTCCTTGCTCCTGATGTGCTCGATGGTGTGTTCGGTCCACGCCGCCTCGATGCGGGTGGTGGTCTGTGCGGGCGTCTCGCCCGGTCGTGGGTCGGCGCCCGCGTGCTCGTCCTGCCAGGGCAGCCAGAACTCGATGACGCGGTTGATCCCCCGGGCGTCGGGGTCGATCGCGGCGCGGATGCTGTCGTGGTCGACGACCCCGGTACCCATCGGGACGCCGGTGTACTGAAACCCGACCCACCCCGGCGACCGGGTGAACCCGGAGTCCTTGACGTGCCAGTTGACGACGTGCGGGGCGGTCATCGCGACGACGTCGGCGGGGTGTTCGAGCCGTGCGACGGTGTTCGCCGGGTCCAGGCAGATGCCGAGGTGGTCGGAGCCGATCGCCTGCACGACCGCAACGAGGTCGGCGGTGGCCACGACCTCGTAGGTCTCGAGGGCGAGCGTCACCCCGGCCGCCTCGTAGGCGGGGAGCGCCTGGCGCAGACGGCGTTCGGTCTCGGCGGCGTCCGGCTGGTCGTCGCCGCTCGTCCACATCGACCGGACGAGCGTCGCACCGAGCACCTGCGCGATGTGCAGGTACCGGGCGAGGTGCGCCGGGTCGGTGCCGCGGGTGCCGACCTCGAGCGTGAGCCCGAGGTCGTCGGCCAGCGTCCGGATCGCGGCCAGCCGGTCGTCCGACGCGGTGTCGAGCGGCAGGTGGTCGCAGATCTGGAACAGGTCGACGCCGTCGTGGGCCGCGGCATCGCGCAGGGCATCGTCGAGGGAGAGCGGTGCCAGCACACGGTCGGACATGCGCCAGAAGTAGGCGTAGGTGGAGAGGCCGAGCAGGGAGGTCACGCCGGTGCTCCGTCCTGCGTCGCGGCCAGCGCCTCGGCTTCGTCGAGGATGGTGCGGATCGCCTCGGGGTCGTGGGCGAAGCGGCCGAGGAACAGGCCACCGATACGGCCCTGTCCCCGGGTGAGCAGACCAGGCCCGGCGCTGCCGCCGTAGATGACGACCGAACCGGCGAGCTCCGGCCGGTTCGCCAGGTGCTGTTCGATGCCCGCGAGCACGGCGAGGATGTGCTCGTCGGGAGCGGGCTGCGGTGCGCCGATGGCCCAGACCGGCTCGTAGGCGGCGATGACCGGCCCGGCGAGTCCGTCGGCTACCGCCGTCGCGACGAAGCGGTCGAGCTGCGCGGTGACCTCGGCGACGGCAGCGGACGGGTCGCCGTCGGCCGCGCGGTCGGTCTCACCGATGCAGATGAGGGGACGCAGGCCGTTGCGGAAGGCGGCGTGCACCTTGCCGGCGATGTCCTGGTCGGACTCGTGAAACAGGGAGCGACGCTCGGCGTGCGCGATCTCGACCAGGTCGACCCCGACCTCGCGGAGTTCGCGGCCGGACACCTCACCCGTGAAGGCACCCTCGTCGGCCCATGCCAGGTCCTGCGCGCCGAGGAGCACCGGGGTGCGCTCGAGCACGGCGTGCACCGGCACGAGCGACGGGAACGTCGGGATGACGAAGAGTTCGACGGCGCCGGACTGCACCGCCGGGTGGGTCCGGGCGATGTCGGCCACGGCGGCCGCCCACTCGAGCGTCCGGGCGTGCCCGAAGTACATCTTGAGCGACACCCCGATCGTGATCGGGGCCGCCGCCGTGGTCGCCGGCATCAGGCGTCGGTCCCGACCGGGGCCGAGCCGTCGTAGGCACAGATCGCGGCGACCTTCGACGCGCTGGCGGAGGACGGGTCGAACGTGTAGCCCAACCACTCGCGAGCCATCCGGCGGACGACCTCGACGCCGACGACCCGCTGGCCCATGCAGAGGACCTGGGCGTCGTTCGACAGGACCGAACGCTCGACGCTGAACGAGTCGTGCGCCGTGACGGCACGGATGCCGGGGACCTTGTTCGCCGCGATCGCGACGCCGAGGCCGGTGCCGCAGATCAGGATCGCCCGGTCCGCTTCACCCGACGCGACGAGTCGCGCTGCGTCGACGGCCACGTGCGGGTACGCGGTGTGCCCGTCCGCGTCGACGCCCACGTCGGTGACGCTGACCACGCGAGGGTCCTTCGCGAGGTCGGCCTTGATGATCTCCTTGTAGTCGAACCCGGCGTCGTCCGAGCCGACGACGATGCGGAACTGCTGCTCGGTCATGGGGGCTTCCTTACTTCTCGGCCAGCGTCGCGAGGACCGCGGCGGTGATCAGGGCGAACGAGATCGCGCCGGCGTCGGGGGTGCCGACCGCGTCCTCGCCGTGGGTGCGGGCGCGGCCCATCTTCGGCAACAGGTCGGCGGTCGCATCGGCGGCGGCCGTCGCTGCGGCGGACGCGGCCGACCAGGCGCGGACCAGCTCGTCGCCGGCCGCGACGCGGTCGGTGAGGACCTGGTCGAACGGGACGATCGCGTCGACCATGGTCTTGTCGCCGGGGACGGCTCCGAAGGCGAGGACCGCCTCGGTGGCGGCGTGCACCGCGCTCTGGACCGTGGCGGCGGTCGGACGTGACGCGTCCCCGAGGACGCGACCCAGTGCCTCCAGGGCGGCTCCCCAGATCGCGCCGGACGTGCCACCGGCCTTGTCCGACCAGGCGTCTCCGGCGATCGCCAGGACGCTGCCGGCGCCGGCGCCGCGCGTCACCGCGTCCGAAGCGGCGCGGTCCGCGGCGGTGGAGCCGCGCTGCATGCCGATGCCGTGGTCGCCGTCGCCGGCGACGGCGTCGATGCGACCGAGCTCGTCGGCGTGGTCGTCGATGGTGGTGCGGATGGCCGTGATCGCCTCGGCGACCCGGGCGGCGGACGCCTGCGACGCCTCGGTGCCGGGCGTGACCGGTGCCTGCTCGTCCGCGGCGAGGGCCTCGGGTGCGACCGGCTGTTGCGGGACGGCACCGCCCTTGCGGAACGCGGGGCTGTCGGCTGGGGCGCCCCAGAGCTGCTCGAGTTCGTCGTCGAGCCAGAAGAGCGTCAGCGAGACGCCGGCCATGTCGAAGCTCGTGACCAGTTCGCCGACCTCGGGCTCGACGACGACGGCACCGGCCGCGGTGAGCCCGCGCTGCACGGCGCCGAAGACGACGAAGAGCTCCTCGTACTTGACGCTGCCCAGGCCGTTGAGGATCGGGACGACGCGTGCCCCGTCGACGACGACACCGGATGGCAGCTCGGTGAGCAGCTTGTCGACGAGCAGTTCGGCCAGGCCGTCGGCCGTCGGGACGTCGGCCTCGGCGATGCCCCGCTCGCCGTGGATGCCCATCCCGATGGCCATCCGGCCCTCGGGGACGGTGAAGAGCGGTTCGTCGGCTCCGGGCAACGAGCAGCCGGAGAACGCGACGCCGAAGCTGCGGGTGCGGTCGTTGGCGCGGGTCGCGATCGCGGTGACCGTGTCGAGGTCGTCCCCGCGTTCCGCTGCGGCACCGGCGACCTTGAAGACGCAGAGGTCACCGGCGATGCCGCGGCGCTTGTGGGCTTCGGCGCTCGGGGCGGAGGCGACGTCGTCGGTCACCCGCACGGTGCGGACGTCGATCCCGCTGTCGGCCAGTGCCCGCGCCGCAGCGTCGAAGTTGAGCACGTCGCCGGCGTAGTTGCCGTAGCTCAGCAGCACCCCGCCGCCGTGCTCGGACGCCTTCGCGACCGCCGTGACCTGCTGGGCGCTCGGGCTGGCGAACAGGTTCCCCATCGCCGCACCGGCTGCCAGGCCGTGACCGACGAGTCCACCGAAGGCCGGGTAGTGGCCGGAGCCACCGCCGACGACGAGCGCGACGGTGCCCTCGGGGCTGGTGGTCGAGCGGGCGACGCCGCCGTGGACCTTGCGGACCCGGGCCTGGTTCGCGGCCACGAAGCCGTCGACCATCTCGTCGGCGAAGTCGGCCGGGTCGTTGAACAGGCGGGTCATGCGTGGCTCTCCTGGGTCGTGGTCGTGTTCTTCGTGGCCTGCGCCGCAGCGTCGGCGTCCCGTCGTTCGTTCCGCTTGGTGTTCCGACCGAGCACGAACATCAGCACGCTCGACAGCACCATGAAGAAGCCGACGATGAACATCGGGACCTGGTAGCCGCCGGTCCACCCGCTGACGACGCCCGTGATGTACGGGGCGGCGAACCCACCGAGGTTGCCGATCGTGTTGATGAGCGCGACTCCCGCGGCAGCGGCGGCACCGGTCAGGAACTGCGTCGGCACCGTCCAGAAGTTCGGCAGCGCCGCGAAGATCGCGCAGGCGGTGACCGCGATGACGGCGATCGTGGCGGCCGGGCTGTTCATGTAGAGCGCGACCGGGATGCTCAGGCCACCGACGAGCGCGGGGACGGCGATGTGCCAGACCCGGACGCCACGGCGGAAGGCGTCACGCGACCAGAAGTACAGGACGACCGCGGCGGGGACGTACGGGATCGCCGTGATCATGCCCTTCTGGAACAGGTCGAACGTGGTGCCGAACTGCTCCTGGAAGCCGTCGATGATGGTCGGCAGGAAGAAGCTCAGTGCGTAGAGGCCGTAGATGAAGCCGAAGTACACCGCGGCGAGCATCCAGACGCGGCCGGAACCGAACGCCGCACGGAGACCGCCCTTGGCGTGCCCGTCTCCCCCGCCCTTTGCGGCGCTCTCGGCAGCGAGCGTCGTCTCGAGCCAGACCTTCTCGTCCTCGTCGAGCCACTTCGCCTGCGACGGCTTGTCCTTGAGCACGAAGAGGCACAGGACGCCGACGATGATCGCCGGGATCGAGACGCACAGGAACATGAAGCGCCAGCCGGCCAGGCCGCCGAGCATGCCCTCGTGGGTCATCAGCCAGCCGGCGAGCGGGGAGCCGATGACGCTCGTCAGGGGCTGGGCCAGGTAGAACAGCGCGAGCATCTTGCCGCGGTGCCGGGCGGGCACCCACGTCGACAGGAACAGGATCGCGCCGGGGAAGAAGCCGGCCTCGGCGATGCCGAGCAGGAAGCGCAGCCCGACGAGCTGCGGGTAGTTCTGCACCCACGTGAAGAGCAGCGAGACGATGCCCCACGTGATCATGATGCGCGCGAGCCAGATGCGCGCGCCGAACTTGTGGAGCGCGAGGTTGGAGGGCACCTCGAGCACGAGGTAGCCGATGAAGAACACGCCGGAGGCGAACCCGAACTGGGCGGCGGTGAGACCGAGGTCCGCCTCCATGCCGTTCGGGGCCGCGAAGGAGATCGCGGTGCGGTCGAGGAAGTTGATGAAGAACATCAGTGCCACGAACGGCACGATGCGGATCGCGATCTTGCGGATGGCCGTCTTCTCGACGACCGAGGTGGGGATGCCTCGCGTGGCGGGGATGTCCACGATGACTCCTGCTCGGTGGGGGTGGTACGACTCCGACCCGTGCTGCTGCGCCCGGACGGAGCGGGCGCATCGGTGCGCCTGGTCCAGTGTGCGGATTCGAATCCGACTTGTCAACCGGTTGACCAAACCATCCCGAGTGCCTCGAAGCCCAACCGGTTGACCGAACGGTACGCTCACTGCATGCCCGCGTTCAGCCCGGACGATCCCCTCAACATCCGACTCGAACTCGAGTCCGTGCCCGCGGGGTCGCCCGCCTCCGAGGTCGCCCGACAGCTCGTGTCCCTGCTCACCGCGGGCGAGCTGGCCCCCGGTTCGCGACTGCCGTCCGAGCGGATCCTGGCCGAACGGCTCGGTGTCGGCCGCTCCGCCGTGCGTGAGGCCCTGGCGGCCCTCGAGATCCTGGGGATCGTGCAGATCCGGCCCGGCTCGGGCACGTACCTGCAGGGCGGCACCTCGGACCTGCTGCCGACGACGCTGTCGTGGGGCCTCATGCTCGCCTCGAACCGCACCCGCGAGCTGCTCGAGGTCCGGTCGTCGCTCGAGCGCACGGTCGCGATCCTCGCCGCGCAGCGCGCCACGCCCGAGCAGGTCGCGGAGCTCGGCGAGTACCTCGTCCGGCAGGAGGCCACCCTCGACGACCCCGAGGCCTTCATCGACGCCGACGTCCGCTTCCACGTCCTGCTCGCCCGGGCCGCGGGGAACGACGTGCTCGGCGACCTGCTGCAGAGCCTGCGCTCGATGCTCAGCGTGTGGGTCGGCCGCCGCGTCCAGACCCGCCAGGCCACGGAGGCCGCCTACGACGAACACCGCGCGATCTACGAGGCGCTCCGGGCCGGCGACGTGCCCGCCGTGCAGCGTGCGATGGACGAGCACATGGCCACGGCGAGCGCCCGCATCGAGAACGCGGAGCCCATCCCTCCCGCCGAGTAGCGGGCGCGGCGCGTGCGCTTCGTGAGCAGAAATGGTCGGGTCCGTGGCGCCGACCCGACATCTTCTGCTCACGATCGGGCGGCCGGGAGGCACGGTGCGGGTCCGCCTCGCACCGTGCGACGTTGCCGGGGCGGCAACAGGGCTTGGGTCGGGCCCGGCGGGTGCGCTGGAGTGGGTGGATGCATGCACACGAGACCACCACCGATGGCGTCGGCTCGGCCCGCGACTGGTGGGAGCAGCGGTACGCCGAGCGCGACGGGATCTGGTCGGGCCGGGTGAACGCGGTGCTGGCCGACGTCGCCGGGGCGCTGCCGATGGGGCGCGCGCTCGACCTCGGCTGCGGTGAGGGCGGCGACGTCGTCTGGCTCGCCGAGCAGGGTTGGGACGCACTCGGGGTCGACCTTTCGGTGACGGCGATCGAGCGCGGTTCGCGGGCGTCCGTGTCGGCCGGGGTCGAGGAACGGACGGCGTTCGTCGCCGCCGACCTCGCCACGTGGGAGACGGCTGCGCGCTTCGACCTGGTGACGGCGTCGTTCCTGCAGTCGTGGCCGGTCGAGATCCCCCGCGCGGAGATCCTGCACCGGGCGACCGGGTTCGTCACGGTCGGCGGGCACCTGCTCGTCACCGCGCACGCCGCCCCTCCGCGCGACGACCTGCCGGCCGAGATGCTGGAGTACCGGTTCCCGACGCCCGACGAGGACCTGACGGCCCTGCAGCTCGACGGCTCGTGGGACGTCGTCGCCGACGAACTCCGGCCGCGCACCGCGACGACTCCCGACGGCGACGCGCACGAGGTCCTCGACAGCGTGGTGCTGGTCCGCCGCGCGCGCTGACGACGGCTGCAGCGCCGGACGGTGCAGCGCCGGACGGTCAGCGCGGGAGTGGGACCGCGGCGTCGAACGCCTCCACGACACGCGCCACCACCTGGGCGGGCGGGGTGTCCCAGATCGCCTGGTTGAAGAGCTCGACCTCGACGTCACCGGTGTACCCGGCAGCGACCACCGCGTCCGTCACCGGCCCGAAGTCGACGTGGCCATCGCCCGGGTAGCCCCGCGACAGCAGCGGGTCCGCCGCGATCGGGGTGGTCCAGTCGCACACCTGGTACGAGGCGATCCGCCCGGCAGCCCCGGCGCGGGCGATCGACCCCGCGAGCGCCGGGTCCCACCACACGTGGAACGTGTCGACCACGACCCCCACGGCAGCGGCCGGGAACGGCGCCGCCAGGTCGATCGCCTGCGCGAGCGTCGACACCACGGCACGGTCGGCGGCGTACATCGGGTGCAGCGACTCGACGGCGAGTTGGACACCCGTAGCGAGGGCGTGCGGCACGAGGTCGGCGAGCGCATCGGCCACCCGGCCCCGGGCGTCGACCAGGTCGCGCGATCCCTCGGGCAGTCCACCGGCGACGAGCACGAGCACGGGCGCCGAACCGGGTGCTCCGGCTGCGGCGAGGGCGGCGGTCTCGTCGATCGCGCGGCGGTTGTCGTCGAGCGCCCGCTGCCGCGCGGTGCCTGGCGGGAGGGTGAAGAAGCCTCCGCGGCAGTGCGACGACACCCGGAGCCCGGAGTCCGCGACCATCCGGACGGCCTCGGCGAGACCGACCTCGGCCACGGGCTCCCGCCAGGTGCCGATGGCTCCTACTCCGGCCACCGCCACGGTGTCGAGCGCCTGCCGGAGCGGCGCGTACTTGATCGTCGCCTGGTTGACCGACAGCCGCGGATGCGGCGCAGCACCGGCGGACCGGACCGGCGTGACGGCGTCCGCCGCGGTCGTCACGCGACCACCTCGGCGACGGTGCGGTCGGCGGTGGGTGATCCGGGCCTCCCGGTCGACCGTGTCTCCACGCCGGCCACCGTGAGCAGCGCGTGCCAGCGCGAGGCGGCGAGGTCCGGGTGTTCGAGGGCGCCGCAGGCGTTCGCGAGCCGGATGGTCTCGGACAGGTGCGGCAGGGAACGGCCGGCGTGCTGGCCGCCGACCATCTGGAAGGCGGGCTGGTGGCCGTTCAGCCAGGCGAGGAAGGCGATGCCGGTCTTGTAGTGCCAGGTCGGGGCGCTGAAGACGTGGCGGGAGAGCGCCTCGGTGGGGGCGAGGAGGGTGCGGTAGGCGGTCTCGTCGGGCAGGGCCTGGACGGCGGCGGAGGCGATGGGGGCGATGGCGGCGAAGGCGCCGAGGAGGGCGTCGGAGTGGGCTCGGCCCCGTGCTCCGGCTCGGTCTCCGGCTCGGTCTCCGGCCCGGTCTCCGGCGATCAGGTCCACGTAGTGGAAGTCGTCGCCGGTGAACATCCGGGCGGTCGCAGGGAGCTGGGAGCGGAGGGCGACCTCGGCGCGGGCGTTCAGCAGGCTCATCTTGATGCCGGAGACCTTCGGCCCGGCGTCGCGCATGATGTCGAGCACGGTGTCGGGGCCCTGCTGCCCGCCGAAGTAGCCGGCGAGGGCGGGGTCGAAGGCCTCCCCCAGCCAGTGCAGGACGACGGGGGCGCTCGCCCGCTCGACGACCTGGCCGTAGACGCGGCGGTACGTGCTGGCGGCAGCGTTGCTGCTGGGGCTGTCGCTGTCTGCGCGCTGCGCGAGTCGGGCCAGGTGGCGGCTCGCCATGAGCACGACGCCGGCGCCGGCGTCCTCGGCGTGGTGGAGCTGGGCGACGTAGGCGTCGACGACCTGCTGCTCGGTGGGCAGGTCGTCCCCGTCGTCCGGCAGGTCGTCCGTGTTCACGCCGACGACGAGGCGGCCGCCGACGGCGTGCGCCTCGCGGGCGCTGCGGGTGATGAGCTCGCGCGTCGCGGCCGGGTCGAGGCCCATGTTCCGCTGCGCGGTGTCCATCGCGTCGGCGACGCCGAGCCCCCACGACCACAGGTGGTGGCGGAACGCGAGGGTGGCGTCCCAGTCGAGGTCGGCCGGGGCGCCGGGGGTGTTGTCGGCGGCGGCGCGCGGGACGACGTGGGCGGCCGCGTAGACGAGGCGCTCGGTCAGGGGCGCGGTCGGCTTGGCGGCGGCCGTGACCGCCGGCTCGTGCAGGGCCGTCCGACTGGTCGTGCCGTCGGCGGCGAGGAGGGTGAGGTCGGTCATGCGCGTGCGCCGACCGTTTCGGTGTGCTGGGCGACCTCCGGTGTCTCGACCTGGAGGCGCGGCTCGGCCCCCGTGGGCAGGTGCAGCTCCGGCAGGTCCACGCGTCGACCCTCGGCGCTGGACCGCAGGCCGGCCTCCGCCAGCGCCACGCCGCGGGCACCGGAGAGCAGGTCGTAGGGGTGCGGGCGGCCGGCGACCAGGTCCTGCAGGAAGTCCTCCCACTGGGCGCGGAACCCGTTGCCGAACACCTCGTTGTCGGGGACCTCGAGCCACTGTGCCTTGTAGTCGCGGTCGTCCTTCAGGTCCGGGTTCCACACCGGCTTCGGCGTCGCCGTTCGTGGCTGGATCCGGCAGCCGAACAGCCCCACCACGGCGCTGCCGTCGGTGCCGTCGACCTGGAACTCGACGAGCTCGTCACGGTCCACCCGGACCGCCCAGCTCGAGTTGATCTGCGCCGTGATGCCGCCGGCCAGGTCGAAGACCCCGTAGGCGGCGTCGTCCGCGGTCGCCGGGTACTCGTGGCCCTGCTCGTCGGTGCGCTGCTCGATGTGGGTGACGGCGCGGGCGTACACGGACTCGACGCGGCCGAACAGCTGCTCGAGCACGTAGTTCCAGTGCGGGAACATGTCGACGACGATCCCGCCGCCGTCCTGCTGCCGGTAGTTCCAGCTCGGGCGCTGCGCGGTCTGCCAGTCCCCCTCGAACACCCAGTAGCCGAACTCGCCGCGGACGCTGAGGACCTTCCCGAAGAACCCGGAGTCGATCAGGCGGCGCAGTTTCCGGAGGCCGGGCAGGTAGAGCTTGTCGTGCACGACGCCGTTCGGCACCCCGGCCTCGTCGGCCAGCCGGGCGAGCTCGAGCGCTTCCGAGGAGGTCTCGGCGGTCGGCTTCTCGGTGTAGACCGCCTTGCCGGCGGCGATCGCCTTGCGCAGGGCGTCGGCACGGGCGCTCGTGACGGCGAAGTCGGCGAAGACGTCCCAGCGCGGGTCGGCGAGGGCGGCGTCGAGGTCGGTCGTCCAGTGCTCGAGGCCGTGGCGGGTGGCGATCTCCTCGAGCTTCGCGGCGTTGCGGCCGACCAGGATCGGTTCGAGCTGCACGCGGGAGCCGTCCGGCAGCCGGAGTCCGCCGTCCTCGCGGATGGCCAGGATCGACCGGACGAGGTGCTGGCGGTAGCCCATCCGTCCGGTGACGCCGTTCATGATGATGCCGATGGTGCGCGTGGTGGTCAACGCGTGCTCCTTTGCTCGCTGTGGCCTGCTCTCCGCGTGTTGGAAAGCGCTTGCCCGGAACCGTACACCACGGTCGGCGCGCCGCAGTAGTACCCGAACACGAACGCACACGCGCGGCCCGGGCCCGGCGGCGGCGGCCCGCGCCCGAGGTTCCGAAATCTTGGAGTCTCGGGGCGCTGAGCGGCATTCCGTGGAACCTCGGCGCCGAACCCGCGGCGTGTTGTGGAACCGCGACGTCCGGGCGTCGGCGTGTCGCGCGCCCTCGAGCCCGACCGGCCGCCGGCGCCGCACTCAGTGAGCAGAAAAGGTCGAGTGGCGGGGCCGGACCCGACCTTTTCTGCTCACCAAGCCCGAGCGCCCGCGAAGCGCCCGCGCCGCGCTACCGCGCCGTGCTCGCGCGCAGGACGACCTCGCCGTCGATGGCACCGTCGGCCTCGAGACCCAGCGCCCGCCGCACCGCCCGCTCCCCGATCTCCTCGAGCGGGAGCCGCACCGTGCTGAGCGCCGGCACGACGTCGGCGAGCATCTGCACGTCGTCGAACCCCGCGACGCCGACGTCCACCCCGGGGACGAGCCCGCGCTCCCGGATCGCCGCGACCGCCCCCACCGCCATCAGGTCGGTGACCGCGAACACGCACCGCGGCAACGCCCACGCACCGCCCGCCGCCCGGTCGAGCAGGGTCACCATCGCCTGGTACCCGCCGTCGCGCGTGAACGCCGACGGCACCACCGAGTCGTCCGGCACCCGGATGCCGTGCGCGGCGAGCCCTGCGACGAACCCCTCGACCCGCGCGTGCGCCGTCGCCAGGTCCGGGTCGCCGGACAGGACGGCGAACGAGTCGTGCCCCTGTTCGACGAGCGCTCCCGCAAGGGCCGCGGCACCGCTGAGGTTCCGGATGACGACCCCGTGCACGCCGGGCACCCCGGCGGCGGCACCGTCGAGGTCGGACACGAGCGCGGACACCCCGGCACCGGCGGCGACGAGTGCGCCGACGGCAGCTGCGGAGTCCGACGCTCCCGACGTCTGCCCAGCACCGAGTCGACGACTCACGGCGAGCACCACTGCCCGCGGCCGGAGTCCGGCGACGACGCCGAGCACCGCGGCCTCGCGCGAAGGATCCCCGCCGGTCGAGGTGATCGTCACCACGAGCCCGGCGTCGTCGGCAGCCCGGATCGCCCCCGCGGCGATCGCGGCGAAGTACGGGTCGGCGATGTCGCCGACGACGAGCGCCAGGGTCGTGGTGGTCCCGCGAGCGACGGCCTGCGCCTGCACGTTGGCGGTGTACCGGAGCTCGTGGGCGGCGGCCTGCACACGGTCCACCGACTCCGGTCGGACCTTCCGCGTGCTGCCGTTCAGCGCCCGCGAGGCGGTCGCGAGCGACACGCCTGCGAGCTCGGCCACGTCGGCCAGGGTGACGGTGCCTCGCTCGGGCATGTCGTGCCTCCAGTCCGGTCCGCGCCGTGCGCGGTCTGTGGCGAGGATAGCGATTTCCCGGGAGGCCCGACCAGCGTCCGCGCCGTCAGCGCGGCCATCCGAGACGGCTGGTCATATTGTCAGAACATCACGCAGGAAAGCGCTTGCCATGAGCGCTCACGTCGTGTAGACCTGGGGTCCTCGGCCGAGACACCCCGAACGCTCGCCCACGGCAGACGCCAGTGGTCCCGAACGAAAGCAGTGACGATGAAGTCATCCAAGAGAATGCTCGCGCTCGCCGGCGGCATCGCCGCACTGGCCCTGTTGAGCGGCTGTGCCTCCGGCAGCTCCGGCGACGGCGGCAAGGTCGATCAGCTGACCTTCTGGCTCTCCACCTCCACCGCGCAGGAGAAGGGCTACCAGGACCTCGCCACCGCGTACGAGAAGAAGACCGGCGTCACGGTCAAGATCGTGAACCTGCCGTACGACGGACTGCAGACCAAGCTCCGCGAGTCCGCCCAGGCGAACTCGCTGCCCGACGTCGTGCGCGCCGCCGGCATCGACCCGATCTGGACCGGCAAGACCGTCGACCTGGCCTCGATCGTCGACGACGACGCGAACAAGATCGACCAGGACATCATTGCCAAGGACGACGACGGCAAGGTCACCTCGATCCCGTCCGACGTCACCGCCGCCGGTCTGTTCGTGAACAAGTCGCTGTTCGAGAAGGCCGGCGTCGACTACCCGACCGACCCCGCGAAGGCGTGGACCTGGGACGAGTTCCTCACGGCCGCCGACAAGGTGAAGGCGAAGACCGGCGCGAAGTACGACATGGTGTTCGACTCGTCGCCGTCGCGTCTGCGTGCCTACATGTTCACCAAGGGCACCGACTTCATGCAGCAGGAGAAGGACGGCTCCTTCCCGACCGACGCGAAGACCGTCGACGCACTGCAGGACTTCGCCGACATGAACGACGACTCGGTCATGCCGAAGTCGGTGTGGACGAGCGGTCAGGACCCGAACGCCCTGTTCAAGAGCGGTCAGGTCGTCGCGTACTTCTCGGGTGTCTGGCAGTCGTCGGACTTCGCGTCGAACATCACCGACTTCGACTGGGCGAGCGCCGCCACCCCGGCCGACCCGACCCACGCCACCGAGATCAACTACGGCGGCAACATCGTCGGCTTCGAGAACTCGGACGCCCGCGGTGCCGCGGCCAAGAAGTTCATCGACTACATGTACGCCCCGACGAACTACGCGAAGCTCGTGACGACGAACGGCTTCCTGCCGGTCGAGACCGGGCTGGACATCCAGTACCCGTTCGAGTCGCAGGCAGCGAAGGACTCCTTCGCGCTGTACCAGAAGGAGATCGACGCAGCCGACCCGATCTCGAGCTCCTACGCCAAGGAGAGCGCGAAGTGGGCGGTCGAGGGCAAGGAACTCGGCACCGATCCCACCACCGCCGAGGTCGGCAAGCTCATCAACGGGCAGCAGTCGGCCAAGAAGACCCTCGAGACGATCACGAAGTACTACGAGGAGCACGTCGGCTGACGGAACGGGGCCGGGCGCGCGCGTCCGGCCCCGTTGTCTCTCCTTCCACAGCAGCACCACGTCGAACGAAGAGGATCATCGTGAGCATCCCCACCGCAGCCGGTGACGTGCAGACCGCCGTCCCCACCCCGGTGCCGCCCCGCCGGCCCGGAGCCGCGAAGACGACGAAGCGCCGCCGCTCCGGCGTCAGCAAGCCCGTCCTCGCCCCGATCCTGTTCGTGAGCGTCAACGCCGTCCTGTTCGTCGTGTTCTTCGTGTGGCCCGCCGTCATCGGCCTCGGCTACTCGTTCACCGACTACAACGGCGTCGTCGACCCGAAGTTCATCGGGTTGGCGAACTACTTCGAGCTGTTCGCCGACGACACCTTCTACGCAGCCCTCGGGCGCACCTTCCTGTACGCGATCGTCGCCGTCCCGCTCGGCTTCGTCCTCGCACTGTCGATGGCGTTGATGCTGACGAGTCCGGCGGCGAAGGGCCGCAGCGTCGCCCGCATCGTGTTCTTCGTGCCGTGGCTCATCTCCCCGATCGTCACCGGTGTCATCTGGCGGTGGATGTTCGGCGAGAACTTCGGCCTGGCGAACTTCGTCATCGAGTCCCTCGGTGGCAAGGCCGTGCCGTGGCAGTCGAACGCCGACCTGTCGCTGCTCGTGGTGGTCTTCGCCACCGCGTGGGCCGGCGCCGCCTTCAACATGCTGCTGTTCGTCGCCGCGATCCGGAACGTGCCGCAGTCCTACTACGAGGCAGCGTCCCTCGACGGGGCCGGCGCCTGGCACCAGTTCCGGTACATCACGCTGCCGAGCATCGCGCCGACGTCGTTCATCGTGATCCTGCTGTCGTCGCTCGGGGCGTTCAAGGAGTTCGCCACCATCCAGGCGCTCAACGGCGGCGGACCCGGCACCGACAACAACCTGCTCGTGCAGTACATCTACACGAACGGGTTCCAGAACGCCCACATCGGCTACGCGAGCGCGGCGTCGATGGTCCTCATGCTCATCCTCATGGCCATCGCGCTCATCCAGCTGGCCGTGAACCGTCGGACGGAGGCCCGTCGATGACCGCCACCCTGCCCAGCGCCCCCGGCGCACCCGCAACCGACAACACGACCAAGAGCAAGAGCAAGAACACGCGCAAGAGCACGACCAAGCGCCTGGACGGCCCGCCCCGTCCGAAGGCCATCGCGGCCACCGCCCTGCTCTGGGTCTTCATCATCGCCTTCGGCTTCCCGGTGCTCTGGTTCGTCCTGAGCGCCTTCAAGCCCGGCGGCGAACTGTTCTCGTACCCGCTGACCCTGCTGCCGAAGAACTGGTCGGTCAGCGGCTTCACCGAGGCGTGGGCGAGCTACGACTTCGCCCGCTACTTCGGCAACACCGTCATCGTCGCGCTGGTCACCACCGTGCTCACCGTGCTGGCGAGCGCCGCCACCGGCTACGCCCTGGCGAAGTACGACAACAAGTGGCTCAAGGTCTTCTTCGTCTGCATCCTGGCGACGACCATGCTGCCGACCGAGGTCATCCTCGCGCCGACGTTCATCGTGATCCGCGACCTCGGCATGTACGACTCGTTGGCCGGCATCATCGTGCCGTCGGTCATCACCGCGACCGGCATCTTCATGTTCCGGCAGTTCTTCATCACGGTGCCCGACGACCTGGTCGAGGCCGCGCGCATCGACGGTGCGAGCGAGTTCGGGATCTTCTGGCGGATCATGCTGCCGATCTCCCGGCCGATCATGCTGACGCTCGCGATCTTCTCGTTCCAGTGGCGGTGGAACGACTACATCTGGCCGCTCCTGGTGCTCAACGACCCGCACCAGTTCACGATCCAGATCGCACTGCAGAGCATCGTCGGGGCCGAGAACGTCAACTGGACCGTCCTGCTCGGTGCCTCGGTGATCTCGATCATCCCGCTCGTGCTCATCTACCTGGTGTTCCAGAAGTACGTGAACGGCGCAGACCTCAACGCGGGACTCAAGGACTGATGGGGTTCCTCGACGCGGTCGGCCCGGCCGCGGACGCCGCCGTCGCGCGCCTCCGGCTCGCCGACGACGATCCGGCTGCGCTGCAGCACCGGGAACTGATGGCGCGTGCCCTCACCCTGGTCGGGGCGTGGGTCCGGAACGAGCGGACGGGAGGCCCGGATCGCCTTCCCGACGACGACCTCGCCACCGCGCACGGCTGGGTCCGGCACCTCGCGGCCCGGCAGTCCCCCGGCGGCACGTTCATCGGCGGCGACAACGTGCTCTCCCCGCCGGACTCGGCGTTCACGGTGAACGACGTGTGCGACGCCCTCGAGCTGCTCGCACCGTACCGGGCGTCGGTCCCGGCGGCCGCGGTGCTCGCCGACGACCTCGACCGGATCGTGCACCGTGCGACGCCGGCGCTGCTCACCGGTGGCGTGCACACGCCGAACCACCGGTGGGAGGTCTCGGCCGCCCTCGCCCGGGTCCACCGACTGCACCCGGCACCAGCGCTGGTCGCGCGGATCGAGGAGTGGCTCGCCGAGGGCGCGGACATCGACGCCGACGGGCTGTGGTCCGAGCGCAGCCCGAACTACGCGGCGGCCGTCTCGTGCCCGTCGTTCCTCGTCCTCGCCTCGGTGCTCGACCGGCCGGAGCTGCTCGACCCCGTCCGCCGGTCCCTCGACGCCACCCTCGCGCTGCTGCTGCCCGACGACACCGTCGAGACCGTCCAGTCCCGCCGCCAGGACCAGTCGCAGGCGTTCGGCATCGGCGCGTTCGCGCCTCTGCTCTGGCACCTGGCCGTGCTCGACGACCGCGCCGACCTCGCCGCCGTCGCTGCACGGGCCGCCGTCGCGGACATGTGGCAGCCTGGTGCGGTCGCCGCCCGCGCGATGACGGATCCGCTGCTCGCCCGTCCGTTGCCCGTCGGTGCGCCGCTCGAACCGGCCGTGCACTCCTTCGCCGACGCCCGGCTCGTGCACGTCCGCGAACAGGACCGCAGCGTCGTCCTGTTCGCCGGCTCGGACGTGCCGTCGCAGGGCCACGTCCGATCGGGCCTGGCGAACAGCCCCACGTTCCTGCGGGTCTTCGCCGGCTCGGTCGCGCTGTCCGACGTCCGGCTGTCGCGCGAGTTCTTCGGGCTCGGACCGTTCCGTCCGACGTCGCTGGAGTCCCTCGGCGACGGGCGGTACCGACTCGTCGAGACCGTGTCCGCGGGGTACCACCAGCCCTTGCCCGCCGCGGCTCGACGGACCGACGGCGCCTACGCGCTCGGTGACGAGGACCGGTTCTCGGCGTCGATGTCCTTCGGCTCGCGCGCGGCCGACACCGTCTCCCTCACCACGACGGTCGACGTCACCACCACGCCGGACGCGGTCTCGCTCGACGTGACGACCGAGGGCGCCGACGTGCCGTGGTCGCTCCAGCTGACGTTCCGCGGCGGGGGTACGTTCACGGGTGTGAGCACCGACGCCGCGACCGGGGAGACCGTCCTCGCCGACGGGACCGGCACCTACCGTGTCGGCGACGACGCCGTGTCCTTCGGGGCCGGCAACGGCAGCGGCCCGACCCAGCCGGCGTTCTACACGCCCGGACAGGACTACGCGTTCCTCGGCGGCACCGACCGACCGGACGGCGAGCACGTCCACGTGACCGGGCGCTCCCCCGGCACGACGCGCATCACGATCGGTACCGCTCGATGACCCTGCCCGGCGTGGTGCTCGTCGGTGCGCGTGGGTACGGCCTGCACCACCGGGCGAACATCGACCGGCTCGTCGCCGCGGGGGTCTGCACGCTGACCGCCGTCGTCGACCCCACGCTGGGCACGACCACCGACGACGGCGCACCGGTGGCGTCGGACGTCGCCGCAGCGCGCGACCACGGCCCGGTCGACGTCGTCGTCATCGCTGCGCCGATCGCCGCGCACCTGCCACTGGCGCTCGCTGCCCTCGAGGCCGGTGCCGACGTCCTGCTCGAGAAGCCCCCGGTGACCACCCGCGACGCGCTCGACACCCTGCTCGACGCCGAGCAGCGCACCGGCCGCGTCGTGCAGGTCGGGTTCCAGAGCCTCGGGTCCGAGGCGCTGCCGGCGTTCCGTGACGGGTCGCTCGTCGGTCCGGTCCGGTCCGCTGCGGCCGTCGGCACGTGGACGCGGAACCAGGCGTACTGGGACCGCTCCGCATGGGCCGGACGGCGTCGGGTCCAGGGCGTCGACGTCCTCGACGGCGTGGTGACGAACCCGCTCGCCCACGCGGTCGCGACGGCCCTGGCGCTCGTCGGCTGCCGTCGGGCGTCCGACGTCAGGCGCGTCGAGGTCGAGCTGTTCCGGGCGAACGACATCGAGGGCGACGACACCTCGGCTGTCCGGGTCACGACCAGCGCCGGCCTCGAAGCCACCGCCGCTCTGACCCTCTGCGCTCCGTCCGAGGTCCTGCCGACCGTTCGGGTCCGCGGCACCGCCGGGAGCGCCGTGCTGCACTACACGGCCGACGAGGTCACCGTCGGCGACACCACTCGGACCGTCGGCCGGACGGACCTGCTCGAGAACCTGCTCGCCCACCGGTCCCGCGGGGACGATCTGCTCGTCCCCCTGGTCTCCACGGGTGCGTTCGTCGAGGTGCTCGAGGCCGTTCGTGCCGCCGAGCCCGTCCGCATCGACCACCCCTGGGTGACGTGGGAGGGCGAGGGGCCTGCCCGTCGTCCGCTCGTCGCCGACGTCGAGGCGATCGTCGACCGCGCCGCCGACGCACGAGCGTTGTTCTCCGAGGTCGGCGCGCCCTGGGCCCACACCGCCCGCGACGAGGTGCTGCAGGTCCTGCGCGTCGACGGGGCCCCGGTGGCCACGGAACTCGACGGCTCCGGGACCATCGCGACCTCGTCGCCGTGTCCGTACCTGCACCCGGTGCGGACCCTCGGCGGCACCGTCCTGAGCGCCGACCACCCGGCCGACCACGACTGGCACTGCGGCGTCGGGGTCGCGATCCCGGACGTCGACGGCGTGAACTGCTGGGGCGGCCGCACCTACGTGCACGGTCCGGGCTACGTCTGGCGCGACGACCACGGCCGCGTCGACGTCGTGCGTGCCGAGCAGCACCCAGCTCCGCACGGTGGCGGCACGGTCCAGGAACTCGTCTGGCGCGGGCCCGACCACACGGTCGTCCTGCACGAGGACCGCACACTCGCCTGGCGCGCCGTCGACTCCGGGTGGGAACTGACCTGGTCGTCGTCGTTCCGAACCCCCGGCGACGCCGTCGTGCACCTCGGCGGTCCGGGCAGCAACGGCCGGATCGGTGCCGGGTACGGCGGGTTCTTCTGGCGCTTCGCCGACTGCACCGACGTGGTCGTCCGAACCGCTGACGCGCAGGGCGAGGCGGCGGTGCACGGCTCGGTCGCGCCCTGGGTGGAGTGGTCCGCGGTGTTCGAGGGAGCGCCTGCGACGATCCGGCTCGAAGCGCTCGACCACCGCGATCCCTGGTTCGTCCGGGCCGCCGAGTACCCGGCGATCGGTTCGGCCCTCGCCTGGCGTGCGCCGGCGCTCGTGCACCCCGGTGTCCCGCTCGTCCGGTCCTTCCGCGCGACGATCGCCGACGGTGCGACGCCGGGCGGCAATACGCTGGACCGATGAGCACCGCAGACTGGGAAGCCCGCGTCGCCGCACTCTGGGCCGACGACACGATCGACGACCAGCAGCGCATCGACCGCATGCGCGAACTCGCCGACGCTGCGCCGCACCCGGCCCTCGGCGCGTTCGAGCTCGGCGGCGCGAACGACTCCGGCGGCCACGAGGCCGAGGCCGACGTCCACTACGCAGCCGCCACCGCCGCGGGACTCGCGCACGTCGATCCTGCCCGGGCTGCGCAGATGGTCGTGCAGCACGCCTCGACCCTCCGGAACCTCGACCGTGTCGACGAGGCCATCGCGATGCTCCGCGACGCCCCGGAACACCCGTCCACCGGTGCCGCGCCGAAGGTGTTCCTCGCGCTCGCCCTGCACAGTGCGGGCCGTCACGACGAGGCGCTCCGTGTCGCGATCGAGGCCGTCGAACCGACACTCCCCCGCTACCACCGCTCGGTCCGCGCCTACGCGGCGGCCCTCACCGAATGAACTGCACGAGCCGGGCGGCGGTGACGACCCGGCTCGCGGGGACGCGGACGTCCCTCCCCGTCCGGTCGCGACACCCGAATCGCGGCGGGACGAGCTGCGGGGCAGGACAGGAAGGAAGCGTCGACGCTCGACTGAGGCCCAGAGAGGCGCTCCCTCCCCACGGGCCGATCGTGCTTCGACCACTTGCGGATTCGGGTTCCGTTACCTCGCACAGCATGCGCCTGCGCGGTCTGAACCGATAGGGGCAGTGCCCGATCAGCCGGGATCGGCGGTCAGGCGTTCCGTCGCTGCAGCGCTTCTGCAGCCTTGCCGAGCAGCCAGTTGACGGCCCAGCACAGCACGCCGATGACCGGCAGTGCGAGGATCACGAGCGTCCAGAGGACCTTGACCACGAGCGTGCGCCGACGGTCACGCCAGACCTGCACGATCGCGAGGACCTCGAGGGTCAGCATCAGCAGGAGCACGAACACGTGCGACTCGGACAGGTCCATGAACACAGTGCGATCCCTCCGTGGCGGCCGCTGCCGCGCAACGAACCGACAGTGGGGCCGACGCCGCCGCCCACGCCACCTCCCGTCCAGGTGTCACCGAGCCACCGTTCCCGCACCCGCAATGCCCCCCCCGCTCCCGCGAACGGGCGAAATACCCCGGCCGGCCGGCTCCTCACCCCGGCATTTCGCCCGCTCGCGCGAACGGGCACTCGTATTCCACCGGATGCATGTGAGTTGTGGCATGCGACCGCGAGCGGGCGAAATGCCCGGGTCGCGGGGCGCGCAACCCCGGTATTTCGCCCGCTCGGCATCCAGCGCGCGCCGACCGGGCGAGTGAGCAGGCCTGCGGGACGCGCGCGGGCAGGCGGGACGCGCGTGGGCGGGCGGGCAGGCCGTCCGCGGGCGGGACCGGCGCACGAGGCGTGACCGCGGGGCGGACGGGAGGCGCGGAGCGGGCCCGCACCGGGCCTCCCGTCCGTCAGCGGCAACCGTCTAGGGCCGCGCGCCCTCCTGCGGGACCGCCTGCGCGACCGGCAGCGAGTCGCTCGTCGTGCGGAGCGACTCCTGCCGGATCTCGAGCTGCGTCACGGCGAGCGCGGCCAGGTCGTGCAGGTTGGCGAGGTCGGCCTCGGTCGCCTGCCGCGGCTTCGTGTCGAGCACCGCGAGGGTCCCGATCGGGACGCCGTCGTGCCGCACGAGCGGCACGCTCACGTAGAACCGGATGCCGAGCGCGCCGGTGACGAGCGGGCTGTGCTGCATGTCGGGGTGGATCGACCCGTCCGGGATGACGACGGGGACCGCGACGGGCGCGAAGCCGTTGCCGAAGTTGATGTTGCGCGCTGCTTCGTCGACGCCCTCGGCGATGTACGACTGCGACCAGGCGCGGTCCTCGTCGAGCACCTCGACCAGGGCGATGGGCGCGTCGAACAGGCGGGCGGCCATGGCGGTGGTGCGGTGCAGGGCCTCGTCGGGCAGGGTGTCGAGCGTCGCCGGGCGGGCTGTGTCGGCGTCGGCTCGCGGCGCACCGGCAGCGGCAGCGGCGGTCGGTGCCGCGGCCGTGGTGTCCACGACGTGGTCGGTGCCGGCGGTCTCGGTCATGACGACGTCGCGCAGCATCGTGACCAGCTCGGCGCCGGCGGGGCGTGCGGCCGGGTCCTGCGCGGTCATCGCACGGAGCAGCTGCTTCCAGTGCTCGGGCAGTGGCTCGGGCACCACTGGGTCGCGGGACAGGCGGGCGACCGCGGACTCGACGAGCGAGCCGGGGAACTCGCGGCGGCGGGTGAAGCACTGCAGCAGCACGAGGCCGAGCGAGTAGACGTCACTCGGGCTCCCGACGTCGCCGCCGCGGGCCTGCTCGGGGCTCAGGTAGGCGGCCGTGCCGGTGGTGACGCCGTCGGCGGTCATGCGTTCGACGCCCGCGGCGAGCGCGATGCCGAAGTCGGTGAGCCGCGCGCGGGCACGGTCGGAGTCGTGGCCGTAGTCGACGAGCAGGATGTTCGACGGCTTGATGTCGCGGTGCACGACGCCGTGGCTGTGGATGTAGTGCAGCGCCTCGGCCATGTCGTAGCCGATCTCGGCGATGTGGCGGGAGGCGAGTGGGCCGACGGCGAGGCGTTCCTCGAGGTCCTGGCCGACGACCAGCGCCATCACGAGGTACCGCTGGTGGGTGCCGTCGTGGCCGGTGACGACGCCGGTGTCGAGCAGGCTGACGAGGTTGTGGTGCTCGAGCGAGGCGAGCACGCCGAGTTCGGCCTCTTGCCGGGCGATGTCGACCGTGCCGGCGTGGAACACCTTGACGGCGACGGGGCGGTGCAGGCTCTCGTCGATGCCGCGGTACACGACGGACATGCCGCCCTGGCCGATGGCGTGTTCGAGTCGGTAGCGCCCGTCGAGCAGTGGGGCCGCGGACTGGGTGTCCTCGGTCGGACTCATCGAACCTCGTTCTCGGTGCGGGCAGGCGTCGGTGCATCCTCCCATCCCGACGGGGATCGTGGGGGCCCGCGGCGTTCTCCGGCTGAACGGCGCCGACGCGTCAGCCCGTCGGCCCGCTCTCGAACAGCACCCGCATCGCGTCGGCCCGGATCCAGCGCTCGCTCACCAGGAGCGGCCGCCCGGTGCCGGCGTCGACGGTGCAGCTCTCGATGAACCAGCCGAGGGTGACCTCGTCGAGGTCGAGGTGCCGTGCGACCTCGTCGGTGACCACGTCGGCACCGGCGCGCACCCACCGGCGGACGGGCTCGGCGCCGGCGGCCTCGCGCAGCACGTCGTAGAGCGAGTTCCGCACCCGCAGCGCCTGTCCGAGTTCGGGGACGACCGTGCGGGGCACCCACTCGACGCCCCACGCGGCGGGTAGTCCGTCGACGAGTGAGCGCCGGGTCAGCCGGTGGCACGGCGCTCCGGGTTCGAGCCCGAGGTGCGGGGCGACGGATGCGGGCACCGGGGCGAGGGCGCAGGACAGCGTGACGCTCGAGGGTTCTCCCCCGGCGTCGCGCACGGTGCGGCTCCACGACGGCGCGGCGTCGGAGCCGATCCGGTAGTCGATGCGCCGTGCGACGAAGCTGCCGACGCCCTTGACCCGGCGGATCCGGTTGCGGCGCTGCAGGTGCTGCAGGGCGGCGCGGGCGGCCGACCGGCCGACGCCGAAGCGTGCGGCGAGTTCGGCCTCGCTGGCGACCCGGGTGCCGACGGCGGTGTCGGCGAGCTCGGCTTCGAGCTCCGCCGCGATCTCGAGGTAACGCGTTTCCGGCACGCTGCGGACTGTAACCGAGGTGGCTGGCCCGTCGCACACCTGTCCGGACAGGAGCGCTGCAGGCTCCCGGCGCTGTTCACCTGCCGGACACCTGCGGACCGGATGGTGGTCATCGGTTCCTCGGACGCTGTGGGCAGCCCCGCTCTCGCGGGAGACAGCCCGCACCCGCGGGTGACCGGACCACAGGAGCCCCATGATCTCGCTCGTCTGCCTCGACATGGCAGGGACCACCGTGCACGACGGCGGTGTCGTCGTCGACGCCTTCCGCACCGCCCTCACCGACGTCGGCCTCGAGCCCGGCACGGCCGCGCACGACCACGCCGTACAGTACGCGCTCGACACCATGGGGCAGTCGAAGATCGCCGTGTTCACGGCCCTGTTCGACGGCGACACGGTGCGGGCCGAGGCGGCGAACGCCGCCTTCGAGCGCGCCTACGCGGCGACGGTGGGACGCGGCGTCCGGCCCGTCGACGGTGCGGTGGACGTCCTGGAGGCCCTGCGCGCGTCCGGCACGAAGGTCGCGTTGACGACGGGGTTCAGCCCAGTGACCCGCGACGCCGTCCTCGACGCGCTCGGCTGGCAGGACCGGGTCGACCTCGCGCTGTCGCCGGCCGACGCCGGTCGTGGCCGTCCGTACCCGGACATGGTCCTGACCGCCGTGCTGCGCACGCAGACCGACGACGTGCGCCAGGTCGCCGTCGTCGGTGACACCGTGGCCGACCTGCTGACGGGCACCCGTGCCGGGGCGTCGGTCGTCGCCGGTGTCCGGACCGGGACCCACCAGGACGCCGACTTCGCCACCGTGCCGCACACGCACGTCCTCGACTCCGTCGCCGACCTGCCCGCACTGCTCGCCGGACTCGACGCGGCCGCGCTCGGGACCGACGTGCCGCACGCCGACGAGCCGCGCGCCGACGAGTTCAGCGCCGTGGCGCGGTGACCGACGTCGACGCCCGGTACGCGCTCTGGCACGGCATCGGGCACCCGGTCACGGTCGAGGAGCACGCCGGTGCGCTTCCGATGCCCGACGGGTCCGTCCTGGTCGCGATCGAGGCGGCGACGGTGTGCGGCAGCGATCTGCACACGGCCCTCGGGCACCGCGCCGGACCAGCGCCGAGCGTCCTCGGGCACGAGCAGGTCGGCCACGTCGTCGCGATCGCCCCGGGGTCGGTGCCGACCACCGTCGCCGGCGTCCCCGTCGCCCTCGGTGACCGGATCGTCTGGTCGGTCGCGGCGTCGTGCGGCACGTGCGACCGGTGCCGTGCCGGGCTGCCGCAGAAGTGCCGGTCCCTGCGGAAGTACGGTCACGAGGCGTCGACCGCCGACTGGCTCCTCAACGGCGGGTTCGCGACGCACTGCGTCCTGTTGCCCGGCACCGCGATCGCCGTCGTGCCCGAGCACCTGCCGGCCGTGGTCGCCGCCCCGGCCGCGTGCGCCACGGCCACCGTCGCCGCTGCACTGGACGCGGTGGACCGGCCGCTCGCCGGGGCTCGGGTCCTCGTGACGGGTGCGGGCATGCTCGGGGTCACGGCGGTCGCGATGGCCGTCGCCGCCGGGGCCACCGTCGTCGTCTCGGACCCCAATGCCCGGCGACGTGCCCTGGCCGTGTGCTTCGGCGCGGATGCTGCGGTGTCGCCGGGCGAGCCGGTGGGTGCCGTCGACGTCGCGATCGAGCTGTCCGGCTACCCGGACGCCGTCGAGACCGCGGTGGACGCCCTGGACGTCGGCGGCACGGCCGTCCTCGTCGGCGCGGTGTCGTCGAGTCGCCCGGTGTCGCTCGACCCCGAGCGCATCGTGCGGGGGCTGCTCCGGATCGTCGGCGTGCACAACTACGCACCCCGGCACCTCGCCACCGCGGTGGACTTCCTGGCGTCGACCGACCTGCCGTTCGCCGACCTCGTCGAACCCGCCGTCGGACTCGAGGGTGTCGACCACGCCGTCGTGACCCCGCCGTCCGCCGGGTACCTGCGCCGCGCGGTCGTGCCGTCCAGCATGCTGGTCGGATGACGACGTACCGCGCCGCCCGTGTCCACCTCGGCGCGGGCACCGACGACACCGTCCTGCACGTGCGGGACGGTGTCGTCGTCGCATCGCAGTCCGACGACGACGTGGTCGACCTCGGCGACGTCGAACTGCTGCCCGGGTTCGTCGACGTGCACGCCGACTCCCTCGCCCGGTTCGAGCAGCCGCGCCCCGGCGTCGGCGTCCCGCTGCCGCACGCCCTCGACGCCTTCGCGGCGGACGCGCTGCTCGCCGGCGTGACCACGGCGTTCCTGTGCTGCTCGATCGAACCCGACACCGTGCCGACCCGGAGCGCGGAGCACGCGGCCGCCGTGCTCGACGCCCTCGCGACCATGCCGCTGCCGATCGACGTCCGCGTGCACATGCGCGTCGACGTGACGGACGACGGCACCGTGGACGCGCTCGAGCGGCTCGTCGCCGGTGCCCCGGCGCGCGTCGGACTCGTCTCGTACATGGACCACACGCCGGGCCGCGGGCAGTACCCGGACGAGGCGGGGTGGCGTCGCGCCTACCGGGCGCTGGACCGACTCGGCGACGACGAACTCGACGCACGCCTCGACCGGTTCCGCCGCGGAGCCGCCGGGGTCCCGGGCCGCCGCGAGCGCATCGCCGCGGTCGCTCGCGAAGCCGGTGTCGTGCTCGCCGCGCACGACGACGACTCGGCCGAGGCCGTGCAGACCGCGGCACGCCTGGGCGCCGGCATCTCGGAGTTCCCGGTGACGTCGGACGCCGCGGAGACGGCCACCACGGCAGGGCTCGGCGTCGTGGTCGGTGCGCCGAACCTGTGGCGCGGTGGCTCGCACGGGTCCGGACCCTCGGCCCGGTCGGCACTCGTCGCCGGGCACGCCGACGTCGTCACGTCCGACTACCACCTCGGCTCGCTGCTCCCCGGGTTGCGTGCCGCTGCGGCCGCCGGGGTCGCGCCCTTCGACGACCTCGTCCGCACCGTCACCACGGCACCGGCGCGGCACACCGGTCTCGACGACCGCGGGTCCCTGACACCCGGACACCGTGCGGACGTCGTCGCGGTCCGCGGCGAGCGCGTCGTCGGGGTGTGGGTCGCCGGTCAGCGGGTGCTGGCGCGCACCTGATCCTGGTGCTGCCCGGGTACGGCGTCGAGCACCGACGGTGCCAGGCCGAGTCCGGTGGTCATGCCGATGCCCGTCGTCACCGTGACGACGTCGACGCCCGGCAGCGGGTGCTCGACGAGGAACTCCTGCCGAGGCGAGGACGCGTAGACGCCCTGCCACCGGTCGAGCACGCGGAGCGGCGCACCGAACAGCCGCTCGGTCTCGGCGACGAGCAGCCGGAAGCCGTCCTCGTCCTGGAACGGTGGAGCGTCGGCCGCACGCTCGTGGGTGTCCCCGACGATGACGCTGCCGTCCGGCGGCGACGTGTACATCTGGTTGAGGTCCCAGCGGATGCCGTCGGGCAACGACGCCGCCAGTGCGGACCGGAGTGCCTCGGCACTCGGCATCGCCGCGAACCCGGAGTACCGGAGCAGCGACCACCCGGTGAGCAGCGGCGTCGCGAGCGGGAAGGCCAGCGGGATCGCAGCGCGGAGCATGTGGAGCCGGCACCGGACGACCCCGGCCGCCTCGGCGAGGGCCGGGAACAGCTGGTCGACGTCGTGGTTCGTGCAGACGACGATGCGGTCGGCCTCGATGGTGCCGCGCCCCGTGCGAACCGCGCCGGTCTCGATCCCGAGCGCAGCGGTGCGCCAGTGGAACCGGACCCCCTGGGTGGCGAGCCAGGCGGCGATGGCGGGTGCGGCCTCCCGGGGGTCGACCTGCAGGTCCTGCGCGAGGTGCGCTCCCCCGCTGACTGTGGCGGGGTCGACCGGCACGGCGGCCGCGATCGCGGACCCGTCGAGCAGACGGACGTCCGCGCCCGTGGCGCGGTACTCCTCGAGCACCGCGAGCTCTTCCGGACGGCGCGCGACGACGTGCGCCCCGCGCTCTCGAGCCGTGAACCCGGCGAGCGGAGCCAGCGTGAGCCACCGGTGGCGGGCCTCCTGGGCGTACCCAGCGGCCTCGCCCGTCTGCGGGGTGATGCAGGCGTGCCCGAAGTTGCGGACGCTCGCACCGACGACGCCGGCGGCGCGGTCGACGACGGCGACCCGTGCGCCGCGGAGCATCGCCTCGTAGGCGACGCCGAGGCCGACGATGCCGGCGCCGACGACGAGGACGTCGACCCGCTCGGTGCCGGCCGTCGTGACTGTCGTTGTCGTCGTGCTCACCGGAAGACCCTCCGCATCCACATGGCGATGCCCTCGACCACGAGCACCGTGACCAGGATCATCAGCACGATCCCGGTGACCGAGGCGTAGTTCGAGCCCTGCGCGGCGTTGAGCAGGTAGTACCCGATCCCACCACCACCGACGACGCCGAGGATGGTCGCCGCGCGGATGTTGGTGTCGACGAGGTAGAACGTGTGACCGATCATCGCCCGGATGCCCTGGGGCACCGTCGCGCCGGCGTACCGCTGGAACCGGGTCGCGCCGGTGGCGGTGAGGGCGCGTTCGGGGCCGGGCTGGACCTCTTCCAGCGAGTCGGCGACGAGCTTGCCGAGCAGGCCGATGCCGCCGAACGCGAGCGCGAGGGTGCCGGCCTGGGCGCCGAGGCCGGTGATGACGATGAGCACCACCGCGAGGATCGTCTCCGGGATCCCGCGCACGACGACGAGCAGGAACCGGGCGCCGGTCCGGACGCCGCGGGTGGGTGCGACGTTGCGGGCCGCGAACGAGCCGATCACCATCGAGAACACGAGCGCGAGCAGGGTGGCGGCGAGCGCGATGGCGACGGTGTCGAACATCGCGGAGAACATCACGCCGGCACCGTAGCTGCCGAACGACGGCGGCCAGAACTGGGCGGCGACCGGCGGGATCTTCCCCCACACGGTGGCGAGGTCGCCCCAGGCGATGTCGCACACCACGACGCTGCCGATGACGACCAGGACCGCGACCCAGGACCACACGGTGGTGCGGGCGCGCGCGGCGGTCCACGGGCGGCGGAGGGCGTCGTCGGGGGTGGCGAACCGTGCGGCGGCGGCGGCGCGGGGCTCGGCCGTGGCGCGGGGCTCGGCCGTGGCACGGGGCTCGGCCGTGGCGCTGTTGCGCTGGCGCCGCTCGCCGCTGGCCTGCCGGCGGCGCATGCCCGCACGGATGGCGCTCGCGCCGATCCCCCGGCCGGCCGGAGCGACGCCGAGCATGGCGGCCCGGACCGAGCTCGACACGATCTCCATGAGCACGCACAGCGCGAAGATGACGATCGCGTACCCGATGCCGAGCGAGTAGTCGAGGGACTTGAACGCGAACGACATCTCGCGGCCCAGGCCGACGATGCCGACGTACCCGAGGATCACCGAACCCCGCAGGTTGATGTCGTTGCGGTGCAGGATCGTCGCGACCCACGACGGCAGCACCTGCGGCAGCACGCCGGCCGTGAACTGCTGCAGGCGGTTGCCCCCGGTGGCGCGGATCGCGGTGCGGGGTCCCTCGTCGATCTGCTCGATGGCGTCGGCGAAGAGCTTCGAGATCATGCCGATCGAGTGGATGCCGATGGCGAGGATGCCGGGCAGCGGGCCGATCGTGAACATCAGCACGAACACCATCGCGAGGACGACGTCCGGGATCGCGCGGGTCAGGACGCTCACGAACCGCGCGGCGGCGATCCACCCGCGGCCCGGGCTGGTGTTGCCCGCCGCGAGGTAGGCGACGGGGACGCTCAGCACCGCGGCGAGCAGGGTTCCGAGCAGCACGAGCCCCACGGTGAGCGCGGTCTGCTGCAGCAGCGTCGCGGCGTCCGGGAACCGGACGGTGCCGACGCGCTGGAAGAAGTGCTCCGCGTTCGACCACGACGCGATCATGTTCGGCACCGAGATGTCGATCCGGGCCAGGGCGACGCACGCCAGCACGGCCAGGGCGACGAGTGTCAGGCCGGCGGCGACGCGCTCGGGCGAGACGCGTCGGCGCGGTGCTGCGGCGACGGCCTGCTCGGGCGAACGGTGGGTGCGGACGACGGGCCGCTCGGTGACGGCGGTCACGCCGGTAGCCCGCTCGTGGCGTCCACGGTGTCGTGCAGCGCCTCGACGGCCGCGAACTCGTCGGTCGACGTCGCGACCTGGCCGTAGATCTCCATGACCTGCGCCTTGCCGAGCCCCTCGGTGCGGGTGTCGAGGACGACCTCGCCGTGCCGGAGTCCGATGATCCGGTCGGCCCAGGACAGCGCGAGGTCGACCTGGTGGAGACTGCACAGGACCGTCAGTCCCCGCTCGGCGGCGATCTCGCGGATGAGCGCCATCACCTGACCGCTCGACTCCGGGTCGAGCGACGCGACGGGCTCGTCGGCGAGCAGGACCGACGGGTCCTGCATGAGCGCCCGGGCGATCGCGACGCGCTGCTGCTGCCCGCCCGACAGGGTGTCCGCCCGCTGGTAGGCACGGTCGAGCAGCCCGACGCGGTCCAGGTGCACGAGCGCTCGGTGCCGCAGCCGACGGGGGTAGGACCACAGCCCGAGCCGCGGGCCGCGCAGGGTGGCGAGCGCCCCGGTCAGGACGTTCTCGAGCACGGTCAGCGCGGGCACGAGCTCGAACTGCTGGAACACGAACCCGACCTGTCGGCGCAGCTCGCGGAGCTTCCGGCCGGACAGGTCGTGCACGGTCGTCCCGCCGACCCGGACGGTGCCGGAGGTGGGCAGTTCGAGGGCGTCCACGTGCCGGAGCAGCGTGGACTTGCCGGACCCGGACAGCCCGAGGAGGACGACGACCTCGCCCGGTCGGACGGTCAGGGACACGTCCCGGAGCGCGGTCGTGTCACCGAAGCGCTTCGTGAGTGCGGTGATCTCCACCGCGGGGTCGTCGTGCGTCATGCGTGCTTCTCCTCGCGCTGTCCGGGCTCCGGGGGTGCCGGGGTCAGGCCTGGCAGGTGGTCGACTTCGTGGTCTTGCAGATGTCGCGGATCAGGTCGTAGTACCCGTCGTCGACCGGCTTCGTGCCGTAGAAGACGCTGCGGAATCCGTCGCTGTCAGCACTCGTCACGCCGGCGGCGATGATGTCGTCGATCGTGACGTCGGCGAGCGCCTTCGTCAGGGTGTCCTTCTCGGCCTGCGGCAGGGTGTCGGAGACGACGATCGGGGCGCCGGGCACCATGGTCTTCGCGATGACCGTGACGTCCTTGTTCTTCTCGACCTCACTGTCCTCGGCGAAGCCGGCCTCGCACTCGGTGCCGGCCGCGACCTTCTGGACGCTGACGTCGTGCTTGCCGGCGAAGACCGGGGTGACGTCCTTGGTGGGGTCGATGTCGGCCTTCAGCAGGTTGTAGCTCGGGAACAGGTAGCCAGAGGTCGAGGACGGGTCGACGAAGCAGACCTTCTTGCCCTTGAACCCGTCGAGCGAGGTGATGTCACTGCCCTTCGGCACGATCGCCTCGGAGTAGTAGCCGGGCTTCTGCCCCTCGGCCGTGATGATCGACGACACGGGCGTGATCTTCGCGCCGTTGTTCTTCGCCGTTACGTAGGTGAAGCCGGAGAACGACGCGACGTCGATCTTGCCGGCGACCGACGCCTCGATGAGCGCGGCGTAGTCGGTCGACTCGTGGTACTCGACCTTCTTGCCGGACTCCTTCGCGATGTAGTCCATCAGCGGCTGGTAGTTGGTCTCGGTGTCCACCGAGTCGGGCACGACGCCGAACACGATCGTGTTCTCGTCCGCAGCGTACTTCGTCGCGGTCGACGTCTCGTCGCTGCCGGCGGCGGCCGTGGAGCCCGCCGAGCAGGAGCTGAGCGTCGCGGCGAGCACGAGGGCGCCGGCCAGGGCGGCCAGCGGCTTGAGGGCGGTGATGGGCATGGTGACCTTTCGGGCGGCGGGGCGGAGGTCCGCAGCGGGGCGGGGTCCGCCGTCCGCTCGGGACGCCGCAACTGTGGCATCCGACAGGTTGCGCGCCGTGCCCAACCGGTGCACCGAGGGTGACCGGCAGGTGAACACGACAGGCACCTGTCCGGACAGGTCTCCCCTGCCGGCGCGGGACGGTCCTCCCTCAGACCGCCAGCAGGGCGATCCCGGCGAGCACGACGACCGACGCCGCGATCCGTGTCCCGGCCCGCCCCTCGCGCAGCACCACGACGCCGAACACGCTCACGAGCACCACGCTGACCTCGCGCATCGGGGCGACGAGCGCGACCGGTGCGATGGTGATCGCGACGAGCACCAGGATGTACGACAGCGGCGAGAGCACCCCGAACGCCAGGACCCGCCCCCAGTGCGCACGGAGGACCGGCAGGACCTCGCGCCGACGCGGGCCGAGGGCTGCGCCGAACAGCACGATCTCGACCGCCGTGCAGCCCACCATGAAGGCGACCGGTGCGACGCCGCCGCGCACCAGGTGCGCGTCCCAGATCGTGTACGCGGCGATGGCCACACCGGTGAGCAGCCCGGCGACGATGCCGGGGTCGAGCCGACGGCGTGGCAGGGCTCGGGCAGTGGGCCCCGTCCCCCGGTCGGCGAGTCCGACCGCCACGACCCCGACGAGGACCAGCAGACCGCCCGCCAACGCCCACCACGACGGCCGCTCGCCGAGCAGGGTGATCGCGAGGACGACGCTGATCGTCGGGCCGGTCCCCCGTGCGGTCGCGTACACCGTGGACAGCTGCCCGACCCGGTACCCGCGCTGCAGCACGAGCATGTACGCCACGTGCAGCAGCCCGGACACGACGATGCCGACCAGGAAGCCGGACAGGCTCCCCGTGCCGAGCCCACCGGTGAACGGCACCACGCCGATCCACACGACGACGCTCGACACGGCACCGAGCCACAGGAACGGCAGCCCGATCCGGCTCACGCCGTGGGCGATGACGTTCCAGGCGGCGTGCGCGACGGCGGCGGAGAGGACGAGGAGGACGGCGAACGGAGTCACGGGCAGGACCTTCTGCTCGACGCGCGGCGCGACGAGCGAGGTCCTCCAGGCTTTTGTCCGTTCAGATGACGGTCCGCGTTCGGTGGCGGGCCGTGGCGCCGCTCGGACCAGTCGGACGGGAGTCCCGGAACCCTAGGCGCTGTCGACAGGACCGTAGCACGGGCGGCGAACGACGTTCCAGCCTGTCCGGACAGGTGCGTCTGCGGTTCACCACGCGTTCGTCCCCGCGCTCCCGGCTCGCACGCCCCAGGCCACGCTGCGCCGATGGGCTGGCCACTCCACCGACCTCGAGAAGGGCCTCGACCGTGCGCATCCCCAGGACCATCCCCATCGCCGCGACCGCGATCGCACTGGCGGCGAGCGGCCTCGCCACCGGCATCGCCGCAGCACCCGCCGCCACCGCAGCGACCCCGGCCGCAGCCGCCGCCAGCAGCAACCACGTCGTCGTCATCGGCATCGACGGCGCGTTGTTCGACCGCATCGCCGCGGCGGACGCCCCCAACCTCGACGCGATGATCGCGTCCGGGTACTCCTCGAAGACCTGGCTGTACGCCGCCCCGATGGCGCAGACACTGTCCGGCCCCGGCTGGGCGACGAACCTGACCGGCGTCTGGCCGGACAAGCACAAGGTGCTCAGCAACACGTGGGGCACCACGAGCGACATCACGAAGTACCCCGACTTCCTGACCCGGCTCGAACGTGCGAACAGCGCCCTCACCACGTACGCCGATGCCAGCTGGAACCCGATCGTCGACGGTTCGGTCGGCACGCCGCTCATCGGTACGGTGGACAAGCGGTACGCCGCCACGAGCGACGCCGACGCGGCCGCCAACGCCGTGTCGACCCTCCGGTCGACCGGCCCGAACGCCTCGTTCGTGCACTTCGACGACGTCGACCACGCCGGCCACTCGTACGGTGCCGCGTCGCAGCAGTACCTCGACGCCATCACCGAGGTCGACGGGTACGTCGGGCGGCTGCAGGCAGCGGTGCAGGCCCGCTCGACGTACTCGTCGGAGCAGTGGTCGTTCATCGTGACCGCCGACCACGGGCACACCGACGCCGGAGGCCACGGCGGCAGCACCCCGGCCGAGCGCTCGGCGTTCATCATCAAGACCGGCCCCGGCATCACGAAGCAGACCCCGGCGATCCGCCCGAAGAACGTCGACATCGCCGCCGACGTCCTCGCCACGTTCGGCGTCGCCCGCCCCGCCGACCTCGACGGCCGTCCGCTCGCGACCGCGTCGACCGACCCGTTCGACACGATGGTCGGTGCCCTGAAGCCCCGCGTCGACGAGACCGGGATCCCGGCTTCGACGCTCGGCTGGACGAAGAGCATGCCGACCGGCTGGAGCGTCGACAACACCGGCATGGGCACCGGTGGCGTCACCGAGTGGGCCGGCTGGACCCTGACCGACGACGACTTCTGGACGCAGTCGCAGCGCGACCAGACCCGCGAGGCCAACGTGCGCGAACGCGGTGTCTTCGCCGTCGCCGACTCCGACGAGTGGGCTGACAAGACCCACACGGGCACGTTCTCGAGCCGCATCACCTCGCAGCCGTACTCGGTCGCGGGCAAGACCAGCGCGACCGTGTCGTTCGGCAACCACTACCGCCAGGAGGGCACGCAGCAGGCCACCGTCCTCGTCTCCTTCGACGGTGGCGCGTTCCGGCAGGTCGCGTCGTACACGACCGACCAGGTCGCGCAGGTCGCGTCGGTCCCCGTCACGGTGCCAGCGGGCGCGAAGCAGGTCCGCGTCCAGTGGGCGCTCACCAACGCCGACAACGACTGGTACTGGGCGATCGACGAGCCGCAGGTGCGCTGAACGCGACCGCGGAGCGGACGGGAGGCACGGTGCCAGCTGGCACCGTGCCTCCCGTGCTTCTCCGGTCACCCACTCGAGCCGCGCCCGCGTTGCGCACGCGACCACGCGTCCGTCACCGCCGGTGCGTCGCCACCGTGCTCACCCGCAGGTCCTCGAACGTGCTCGTGAACCCGGCACCGCCGAGCGAGATGAGCCCGATCCTCGGCGCGCTCCCGAGGTCCGCCGTCCACGTCCCGCCCCGGACGAAGTGCCGCCCGTCGACGCTCGTGGACGCCGTGTACCGGTGCTCACCGTCGACGACCCGGTGCACGATCCGGAGCGTGGTGGTGTCCCCGACCGGTCCGACGACCGTGTTGCCGTAGCTCGGCGCCCCAGCCGGTTGCCCGGACACCTGCTTGCCGAACTCCGTCTGCCGGGTGTTGAAGATCGAGTTCGACGTCAGCCGGACGTAGTCGCCGTCGTCGCCCCACACGATCAGTCCGCCCTGCACGTAGTTCACGCCGTCGCCGGTGGCGGGGGTGTCCACCGCGACGGTTGTCTGCAGCACGTAGTCGCCCCGCGGCGCCGGTTCGGACAGGACCGAGGCGAGTGGCGTCGCCGGTGGGTGGATGTCGGCGTCCTGCGTCTGCCAGCGGAACGCGCCGCCGCCGACGGTCCAGGTCGAGCGGTCGGGTTCGCGGGTCCAGCGGAGCGCCGTGGGGAGGGTGGTGCCGTCGAACGAGGTCGACAGCGCGCGGATGGTCCGTCCGGGCACGTCGACGGGTGCGGTGGTCGCCCGGTAGGTCGCACGCTGTCCCGGCTGTGCGACCGGCCCCGGCTGCACCGTGTCGGACGGTCCCGCCCCGCCCCGCACGACGGGCCAGCCGTGCCGCCAGTCGAGCGGGTCGATGAGCGCCGGCCGCTTCGTGTACGTCGGCTGCCCCGCGTAGTACGGGTCGCCGCGGTCGACCGCGTGGTAGATGATCCAGTCCTGGCCGGCGAGATCGGTGACCACGGTGTTGTGCCCGGTGCCGACCCAGCGGTTGCCGTTCTGCGCGAGGAGGGGTGTCCCGCCGACCCGGGTGCTCGTGATCGCCACCCCGTCCTGGTCGGTGAAGGGTCCGAGCGGGCTGCGCGACCGGGCGACGAAGACGCCGTACCCGGTCAGGGCGCCGTTGCAGCAGTTCGTGGCGGAGCCGGTGAAGTACCACCAGCCGTCGTGGCGCATCAAGTACGCGCCCTCGTACCGGTTGTCGATCGCGATCTGCCGCTCGCTCGCGGGGTCGGAGCGGAGTCCGTCGGCGCTGAGCGTGCGGACGTTGACGCCGCCGAAGTAGCTGCCGAAGTACAGGTACGTGGTGCCCTTGTCGGTGATGACCTCGGGGTCGAACGCCCAGCGTGCCCCGGTGCCGTTCGCGGCGGTCTGCGGTGCCACGACCGGGCCGCCGGAGTCCTTCCACGGACCGGTCGGGCTCGAGCTCGTCGCGACGCCGACCGCGGATCCCCCGCCGGTCGGTGCCGATGCCGAGGGCGTGTCGGACGCGGCGTAGTACAGGTACCAGGTGCCCGCGCGACCGCGGTCGCCCGCGCGGTACACGACGTCCGGCGCCCAGATCCCGTTGGCGGACCCCACCCACGCCGGTCGCGTCGGGAACGCGTCGTTCACGTACGTCCAGTGCGTCAGGTCGGTCGACCGGTAGGTCGGCACACCGTGCTGCACGAGCGACCCGTCGGCGTTCTGCTCCGTCGCCGTCAACGCGTCGGTCGTGCAGTACAGGTACCAGTTGCGGTCGCGCCCGACGCCGCGGATCGCGGTCGGGTCGGCGCAGCTCGCCGCCGTCTCGCCGTCGGGCAGGCTGAGCGCGACCGGGTTCCGGTGGGTCGGCGCAGCCGCGCCGTGTCCCGAGCCGCTGTGTCCGGTGGTCCGGTCCGCCACGGGCGTTGCCGCTGCGGCGGGGCCGACCGGGAGGCCCGTGGCCGCGACCGCCGTGAGCGTCGCGACGGCGAGGATGGTTGCGACTGTTCGGCGCACGGGGTCCTGCTCTCATCGTCGAGGAAGGGCTGCGTGCGCGAGCGTACGCTCGCGGGCAGCGGACCGGACCGGTTCCGTCCGGTTCCGCGCGACGAAGGAGTCAGCGATGCCCGCGAGGTTCGTGTACTGGATGAACGTGTCGATCGACGGCTTCGTCGAGCGTGACGAGGGCGAACTCGGCGACGTCGAGGGGCCCGAGTGGATGCGGATCGACGAGCCGCTGCACCGCGAGTTCAACGCCCGCGCCGCCGCGATGACCCTGTCCGTCGAGGGGCGGGTCGTCCGCGACATGATGGACCCGTTCTGGCCGGACGCCCGCACCGACGAGTCGATGCCGGCGTTCATGCGCGAGTACGGCGAGGTCTGGACCGACCAGCCGAAGGTCCTGGTCTCGCGCACCCGGACCAGCGCCGACCACAACACCCGGATCATCGGGGGCGACGACGCGATCGCGCAGCTCGCCGTCCTGCGCGAGGAGTCCGAGGGTGACATCGGGGTCGGCGGCCCGAACCTCGCGACGCAGTTGCTCGACGCGGGGCTGCTCGACGAGCTGTTGCTCTACACGCACCCCGCGGTGCTCGGCGCCGGTCGGCCGCTGTTCGACCCGCCGGCGACGGGCGTGCGACCGCCGGTGCTGCTGGACCTGCTCGAGCAGCGGGAGTACCACAACGGGGTCACGCTGCACCGCTACCAGGTGCTGCGGTAGTCACTCCCCCGAGGGCCCTGGACCGAAGATGACGAGTCGCCAGGCGCTCGGCCGGTCGCTGTCGAAGTCGTTGAACGCGACGCTGTCGACGGCCTTGCTCGATGACAGTTCGATCTGGTGCGGGCTGTCGCGGCAGTCCATCGGATCGAGTTCGATGCTCTGCGATCCGCCCGGCAGCACCGTCCGCACGATGCCACGCATGTGCCCGTTGCCGTAGCAGGAGAACTCGAGGTGGTCGATCGTCCGGGAGTCCGGGAACTGCACGCGGACGCCGGGCTCGAGATGGGCGGGGTCCTCGTCGCCGGGGGTCGTGTCGGCGCTCAGCACGCCGAGGACCGCGTCCTCGGTCTCGGTCCTCGCCTCCTGCTGCGTCTTCCACTTGGCGAGCGCTTGCTCGTCGACGGGCGGCGCCGAGGTGCAGCCGGCGAGCAGGGCCACGACGGCGAGCGCCGGCAGGACCAGGGCGGGGAGGTGTCGCACGCCGTGAGCATAGCGACGCCGCGGGGCCGCTCGTCGCACGAGCAGTCGATGCGTGCGCAACGAACGACGTCCCACCCGTCGATCGACAGGTGGGACGTCGCAGAACGCGTGCGAAGTGCGTCGGGTCAGACGTCGCGTCGACGTGCGACCGTCAGCGCGAGTGCACCCACGACCACCACCTCGGCCGCCAGGACACCGAAGCCGCCCCAGCCGTTCAGGACCACGCCGCTCGTCGGTCCCGCGTCCGCACCGGTGTACGGGTACGCGAACAGCTGGCTGCCGGCCTGGTCGGGCAGGAACTTGAACACGTCGCCGATCCACTCGGCGTTCAGCAGCCCGGACACGAGCGACAGGATCACCGGCAGCACGAGCAGGATGCCGAGCGTGATCGCGATGCCACCGGCGCTGGACCGGACGAACAGCCCGATGCCGTAGGCGAGCAGCGCGAGGAGCGTCACGTACACCGACGAGCCGAGGATCGGCATGAACACCGACGGGTCGCCGATCTGCGGGCTCGTGCCGTCGGAGGCCAGGAGCAGCGCCGACAGCACCACGCCGATCCAGGTCGACACCACGCTCACGACGAAGGTCGTCAGCGCGAGGACGGTCGCCTTCGCGAGGATCACGCCCGTGCGACGGGGGTCAGCGGTGAAGGTCGAGCGGACCTGACCGGTGCCGTACTCGCCGGTGATGATGAGCACGCCGAGCACACCGACGACGAGCGCACTGAGCGAGACGCCCGTGGTGTTGATGCTCACGAAGCTGCCGTTCGCGACGTCCTGCGGCGCGTTGTCCGGCGACACGACGTACGCGCCGAGCAGCACGGCCATGCCGATCGTCAGGACGGCCAGGATCGCGTAGCACCAGATCGTGGACCGGATGCTCCGGAGCTTGATCCACTCGCTGCGGACCAGGTGCGGGAACGACAGGCGGACCGAGTCCGGCACGGAAGCCGAGTGTGTCCGGGTGACGGGCGGGGTGGTGGCGCTCATCGGGTGCCCTCCGATCGGTACTCGACGTCGTCGCGGGTGAGGGCCATGTAGGCCTCCTCCAGGCTCGCGCCGGTCGGGGTGAGTTCGTGCAGTGCGACGCCGGCCTGGGCGGCGATGTTGCCGACCGTCGGTGCGTCGGGACCGACGACCAGGAAGGTGCCGTCCTCGCGCGGGGTGACGGTCGCGTTCGGGCCGATGGCCTGGAACAGCTGGTCGGGCGACGGCGTCCGGACGATGACCCGGCTGCCACCACCGGCGGCGCCCGGTGCGGCTCCCCCACCGGCGACGAACTCGGCGATCGGGGCGTCGGCCAGGACCTTGCCGCGGCCGAGCACGACCACGCGGTCAGCGGTCTGCGCCATCTCGCTCATCAGGTGGCTGGACAGGAAGACGGTGCGACCGTCGGCGGCCATGCGTCGGGCGAGCTGCCTGACCCACAGCACGCCGTCGGGGTCGAGGCCGTTGACGGGCTCGTCGAGGATCAGGGTCTTCGGGTCGCCGAGCAGTGCGGCAGCGATTCCCAGGCGCTGCCCCATGCCGAGCGAGAACCCACCGACGCGCTTCTTCGCGACCGACTCGAGGCCGGTCATGTCGATGACCTCGTGCACGCGGGCCTTCGGGATGCCGTGGGTCGCCGCGAGCGAGAGGAGGTGGTTGTAGGCGCTGCGGCCCGAGTGGACCGCCTTCGCCTCGAGCAACGCACCGACCTGTCGGAGCGGGTCGCGGAACGTCGTGTACGGCTGGCCGTTCACCGTCGCGCTCCCGGCGGTGGGCCGGTCGAGGCCCATGATCATGCGCATCGTGGTGGACTTCCCGGCGCCGTTCGGCCCCAGGAAGCCGGTCACACTGCCGGGTCGGACGACGAACGAGACGTCGTCCACGGCGGTCTTCGGACCGTACTGTTTGGTGAGGTGGCTGACTTCGATCACGGCGGCCACGCTATTGCAGCGGTGTCCGGCGGCGCGTCAGTCGGAAGGGGGATATGTCAGGTGCCTGGGGGCGGACCCGCTCGGCGTAGCCTGTCGCCGTGAAGCAGGCACAGGACGACGGACCGTTCTTCCACGGCACCAAGGCCGACCTCGAGCCGGGCGACCTGCTCACCGCGGGCTTCCGGTCGAACTACCGCCCCGAGGTGGTCATGAACCACGTCTACTTCACGGCGGTCTCCGACGGCGCCGGGCTCGCGGCCGAGCTCGCCGCCGGTGACGCCGAACCGCGGGTCTACGAGGTCGCGCCGACCGGTCCGTACGAGGACGACCCCAACGTCACCGACAAGAAGTTCCCCGGCAACCCGACCCGGTCCTACCGCAGCACCGAACCGGTGCGGATCGTCCGCGAGGTCACCGACTGGCCCCGACTCACGCCCGACGCGCTGCGCCGCTGGCGCGAGCGCCTGGCCGCACTGCGCGCGGACGAGCGCGGCGAGATCATCAACTGAGCCGGCTGGCGGACGGGAGGCTCGGGGCGGGGCCGCCACGGGCCTCCCGTCCGCTTCGCCCTGGTCTCAGTGCCCCGAACGCGCCCTGCGGACGTCAGCGGCTCAGCGCGTCGCTCGTCGTGACGGTCGCGAAGCTGCCGTCGAGCGCCGCCATGAAGGCGGCGTGGACGCTCGCACCCGGGACGGTGACGCCCCCGGAGGCCAGGTCCGGCGCCGCGCACGCGTCGGCGACGACCGTCGCGGTGAAGCCGAGTTCGTGCGCGGCTCGAGTCGTCGAGTCGATGCACATGCTGCTCATCATCCCGACGATCGTGACCTCGTCGACTCCGGCGTCGGTCAGCAGTTCCTGGAGTCCGGTGCCGATGAAGCTGTTCGGCTCGTGCTTCTCGAGGACCGGCTCGCCATCGACGGGCGCGACCGACGGGTGGAAGTCGAGGCCCGGCGTGCCCGGCACGAAGAACGAGGCGTCGGGGTCGGTGGACACGTGGAAGACGTGCACCACCAGGTCGCCGGCGGCGCGGAAGGAGTCGAGCACGGTGCGGGCCGCGGCGGCAGCGGCCTCGGGTTCGACGAGGGGGAAGGCCCCGCCCGGGAAGTAATCCAGCTGGATGTCGACGAGGAGCAGCGCGCGGGTCATCGGTTCAGTATGGCGGGCGGCGGGTCACGGTTTCGCGCCGTTGCCGAACGAACCGTGCAGGGTCGTGTCCGCGAAGGCCGTCGTGTCGATCACGGCGCGGACGCGGTCGAGGGCGCCCTGGTCGTCCGAGTCCACGCCGATGACGAGCGAGCCGTAGTCGACGCGCATCGTGTACGGGATCGAGGCCTCGAGCCCGGTCAAGTGCGGGGTCGCGGCGAGGGTCGTCAGTCCCTGCGCCACCGCAGTGGACGTCGAGATCGGGATCTGCTGGTCGAACGTGCCGTCGTAGTGGACGGTGCTGGCGATGTGCCCCTCGTCCGCCGGCACGGTCAGCGTCAGGGAGACGCCGGTCCACGCCAGTTCGGTGGCCATCGTCGTCGGGACGGCTCCGGCCCGAGCCGGGGTCGCGTCGGGGTCCATCGTGACCGTGAACCGCGACGCGAAGTGGTTCGACGTGACCCACCGGGTGGAGCAGGTCGGGTCCGGGGCGGAACTGGGAGTGTTCGTGGTCGTCTGCGTCGCCTCGGCGACGGCCGGGAGCGCACGGACCTGTCGGAGGGCGGTGCGCACCTGGCTCGCGACGGCGGGGTCGAGCGTCGGCGCCGGGGTCGGGTCCGGTGTCGCATTCGCTGCGTCCGGCGCCGGCGCCTCCGCGCTCGGGCAAACCGCCGTCTCGGTGCCGCTCCATCCGCCAGACGACCCCAGTGCGTTCCGGGCCAGGCCCTCCGCGGCCGAGCACGCCGTGAGCGGCACGGTGCAGGCGAGGGCGACGAGGAGTCCGATGACGAGACGAGAGCGCACCGACCCAGTCTCGCTGCCGCGGGCTGCGCGCCGGAGCCGGATCCGCGCGCTGTGTCCCGAGTGCTACCCGGTCGCCCTCCTCAGCGCGACTGGTCGTCCAGGTCGAGCGACGTGGTCAGTTCCGGGAACGCCCGCGCCTGCTCGATGAGCAGCTGCGCCTTCCGCACGACCCCTCGACGCTGTCGGCACCGGCGACGAGGCGCACCGGTGGTGCGGACATCTCGGTCAGGGCGAGGAGCGTCCGGGCGAGCTTCGCCGGATCGCCGCTCTGCTTGCCCTCCATGCCGCGGAAGAACTCCTTGGTCTGGTCCGACGAGGACCGGTAGTCGTCGAGGTGGACGTCGCCCCAGAACGTGGAGCTGCCCTCCGCGAGCAGATCGGTCCGGAAGAAGCCGGGCTCGACGACCGTGGTGTGGATGCCGAACGGCAGGACCTCGTCGTGCAGCGCTTCCATCCACCCCTCGAGCGCGAACTTCGACGCGGCGTACGCGCTCCCACCGGCACCGGCGACGATGCCGGCGGTCGAGCTGATGCTGATGACCCGACCGGAGCCCTGCGCCCGCATGACGGGGAGCACCGCGCGGGTGACGTTCATCGCACCGAAGAAGTTCGTCTCCATCTGCGCGCGGAACTGCTCCGGGGAGACCTCTTCGAAGAACCCGCCCTGGAAGCTCCCGGCGTTGTTCACCAGGACGTCGATGCGGCCGAACCGCTCGATCGCTGCCTCGACCGCGCTCCGGACGGTGCGCTCGTCCGTGACGTCCAACGCGACGGCGAGCAGCTCGTCGTGCTGGCCGACCGCTGCGACGACACGTTCCGGGTCCCGCCCGGTCGCGACGACGTGGTGTCCGGCGTCCAGGGCGGCGCGCGCGAACTCGGTACCCATGCCGCGGCTGGTCCCGGTGATGAAGAAGGTCTGGGGTTCGGTCATGCCCCCAGCGAAGACCACTTCCGCGCAGCGAGTGAGGCTCTGCCGAAACGGGGTCGAGCAGAACCTCCCTCCCGATGCTCGAGCCGCCTTAGCGTCAGGGACATGGACCCCCTCGTGACCACGACCCCGTCGGCTCCGTCGACCACTCCGGTTGCCGACGACCGGCTGCCGTGGTTCCCGCTCGCACTGCTCGCGGCGATCGGGTTCGTGCTCGTCGCCATGGAGACCATGCCCGCGGGCCTCCTGCCGGTCATCGCGGACGGCATGGGGACGTCCGAGGGCACGGTCGGGCTGTTCGTCAGCGCCTACGCGATCGGCACGGTCATCGCCACGGTGCCGGCGATCGCCCTCACGCGGGGCCTGCGCCGCAAGCCGTTGATCATGACAGCCATCGCCGTGCTGATCATCGCGAACACCGTCACCGCGTTCGCCCCGAACGTGACCATCGCGCTCGTCACGCGGTTCGTCGCCGGCGCGATGTCCGGGATCATCTGGGGCATGTTCGCCACCTACGCGCGGCGCATCAGTCCCTCCCGGTTCGCAGGCGTCTCGCTCGCCATCGTCTCCACGGGCGCCCCCGTCGGCTTCGCGCTCGGCACGCCGCTCGGGTCGTTCATCGGCACCGCCCTGGACTGGCGCTGGTCGTTCATCGGCCTCAGCCTCGTCGGGGTCGTCATCCTCGCGCTGATCGCGGCGTTCGTGCCGGACGCACCCGGCCAGACCGGCACTGCGAAGCTCTCCGTGGTCAAGGTGTTCCGCATCCGTGGGATCGCGATCATCCTCGCCGTCATCGCCGCATGGATGGTCGCGCACAACACGATCTACACCTACATCTCCCCGTACCTGCGGGTGACCGGCACCGACCTCAGCGCCGGACTCGTCCTCCTCGTCTACGGCATCGCGGCGATCCTCGGCGTCGTGGTCACGGGCGCGCTCCTCGACCGGCATCCCCGGCCCCTGCTGCACCTGAGCGTCGGACTGTTCGTCGTCAGCGGCATCGTCCTGCTCGTGGGTCACGCGTCGCCGGTCGCCGTCCTGGTCGCCGCCGTCCTGTGGGGTGTCAGCTTCGGTGGTGCCTCGACGCAGCTGCAGGCGGCCCTCACCACGGCTGGCGGGGAGAACGCCGACGTCGCCAGCGCCTTCCTGCCCGTCGCGTTCAACATCGCGATTTTCGTCGCCGGGATCTTCGGAGCCGCGCTGTTGACCGTGTTCGACGGACCGGCCCTGGCCGTGGTGATGATCGTGTTCGGGGCGATCGCGGCGGTGCTCACGCTGGTCGGCCGGCGATCGGCGTTCCCCGCGCGGCTCTAGTCGACAGCCGGCGGACGAGACCGCCGCCACGGTTCAACCGTTGACGAGGTCGCCGCCCCACGTCAGGTCGCTGTCCTCGTCGACCGCGAACGCCTCGAACCGGTCGTCGGCCAAGACCGCGTCGACCAGGGCAAGTGACCCGGCGACGATCGTCGAGTCCCAGTCGATCTCCGACGCGAGCACCCAGGAGTGGTCTTCCGGCCAGAGCATCTGCGGGGTGTGGGCGAGGTCGACGACCGTCCCGATCCGAGCGCGGTCCAGCCACGTCGGGTCGGCGAGCTGCGGCAGGGTCATCGAGAGGAGGAAGCACTCGCGGTGCGGCCACGGGAAGAGCTCGACGGCGAGTGCGGCGCGGATCGCCGCCTGTTCTCCGTCGTGTACTGCTTGCTGCTCGACGACGTACCGCTGCATCGACTCGATCTCCTCCGCAGTCGGCTCGCCCGGACCCTGCCAACCGACGGCGAACGTCGAACCGCCGCTCAGTTCACCCCATCCGTCCCAGACCGCCGCGACCAGGTCGTCCGGCGTCGACGTGGCCTCGGCCAGGTGCTCGGTGAGCGCAGCAAGCAGGATCGGCTCGAACCAGCCTTCCTCGGGGGGCTGGACGCGCCATCCGTCCTCGAACACCAGGTCGGACTCGTCGGTCCGGCCGGTCAGGCTCCGCCACTGGACGAGTGGGTGCGCGATGCCGCCCGTTCGCGACGCGACGTCGGACAACCGCCACCGGGCGGACTCGAGGACGGAGTGGTCGTCCCATTCGTCCACGATCGAACGGTCCCCTCGGTCCGCCGACACCGGGTGGAGGATGCGCGCGTAGGCGTCGAAGCCGGTTCCGACTGTCCCGCCCACGGTGGCGAATACACCCGCCCGGGCGAGTAGCCAGGTGCCGCGGGAGACGTCGGTGATCAGTTCCACGTGCAGAGCCTGGACACCCACGCGATCGTGGGTCGACTGACGACTCGAGTTGCGGGACAAGGGTGAAGCACGCCAAACTCGTACGCAGTATTTGATAGTTGAAACTTCAGGAGATCAATGTCTGTTCGGCTGAAAACGAAGTCTGCCCTCGGGGTAGTGATCGGCGTCGCGCTCACAGTGTCAGGGCTGGGCGCCACTGGTCCGGCGACCGCGGCGGAGAAACCGGGCGCACAGGACGCTCGAGCAGCGTGGGGCAGCTACCACAAGATCATCAGCAAGACGTCGACTGGAAGCCACGTAGGCTCCCAGAAACTCGCATCGTGTGGATCACGAACCGCCGCGATGGACTGCTCACTCACTCGCGGAAGGACGGCCAACCGCACGATCGGACTCGACTTGGGCGCCTCTCGCGGCTGGGCTGCTGGCCAGTTGAAGATCAGCGCCTCGACCGCCCAGAGCGTCTCGGTGACCTGCAGCAAGCGGAAGGTCCCCAAGGGCAAGCAACTCGTCGCGTACCCGGTCGGCGTTCGCTACAAGTACAAGATCCAGAAGCACATCACCGGCGCTGGCAAGGACTACGTGTCGGGCACGTCGAAGTGGCTGTACGCGTTCAATCCTGGCAGCGCACGCGTCTCCTGCGACATCAGGAGCTTCTAGCTAAAGGAGGACGCATGCGCATCACTCTCGTTTCCGTTGCGATCGTGACCACACTGCTCGGGTTGTCAGGGTGCACTTCCGCTCCTGACGTCGCGACCACCGATCTCATCGGCAAGAGCGTCGCGCTGGCCACCGAGCAGGTCCCCTCGGGTCGGTCGTACGCATGGTACGACCTCACCGAGCAGATCCTCCACCGGGAAGGCGACTTGATCGGAGGGGCCGAACCGGATGGCGAAGGCGGCGTGATCGTCGCCGTGTGCGCGGACGCTGAGGCCATCGGACGCACCTCGAGCATCACCACTGGCGCCATCCCTGCCGGCGATTACCACGGACGGATCAAGCGCGAAGCCGAGGCGGGAGCCTTTGACGCACTCCTTCCGGAGTGTCAGCGTCAAGGCTGATCCCGTGCGACTCCGGCCGTCAGGGCCAACCCGGCAGTCAGGCCTCCATCGACGGCCTGGCTGGACGGCCAACGCGCAGCTCGGGGAACTGCTCGTCGCGCCACTCACCGTCGATCGGCGTGCCACTTGCGGCCGCACGCTCCTCGCGCTCCCGCAGCTCCACGCGCCGGATCTTGCCCGAGATGGTCTTCGGCAGCTCCGCGAACTCGACCCGACGCACGCGTGCGTACGCCGGGAGTGCGGTCCGCGCGTACGCGAGCACCTGTTCGGCGGTTTCCGCCGTCGCGTCGAACCCGGCGGCGAGCGTCACGTACGCCTTGACGACGTTGAGCCGGGCGTCGTCCGGCGCGGGTACGACGGCGCTCTCTGCCACGGCGGGGTGCTGCAGCAGGGCACTCTCGACCTCGAACGGTGACACCTTGTAGTCGGACGACTTGAACACGTCGTCGGTCCGACCGATGAAGGTCAGCTCCCCGTCGGCGTCCCGCACCGCGATGTCGCCGGTGTGGAAGAAGCCGTCACGCATCGATGCCGCGGTCCGGTCGGGGTCACCGAGGTACTCGGCCATCAGGTTGACCGGTCGCTCGTCGAGGTCGAGGCAGACCTCGCCCTCGTCGCCGGGCTGCCCGGTGACCGGGTCGAGCAGCGTCACGGTCACACCGGGCAACGCGCGGCCCATCGCCCCCGGGGTCACAGCGCTGCCGGGGGCATTGCCGATGATCGCGGTGGTCTCGGTCTGCCCGTAGCCGTCGCGGATGGTCAGACCCCAAGCGCGTTCGACGCGGTCGATGACCTCGGGGTTCAGCGGTTCTCCGGCCGACACGACCTCGCGCAGTGCCCGAGGGCGCGCACCGAGATCGGACTGGAGCATCATCCGCCAGGCGGTGGGCGGTGCGCAGAACGTGCTCACCTCGGCGGACTCCAGCTGGGCGAGGAGCGCGGCCGGATCGAACCGCGGGGTATCGTGGACGAAGACGGTCGCCTCGGCGATCCACGGCGCGAAGAAGCAGCTCCAGGCGTGCTTGCCCCAGCCCGGTGAGCTGATCGCCAGGTGCACGTCTCCGGGCCGCAGACCGAGCCAGTGCATCGTGCTGAGGTGTCCGACCGGGTACGACGTCTGGGTGTGCACGACCATCTTCGGCTTCGAGGTCGTGCCCGACGTGAAGTAGACGAGGCAGGGATCGGCGGTCTTGGTGACCACGACCGGTCGCGACTCCCCCGCGGGCGCTGGTTCGCCGAGATCCGACGGGTAGTCCGTCCACCCGTCCGCCGTGCCGCCGATCACCACGCGCGAGAATTCCCCGCGGACGTCGTCGTACTTCGCGGTCTCGCTGCGGTTCGTGACGACGTGTGCGACGGCTCCGCGGTCGACGCGGTCCTGCAGGTCGGCGGTGTCGAGCATCGTCGACGTCGGCAGGATCACCGCTCCGAGCTTGATCACCGCGAGCATCGTCTCCCACAGCTCGAGCTGGTTGCCGAGCATGACGAGCACGTGGTCGCCCTTCCGGACGCCGTGCTCGTGCAGGCGAACGGCCAAACGGTCGGACCGGGCGGCCATCTCCGCGTAGCTGAGCCGCTGTTCCGAGCCGGCCGCGTCGACGATCCAGAGCGCGATGCGGTCGTTCCCGGCCGCGATGACGTCGAACCAGTCGTCCGCCCAGTTGAAGGTGTCGCCGAGGTCCGGCCACCGGAAGGCGGCGCGGGCGGCATCGGCGGACTCTGCGGAGAGCAACTGGTCACGGGCAGCGCGGTACGCGGCGGTCACGTTCGGGTTGGGCACGGACCGATCATGCCGCATCCTTCTGGTCGCCGATCCTGAACAGCCGACGTGCGTTCCCCGACGTGAACGCGTCGCGGGCCGCGTCCGAGGGGAACTGCTGCAGGAACGTGTCGATCTCGGCGGCGGAGGGTCGCTGGAACGGGTGGTCGGTGGAGAACAGCAGCCGATCGGTCGTCGTGACGTCCAGCGCGTGCCGGAGCAGCGTGGGGCTGAGCATCCCTGAGCTGGTGATGTGGAGGTTCGAGCGGACTGTGTCGGACACCGTCCGCTCGAGTCCGGCGACCCGCGACAGGCTGTCCGCACGGTCGAGCCAGAACAGCAGCAGCTCGCCCCAGTGGCCGAGCACGACCTGCAGGTCCGGGTGCCGGTCGAAGGTGCCGCCGACGATCAGGCGCAGTGCCGCGCGTGCCGCCTCGAGGTGCCACCCCCACCCGAAGGTCGCCAATCCGAGCTCGACCATCGGGTCGAACCCCTCGTACGCCGCCTCGCGCAGGCGCTTCGACGGGATCTGCGGGTGGATGAAGACCGGCTGCCCGAGCGACGCCGCGACGGCGAAGAGGTCGTCGTACCGGCGGTCGTCGAGCTGCACCTCGCCCGTCCGCCCGTAGACCATCGCCCCCACGCAACCGAAGCCGGCAGTGCGCTCCAGCTCGGCGACGGCAGCGTCCGGGTCGGCCATCGGCAGGGTCGCGAACGCGCGGAACCGGTCCGGGTGGTCCGCGACCGCGGCGATCGCGATGTCGTTCGCCTGCCGACTCAGCGGGATCGCGTCCGCGGCATCGAGCGGCTGCGCTCCGGGCGGCGCAAGGGACAGCACCTGGACGTCGATCCCCTGCGCGTCCATCGCTGCGAGCCGGGCGTCACCGAGGTCACGGAGCAGCTCGCCGTTGTCGCCGAGTTCGTCCAGCGCCGTGCTCGGGTCGCGGCGGTCGTCGGGCAGGGCGTTGACGGCGTCCGTCAGGGCCGGGTGGTTCCAGTGCTCTTCGATCGCGATCAGGGTCATCGGGGTTCCTCCGTCTGGTCTCTCATCGGCGTTGAGTGAACCGTACACCTCGCTCAACGCCGTAGAGTCGGACGCATGGCCGAGACCTCACGCGACGCGAAACGCGCACAGACCGCCGAGCGCATCCGCGCAGCCGCTCGGCGGCAGTTCGGTGCGAACGGGTACGAGGGCACGACGATCCGGAGCATCGCCTCAGCAGCGGGCATCGATCCGTCGCTCGTCATGCAGCACTTCGGGTCGAAGGCAGCGCTGTTCGCGACCGCCGTGCAGCTGCCGGCCACGTCGGACGGTGGGAGCGAGCGCGCGGCGGCCGACCACCTCCTCGACGTCCTGGGCATCCGGTTCGACGCGCTCCCCGCCGAGACGGCGGCGCTCGTCCGGTCGATGCTGACGGTGCCCGAGGCGGCGGACACCATGCGCGGCTACCTCGACGAGCGGGTCGAGAACCTGGCGCGCTCTCTCGACGGCGACGACGCCCGGCTGCGGGCGTTGATGACCGTGAGCGGCATCCTCGGCATCACGATCACGCAGCACTTCCTGCGCCTCAGCGCGTTCGAAGGCGCGTCACGTGACGACCTGCTCCGCGCGGCGCAGGGCTGGGTGGAGGAGCTCACGACGGAGGCCGGGGCATCCACTCGCTGAGCCGGGTCAGTCCAGACTGTTCAGCCACGTCTCGAGCCACGGCACGACGTCCGACAGGTCCGCCGTGTCGATCGCGGTCGATGCTGCCGCCCTGGCCGCTCCGGTCGCGTTGAGAGCCAGCGCCGCGGGGACCACCTCGAAGAGTGGGATGTCCGACCGACTGTCCCCGATCGCACAGCACCGCTCGATCGGCACGCCACGGGCCAGCGCGTACCGGAGCGCACGGTCTCGCTTGTCGAAATCGTCGAAGTGCTCCGCCACCGCCCCGTCGTAGGTGCCACCCGTGACCCCGACCCGCGGTCCGCCGTGCGCGACGAACCCGAACCGCCGCGCGAGCGACCGAGTGACCGGCTGCCACGCGAGCGACGCCAGCACGGGGACGACCTGGTGCGTGCGGCACCACGCCACCACGAGCTCCACACCGGGGAGCACCGGTAGGTCGTCGAGCCAGCGGTCCACGGTCGTCGTCGATGCGCCGCGCCAGCCCGCGGCATCGATCTCGCTCACCTGTCGATTCGTGAGCGAGCCGTCGGCGTACCGACGCTCAGCCTCGTCCAGCGCGTCCTGGTGCCCGAATCGTTCCGCGAGATGACTGCTGCTCGAACCGGTCGACACGAGCGTCCCGTCGACGTCGAAGAAGACCATGCCGCGCACCGGCTCCGTCACTGCTCCCGATCCTCCGGCATCGCCGCGCGGATTGCTGCGATCGTGTCTGCGGTCTCGACGTGCAGGTGCGCCCGGATCCCGACCGCCCGCGCAGCCTCGATGTTCTCCGGTACGTCGTCGACGAAGAGGACATCCGCGGGCGCGGCAGCGAGCCGATCGAGCGTGATCCGGAAGGCCTCTGGCTCCGGCTTCGTGACCCCGATCTCGTGGCTGTAGCAGATCGGGTCGAACACGGCCGCGAACCCGAACCGTCGCTCCTCTTCCTGACGGGCGCCGTCACCGGAATTGGACAGGATCGCGAGCCCGACCGTCCCGCGCAGACCAGCGACGAAGTCGAAGAGCGGCTCGTTCAAGGAACCGCAGTACGCGTCCCAGAAGTCGGCTCGCATCGACGCGAGCACCTCGGCCGAGGCGCCGAGTGCGGCGCCGATCTTTCCCCAGTACTCGTCGTCGACCCCGGTCCGTCGCGCGGCATCGGGCAGGTCGGCGTCCGACAACCGCGCGGAGAACTCCTCGTCCGTCAGACCGAACGCAGCCGCCCACCGCGTGCGGAACTGCCCGGGCCATGCCGCGTCGTCGACCATCTCCAGCACGCCACCGACGTCGAGCAGCAGCCACCGCACCCCACCGCCGGTCATGCGGAGACCCCGTCGAGTCGACGGATCATCTCGAGCTCCCGCTCGTCGAGCGCGAGGACGTACGGCTCGGTCGCCCCGGTCAGCTCGTACCCGCGTCGCGCGTAGAAGGCCTGCGCCCGGAGGTTGCGCTCGTGCACGTGGAGACGGAGCGTGGCACCGTGGCCGGCTGCCCACGCCTCGATCGCGTCGAGCAGTGCATCGGTCACGCCGGCCGCACGCCCGCGGTGCGACGGTGCGACGTACACCCCGACCAGTAACGGTCCGGTCGCGGCGTCGGGTATGAACGACCCCATCGCACCGACCCAGCGGCCGTCGGCGTCGATCGCCACGAGCGAGGTCCCCCCGACGTCTTGACCGCGGCGACCTCGCGCACGCCATTCGGTCTCGTCGTGCTGCTCGGCGTCCGCCAGGTGCTCCGCGTAGGCCATCGGGGTGTCCTGGATCATCTCCAGGCGGAGCGCTCGGACGGCTTCCCAGTCAGCCTCGGTCGTCGGTCGGAGCGTGATCCCCTGCATGGACCGAGCGTAGGACAGACAGCGGTCGGCGAAACTCGTCCGAACTCATTCCAATCGACTTCGGGCAGGGCGCCGAATCACCTGCACAGACCGGGAACCACCCGGAGCGCTCACCAGCCGCACATTGCTGGTTCTCCACCCTGCACCAGGGTGTGTTCGGCGCGCACACAGCAGCCGCGCCGAGCGCGACACC
>NZ_SLUR01000015.1:0-40166 GCF_004340725.1 Curtobacterium sp. PhB128
CGGATCGACGCAGCGAAGCGGCTCGTGGCGGATGCGAAGGGTGACTGGCAGGACGCGGAGCAGCGGACCGCGACGAAGATCGGTGAAGCGGCCGACGCGGGGCTGGGAAAGCAGTCCACGTGGGACAAGATCTTCGGGTCCGAAGCGTGGGAGACCATCGTGTCGGTGGCAAAGGTCGTCGTCGCGGTGGGCGGGATCATCGTCATGATCATCGGCGGGCCACTCGCCTGGATCGTGCTCGGCGCAGCCCTGCTCGTACTCGCCGACACCCTGTACAAGATGTCGAAGGGCACCGCTGACGGGTGGGACCTCGCCTTCGCGTTGCTCGACTGCATCCCGGGGATGAAGGGGATCACCACTGCGGCGAAGATCGGCGAGGAGTTCGCGAAGGGCGCCTCACTCGCTGCCAAGTTCAGCTCGGCGGGTCGACACGTCGCCTCGGAGAGTCGACAGCTGTTCGCGCCGGGTCTGCACCTGGTCAACAACCTTCGCCACGGTGCCGCACTGCGCTCGGTCGAGTCGCTCCGCGCTCTCGCCGTGCACGGCGGTTCCGCGGCGGTCGGTGCACTCCGACGTCCGGGCGACGGCTTCATCGCCTCGGTCCGGTCGATGCCGGAGATCGCGAACAAGGCCACGCAGGCGTACTGGGACAACGGCGGGTCCTCCCTCGCCGAGCTCGCGCGGCACTGGCAGGGTGGCAAGGGCGGCTTCCAGAGCGGCTACCTCGGTGTCGACCGCTGGGCGAACGGCGACGCCGACTCGCTCGTCGGGCAGACGCTCCAGATCAGCGGTCCTGGCCACGGCAACTTCTACGTCCCCGACGGCACCATGCACGCCGGCGGCAGCGCCTCGAACTACAGCGAGTCCGTGCAGGTGGGCGTCCAGTCCCACGCCGGTCACGACGGCGTCCCGGCAGGAGCGTCCACGCACCCCGACTACCGCAACACCGGCGACAGCTACCTGGTGAACCAACCGCTGCCGCACGCCGAGGGCACCGCGCAGGCGAACACCCAGTTCGGCGGTGGCGGGCAGCACCAGCTCTTCACGGACAAGTCGACGAGCGACCTGGTGAACACCGGCGTGCTCAGCCCGGTCGACCAGGCGGGGAACGTCGTCCCCGACGGGATGAACCAGGTGCTGATGGACCCGGCCACGCGGAGCCCACAGCCGGGGGTCCTCACGACGAACCAGTACGCGAACGCGCTGCACGACCTCGGCTCGCGCGGGCCGGCCGTCGCGGCGGGCATCGTCACGGCGCCGTGGGACATCAGCGAGGCGACGCAGTCCGTCCAGGACCGACTGCGGTGACCCGCAGCGGCGTCACCCGGGCGGGTCACGAGCTCCTGGACCGTTCACCGTCCTGGAACGCCCTGCCCGAGCGCGCCGCGGACGGCCGGTGGACCATCACCGACACCGTCGACCCACTGTGGCCGGAGTACGGCGCGAGCCTGCGACTGCTCAACGCCCTGTCGGACGATGGCCACGAGGTCGAGGACCTCGATGGCACGCTGTTCGAACGCGGGCGACAGGTCGTCGTCCCGCGCGCGGCGCTCGTCCACACGACTTCCGCACCCGCGGTCCTCGAGTCGGTGGCCCTGCCGGACTCGTTCCACGTCGCATCGTTCGCCGTCGACGGCCGGACCGACGCGAACATCGAGGACGGCTGGCGGAACGAGTACGAACCGCGCCGCTTCCGCACGACGTTGAGCCCGGACCGAGCAGCGATCGACCGCCACGAACCCGGGGTGGTGCCGACGACGGTGTCCCGCATCGAGAAGACCGTGGAACCCCTGCCGGCCGATGCCCGCGGAACGTACACCGTGCCGTCGACCGGCCCGTACGAACAGGGTTGGGGCAGACTCGCGCCTGTCGTCCGCACGATCGCGGAACTGGGGCTCGACGTGCGTCCCGACCTCGGCGCGTACGCGACGCTGTCCGGTGTCGTCCGCCCGACGTGGGGCACCGAGATCCGCGGAGCCGACGACTGGACCGAACTGCTCGCCCGTTTCGTGTTCCCGCACGGCGTCCAGTCAGAGGTACTCTCCGACGGGTACGCGATCATCCGCGACATCCCCCACCCCGGCGACCCGCTGCACCCGACGTTCGCGCTCGTGTTCACACCCCCGTCGGCGGCACGACCGAGCCTGTTCGCGAGGATCTTCTCCTGATGAGCACCACCACGAACCTCACCTCCGCACAGCGACGCGCCCTGATGGTGCGCTCGCGGTTCGCGTTCGCAGCTGCCGAGGTCGTCGCGCTCCGACACGACGAGCAGGGAATCCCACTCGGCGTCGTCAGCCCCGAGGGCATCCCCCTCGCGCTGGCCTTCACCGATCCCGCAGCGGCCGTCGCCCGCATCCCGGCCGGGGTCGCCGCGACGCCGCTGTCACTGCCGATGTCACGTCTGGTCGCCGGCCTGCCCACTGACTGGGGTCTCGTGCTCGACATCGACCAGCCCTACCCGCAGGTCGTGCAGCCAGACGAGAAGCAGACGGTCATCGCCGCGGGTGGTCCGTTCCCCGACGGCGCCGAGGTCACGCTCCGCCCGGCACCGTCCGCGTCCCAGGGGTTCTCCGACGCACTCGCCGAACGAGCTCCGCTCACACCGGGCGTGGTCCGGGTGTGGCTGTTCCGCCACGGTGTCGACATCGTGCCCGAGGACCTCATGGTCGTGGTGGCGACGGCGGACCGTGACGCCGCGTTCGCCTTCTCCGAGATCGTGTTCGAGGTCGCACGCGCGCACGACGTGCCGGTGCCGGTCCTCACCGCCTGGATCGACGAGCTCCCCGTCGAGCACGCCACGTGGGTGCGTCAGCAGCCGTCGCTCGCGCACGTCGAACGGCACTGAGCCCGATGCACCGTGGACACCCGGCGGTCGTGGTCCAGCGGGTCGGCGTCCCGGTAGAACTGCACGTGGTCGTCGACTCGCGTGGCCGACCGGAACGGGAGCAGGCCGACCGCGGTGCCGCGGTGCAGTGGGCCTGCAGCGATCCGACCGACCGTCCGACCGACTTCGGTGCTGGGACGCAGTGCATCTCCAGCGACACACTCCGCCAGCGCGAGGCCACGGGCTCGGTACGGTTCGTCATCGACCCGGCGGGCCCGTCCCGCGCCGGTACGGAGTTCCTCCCACCTCCTCGGCCGCCGGTGCTCGCCACGCTCCGGTCCGTGACGCCGACGCCGCTCGGGACGGCCGCCGGCCTCTGGGCCGCGATCACCGCCGACACCGTCTCGCCCGGGCGGTCGCTCGTGCTCCGTTCGGGTCGGTGGTCGCTCCCCGTGGTGCTGGCCCGAGACCCCCGGGCGACGGCTGCGGCGATCAGACACGCCCTCGGCGACCGCCCGCACCCGGCGATCTTCGTGGTGGAACGTCCCTCAGGGCTGCCGCGGCCGTGGCGGGCTGGAGCGCAGGCAGCGATCGAGACTGCGTTCTTGTCCTCCTGACAAATACCGTGGTACGGTCGAGCCATGGCAGTCGAACTCAGCACCTGGGACGCCCAGGGCAACCAGACGACAGCGACGTTCTCCACCATGCGGTTCCCCGCCGGTGAAGCCCACGTCAAGGTCGCGAACGACACCGCCGAGCCGGGGAGACTCACCGAGATCGCGACCCTGCGCGGCACGAGCGGCGACGACCTGATCATGCTCGGCATGTGGGCGGACGCCGTGCGGCAGCGCGGATCGAGGTCCGTCGCGCTCGTCCCCTACCTGCCCGGAGCCCGGCAGGACCGCGGCTTGCCGTTCGGCGCGAAGGTCTACGCGGACGTCCTCAACGGCTTCCACCTCGACCAGGTCATCGCGTTCGACCCGCACTCGCCGGTCATCGTCGGCCTGGTCGACAACCTGACCGTCGTCACGAGCGAGCAGGTCGTCCGTGACGCCGTGGTCGGCGCACCCGAGCACGACAGCGGCGCCCCGTACACCGGCATCATCGCTCCGGACAAGGGCGCGGTCCCCCGTGCAACCGCGGTCGCCGAGGCGTGCGGGCTGCCGCTCTACCGGGCCGAGAAGCACCGCAACCCCGACACCGGCAAGCTCGACGGCTTCACCTGCGAACCCCTGCCCGACACCGGCCGATTCCTGGTGGTCGACGACATCTGCGACGGCGGCGGCACGTTCATGGGGCTCGCGGGCTCGACGGGCCTGCCCAAGGAACGCCTCGGCCTCTGGGTCTCGCACGGCGTCTTCTCCGGCCGGGCAGCACAGCTCGCCGACCACTTCGGCGAGATCGTCACCACCGACTCGTACCCGGCGCAGAACGCCATCGACGGCCTGCGCACGATCGCACTCACCCCCTACCTGACGGAGCAGATCCGATGACGCAGACCACGAGCACCACGACCAGCACGAGCACCGGGATCGAGCCGCGCATCACCACGGCGAGCCCGATCGCGCCGCTGCTGGCCGTCGACGGTTACAAGCACTCGCACCGGCAGGTCTACCCGGCCGGCACCACCCGCATCCTGATCAACTGGACGAACCGGTCGAACGCGCACATGCCCGAGTCGACGCACGCCGTGGTCTTCGGGCTGCAGGCGTTCATCCAGCGCTCGCTCGTCGAGGCCTGGGCACCGTTCTTCGCGGCGGACGAAGACGAGGTCGTCCGGCTCTTCGACGAAGCGCTGCAGAGCTACTTCGGCCCGAACCACATCGGCACCGACCACGTCCGGGCCCTGCACCGCCTCGGCTCCCTGCCCCTCGAGATCCGTGCGCTGCCCGAGGGCACCCTCGCACCGATCGGCGTCGCGACCCTGACCGTCGAGAACACGATCGACGAGTTCTACTGGCTGCCCAACTACATCGAGACCGCCCTGTCGGCGTCGATCTGGCACCCGTCGACGGTCGCCACGAAGGCGCTCGAGTACCGCGACCTGATGGAGGACTGGGCCGCCCGCACCGGCGCGGTCCCGGCCGGCATCGACTTCGCCGCGCACGACTTCTCGTTCCGTGGGCAGTCGAGCATCGAGTCGGCCGCAGCGGGCGGCGCGGGCCACCTCCTGTCGTTCCTCGGCACCGACTCGATGCCGTCGCTCGACTTCATCGACCGCTACTACCCGGGCGACAACGGTTGGGTGGCCGCGAGCGTGCCCGCCACCGAGCACAGCGTGATGTGCGTCCGCGGCGCCGACGGCGAGCTGGCGACCTTCGAGCAGATCCTCGACGTGTACCCGACGGGCATCGTGTCGGCGGTCAGCGACGGCTTCGACCTGTTCAAGGTCATCACCGAGACCCTGCCGCAGCTCAAGGACCGCATCACCGGTCGTGACGGCAAGCTCGTCATCCGACCCGACTCGGGCGACCCGGTCGACATCGTCACCGGCACCGTGCACGGTGTCGACGAGGCGGAACTGTTCGCCGCCGACCGCAGCCACGAGCAGAAGGGCGTCGTCGAACTGCTCGACGAGATCTTCGGGCACACCGTGAACGAGCAGGGCTTCAAGGTCCTCGACCAGCACATCGGCGTCATCTACGGCGACAGCATCACGCTCGACCGTGCCCGTCGCATCTACGAGCGCCTGGCCGCCAAGGGGTACTCGAGCGACAACATCGTGCTCGGCATCGGGTCGTACACGTACCAGTACATGACCCGCGACAACCTCGGCAGCGCGGTCAAGGCCACGTGGGCACTCGTCGACGGCGAGCCCGTCGACATCCAGAAGGACCCGAAGACCGGCAGCGGCAAGAAGAGCGCGAAGGGCCGCATCGCCCTGCACCGCGACGAGACCGGCGAGATCCGGCAGACGGACCAGGCCACGGCCGACGACGAAGCGACCAGCCTGCTCCAGCCGGTGTGGGTCGACGGCCGCTTCACGCGCCTCCAGTCCTTCGCCGACGTCCGCCAGACGCTCCGCGACGAGCGTTCGGCTCGTGCCACCCGCCGGGGGGCCACCGCGTGACCGACGCCGCAGCGGCGATCCGCGACCAACCGCTCATCGCGATCGACGTCGTCCCGGTGTCCTTCGTGACGACGGACGGTCTACGGGTCGCCACCGCGCGTCGGGCGTACGCACCGTACGCCGGACAGGAAGCGCTCCCCGGCGTGCTCCTCGACGGCACCGAGATCCTCGCCGACGGTGCGCGGCGCGCCCTGCGGACCAAGACCGGCGTCGGCCCGGCAGCGGTGCGCCACCTCGCGCAGGTCGGCGCGTTCGACGGACCCGACCGCGATCCACGGAGCTCCGCGATCAGCATCGCGTTCCTCGCGGTCATCGACCCGGCAGCGCACGCCGACGCAACGTGGCACGACGTCGGCGCGCTGCCGCTCGGACTGCCGTTCGACCACGACCGGATCGTCGACTCGGCGCTCGAGCGCGCAAGGGTCCTCCTCTGGTCAGACCTGCCGTTCACACGAGCGCTGCTCGGCGATCCGTTCACCACGGCGGACGCCGCTCGGCTGCGGATCGCCCTGACGGGGACCACACCGGATCCGGGCAACCTCAACCGGACGCTCCGTACGAACACCGCGCTTGCCCGGGTCGAGCTCCCAGCGAGTGCGGGACCCCGGGGCGGGCGTCCCCCGGCAGCCTGGACGTGGCAGAACTGAGCACGGTTGGGTGGACCCATGTCCTCTTCCTTGTCCGGTGACGACTCCCTGCACCTGCCCGAGTTCGACGCACCCCCGGCGTCGCCGCTCGACCTCGCGCAGCAGTGGCTGGATGCCGCGGACGAACGCGACGTCTCCGAGCCGAAGTCGATGACCCTCGCCACGGCAGGTGTGGACGGCCGAGTGTCCGCCCGCACGGTCGACGTGAAGCGACTCGACGACCGCGGGCTCGTGTTCGGCACCTCGACGCTGAGCCCGAAGGGTCGTCAGCTCGCCGACAACCCGCACGCGGCACTCCAGGTCTACTGGCGCGAGACCATGCAGCAGCTCCGGTTCGAGGGCCGGGCGGTGCAGCTGTCCGACGACGAATCCGACGCGCTGTTCGCCGACCGGTCGCCGAAGTCCCGCGCCGCCACGGCCATCGCGGACCAGTCCGCCGTGCTCGAACCGCGGACGCTGCAGGACTTGATCGACGACGCCAACGTGCTGCTCGACGAGTCCGACGACGCCGTCCCACGGCCGGCCGGGTGGGTCGCGTGGCGGCTCGAGCCCGACGTGGTGGAGTTCTGGCACGGCAGCCGCGACCGGATGCACCGCCGCTTGCAGTACGTGCTCGCCGACGGCGCCTGGTCGGCCACCCGCCTGCAGCCGTAGTCGAGTCCGCTCCCGGTCAGTCCCGCTGCCACCACGACGGCTTCGCGGACTCGACGGTGATCGTCAGCGACCGGGCGTCGTCGGACTTCCTGGCCACCACGAACACCGTCGCCGTGGGGTCGGTGGTCCGCACGCGCCACACCGGCCATGTGTGCGGACCGAGCTTCGGGTCGTACCAGGGCCCCGGTCCGTTGTCGGTCTCGACCAACACACGTCGAACGCTGGCAGGGTCGAGGTCGGGGACGCCAGCAGCCCGCGCCTGCGTGAGGACACGAGCGACACCGGCATCGACGGCCGTCGTCCGCGCAGCCCGGGCCAGCCGGAGCCGGCGTCGCGTGACCAGGTACCCGAGGGCGATGAGCCCCGCGGCAACCAGCACCGTGCCGACCAGGACCACTGCGGTACCGCGGTCTCTCGGCCGGTCCGCGACGACGACTCCCCCGACGAGGACCGCCCCGCCGAGCAACAGTCCGGCGCCTCGGATGCACCTGACTAGCCGGAATGCACGGCGCCAGGTCTGATCCGCGTCGAGGACGTCCCCGAGGTCGACCGTGACCTCACCCGTCGCGCCGCCCCCGCCCGTCTGCACCCGTCCAGTCTCCCGCACCCCGCACCGGCGCCGCTCCGGCTGGTGCGAGGTTGACCACTCCGTGCGCGCTTCTTGCGCTGCACGGAGTGGTCAACCTCGCACCGAGTAGGTCCGCCGTCCGCCGCGCAGCCCCTACCGCCCGATCGGGTTCGCCATCGCCCCCGCCCGGATGAGCGACGACGACTGGTCCGCCAGGTCGACCATCGACAGGGTGTTCCGCAGCTGTAGCCGGTTCAGGCAGGAGTGCTCGAACGTCGGCACACGGAGGTCCAACTGCCGTCGGCGGTCCGGGTGCGCGGCGGCGTGCGCGTCGATGCACTCCCCCACGACCTCCCAGAACCGGCCTTCCGGCAGCGCTCCGTCGTCGTCGAGGATCGCCGCGACGAACCGCAGCACCCCGTCGAACACGTCGGTGAACACGGCGAGCGCGGCTTCGTCGTCGGACACCGGGTGCACGATCCGGTCGATGTCGGCGGGTACGGGACGATCGTCGTGGTGCCCGAGCACCGCGGCCTCTTCCCCGATGTCCTTCATGACGGCACGGACAACGGCGCCGTCGCGGACGACGAGCACGAGGTTCTCGCCGTGCGGCATGAACACCAGGTCGTGCACGGTCAGGCAGTGCACGACGGGCAAGAGGTAGGCGTCGAGCCAGCGCCGCACCCACTCGTCGGCAGGCAGCCCCGATGCCTCGATCAGCGCCGAGACGACGGCGTCGCCCGAGGCGTCCCGGTGCAGCAACGCCGCCATCGTCAGCAGTCGCTCGCCGTCCGTCACCCGCGGCAGCGGGCTCTCCCGCCACAGGGCCGCGAGCATCTTGCGCTGCGGCGACGACACGTCGACCCGGTGGTACGCGTCGCCGGTGTAGCCGATGGCGGCGTGCTCCCGGAGCACCGAGAAGCCGGCGGCAGTCAGCGTCGGGTCGGCGGTGACGATCGACTCGACCCAGTCGTTCACCGCCGGAGTGTTCCGCATGTACGCGGGTGACATCCCCCGCAGGAACCCCATGTTCTGCACTGCGAGCGCCGTCTTGACGTACGAGCGCGTCGGGTCCGAGCGGTCGAACGCGGTGCGGATCGACTGCTGGGGCTGGTACTCGTCCGGCCCCTCGCCGAGGTCGACGAGGTCCTGCCGGCCCAGGTCGGGTGCGAACGTCACGGCGATCCGGTGCTGCCACTGCCAGGGGTGCACCGGGATCCACACGTAGTCGTCGGGGTCGAGGCCGCGGGACACGAGCACGGCCCGGAACCCGGCGATGGTCTGCGGGTCGAGCTCGGCCGACCAGTGGTCGCGCTCGGTCCGGTCCGCGGCGAGCGCCAGGTGCGTGTGCTCCCGTCGGGCGGCGAGCCACCGGTACCGGAAACGGCCGCCGACCTCGGGTGCGAAGGCCCGGTACTCGTCGAGTCCGAACCCGATCCGCCCGTTCGCGGCGACGAACGCCGGGTGACCCTCGGTCATCGCTGCCTCGACGTCCTGGAACGAGGCGACGGCAGCCTCGACGGAACCGCCCGCCCGCCCACGCGCGAGCTGCGCGGCGGACGGCCCACCCCTCCGGTGCTTCGCAGCGGCGCTCGCCAGCGTCGACGCGATCTCCTCCAGGTACGTCCCGAGCAGCTCGTCCGGGATCCCGAGCACCTCGTGCAGTTCGAGCACGAAGTCCTGCGCGCTGAGCGACGCCGGCATCCCAGCGCGAGTGCGCGTCAGCGAGGCTTCGTCGATCGACCAGTGTTCGAGCACGTGCTGCCGTGCCCGGAACCGGTAGGTCGAGTCCCCCGCGTCGAGCCGCCACCCCTCCCCGTCCGGCACGGGTGCGATCAGCCGCTCGTGGGTGAACTCGGCGATGGCCTTCGCCACCAGGTGGCGTTCAGCGGGTTCCAGGTGCTCGGGTCGCAGGTGCGCGGCCGGCCCGTCGTCGTCGGGCACGCCGATCCGGTCGGTGTCGAGCACCGACAGCAGTGCCCGCTTGCCGTCGACGTCGACCTGGCGCAGCGCGCGGAAGCCCACCTCGGCGTTCTTCGCCTGCACCGCGGTGTTCCGCACGTCCGGCTCGACGACGACCCGCCGCGCGCCGAGGACGTCGCGGCAGTGCTCGACGACGGCGCACATCACGGCGCTCGTCAGTCCGTGCACACGACGGTCAGCGGGCGCCGGCGCGACGAGCAGGTGCATCCCGACGTCGCCGGGTTCGGCCGCCCACACGTCGGTGAGCAGGACGGCGGCGGGGTCGTAGGTCTCGACCAGGAAGCACGGCTCACCGTCGCGTCGGCCGAGCCACGCAGCCTGCGCCGGGTCCGCCTGCACGCCGGTCAGGTAGTCCCGGACGCCGTCCACGTCGAGGTCGCCCATCTCCCACCACGACGACGCCGGATGGGCGAGCCACGACTGGACGACGACGGCGTCGCGTTCCGGGACCACGGGTTCGACGGCCAGGAGGCCCGGAGCAGCTCCGGCAGACACCGTCGCCTCGGGCGCACTGGTCAGTCCACTACCCGTCACGTCGGCACCCGTCAGGTGCGCGCTCATGCGGGCACCTCCGTGCGCTCGGTCGCCTGCCGGGCCGGCGCGCGGTGCGCACCGGCGGGAGCGGCGGTGGACTGGTCCGTGGCGGGCAGGCCGAACTCCTGGAAGGCGATCCGGGCCTCCAGGCCGTACACGGGGCGCCCCGTGACGGACCGGATGATCGACGCGTTCCGCCACGCACCCATGCCGAGGTCGGGCGCGGTCAGGCCGTGCGTGTGCTCCTCGGCGTTCTGCACCCAGATGCGTCCGCCGAGGGTGTCGACGTGGTGATCGCGCGCGACGGCCAGGCGACCACGGGAGTCACGGGCGACGAGGTGCTCGACGGGGTCGAGGAACCGCGGCGTGCGCGGCGTGTAGCCGGTCGCCAGGACGAGCCGCTCGACCTCGTGCTCGTACGTCTCGCCGAGCTGCTCGTGGCGGAGCGTCAGCCGGTACGTCCCGCGGTCGGCGAGCCACTCGGCGTCGACGACACTGGTCTCGGTGCGCAGGGTCGTCGGGATCGGGCCTCGAGCGCTGACGCGGTACAGCTGGTCGTAGAGCTCGTCGACCAGGTCCGCACTGATGCCCTTGTAGAGCCCGCGCTGCTCGCGTCCGAGGCGGTCGCGAGCATCCTCGGGCAGGCCGTGGAAGTGGTCCGTGTACTCCGGACTCGTCATCTCGAGTGTGAGCTTCGTGTCCTCCATCGGGAAGAACCGCGGCGACCGGGTGATCCAGTCGAGTCGGTAGCCGTCCTGGCGCAGGTCCTCGAGCAGCTCGCGGTAGACCTCGGCAGCGGACTGCCCGCTGCCGACCAGCGCGATCGAGGCGGCACCGCGGAGCGCGTCGCGGTTCGGCAGGAACTCGGCGGAGTGGATCACCGGTCCGGCGATCCCCCGCAGCGGGGCGGGGACCGACGGCTCCGTCCCGATGCCGACCACGACGTGGCGTGCGCGGTACGTCTCGGGACCCTGATCGGTCTCGGCGTGCACCGTGAACACGTCCGTCGCCGGGTCGTGCTCGACCGCCGTGACGGACCGGCCCCACCGGAGCGTGTCGAGCCGGTCGGCGGCCCACCGGCAGTAGGCGTCGTACTCGCTGCGCAGGGGGTGGAAGTCCTCGCGGATGTAGAACGGGTACAGGCGGCCGGTCTCCTTGAGCCACGCGAGGAACGAGAACGGCGAGGTCGGGTCGGCCATCGTCACCAGGTCCGCCATGAAGGGCACCTGGATCGTGGCGTCGTCGAGCATCATGCCGTGGTGCCAGGCGAAGCCGTCGGCGGCGTCGAGGAACACCGCGTCGAGGTCGTCGAGCGGGTCGGTGAGGCAGGCGAGGCCGAGGTTGAACGGGCCGATGCCGATGCCGATCAGGTCGTGGACGGGCTGCTCATCGTGGCTCATCGGATCGCTCCTTCCGTGGTGGTGGTGACGGCTCGGACGCGCTCCGCCGTCGCGGCGACGTGGTCGAGCGAGGCGCGCATCTGCGCCGGGGTGGTCTCGGGGTTGAGCAGCGTCAGCTTGTTGCAGGGTCGGCCGTCGATCACGGTCTTCGCGATGAGGACCCGGCCCTCGGCGAGCAGCGCCGCACGGATCGGGGCGACGAGCGCGTCGGCCTGCTCGTCGGTCACCCCGGCCGGCTGCCAGCGGAAGAGCACGGTGCTGAGCTGCGTCGGCGCGACGAGCACCAGGTCGGGGTGCTCCTCGACGATCCGGTGGGTCGCGGCGGCGAGGTCGATGACGGCGTCGAACGCGGTGCCGATCGCGTCGGCCCCGGTCGCGCGCAGCGTCGCCCAGAGCTTCAGAGCGTCGAAGCGGCGGGTAGTCTGCAGCGACTTGTCGACCTGGTTCGGCTCGGCGGCGTCCTCGGGGTTGAGGTAGTCGGCGTACCAGGCCGTCCGGCGCAGGTCGGCCGGGTCACGGACGAGCAGTGCGCTCGAGGACACCGGCTGGAAGAAGGACTTGTGCAGATCGGTCGTCACGCTACGCGCCCGCTCGATGCCGGCGAGCAGGTGCCGACGCGTCGGGGAGACGAGCAGTCCGCAGCCGTACGCGGCGTCGACGTGCAGCCAGACGTCCTCGAGATCACACACGTCGACGATCGGCTCGATCGGGTCGATGACCCCGCGGTCGGTGGTGCCGGCGGTCGCGACGACCGCGATCGGGGTACGGCCCGCTGCCCGGGTCGCGGCGATCGCCTCCGCGAGGGCTGCCGGCCGCATCCGACCGGCGTGGTCGGTGGCGACGTCGACCACGGCCTCGAGACCGAGGAGTCGTGCCGACTTCGCGATGCTGAAGTGGGTCTCCGCCGTCGTGAACACGGTTCCGGCAACGCCGACCGCTTCGCGCGCCAGCAGCAGCGCCTGCAGGTTGGACTGCGAACCGCCCGAGGTGAACACCCCGTCGCCGGCAGTGAACCCGGCACGACGGGCCAGCCAGTCGACGACGTGGCGTTCGATGTCCGTGCCGATGCGGGACTGGTCCCAGGTGTCGACCGACGGGTTCACCGCGGCGAGGACGGACTCGGCGGCGACCGCGGGCAGTGCGACCGGGCAGTTCAGGTGCGCGAGGTAGCCGGGGTCGTGGAACCACACGGCCTCGCGGACGAACAGGTCGTCGAGTTCGGCGAGCGCCCGTTCCGTCCCGACGGGAGCGGCGTCCAGGTCGACCGCGCGCACCCGGTCGTGGAGCGCTTCCGGGGCGGTCGCGGTCGTCGGGCGGTCGACGGTGGCGAGTCGGTCGGCGAGCTGGTCCACCGTCGACCCGACGGTCGACCGGTAGCGCTCGGCGTTGGCAGTGGTCAGCAGTTCGATGGGTGTCACGTTAGGTAAGGCTAACCTCACCTGGATTTCGGTGTCACCCGAACAGGGGTGGACTCCCAGGTCTCGGGCGTGGCGCGACGCCGTCACACCCACGACGAACGCACCCCGCCGGGGAACCGGCGGGGTGTACGGACGTTCAGCCAGCTCTGGCTAGAGCTTCTCGATCGGCGCGATCTTGATGAGCAGCTTCTTGCGGCCCGCGGAGTCGAACGCGATCTCGGCGATGCGCTTCGCGCCCTGGCCGGTCACCGCCGACACGGTGCCCTCGCCGAAGTCGACGTGCTTGATCCGGTCGCCGGCGACGAGTTCCATGTCGCCGTTGTCGCGCACCTGGCCGGACACCCGGTTCGCCCACTCGGTCTTCGGGCGGGTCTTCGACGCAGCGGCCGCGCGGTCGTACGAGCCACCACCCCAGCCCCCACCGCCGCGGTAGCCGCCACCTCCGCCGCCGATGCCGCCCTCGCGCTTCGCGTTGAGCGCACGGGGCTGCGTGCCACCACGGCTGTTCGCCATGCCCGGCGACTGCTTCCACTCGATGAGCCCCTCGGGGATCTCCTGCAGGAAGCGCGACGGCATGGCGACGTTGACGTCACCGAACTGGGCGCGGGTCATCGCCAGCGACAAGAACAGGACCTTCTTCGCGCGGGTGATGCCGACGTAGAACAACCGGCGTTCCTCCGACGGGCCACCCGGCTCGTTCGCGGACATCCGGTGCGGCAGCAGGTCTTCCTCGACCCCGGTCAGGAACACGGCCTCGTACTCCAGCCCCTTGGCCGTGTGCAGCGTCATGAGCGACACCGTGCCGGACGAGTCGTCGAGCTCGTCCGCCGCTGCGACCAACGACACCTCGGTCAGGAAGTCCGTCAGCGTGCCCTCGGGGTTGTTCTTCTGGAACTCGCGCGTCACCGCCACGAGCTCGTCGATGTTGTCGGCCCGGGCGGCGTCCTGCGCGTCGGGCGACTTCCGCAGGTTCTCGAGCAGGTGGGAGCCGTCGAGCAGCTGGGTCAGGGTGTCGACGACCGGCTGCGTCGGGGCCTTCTCGGACACGGAGTCCAGCAGCGCCGCGAACTCGGTGATGGCGTTCCGCACCTTCGGCCCGAAGCCGAGCTCACCCGCATGCCGCAGGGCATCGCGCATCGTGGTCTCGTGCTCGTCGGCGTAGCGCTGCAGGGTCGTCTCGGTGACGGAGCCGATGCCGCGCTTCGGCACGTTGAGCACACGACGGAGCGCCATCGGGTCGGCGGGGTTCGCCACGGTGATCAGGTACGCCATGGCGTCCTTGATCTCGGCGCGCTCGTAGAACTTCGTGCCGCCGAGCACCCGGTACGGGATCGCGGCACGGATGAAGATCTCCTCGAGCGCACGGGTCTGCGAGTTCGTCCGGTAGAACACCGCCATGTCGCGGTAGTCCATGCCGTCCTCGCGCAGGCGCTGGATCTCGTCGGCGACGAACTGGGCCTCGTCGTGGCCGGTGTACCCGGTGAAGCCGACGATCTTCTCGCCCGCGCCGACGTCGGTGAACAGGTTCTTCGCCTGACGGTCGAAGTTGTTCGCGATGACGGCGTTCGCGGCGTCGAGGATGGTCTGCGTCGAGCGGTAGTTCTGCTCGAGCAGGATCACCTTCGAGTTCGGGAAGTCGCGCTCGAACTCGACGATGTTGCGGATGTCGGCCCCGCGGAACGCGTAGATCGACTGGTCCGAGTCGCCCACGACGGTCAGGGACGCTCCGGCGATCGACCCGTCGCGCTCGCGCATGCGGGCGACGTGCTGGCCGGAGTCCTCGAGCTTGTCGACCTGCTCGACCGGCACCGGACGCGTGAGCTCGCGGATCAGGGAGTACTGCGCGTGGTTGGTGTCCTGGTACTCGTCGACCAGGATGAAGCGGAAACGCCGCTGGTAGAGCGCAGCGACCTCGGGGAACGCCCGGAACAGGAAGACGGTCTGGCCGATGAGGTCGTCGAAGTCGAAGGCGTTCGCCCGGCGCAGGTCGTTCGTGTACCGACGGAAGACCTCGGTGAACATGACTTCCTGCGGGTCGTTCACGTTGATGTTGCGGGCGTACGAGTCGATGTCCTGCAGCTCGTTCTTGAGCTTCGAGATCTTCGACGCCGCGGCGCCCACCGTGAGCCCGAGCGTGTCCGCCTCGAGGTCCTTGATGATCCGCTTCAGCAGGGCCTTGGAGTCGGCGGAGTCGTAGATCGTGAACGACTGCGCGAACCCGAACCGCTCCGCCTCGCGCCGGAGGATGCGCACGCACGCCGAGTGGAACGTCGAGATCCACATGCCGTCGGACTCGCCACCCACCAGGGCCCGGACGCGCTCACGCATCTCGGCCGCGGCCTTGTTCGTGAAGGTGATCGCGAGGATCTGCGACGGCCAGGCTTCACGGTTGGCGAGCAGCAGCGCGATGCGGCGCGTGAGGACGCTCGTCTTGCCGGATCCGGCACCGGCCACGATCAGCAGGGACTCGCCGCGGTACTCGACGGCTTCCTTCTGCTGGGGGTTCAGACCCGCGGTGAACGGGTCTTCGTACGCACGGGCACCGGCGCCCGGCTCGGGCGTCGATTCGAAGGGGTCGAGCACGATCGTCATGTTCGGGACAGTCTAAGCGGGACCCCCGACAGCCGACCGGGCGAGGACCGCCAGGTCGGTGTGGTCCGCGAACACCCCGTCGAGGCCGGTCCGGATCACCGAGGTGTACCAGCGCTCCCAGTCGCCGAAGGCCGCGACGTCCCCACCGCGGCGCAGCGGCCCGGGCAGGAACCGGTTCTCCGGCCGGAGCGTCCACGTGTACACCGCGAGGCCCACGGCGTGCGCCCGGTCGACGATCGCGCTCCGGACCGGCGTCGGGTCCTCGAGCGCAACGCTGTCCACCCCGGCCATCAGCGTGCCGAGGTCGACGCTGATGCCGTGGAACTCGGTCGCGAACGACGCGAGCGCGTCCTCGGAACGCTCCGCAGCGTAGGTGGGGGCGAGCGATCCGTGGGACGCGACCTCGTCGGCGGCACTGCCACGGGCCTCCTGGAGGTACACCAGCCGACCACCCGTGTGCCGCTCGCGCAGGTCGCGGAGCACGCCCTTCTCGAAGCTCTCGACCGTGAGCCGCTCGTCACGGCGCCACCCGGCGTCACCGAGCGTGCGGTCGACGAGTTCGCCCATCGGGAAGCCCGCGCGGTCGAAGAACGCCGCGTGCTTGACCTCGGCGACCAGCCCGACCGGACGAGGCGCGGCGTCGAGGATCGCGAGCAGGTCCTCGAGGCGCAGGATCGGCTCCTCGCCGTCGTGCTCGGCCGACCCGGGCCGCAGCGCGGGAAGACGTTCCCGGGCGCGGAGCGTCTGCAGCTCGGCCCAGGTGAAGTCCTCGGTGAACCAGCCGGTCAGGCTCTGGCCGTCGACGGTCTTCGTCGTGCGCAGGTGCCGGAACTCCGGGTGGTCCGCGACGTCGGTGGTGCCGGACACCTCGTTCTCGTGGCGGAGCACGAGCACGCCGTCCTTCGTGGGCACCAGGTCCGGCTCGATCGCGTCGGCACCGAGCTCGATGGCGAGTTCGTACGCGCTCCGCGAGTGCTCGGGGCGGTAGCCGGACGCACCGCGGTGGGCGATCACGAGGGTCATGGCGCGACCCTACTGGGCCAGGGTGACGGCGGGCCGCCCTGTGTCGCGGGACACACGCGCCCGGCCGGAGTCCGTGCATCTCAGCATCGGCGCTGACCATCGCTGCATGACCGTCCGTTCGCTCTCCACCGCCGTCGAGGCCAGGATCGACCGTGCCGCCCGCCGACTGCTCGACGCCGGGCACCAGCCGCACCGGCCCGTCCGGTTGTTCGTCACCGAGTTCCTGGTGTTCGGCGCGAAGCAGGCGTGGGCGTGCGCGTTCGGGGCGCTGCTGCTCGGTTCGATGGCCGTGGCCTCGCTGACCGTGCCGGCGGCGTTCCGGAACGACGCGCTGACCGTCGTGGCGGTGCTGCTGCAGCTCGGCATGCTCGTGTTCGGGCTCGAGACCGTGCGGGAACTCCGGGTCGTCCTGCTCTTCCACGTCGTCGGCACCGCCATGGAGGTCTTCAAGACGCACATGGGCTCGTGGTCGTACGAACCCGGCGGGCTGTTCGTGATCGCCGGGGTTCCGCTGTTCTCCGGGTTCATGTACGGCGCGGTCGGGTCGTACATGGTCCGCGTGTACCGCCTGTTCGACCTGCGGTTCGACCGGTACCCGCGGCAGTGGCTGCTCGCCGTCGTCGCTGCCGGCGTGTACCTGAACTTCTTCGGGCACCACTTCCTGCCCGACGCCCGCTGGGTCCTGCTCGCACTCGTCGTCCTGCTCTTCGCCCGCACGACCATGCACGTCCGGATCCACCGAGCGACGATGCGTATGCCGGTGCTCGTCGCCATGGGACTCGTCGCCGTGTTCATCTGGTTCGCCGAGAACGTCGCGACCTGGGCCGGAGCGTGGAGCTACCCCGCGCAGCTCGCCGTCTGGCACCCGGTGGCCCCGACGAAGATCGTCGCGTGGTTCCTGCTCATGACGATCTCGGTCGCGCTCGTCACCTGGCTCTACCCGGCGGTGCCGTCGGGCTCGGCGCTGCCGTCCGGCTCGGCGCGTTGGACGGCGGACTCTCGACGACTTCGAGGCGCGCGCGCAGCGGGTGCCCATAGTGACCGTTCCAGCACAGGGCCGGAGTGGAAGCCATGAATTCATGCGGCGTTCCAACGGCCATCGGAGTGATTTGTCCATTTCTGTTCGGAGTGGGCCTGAGGCCGCGCAGTTAGCTGCTGAGAACCGTGGCGCTCAGCTGTCGTCCGGCGTCATCGTCGGAGGGACAGCAGCATTCACTTTCACGGGTCGTTCCTCAGTTGCTCTCGTGGGGTGCTGCGTGCGGTCTTGTGCATATCAAGTCGGGTTGGGTCAATATCCGCCGCGACGGAGCGGCACGTTGTCGAGCCAACGAACCCGCATGGTTGCCAGGTCGACCGCTGCGAGGTTGCCGGGCTCACCGTTCTTGTTGAGCGCGTATACGCTTCGACCGTCAGGATGGTGGCCTTCGGCTTGGATGTGGTGGTGGCCATGGAAGAGCAGCTGCGGGTGGACGCCGTCCCAAACTTGCCGAAGGCGCTCTCGACCAAGGGCGGTGTATGCCCGATCGACCGGATCGCGGAGGGGCGAGCGCGCCAGCATGTCGTCGACTCTGGAGCTGCCGCCGGTCGGCGCCTCGTGTGCGATGAGGATTTCCGCACCGCCCAGGCTGACGCAGTCGGCCACCTCGTCGTTCGACGGCATTTCGCTGCGCCACCAAGTAACGCCCTCGCTGGCCACGGGCCTCGAGAATGAGCCTGCGCCGCCGAAGGAGAGCACCCGTCGACCGCCCATCCGAAATCGGTATCCGCGAGGGAGAACCCACACCGCTCCCGCAAGGCGGATCGGTCGGCCAGCGGAGAAGTCGGTGCGAGCTTCGAGTCGCGACCAGCTGTCGTGGTTGCCGGGAGTGATCAGGATCCGCATTTTTCGCTCCGCGGCGAGCTGAGCCGCTCGTCGAATGAACTGCTTGTTCGCCCGTGAACCATTGGTGATGTTGAAGTCCCCTGCATGGAGCAGTGTGGTCGGCCGGTAGCTGCCGTCAGGGAAGTTGGCGTCGAGGAGCTGCGGCACGTTGCTCACCAGGTGGACGAGGTCGGTGTGCCAGTCCCCAGCGACGACGATCAGTTCCTCGACGGAGTCGGCGTCGAATTCTGGTGCCCGATGGCCATCGGGGATGGGGCTGGCGCGGTCGTGCTGCGATGGGTGCTCGTGATGTCGACCCATGGCGCTCTCCTTTCAGTTGCAGGGAGGGCGACCATAAGCACAAATTTGGCGTTCATCAAAGCATTTTGGATGGATCACCCCTCATCGCGAAAAGAGTACGCAAAATCCGCGGGCAGAATACGCACCGGCGAACAAAGTACGCTCCCGCGATCAAACTACGGGGATGTCTCAATGAATGTTCTGATTTACAACCGATCCCTTCCGCTGCTGCATTGAATGTGGGTAGTGTGCCTAGCATGCGAGAGCGGCCAAATCGACGCAGGACGCCCCGGCTGACGGGGTCGTCCGCGCTGCGCGGTCGGCAGGTGTCACGAGTCAACGCTGGCGAGATCACAACGTCGCATTCGCCCCGGGCGGCGGAACGGGTGCGCACCGACGTGGTCACGATCTGCGCGGCTCAGGGTGGCTTCATCACGCAAGCTCAGCTCGCCCGTCGTCACGGTCGAGAGACCGCGCGACTGGGGCTCGGCGGCCTAGCCGCTCGTGGCGAGATCGACGACGTCATCCCGGACGTCTGGGTGCATGTGGCCAGTGGTCGGATGCCGCTCGGGGACCTGACACTAGAAGCGCAGGCCAGTTGGCTCGCGCTTGCACCCGCGCTGCTTCTGCGTGAGCGATCGGAACGAACCGGACGTGATGAGAACGTTCCGGTGATCGGCGGTGGCGCTGCTTGGAAGCATTGGGGGTTCGGCCCGACCATATGGCGGCCAGCGATCACTGTCCCTGTCGAGCAGTCTCGAGTCGCGACCGACGACGTCGTCGATGTGGTCGTCGAGGAGATCGATCGCGTTGACGTGGCGTGGGTGGACCAATACCCATACCTCCGCCCGGAGGCGACTCTGGCTCGTGGGTACGAAGCGAGCATGGATCTCGACGAGACAGCAGCGGCGCTGGCGACAGCGATGTGGCGGCTGCAACCGCTGCGGCCGGAGCTGCCGGCCTACCACCTCGGCGAAGTCGCCGAGCGAAACGGCTGGGTTGAGCACAATTGGAACGCCGAGACGATCTACCGCCAGCTCGTTTCCAGAGCAGGCGGCTGGCCTACTCAACCGGGTTCACCGTACTGGACAGCGTGGTGGTCGAATGCTGCACACATTCGACGAGTACGACGCCGGCATCCGTCATGGCTCGCAAGCGAAGCACTGATCGACTGGTGGGACGAGTACCGGAGGGACGGCCGTGAGTGATCAGAACGTCAGCGCTCAGCCGGAGCAACCGTCCGAACTGTCGCGGCGGGCAACCAGCGAGGAGGCGCGAGCCGCGTACGCGGCCGCGTCCAACTCTGCCGCGGCGAAAATGTCGCTCATCCAACTCATCGCCAGGTCATGCACCGACAACGAAGTCTGCGCGACCCTCGGCTGCGATCAAGTCGATCTGAGCACGAAATTGGCCGCCAGCGAGCTGCAGGCATTCGATGTCGCCGGTACCCGGCTGTTCCCGGCATGGCAGTTCACAGACTCAAACACGATTCCCTCTCTGGCTGAGCTGCTGGCGGTTGCCCGGGATGTCACTCCCGTGACCCTCGCTGGCTTCATGGACCGACCGCAAGGATGGCTGCTGAACGGGGGTGCAGCACTGTCGCCACGCGACTGGCTGCGCCTCGGCCACGAGCCACAGATTGTGTACAACGCGATTGAGGGATGGCGACGTCGATAGATCCGCTTTCGGGGTCCGCGGTGAATCCGGCGGACGGTCGACGAGCGATGCACTGTGCGTCCGTGTTGGGAGCATGCGGTCGGCGGCGCTCTCGCGACGCTTCGAGCGTCCACAGGCGTCGGGAGGGCATCGAATGTGACGCGCACCTCTCTTTGGACCCCGTCGAGCCGCGGGCCCCGTCCAACGCGGAAGATCGCCGCCTGGCGAACATGCGTTCGTATGGCTCCACTTCCTGCGCCCGAGCGCCTCGCCGCCAGACGGCTCCGGCTTGGAGGTGCTGCGCCAAATGCCCGGAGGAGCAACACGCTGCATTTGACGTCGCAAGCGCGTACCGCAGACAGCCGTCATGCTCCCCCGTTCGCGCGCGGCTCGCCTCGGCTTCGGCGTCAACGTCTCACCCGACGTGGTCGGGGGTCGGATCGAAGGTGAACGTCGGGGCCCAAGTAATCGGTTCGTCGATGATGCCGTGGGCTGCCAACCAATCACTCGCTTTTCTATCGAGGGCTTCAACGAGCGCTGGCGGCAGGGTCATACGACTGACTTGCTCTTCAGTATCCGTGTCGCTGATCATCCAGTACGGCGCTTCCGTCGGGCGAGATCCGGTCACACGACTCCAGAGCCAGAGCTGCAAATTCGCCCGCAGTCGCGGCTTCCGAGGCACTAAGTTGCGGAAGGTGGAATTTTGCCATGCCTTCACGTCCAGCAGCCCGCGGTAATTGAGCCTGCGTCGGCGGTCGTAATCGATTGGCGCCGGATGGGCGTCGATGTAATCCGCGAGAAGGCAGAGCCCTCGCAGGAGATCGGTTCGGGTGAAGTCGTCGATGGCGGCAAGGTCCGACAGGTTTGCGCTGCTGCTTCGGGTCATGAAATGTTCGGCAGCTTCGTCCTGGGTTCCTGGCCAGCCGGGCAGTAGGAGGGCGGTGGCGCAGGCGTACCGGAACTGTGGTTCGAGCCGATGGGACCGTGCGATGAAATGACTGGTGAACTCTCTCCACAGGAGTTGTGGAACGGAGTGCACGCGAGTGCGGAGCGTCCGTGGGTCGAGCGCGGGGCGAGGTCGAGGGGCGAGCGCGGTGTAGTAGCGCAGCCGGTAGTGATCGAGGTGGGTGCGGCTGAGGCGCCCCTGGATGTGTTGCATCAGCGCTGCGCTGACTTTGCCCCAGTGTTGTTCGAGCCGATCAGGAGTTGTGCGGTTGTCGAACTGGCGCGCGTAGTCGAGTACTGGGATGAAGAGACCGGAGGCCCCGCTGGTGTCAAAGTCGTCAAGCACTCGGACTGCGTAGGTGTGGAGAGCCGCGTCAATGACGGTGTTGAGGATTGGCATGACGGTTCGTACTCCAGCGCCTTCGCTGAACCCGACGAGTAATGTTTTGGGTATTGCCGCGACCTGCGCGATGCGGTCCAGATTATTCTCCGCAGCAACCGCACGGATGAGCGCTTCCACGTCCCGGAGGTACGTCATTAGGGACTGCGACGATTCGCCTCCTTCAATGCGAGCGAGGAGGAGGGCTTGGGCTCGCAGAATTGGATGTTCGGTAGGGAGCTGCTCGTGCTGACTGAGCCGCAGGTCCGCGCCACAGGTTCGCCCAAGCAGCGGTAGGTCCGTGGGACATCCCCATACCTGTCGCTCTTCGGAGCGTGTAGGAGGTGCAGCTGCGATCGCGTGCTGTCGCTCGGGGCAGGTGTCCAGGAGCAGAGTATTGTGCTTCAGGCACACGAAGTACCAGCGCAACCGCCACCCAATCTGCCACTGTCCGTTTTCCCGCAGGCATGATGGGCATACGCGGGTGTGGGTCTTGTTCCCGTCCACGGTCTGTCCGTGTCTGTCCCGTCGTACGCTGATGGTTCTGATGCCTCTTGCCTCGTATCGCGCCAGGGTCATCTCCGTGACGACGCGTTCGTCAATTTCAATCGACTCGGCGACCGCGCGCCGGTTGCCGTCTTCCATCGCGATTGACAGGTTTTGGTGGTCCTGAACTCCGAGGTGTTCTAGGAGCAGTTTGCGCGTCGTACCGAGGTCTTCCGCGTACCGCTGTATCCAACTGTCGAACGACTCGCCGTACCCGGGGTAGACGCGTAACGCCATTGCTCGCCGGGTCACGCCTCACCGCCAACCGCGTTGTGTTGCGAGGTCGCGGGGCGCTCGCGCGAGAACGTCAAGCGTGATTTGGTCATCGTTCTCATCAATGGCGATGTTGGCGGCGAACGATACGAGAGTCTGAAGGCCCCCCATGTAGCCGCCTGTCCACTCCCACAGTTGATCGGCGTGATCCGTCAGCATGCCGCGGACGTCCCTACCGAGAACGAGGCGACGCTCGAAGCCTTTGAGCACCTTCCGCCACTCCTCCATGTCCTGCTTGCTGCTGTACGGCAGCGGGTAGAGCAACGCCCCACCGTTCCGCTTCGTAGAGGGCGTCTGCGCGTATGAAGGTGCAACCCCTTCGTTGAGGAGCCCGGTGCGCTTCTCGAGATCAGCACCGATCATGAGGATCGTTGCCGGCAGCACGGTCGCCAGGTTCTTCAGGAGGTCGCCGAGGTTGTCGTGCTGCGCGCTCGAGTTGTTGAGATGGTGCACATCATCAAAGACAATTAGTTCGGTCTCACATCGAGTGGCCCACTTCTTTGCCTCGTTCACCAGGCGATACCCGGGCTCTCCTCGACCCTTGGTGAGCACGGCGGTTTTCTCTGCATTAAGATACTCACACATGAGTTCCGCCAAAGACTTCAACGTTGCGACGCCGTCGACGTCGATCCACATGACGGGAACCCGTTCGTCACCGCTGGCCGTCCGAAGATCACGGCCATTCTTCGTTCGCTCCCGGTACAGCTGGTACGCGACGTAGCGTGCGAGCGCTGTCTTACCTGTGGTCGATGGCCCGTCAATCCACATGCCGCGCCGCGGCCGTGGGTTGTAGGGGTTGTACTTGATGAGCAGCCGCAGGTCCGCGAGGGGCACGGCGGTCATTGATATCTCGATGTATTCCAGCTCACCATGCCACCGACGGCGGGCATCGTCGTATCTTGCCCTGCTCACCTGAGGCATGGCGGCGAGTTCGAACACAGGTATCGGATCGGGGCGGGAAAGCACGCGGAGCGCCGCCGCGGCGAAGCTCTCCTTCGTCTGAGGGTCGTGCGTGTCGGTGAAGATGGTTCGGTGCTTCGCCATGAGTGTGTTCTTCCTCTCTGACTGTAAGTAGAGCGGACGCTCAGCGCCGCGGTGACGGTTGATGAACGGTCCTGGCAAGGTGATCGGGTACTTCCTGCGGCCGGGTTGCGCGCGCTCGTACGCCGTGCGCGGCAAGCGTGTCGAAGCCTGAAGCGCGCCCGCTGGCGCGTGCGAGGCGCGTGTGCAATCGCGGGGAGAACAGCGGATTCCGCGTGGCATCGCCAAGCGCGGGTTTCGGGCTCGTCCGGTTCAGTAGCTTTCCTCCCAGTACGAATCTGCCGCCGGCTCTGTCGGAGCAATGGTCACCCCGGCCCTCTGGGTCTCTGTCTGCACTTCGATCCGGGCTGGGGCTTCTGAGCTGCGTAGATGCTTCTGCCGCGGCGCCGACTCTGCGCGGTGCTTCGGCCGGTTAGGAGACGTCCGGATGTGAACCTTCGAACGGAAGGTCTCAACAACTGTCTCGACAGTCCGGAGGGGCAAAGACCAGCCCATTGCGCGAAGCAGGATCGCGTCCTCGCGACGGGTGACACCGGCAGCATCCGCGAGATCATCAACCCAGGAGGCGAGCGCCTCGCCAACCATGCCCTGGCTGTCGCGGTGCACGTATTCCATTCCCCTTGGGCCGTGTAGCCGCGTAATAGAGTAGGTCAGCATCGATTGACTGAATGGCCCTCCATAGCTGTCAGAGCCGATCCAGCGGATCGAGTGCCATTTCCCGGTGGCAGGATGTTGGAAGTAGACATACTGTCGGTCCAGCGGGTTCACGGCAAGCGGCCATTTCCCGCCCTTGCTGACATAGCGGCTCTTGTGGCGGACGAACTGCTTCAGGACATCGGAGTCGTAGACGAGGTTGTCGATGTTTACACCGTATCGCTGGATTGTTACCCACTGGATGGGAAGCAGATCAATCGCGTCGATCGCCGAGTGATTCGCGAGCCGGACGCCGGACCGCAGAAGACCCTCGCGGAGCTTTTCCATCGGAGTGCAATTCGCTCCGGGGATACCATGTCGGTGGATGCCGGTGTGGACAGTGTGGTGGTAGAAGTTAGCCACCCAGCCGCGAACGATGTTGTCCAGCTCTTCAGCTGTCCATACAGCGTTGACGTCGGCCTTCCGGCCTCGTTTGCTTGGTTCCCCACCGGTCGATCCAAGGAGGCGCACCAGGAGAGACGTTCGAAGCGTACGGAATGACGCCTCAATTTGGGCCTTGTCGTCGGCTTTGAGGACGCGTCCACGAAGGATGTTTATTCCGAGGGCCCCACAAATCTGCGACATCTGCTCTGAGATGTAGATACTTCCGTTGTCAGTGACGATGGTCTCCGGGCGCACGCTGGGGACGATCTGGTCGTCGGCGTCGCCGTCGACTGCGAACTCTCCGGTCCTAGAATTGATAAGGAGGTAGTCGGGCAGACCGGCGTTGGGCATCGCTACACCGTTGTGGAACGCCCACGGGGCGCGACGAGGGTGGAGCAGATCGAAAAACAGCAGAGCGAGGTCCGTGCCGCCCGTTGCAATCGGGGCGACTCGAATCGCGAGGATGCAGCGTGAGTACAGGTCGAGCATCCACGTCAGCTCGAGCGAGTGCGCTTTCGCCGAGAACACGCTAAACGCTCGAACGTCGAGTCGGGTGGTGTCGACGAGGACAAACTCACCAGGTCGCGTTGGGTTGATTCTCCGGAACTCTTTCTTGCTGCTGTGGGCGATGCCCTCCTGGCGGGAGATGGCCGCGGTTAGAGTTCCCGCCGCCGCCAGCGTTTCTTTCGTTACTTGGTACCGGAGCGCCTTTTTGGGGATCCTGACCCTAATCCCTTCCGTATCTTCAATCCGCTTGATCCGCTGCTCGATGTCTTCGTGGAAGACCTGCGCAGTCAGCACTGACTCACCAGCGTCCTGCAAGATTCGCCCGTAGGCGCGGACCTCGTCGATGTACCGTGGGTCCACAGACGGGTGTGCAACGTGCCGCGAGATTTTCGGCTTGCCTATCGCACCGCGCCGATCCTTCCGCTTATACGCCCTGTATCGTGTCCACATCGTGCTCGCTGCGAGCTGGTACTTGGCGGAGAGGTGCGAGATCTTGGCGGTCTTCGTTCGCGCTGCAGCTGGATACTTATCCCGTTCCTCATCGCTCAGCCAATCCGGAAGGTCGCCGGTCTTCACCCACTCGAACTCGGCGCTCGCGACACGGTATTCGGTTCTCCAGGAGTCTGAGATAGTCTCCCAATCCGCGCGAGAATGCTGATATGGGTCGTGGGCCGCTTCTTCGTCAAACTCGAATCTATCCGAGGCTGCATAAGTGAGGTCGTCGATGGTGACTTCGAACGTAACGCCATTCAACATGCGTATGGTGGCTGCCTTGGCTGTATATGAAACGACTTCTGCGTCTCGACCGTCGACCTTGAGCTGCATGTCCCGCCGCAGCATCACCATGGGAGCGCCAATCCCGCGCCCGCGAGAACGGTTCGAGGGCCGCCATGCGCTAACGCACGTCCGTGAGCACTGGTCGCGTGGGCGACCCGTCCAGGCCCTTTGCGACCCGCTTGAGTCGCCGCTGAGCCCGCGCGCCGGTTGACGCCAGGTGTACCGACGTTCATTGATCTGACCATGTCGGGCCGCCAGCCGCCGCGAAGCGATCAGGCGCAGGCGGGTACAACAAGGTTCCAGCGTCCAGAGGAGCGGTCATGTCGATCCGAATCTGACCGGTCCAGATAGCGTGATCTATCGCGGGCCGCACGAACAGCGGAGGAGCGTGCCGGTCGAGAAGCTTCTCCTCCAGAGTGACGTAGCAGTCAGAGTCGAGGAGGCGCACTGCGAGCTGGGCGGTTGGCAGGTGCACGGAGCGCCTACTCCGAGCGCGCGACAGCCACGACAAGTTATCGAACACGGCACCGGTGAGTTCCGTCCAGACGCAGTGCTCCCAGCCCGCTGCGGCCACGGCCGATGCAGTATCGTCGAACACTTCCTGACTGTTGTCATCAATGCGCCCTTCGGGACGCACGTCGACCGCCCCGGCTGGTCGTCCTCGCCGGATCACGAGGTAGTCGGGTACGTGGCCGTGACACGGACGCCCTTTGGCCCGGAGCTTGAAGGGTTGTGAGGCGACCGCAATGATGTCCGGATCGAACTCTGCTACCAGCAAGAATCGACTCTCGTAGTTGAAGGACTCGGCGCCGATGAGTTGCTCTGCTGTGGGCCGACTCTCGCGATCAGGCAAGAGGGATTCGGTCCAGATCCAGCTGATGCGGTTGAGCGCGCGTGGGCGCGCTTTCAGCTTTCGCACGGGGCGGCCTCGCACGATGTCCCACGGATCGACCGACGCGATGTCGCTAACGTGTTGCGTTCCATCGGCGCCGTTGAATTGCAACGCGATGACGTGGTCGTCCGGAACGGTGCGACGCTTGGTCGCGTCCCAGCTTCCACGGATCTCGACGGGCAGGTACCGAGCCGCGATCAACCGTTCTTCCTCCTCCGAGTATCTGGCACCGTTGCCTGCCGCACGCAGGGGCGGCATCGACACGCTCCCAGCCGTCACCATGCTCCACCTCGACGCCGCGAACGCCACTCGTCCGGCGCGCTCCAACCCGCGGGCGGACGCCGGGCGCGATCCTCGGGGTCCGGATGACGGCGCCTCCACGTTTGACTGACCGCCTCTCCAACCCTCCTGCCTCCGTGCACACTCCCACCGTCGAAATACGGCACTTTGACTCCGATCCGTCCCGAAAACCTGGCATGGCGCGGTCAATATCTGACCAATCGGCGCTCGCGAGCCACGGTAACGAGACGCGCACGCTTCGCCAACCGACGTATTAGCGTGCTCTACGAATGCACAACGTGCTTTTCGCGACGGGAATCCCTTGCCGGGACTACGTATGGCAGCAAGGTGCTACGGAAACGAATCCGTGCAAGTTCAGCACCCTATGCCGCTAATCGCGACCACGGGCACAGCAGCATCCGGCGCGAGCCTCAAGAGAAACGCACGTCCACACCGTCCCCGTATCGAACAGAAATCTCTGCACTGCACTCCCGTGGTTCTACGCGTGCTCAGCGTGTCGCAGCTTGGTGCGCTAGTCGCACATGTCGGCGCGCGGCCGAGGCGGTCGGAATCTGACGGGCAGCAAGCGGTCAGTTCGTTGAGGAGGAGGGTTCGTTAGAGCAGGTACGGGCGATCCGGATCCAGTGCGCGACCGAACCTCGGCTCTCGCCCGTCTTATCTGCAATCTGTTGGGTAGACACGCCGCCGTCATTCGCCTCAAGCATCAAGCGACGTCTCTGCTGCTCCAACTCCCGGTACGTGGCGTTGACGGTCGCGATGCGTTGCAGGAGCCGTTGCGCTTCGCGGACCGATAGCTCCGATGAGCCTGGTTTTCGTTGCACCATCTTCGTTCTTCCCTCCGTCGTCAGGGCGTTGCGGCACCTTCGAGGGCATGCGAAGATGGCCGGGCCATTCCAGTGGCTCGACCGGTCTCGGTGTTCAACTCTCGTCCCGTTTCAGCGGGCACTACTTCTCAGGACGCAGCGCTTCCAGGCGCTGCGTCCTCCATGTTAGACGCGGGCGCCTCAGACTCCACGCTGCAGTTCTGAATGTTGAGCCCTTCGGAAGCCGTTCCGCACACCTATCGCGCACTCAGACCGATTTGTTCCAGAGGCGGGCGAGGGTGCCGCTGGCCAGCGCAAGCGACGATCGGCCGGTGCGGCTCGCTGAGGTGATGACCATCGCAGCCGGGATCACGAGGTCCGATGTGGGCAGTCGGGGCCTGCTACCCGACTGAACTGGTGTGGCGGCCCCATGGGGCGGTCAGGACGGGGTTCCGAGCGAACTGCGGCACGTGGCCGCGATGGCCTCGCTCGGGGATACCGAGGTCCTCGGCACGCTGGGGCGTCCGTCCTTCGAGTGGCGGCCCGTCGCCGTTCAGCGCCGACTGCGTCGACATCGGCGAGGCGGACGCAGTGCCAGCACGGTGCGCGTTCGACGGAGCCGCCCTCTAGCTGGCTCAATGCCGTCCGGCATCGCTGCGCTTCTGAGATGCGGGGCGCGGATACGTTGACCACCGCATTTATGAGGTCGAAGTGGCCCATCGCTTCTTGCTCGGTGCGCAGCTCCGTGACCCAGCCCTAGCGATCGACACGCACCAGGCATGCGTAGCCGCGTTTGGTGACGCCGGAAGCGTGCGGATCGGCTCAATTGACGAGGAGGACCCGCTGTACCGCGTATTCGATCGCGACGAAGTGATCGACAGTGCTCACGCTCGATCCCTCCCAGCTTGGAGGGCTATGGGACCGTCTCTCGCAGAAGTCATCACAAGCGCATCCAGTCAGAAGATCCACTAGCGCGCGGCGCGGCCCTCGACTGGGAGTCCAGGCCCACCCTCTTTGTTCACCGCGCCCGGGCGTTGTGGCCGACCGACGAAGGGGCGAGTGCTCGTTGCATCCTGCTCACACTCTGCCGATGGGCGTCCGCCGATTGGTGGACAGACAACCGATCGATACCGACAGAGGCTGAGGGCACCTCGGCTGATCGCTCGGGGAGCGCCGCGGCGGCGCTCCTGATCCGCGCCGCCGCGGCCAGAGCGGTGCTGCACCGTCCACGGCGGTGCAGGACCGCCTTGCCGAAGCGGTCCGCAAGTCTCTCGTTCAGCGAACGCAGCTGAGGGGGATGTCCCAGTACTTGGGTTGTTCGTACTCGCCCGCCCAGCCTCGCCGCATCCGTGCGGCGGCACGGTCGAACGCGTCTACGACGTCGGTGTCCGGTGTGAGCAGGGACTGCAGGCGCAGTCCGTCGCAAAGCGCTAGCAGCTGCTGCGCTCCACAGGCCGGGTCCTTGGTTATCGGTTCCCGCCCGGCCCGCACATCTGCGGCGGGAGCCGCTCGGATCGTCGCTCGGAACTCCAGGTATGCCGACCGGTAGTAGCCCGCTCCGTCAGCTGAGGGGTCGGTTGCGGTGACCAGGGTCGACGCGATGAGACGCATCAAAGCCCGCTCCTCAGCGTGCACGGCGAGCAGGGCATGCAGGTACGTCACGGTGCCATCTTCGGCACCCAAGGCATCCTCATTGCCTGGCTCGCGACCGCGATTTGGTTCGGTGCAGCGCACCTGCCGACGACCTACGGGTGGAACTTCGCGCAGGCGTTCCTGATCATCGGCATCGCACGACTGGTACTCACGCTCGCCTACATCCGCACGAAGAACATCGCGGTCAGCACCGGCGCGCACATCATCAACGACTGGGTCCTCTTCACCGGCGCGATCATCGGGGCCGCAGTGAGCACCTGAAAGTCGCAGCACCGGAACATTTCTGCAGCCCACCTACGTCTCGGTAGCCGATCGGTTATCGAGACGTAGAGTCGGAAGGAACTGTGAACCTTGGCTCGTGCGGTCAAATTGAGTGTCAAAATCCGCTGATCACCGTGAACGGTCCAGGCGTGCGACATGGGTTCCACCTATGGTGGATCCATGCCCGAGATGCAGTCTGCTCAGGCGGCGCCAGGTCGCCGCCGACGAAGCCGCACACGATGACCGGGGCCGTCACCACGTCGTCGAAGACGCCAGCCATGGGGGGCAGATTCCGGTACGAGACGGACCTCGTCGACGCGCTCGCACCTGTTGTGGCGCACTCCGTCTTTCGGCGGGGAGATCCCGACGTCGTCACTCTCCGGGAAGTCCCCGCAGTGCGGGGGGTGCCGGATCTGGTGATGATCCGATTCGACCCGACCGTGCTCGAGGCGCGCGCCGAACACGCGGTCAAGCCCTTGAGTAGTGATCGTGAGGTGCGGATCGTGCAGCTTCTCCGACGAGCGGGCAGCCTTAATCGCGGCGACATCGCTCGAGCAACGGGGCTGCCACTGGAGTACCTCCGGCGCTCAGCACTGCCGATGCTGGAGCAGCTCGGGTGGCTACAGATGCACGCCGGAGACGTCCTGCTTTGCCCGGGCACAGCGCCATTGGGCCGACGCGTCGTCACCGTCGAGGCGAAGCTGCGCGACTGGTTTCGTGCATTCAACCAGGCCCGCGACCAGTTCCACTCCGCCGACGCGGCATACATCGCACTCGACGAACGCGCCGGCGGGCCGCTGCAGGACCAGGTGGACGCCATCGCTCAGCGTGGAGTCGGCGTGATCCTGGTCAACGCCGACACGAACCGGCACCGCGTCATCGCGCGCCCGCATCGAGTGCTCGACCGCCGGATGACCTCAGTTGGTCGTGAGCTGCTTTCCGAGCGAAGCCACGCTCTCTGGTCACGCGGAGAACGCTCTGGGCAGGTGTCACCCGTGTTCGGCTGGTATCCGCCGACCAGCACACCTCACAACTGACCTGCAGGAACCACGCTGGGCGTGGTTGGTCAGCGGACCGTTTGCCAGACCGGGAGGTGGGTTGGGCTGTTGGCCCCGGCCGGCTTATCGACCTGTGCCAGTGCGTTTACCCATCCCTGCCCGCGATCGATCGCACGGTGCGCGAAAGCGGCACGGCCCGCACGCTGCATCTTGGCCTGCAGGTTCCCGACCGCGTTGAGGTAGTGCAAGCCGGCGACCGGTTTGGAGTGCCCGTCCGTGGCGATCTCATCGAGGAACCTGGTCCGGAAATCGCGGTGTCCAGGGAGGGTTCGGAGACGGTCGAAGACGGCGGCGTCCATCGTGTGCAGCAGGAACCGGTCGAAGATCCGCGGGATCTCTTTCGGGGGTGTCTGCCCGGGTCGGCGACCCATTCGCCGTGCTCGCGCAAAGGTCTGATCTGCAGCTGAAGCACCGGTCGAGAACCCTGCAGCGCCGAACGCACCCATGAGCCACCCAGTGAGGGACGCGTTGGCGAGGAACAGCTTCTTATCTTCGAGCGCAGCAGTCTCGGTGAGGAGGCGGTACCCGCGGAGGATGTCCGGGTCAGCGAGCTGGCCATAAGAGTTCGCCGATTCTGGCCACCAGAAGCGCAGGTACCAGTGCTGCTCGTTCGATTCCACGATCTCGCGAAGCAGCAGGTTCCGTAGCTCCCGGTTGATCAGCCACTCCTTGTCCATCGTCAGGTTGACGAACATGGGACCGTCTTCCACGACTGCTCGGCTCGCGCGAACGACTAGCATCGCCTGGTCCAGCGCGGCTGCGGCGTTGATCGTCCCGACCCACCCGGTGGCCGAGAGTGCCACGGTGGCGCCCACCCGGTACTGAGCCTGGATGACGCTGCGGATCCACGCCGGGTCCACGGTGGTGGGGAGTGTGTTGTAGAACGTGAAGGTGGGATCGCGCCGCGCAGGCTCGATCGTTGCCATCCCTTCCCAGGTGGAGAGCGGGTGGCGGAACAGAACGGGGTCTGCGATCCGAAGCGGGACGGCGCCGACCGAGGAGAAGTACTTGTCGATCGCGGCCTCGGTGTTGCCCCACATCTTCATCGCAGTCCCGACGCCGAGCTTCTTCCCGTGATCGATCATGAGCGCGTCGAACACCTCCGGAAGCCGATGCATGTGCTGTGCGCTGCGCTGAGTGATGAAGGTGGGCGCCTTTCCGCGGAGTATGCGATTCAGGGAAGCGGTGGTGGATTGGTCAGTCACTTGGCAGCCTTTCGGAGGTCCTTCAGAGCACGCTTCGCGGTGCCGCGCTCGAACGCGTCCTCGCTGAGCAGTCGGAGAACCACGTCGTGGAGCGCATCGGGGATATGCGCGGGAAGCGCTCGAGGAGGTCCAGTGATCTCTTCTGCAACCTCGTCTTCCGTTTTCCCACTGAGGGAGGTGATGTACGGGTGCTGACCGGTCAGGACAGTGAAGAGGATCACGCCGCAGGCCCACAGGTCGGAGCTCTTCCGAGCGCGTTCGCCGCGCAGCTGCTCCGGCGCCATGAACAGCAACGACCCGACTCGTTGCGGGTAGCGCGTCATTGTCATCTCCGTGGCGGCTTTGGAAAGTCCCAGGTCGATCAGGACCGGGCTTGCCCAGCTGCCGTCACGCAGCATGATGTTCTCAGGCTTCAGATCCCGATGCACCCGCTCTGCGGCGTGCAGCTGCGCAACCGCGTGCAGCAGCTCGATGGCGAACGCGACGGCGTCCACGTGCCCAGGAACACCGTCCGCGGCCAGGTTGTCCTCCACACTGCCACCGGGCAAGTACTCGCAAAGCAACGCGGTGTAGTCGGTATCAGCGATGGAGATTGTGCGAACCTCGTGCAAGCCCATGATCCGGCGGCTCGAGATGTCCGTCAGGCCCGCGATCTCACGCTCCACCAACCCGGGGTGGAAGTTGTGAGGCTGCAAGAACTTCACGGCCACCGAACGTGGCTCACCGTCTATGAGGACACCGTCAACGCGCCATGTCTCCCCAAATGTTCCGGCGCCGAGGAACGTCGATGTTGTTCCCCCCACCGCGGTTGCGGCGTCTGCCGGCATCAGTGTCGGCTGGTTCACGAGTCGCCCCTGTCTGATCACTCAGCCTTCATATTGATGCATCGTCAACAACGACGTCTAGGCCACGAACGGGGGACATCAGTCAGTGGCCGGAGGTGCCCGTAAGCCGGTCGTCTACCGAACGCCACCTCGGTCGCTCTTCGTCGTTCCGGTAGAGAATCGGCTACCGCACACGTGCGGGCGTTTCTGGAGCCCGCCAGGATCCGGGGATCTCGGTGTCTCAACAGACCCGCCCGGCGATGCGCCCGGTGACGGTTCCCTCAGTGAGACACGGCGGGGCTTCTCGTGGCACGCACTCCTGGTCAGGACTCGAGGGTGTCGGTCTCCGTCGCCAGTGCGGCTGCGAGGTCGGCTTCCGACGGCAGAGCCGCGCGTACCGCGGGCGGGAGGAGGTCGTAGCTGGCGACACCGATCGGGGTCTGCTGTCCCGCGAGGGAGTACCGGACGACGACGTCGTTCTTGTCCGCGACCAGCAGCAGCCCGACCGTGTCCCCATGCTGGGGTCGGCCGAGCTTGTCGTCGACGAGGGCGACGTAGAAGCCGAGCTGTCCGAGGTACTCCGGCCTGAACTTCCCGGTCTTGAGCTCGACGACGACATACCGGAGCTGCTCGACGTGGAAGAACAGCAGATCGACGTAGAAGTCGTCGCCGTCGACGTCGAAGTGCACCTGCCGGCCGACGAACGCAAAACCCTCTCCGAGCTCGCGGAGAGTGTCGATGATCCGGCCGACCAGTGCCTGCTCGAGGTGGCGTTCCTTCGCATCACCGTCGAGAGCGAGGAAGTCCAGCACGTACGGGTCCTTCGTGATCTGCTGCGCCAGATCCGAGTCCCCCGGCGGGAGGGCCTCAGCGAAGTTCGTCGGCGCCGCCTGGAGCCGGGTGTGTGCCTCGGACCGGATCTGGTGCTCAAGGACGTTCCGCGACCACCCGTGCACGGCCGCCTGGCCTCCGTACCAGTCGCGGAGCTCGTGGTCATCGAGCCGGTCAAGGAGGACCGTGATGTGGCCCCAGGGCAGTTGTGCAACAGCCTGTTGCAGAATCTGCTCGTCCGGCCAGGCTGCTGCGAACGCGCGCATGTAGGCGAGGTTCCGCGGAGAGAAGCCCTTCATCTCCGGGAACTCAGCACGCAGATCCGCCGCGAGCCGGCCGATGACGTTGCTCCCCCACCCCTCGTCACCCTGGCGCTGCAGGATCGTCGCACCGATCCCCCAGTACAGACGAATGAGTTCGGTATTCACGCGGCGCTGCGCCGCAAATCGGGCAGCACGCACTTGCTGCTTCAGCTCGGCAAGAGCAGCGGCATACCCGGATACGGCTGGCGACGAATCAGACATCACCGCTCAGTCTGCCCGACCAGCCGATCGGAACAAGAACGAACGAAGCGTTCTACGGGATCAGCTATGCCAGGGTGGAGAGGATCCCCGAGCGAAAGGCGGCCTCCCATGGCGCAGAAAGTCACCACGCACCTCGTCGACGACCTCACCGGCCACACCATCGAAGACGGCAAGGGCCGCACCGTGTCCTTCTCCTTCGATGGCGGCCACTACGAAATCGACCTCACCGACGACAACGCAGACGCGCTCCGCGAAGCGTTCTCCGACTACATCGCCGCCGCACGCAAGGTCACCAGCCGCGCTGGCCGCACCAGTGTCGGCAGCGCGCCGAAGCGGGGTAACTCGGAAGAGCTCGCGAAGATCCGCGAATGGGCCAACGCGAACGGCCACGAAGTCTCCTCCCGCGGCCGCATCAGCCAGGCCGTCCGCGACGCATACGACGCCGCACACTGACGCCACTCCCCCACGAAAAGAGCCGGGCGCCCTCGAAGGCGGCCGGCTCTTCTCATTGGCGCCGATACGGCGCTTTTATGCCAGTTGCGCCGCCCTAACCTTTGCTTCGCAATCCTGGTCAGTCATGAATGACGTCCTCGAGAAGATCATCGTCTTCCGCGCCAGACATCGTCTCACCTGTGGTGATGTGGCGAAGACGGTCCGCCAACCTCCTCCTCACGACCTGGATTTGGGGGTCGCCGTTGTCGCCTTCGAACTGCGAGAGCAAGGCGATTGCATCATCCACGGCACCATAATCATTGAATCTCTCAGCTAGAGATAGTCCGATGTCACCAAGTGTCCGATAACTATACAGGTCGGCCCCATACTTTTCGATACAAGTACGAATGATATTCTCGGCATCCAACAGAATCGCGCGTCGATCCGACTCTTCAACCAGTGTGATGGTTTCCGACTTTCGTAGCGCCACCTGCGCCTTATACCTCTGCAATACCGCGTCGGGGCCGACTGCGCGTTCGGCGGTGGCGATCTCGTTACTCGCTTCGGGGAGCATGTCACGGGACAAAAACAGTTTGGCAAGCCGCCGGCGCGGAGTTCTATGCGAAGGAATAGCCTCGATCAGACGCCGGTATGCAGCAATTTGATCCCCGAAGCTAGTAAGCCGGTTGATACCCAACTCTTCCGTCGCCAACGCAACGGCAGTTTCTAGCTCGATACCCACACTCGGATTGAGCCCGTCAATTAGGTCAAAGAACAAGTTTTTGATCTCGGCCTGGTCCGCAAACTTGACCCTCGTTATGACTGTCGCAATGACATCGTGACGAGTTTCCCATCCGAAGATGCCGCGTCGACTATCAACCGCGCGCTCAAAGACCACTCCTTCCAGTCGAGCGAGGATCGTGTCCAACGAGGTAACATCCAGCCCCAATAGGCGAAGGATGAGCTGACGGTGAACGTGACCTCCCAGCGCTTGCACGGCAGCAACATATCGATAGACCTCTTGGCCAGCCTCTTCCAACCCGAAGTATTCCTGCAATAGGATGTCGTCCAGGTTGTCGTTGGCGAATATGTTCTTTAGGCACACGAACATCTCGGAGCTACACTTGTTGCGTAGCTTTGAAAGGCGCTCACCTCTGCTCAGCGCCAGGAAGCTCTGCTCTACTAGCTGCTTGATTTCGGGACGGCGATCTAGCAGAGCAACGAGCTCTTCGAGGTCGTTGCGCTCAAGGACCGACAAGCGAATGCTGCTCCCCCGCGCAAAGAAGCCGCGCGATTTCCGCGAAACCTTCCATCGTCCAGCATCCACTGTAACGATGACTCTGAGACTCGGGCGTTCCAAGGCATGAAGAGCATCTACAAGCTTGTTGACCTCGCGCAAGTGACGAAAACAATCATCAACGAGGAGCACGCCATCTTTTCCAGTTTCGCGCAAACGCTTCTCGGCAGCTAGCCATCCCTCGACATCCAATGGCGCATCCGGTTTGTGCTCCCAAGCGGGCACTTCTCGTTGAGCGAGTTCGAGCATGAAGGCACGAGCCAAGGTGGTCTTACCTACGCCTCTAGCCCCTTCGATGACATGGAAAAATCCGCGGGCGCCCTTGAACGATTCGCGCATACGGTGCTCCGCTGCGCGAGAGATCGTCAGGCCTTGCTTGACGTCAGCGTAGGAAGCCGGCGACCCATTGAACAGCCTGGTGACGTTCGGCTCCAGCGCGACCGCATGCCCTACGTCGACAGTCGTTAGCACAAGCGCTGGAGAAAGCAGCGAGGTGCTGGTCGACGTGGAGTGGACGACGTTTCGCCGCGTTTTCCCGACATCGATCAGTGAGAGAAGGAATTTGTCGAGGTCGGCATGCACCACTTCCAGACCCAGCCGCGTGTACAGTTCCGCTCGATCTGGATCGAACTCGTGCACTAGAAGAAAGATGCGGGTACTTACACCCTCGGTTCGAAGGGCGGTGACGCGTCGCGCGAGATCCTTAAGGTGCCTATCCGCTAGCGATTGACCGACAATCACCGTGTCAGCCGTGAACATATCGGTCCGCAAAGAATTGAATAGCGTTTGACGATACTTCTCAAAGTCGTCGTAGTCGCTTTCCGTTATGAGCATGCGACTCTTGTGCCCGTCAGCGGAGTCCTGGGAGACACAGCCATGGATCTTGTACAGAGAAGTCACGTCGACCGCCCTGGGCTGGCCAATGTCAAAGTTTGAGCGGTAGATATCAAGACGCCGCCCATGGCGTCGGTACGACTGCTCAACCAGCGTGTCAAAGTTCGTGGTGTAGATCGACAGCCAATCGAACTCGGGGAGAGCCAAGAGGCCAGCAGTGGGCTTGAGTTCGGAAAGGGCGGCGCGTACTTCTGTAACGAGTGCAAGGCGACCTTTGCGGTTCTCAACGAGTTGAGCGACCTCCGCCAGATCGGCCCCATCGGGCTCGGGCTGCAGCAGACTGCCGATCCTTCGGGCAAGAGCCGCTCCGCTCGGTGCTCCCGACGGGATTGATGCGCCGGCACCAAATAGCAGCGTCGTGCGCGTGGGAGTAAGGGTCTGCGCTAGCTCGTGAACGTCCATGGTCACCCCTGTGGTCGGGTTTGGGAACCCCTTGATGATCGGCCGTGACGGCCGCAGATGTGAAAACGATAGCCGCTCATGCACCCCTCCGAGCCCTCGCTCACAGACGTGCGGTCCGGAGCGCCTCCGGCCGTACACATGAGCAGAAACGTCCAGCGTGCGGGGACCGCCCGGTCATGGCGGGATTAGCTATGAAACCGCCCTTGAGGCGCTCCGGACTGTGTTGCTCTGAGGCATGCCCCAACGCCACGGCCCCGGTGTGGTTGAGAACCGCGGCCATGGGGTCGGTTCACGGACTTCCGCGACAGATCCGGTCTTGGCTCTAGACATCTCGCAACACCCCGTGCGCATCGGTCGCACGGACCGCGCGGTGCCCGACGGTCAGCCGGACGTCTTTCGACGCCGGCCCGCGACTGGCTCGCTCTCGCGTCGGAGCGCCCGGTACACCGTGGTCCTACTGACTCCGAGAACATCGCCGATCTGCGCGACAGTCATGTCCTGTTGCTCATACAGGCGCCTGGCAGTTCGCACCTGATCGGCCGACAGCCGAGGCGGCCGACCGCCGTTCCGCCCTCGAGCTCGAGCGGCCGCGAGGCCGGCGTGTGTGCGTTCTCGGATGAGATCCCGCTCGAACTCGGCCAGGGCGGCGAAGACGTGGAACACGAGCCGGCCGGGTGAGGTTGTGTCGATCGTCTCTTGCAGGGATCGGAACCCGACACCTCGCTCCCCCAGCGCCTGCAGCTGGTCGATCAGATGCCGGATGGATCGCCCGAGCCGGTCGAGCCGCCACACGACGAGAGTGTCACCTGGTCGAAGCTGATCGAGCAGTTTGGTGAGCTCCGGACGGTGCTCGAGCGATCCGGACATTGTGTCGACCCACACCCGGTAGCATCCGGCAGCGTTCAACGCGTCGAGCTGCAGCGCCGCGTCCTGATCGGTTGTCGATACCCGCGCGTACCCGAGAAGCTCACCCATGGCTCAGAACGTAGCGGAACCCGTCGGACGTCGGTGGAAACGGCACGTAGATACCGGCACTGAGTTGCGCTACGTGGATGGTCGGCGCGGCGCGCTCTTCGAAACCCGGCGCAAGCGATGTGCCATAAACGGAGGTTTGTGCTACAAGTCGATGATAGAGCTCTCCTCGTCGATGGAGGGGGCGTGTTTTTGAGTCCGGCTACTTCTTGCGAAGTGCCTTCGCCCGCTGCACCCGAGCAAGGCGGCGGGCTGCCTTGTCGCTCAGGATCGGCCATACGTGGCGGATCGCGATCGCGATGAACAGCACCGCGAGTGCGAAGCCGACCGCGTAGGCAGCGGGGGCGGGGATCTCAATCGACAGCTGGAGCATGGAACCTCCACCGTTCGATCTGTCAGCTGGGCGGCTGACTCTCGATTCGTGCACTGTGCACGTCCGAGGACTGTGGCCTCCGTGAGGAGGGCGCGGGAGTACCCGCTCGGATGACGCGTTCCTGCTGCGCGGGTCGCGATGGGACTTCTGGGCACAAAAAAACCGACCCGAGGGCCGGTTGGTTGCGCGCACTATGAACGCATGAGCAGTCTGACACAGGTTGCGGACATTGGGCAAGGTGCCTGTCCGGCGGGGCACTTCATATGCCGCTTACGAGACGTCATGCGAGCGGATCCCGCGCCGGTTGCACTCATTCGAGTGGACTGAACGAAAGGCGCACGCATGACGTCCTGGTGGGATCGCACCGATCCGACAGACCGCCCGGAACTCACGAACCGCGCTCCCGCGGGGCTCCTCGAATCATGGTGGAACGTCATTGCGGGGGCCGCGTTGCTCGTCGGCTGGCCGGTGATCGTGCTCAGCGGCGGCTTCAGTCCAGCGCGCATCGCTTTCGCCCTGGTCGGCCTGGCGGTAATGGTGGCGATCGAGCTCGTCTTCTTGCGGAAACTTCTTCAGCGGATCGCAGGGACGCGAGCCCTTCGAGCGGAGCGCGCCGACGAGGAGTGAGAGCGATGCACGATGGCCGATCGGCTTACGGGCGGCCGTTCCGAGTCGGATCCCCATGAGCGGACCAGTGCCAGCACTATCGGAGCGGAGACGATCGGCGTGAAGGTCAGACCCTCGACGTCGGGTCCTCGCCGAGCTCGTGGACGGGTTACCGCAGACCACGTCATTCGCTAGCTTCGGATGAGGGAGGCGGAGATGACGAGTCCGGGATGGTTGGGGGCGGTGAGCTGCGCGCTCCTCGTGCTCGTCGTCAACACTGCAATCTTGGGGGTCGTGTCGATCGCGAGCAATGAATTGGGTCGGAATCACGCAGCTGGCATCCGGCTGCCGTCGCTGATGCGCAGCGACGAGGCCTGGCGAGCCGGCCACCTGGCTGCGCGGAAAGCCATGCTGCCGTTCTTGATCGCAGCGGCGGTCGTCGTGGTCATCTCGATCCCAACGCAACTGGCGCCAGCGTTCTACGTCGTTCTGCTTGGGCTTTCCCTCACCTGCACGCTGGCCGGTCTCGGCGCAGGCACGCTGACCGCGTCACGAGCAGCTCGCCGAGTTGCACCGCGGGCGCAGTAGGGGATCGGCTACCGGGAGGTTCCAGGAGACGCTCTGGCACGATCCTGGTCGCACTCGTCTCAGACGAGCGACCGGCCACCGCCGGGTGAACCACCCGACGGCGGTCGCCGCGCGCACATGTTGGCCGCGCGCCCCGTTTGCCGATCAGTCGGTTACCCCGGGTGACGCCATCT
>NZ_SLUR01000016.1:0-26242 GCF_004340725.1 Curtobacterium sp. PhB128
CAGCCCAGAACCGTCGCTTGTCCTCACGCGTGTGCCAACGACCCACACCAACACCTCACCACTCAAGGTGTTGCAACCACCCCTTGAACCCAAGCACGGAGATCTGTCGCTTTGCCGGGACCGGACTACTGCTGCGCGCGGTCCGGCGTCTCACCACCCGACGACCCGGACTCCGCCGACACGGACTCCGCCCGGCCCTCGCGCTGCGCACGCTCGAGCTCGTCGGCCTCGTCGCCACCGACGGCCTCACCACGGGCGACCATGCCGGCCGTGTCGGAGAGCGTGATCTGCGGCAGGAACAGGGCGAGCAGGAACGCCACCGCGATGAAGGGCAGCAGGTACCAGAACACGGGCGCCAGCGAGTCGGCGTACGCGTTCACGATGCCGTCCTGCACTGCCTCGGGCAGCTTCGCCACGGTCGCGGGGTCGATGCTGCCTGCCGACGACGCCGCATCGGTCGCCGAGCCGCCGGCACCGGTGAACACGTCGGTGAGCGACGTCGTGAGCCGGGCCGTGAACAGGGCACCGAACACGGCGGTCCCGAGTGAGGCGCCGACCTCGCGGAAGTAGTTGTTCGTCGAGGTCGCGGTGCCCACCTGCTCGGCCGGCACGGCGTTCTGCGCGACCAGGACGACCACCTGCATGATCAGTCCGAGCCCGGCGCCGAAGACGAACAGGTACGCGCAGATCAGCCAGATCGGGGTGGCCGCGGCGAGCTGGGTCATGGCGAGCATCGCGATGGCGACCAGGACCGTGCCGATGATCGGGAACATCCGGTAGCGGCCGGTCTTGGTGATCAGGTTGCCGGACGCGATCGAGGTGCCGATCAGGCCGACCATCATCGGCAGCATCAGCAGACCCGACACCGCGGCCGAGGTGCCTGATGCCATCTGCAGGAACGTCGGGACGAAGCCGATCGCGGCGAACATGCCGATGCCGAGCACCAGGCCGATGCCGGTCGCGAGCAGGAAGGTGCGGTTCTTGAAGAACGACAGCGGCAGGACCGGGTCCTGCGCACGCGACTCGACGAGCACGAGGAGCGCGGCCGAGACGACGAGCCCGGCGAACCACGCCCAGGTCTCGGGGGCGTCCCAGCCGTGGTCCTTGCTGCCGCCGAACTCCGAGAAGAACACCAGGCACGTGGTCGCGGCGGACATGAAGAGCACGCCGAGCACGTCGATGCGCTTCGTCGCCTTCTTGTTCGGCAGGGTCAGCGCGAACCACGCCACGAAGAACGCCGCGATGCCGACCGGGATGTTGATGTAGAACGCCCAGTTCCAGGTGAGGTGGTCGACGAAGAAGCCACCGAGGAGCGGGCCGCCGATCGCGGACAGGCCGAAGATCGCACCGAGCGGGCCGAGGTACTTGCCGCGCTGCGAAGCGGGCACGATGTCGGCGATGATCGCCTGCGACAGGATCATCAGACCGCCGCCGCCGAGCCCCTGCATGGCGCGGAACACGACGAGCTGCGTGAAGTCGCCGGCGAAGGCGCACCCGGCCGACGCGATGGTGAACAGGGCGATCGCGATGAGGAACAGGTTGCGGCGGCCCAGGACGTCACCGAACTTGCCGTAGACGGGCATCACGATGGTCGAGGCGAGCAGGTACCCGGTCGTCAGCCACGCCTGGTGCGCGACGCCGCCGAGTTCGCCGACGATGGTGGGCATCGCCGTCGAGACGATGGTCTGGTCGAGGCTGGAGAGCAGCATCCCTGCGATGAGCGCGGAGAAGATGATCCAGATCCGGCGCTGTGTCAGCAGCAGCGGTCCGTCGGTGCCGGGGCGGGCACGCTTGGTGGTGCCCGGCGCGGTTGCGCTCATGGTGTGGAGTCCTGTCCGGTGGTGATGGCCGCCCTCATCAGGCGGAGGTTCTGGGTGAGCAGCTCGTCGAACGGCGGGCCGGTGGCCTCGTCGAAGGCGTCGTCGAAGTAGGTCTCGGCGGTGACCTTCGCCAGCGCCGCGGCCGCTTCGGTGACCAGGCGCGCCCGGCGGTCGGACGGATCCGACCAGCCGAACCGCTGTCGCAGCGCCGCGGTGATGCGGGCGAGCTGCACGTCGGTCGCCGACAGGAACCGCGCGACGAGTGCCGGCTCCCGCTCGAAGACCCGGCGCACCAGGACCTCGTCCGACCGGTCGATGCCGTAGCGGTGGACCTGGTCGATCGCCAGGGCGACGATCGAGTCGAGTGGACCGAGGCCTGCAGGCACGGCCCCGCCGGCGGCGTAGGCCTCGATCACCTCGACGTCGGCGTGCAGCTCGATGCCGAGCACGGCGTCGTCCTTCGACGCGAAGTGGTTGAAGAACGTGCGCCGTGACACCCCGACGGTCTCGCAGAGCTGCTCGATCGTGAAACCGCTCAACCCGTGCTCGACGGTCGCCCGACGCGCTTCGACGATCATGCGTCGGCGCAGTGCGCGGGTGCGTTCGGTGGTGCTCACCGAGCAAGAATTGCACTATCTCCCTGAGAGTGCAATACGGACGGGAAGCCTCAGAGCGCCTTCTCGAAGCAGAACGACCACGGCATCGTCGCCGCGTACGGCGCGTAGACCGGGATCGGGCTCCACCCGGTCTTCTCGTACAGGGCGACCGCGTCGGGCTGCTTGTCACCGGTCTGCAGGATGAGCCGGGGTGCGCCGAGCTCGCGGCCGATGCGCTCGCACTCGTCGAGCAGTGCGGTGGCGGCGCCCTTGCCGCGAGCCGACGTCAGCACGATCAGTCGCTTCAGCTCGACCTCGTCGCCGAGACGGCGGATCGCGATGTGCCCGACGGCGTCACCGGACTCGTCGAGCGCCAGGACCGAGGCGACGACGGTCGACGGATCGACGGACAGCGCGCGGCTCCGCTCAGCCGTGATCGCCGGGTCCTCGTCGCCGTTCGACGAACCGTAGCGTTCGTGCATCTCGTCGTCCATGCGGGCGCGGAGCGCCACGGATCGGGGGTCGCCCCAGGACACGCGTTCGATCGTGATCACGGTCGACGATCCTGTCACGGATGCCGGCAGCGGTGCACGCTCACGCGCGCCCACCCAGCGCGGCGATCGCGCCGTCCCCGGACCGCAGCGCGGCGAGCACGGCAGCGGCGTCGTCGTGGACCTCGGCGGCGCCGGCGCCGCGGAGTTCGTCGCCGCCGATGCCGCCGGTCATCACCGCGACGCAGGTCACGCCGACGCGTCCGGCCGATTCGACGTCCCACATCGCGTCACCGACCATCACGGCAGCGTCAGCACGCACACCGGCCCGGTCGAGCGCCACCTGGATGATCCCGGGGTCCGGCTTCGCCTGTTCGACGTCCTCGGAGCTCGTCACCGCGGTGAGCCACTCCTCGGCGTCGAGCAGTTCGCGGAGCCGCGTCAGTTCGTGCTCCGGCGCACTCGTCGCCAGGACGACGGCGTGCCCGGCCTCGGCGACCGCGCGGAGCAGGTCGCGAGCACCCGGCAGCAGCCGCAGCTGCGGCATGTGCTCGGCGAAGTAGGCGGTGTGGAACTGCTTGACGGTGTCGCGCGTCTCGTCGGACGCGTCCGGCAGCAGCGTCTCGAGCAGCTTCGCGGAGTCCATGCCGATCGCGCGGTGGATCCGCCAAGCGTCGACGGACTCGCCCGCTGCGCGAGCAGCGCGCCACCAGGCGTCGATGTGGGCGTAGTTCGAGTCGACGAGCGTGCCGTCGATGTCGAAGAGGACTGCGGTCGAGGGAGCGTCGGACATCCCTCCATGCTGCCTGGGAGGCGCGGATCGCCTCCCAGGAGCACGGTCGCGTCCGTCAGACGGTGATCGATCCCCCCGCAGGCAGGATCAGGACCGGCACCGGTCCGAGACCATCGGAGCCGAGGAACCGCGCGGTGGACTGCTGGCCGAGGTCGCTCAGCATCGCCTCGTGGATCTGCACGGCACGCTCCGGCGCCACCGATCGGACGTAGTCGACCGCGGCGGCGGTGCTCGTCCACGGACCGCTGGTCGGCAGGAGCAGCGTCTGCACGGGGACACCCGGCTCGAGGTACGCGTCACCCGGGTGGAAGACGGTGCCGTTCACCAGGTACCCGACGTTCGCGATCGTCGGGATGTCGCGGTGGATGACGGCGTGCTGCTCGCCGAAGGCCTGCACCGAGAACGGGCCGATCTCGAACGCGTCACCGGCGTGCACTGCGGTCACGCGACCGCCGTGGTCGCCGAGCTGTTCCACGACCGCACCGGGCGCCCGCACCACGAGAGCGTCGTTCGCGGCGAGCCCGGCGCGGACGGCCTCGACGTCGAAGTGGTCGGGGTGCTCGTGGGTGATCAGGACGCCGGCGGCTGCGCGGACGAGGTCGGCGGCCTCGGGCGTGAACACACCCGGGTCGATGACGAGGGTGGTGCCGTCCTGCTCGAGGACGACGGTGGCGTGGGTGTACTTCGTCAGCTCCATGACGACAACACTACAACTGTGTTGTACTTCTGGTGGCCGATCCGGGTGAGGGAGCACTCAGTCGGCGCGCCGGGCCAACCGTTCGAAGATGCCGGGCAGACGTTCGAGGGCCGCACGTTCCTCGTCGTCGAGTTCCTCGCGGATCGCCGTCGCCAACCAGTCGGCCCGCGCCGTCATGTCCCGGCGGAGGACCTCGCTGCCGGTGTCGGAGATGCGGATGACCGACACGCGGCGGTCGGTGTCCGACGTCGTCCGCTCGACGTACCCGAGGTCGGCGAGCTCCCCGACCGTGCGCGACTGCCCCTGGTGCTTCACCGCCCGGCGACGTGCCAGCTCGGCGATCGGCATCGGCCCCTCGCGCTCGAGGAACCCGAGGGTCGTCGCGTGGGCGGTCGGCAGCGAGTCCGCCTCCCGCTTCGCAGCGCGCACGACGCGACCGATCGCGTGCCGGAGCTCCACGGCGAGTTCGTCGGTCCGGTCCATGCCCGGAACGCTACCGCGTGGCCGCACAGCGGACCTCCGGTTGGATCGGAGGATGGTCCGCGTCTCCGTCGTCATCCCCGTGCGTGACGACGCTGCGCACCTGCGACGCTGCCTCGACGCCCTCGCGGTGCAGACACTGCTCGCCGACGAGGTCGTCGTGGTCGACAACGGCAGCCGGGACGACAGTGCCGAGGTCGCCCAGGCAGCGGGGGCGATCGTGCTCACCGAACGCATCCGTGGCATCGCCCGGGCCTCGGCGCGCGGCTACGACCGGGCCTCCGGGGACGTCCTCGTCCGACTCGACGCCGACTCCGTCCCGCCGCCGGGGTGGATCGCCGACGCGGTGCGGCTGTTGGCCGATCCGTCGGTGGTCGCGGTGACCGGGCCCGGATGCCCGCACGACGGCGGACCGCTGATCGGCCGACTGTGGGACGCCGTCTACATGCGGCCGTACTTCGCGCTCATGTGGGCCGCGCTCGGCCGCCCACCGCTGTTCGGTTCCGCGATGGCGATGCGGCGGTGGACCTGGGACGCGGTCCGCAGCCGAGCGCACCGCGAGGACCCCGAGGTGCACGACGACGTCGACCTGAGCATGCAGCTCGACCCGGCCTGGCGGGTGGTGGCCGACCCCGTGCTCACGGTGCAGGTGTCCGCGCGACCGTTGTCGGGCCTCCCGTCCGCACTGTTGCGGACTCGACGCGCCTTCCACACGTTCCGCGTGAACGGCCGGCGGGCGAACCCGGTGCGTCGGTGGGCGCGGCGGGTGCGCGCCGGGTTGCGGGTGCGGCGCGGGTGGCGCACGCGCTGACGGGGTCACGGAACGGTGACGCTTGCGGACGCCACCAGCACGTCCGCCTACGTTCGATCGTGCGGGCACGTCCGCACGACGAACGAGGGGGAACGATGCGGCGATCAGCGCGCACGACGACATCCGGGATCACGGCGACGCTGACTGCGGCGCTGGCGATCGGACTCGCCCTGTCGGGCTGCGCCCAGAGCGCACCAGCGGGGCCGGGTACGCCGTCCGCGACGACGGCGGAGAGCACCGGCACACCGAGCGCCAGCCCGAGCAGCACTCCGGAGCCGACATCGACGATCACGCAGGTCCCCGGGGTCGACTACGACGGCGGCACGGTGCCGGCGAGCTGCACCGATCTCATCACCCCCGGCAAGTGGGACGACGCGTTCGCCTCCACTCCGCTGAACGACCCCTCGGTCGTCGGCGACCCGATCGCGATCCCGAAGAGTGCCTTCGCCCCCGTCCTGCAGGCCGACGGCAAGCGTCTGTACTGCGTGTGGCGGGAACCGCAGGCCGACATCTCCTACCTGTCGATCGCGGTCGACGTCGTGGACTCGGCAACCGCGAGCGCAGCGCTGCAGAAGCTGCCGGACGACGGCTACGACTGCGGCAACGAGGCGGAGGGCTACCAGTGCCAGAAGGTGTCGAAGAACGAGCAGTACCCCGTCACCGACGGGGACACCTACTTCACGCGTGGTGACATCGGCATCCACATCCAGCAGTCGAACATCGAGACCTCGGGTCTCCTCGACGACGTCATGGACCACGTCTTCACGGCGTAGATCGAGCGGGCCAGCGGGTCAGCGCGTCGGTCTCGACCGCACGTGCGCCCGCTCCCCCTGAGGCCCGTACAGGCACAGCACCTCGGTCACCGAATCGGTGACGTTGCCCGTCCAGTGCGGGGTGTGGGTGTCGAACTCGGCGACCTCCCCCGGCCCGAGGTCGAGGTCGTGTTCGCCGAGCACCAGGCGCAGGCGGCCGGACAGCACGTAGAGCCACTCGTACCCCTCGTGCGTCTTGAGCGACGGTTCACCGCCCGGTGTGTTCGGCGGGAACAGCTGCTTGAACGACCGCACGCCGCCGGTTCGCTTCGTCAGCGGCACGACGACCCGGCCGCCGTGCACCTCGGGTTTCATGTGCACCCGGGGGTCGCCGGTCTGGGGCGCTCCGACCAGGTCGTCGAGCGGCACCTGGTACGCCCGCGCCAGTGGGAGCAGCAGCTCGAGCGTCGGTTTGCGCTGTCCCGACTCGAGCCGCGAGAGCGTGCTCACCGACACCCCGGTCTCCTCCGACAGGGCGGCGAGCGTGACGTCCCGGTGGGCACGGAGCGCGCGCAACCGGGGACCCACGCCGTCGACGACCTGGGCGGTCGTGCGGGGGGCGACTGGTTCCTGCGGGCCGTGGGACATGCTGCCCAGGTTGCCACATCAGCAAGGTTCCTTGCTGTCCGCGACCCATCGGCCGCATGCTCCTTGCATGCGTGATCACTACGACGTCATCGTCATCGGCGGAGCAGCCGCCGGCCTCTCCGCCGCCCTCGTCCTCGGGCGCTCCCGCCGCTCCGTCCTCGTCGTCGACGCGGGCGAGCCCCGCAACGCGCCGTCGGCCGGCGCCCACAATTACCTCGGGCGCGAGGGCATCGCCCCCGCCGAGCTGTCCGCGATCGGTCGCGACGAGGTCGCCGCCTACGGAGTCGAGGTGACGGCCGGGAGGATCGTGGCCGCGTCCGCCACGACGGGCGACGGTACCGACCCGGTCGGCTTCTCGGTCACGCTGGACTCCGGTACGGTCGTCACCGCCCGCAGGCTCGTCGTCGCCTCCGGCGCCGTGGACGTCCTGCCGCAGGTACCGGGCCTGGCCGAGCAGTGGGGGCGCGGGGTCGTGCACTGCCCGTTCTGCCACGGGTGGGAGATCCGCGACCGGCGCATCGGCGTGCTCGTGACGACACCGAACGGCGTGCACCACGCGCTGATGTTCCGGGCGTTGAGCGAGCACGTGACGGCGTTCGTCACCGATCCGGCACTCGTCGATGACACCGCCCTGGCCGGTTTGCGGGCCCGCGGGATCGAGGTCGTGGACGACACGGTCACGCAGGTCCGCTCGTCGGAGGGCACGCTGACCGGGGTCACGCTCGGCTCCGGCGAGGTCGTCGAACTCGACGCCCTCGCCGCGGCGAGCTCCGCTGAAGCGCGCGTGGACTTCCTGTCCGGGCTCGGCCTGGTCGCCACCGACCAGTTCATGGGTGACTTCCGGTACGCGAGTGCGCTGACGGTGGACCCGGCCGGGCAGACCTCGGTGCGCGGTGTGTACGCGGCCGGCAACGTGGCCGCTCCGATGGCGACGGTCATCGCGTCCGCTGCCGCCGGGGTCCAGGCGGGAGCGGCCGCCCACGGCGACCTGGTGCAGGCCGACCTCGCGGCGGCGCTGGCCGCGGTGGCGGGCTCCGGGCGAGTCTCGGCCTGAGCGACAGTCCTCGCGCTCGGAGCCGCGAGGAGTGTCGTCCACCCCGAGACTCGGGGCAGCCGGCCCGAGACTCGGGGCAGCCGTCAGTCGACGCGGTAGCCCGCCTGCGCCGCCAGCAGCGGGGCGAGCGTGTACAGCTGGTCGGCGCCGATCGTCGCACCGCGGAACCCCTCGAGGCGCTCGACCCGGTCGAGGTCCGCACCCCGCAGGTCCACGTGGTCGATCCGGGTGTTGGAGCCCTCGGCGTCGCGGATGCTGCTGCCCTCGAACGACACCCGGAGCAGCTTCGCGTCCGCGATGTCGAGCTCGTCGATGACGCAGTCGCGGAACACCACGTCGGTGAGCGTCGATCCGCGCAAGTTCACGAACCCGAACTTCATCCCGACGAACTCGACGCCGTTCAACCCGGAGTCGTACAGCTCACCCGAGCCGATGCGACCGCCGGACACCCGGACCTCGCGCCACGAACTGCTCGATGCCCGCAGCACCGGGGCGTCGAGCGTGTCGATGATCGAGTCGTGCACCCGCAGACCACGGAAGTCGGCGCCGTCGCCCCGGAGCGTGTCGATGACGCACTCCTCGATCTCGAGATCGGGCAGCCGCTCACCGGCCAGGTCGAGCACGCCGATGCGCTTCCCCTCGATGCGGTCGCCGGTCAGGACGTCGCCGGGTCCGGGGACCCAGTCCTGCAGGTCGACGGGCTCGGTCAGGGTGATGCGCGGGGCTTCGGTGCCGGAGGAACGTGCCATGGACTCAGTCTGGCGCGTGCCGGTGACGCTCCAGCACGCTGTCGAGCCGGTAGTCCTTCGCCGGGCCCCGGGCTTCCCAGCGCACGGTCCACCGCTGCTCGTCGCCGTCCAGTGCCCCGGTGTAGTCGTCCGGTGCACAGGCGTGGGCGACGCTCGCTCCCCACACCCAGTCGTGGAACACCCGGCCGTCAGCGAAGTGCACGGTCCACGCGTGGTCATCGTCGCGCCGGACGGTCAGCGTCCGGGACACCGGGGTGGTCCGGCCGTCGAAGGTCATCACGCCCGCTTCGTCCCAGCGCACCTCGTCCGCGCCGACCGCGGTCAGCGTCGTGGTGCCGGTGACGACGCCCTGCACGCCGGCACGCCGGTCGTCCAGGGTCCGGCGGAGCACCCACTCCCCCAGCAGGTCCGTCGGCAGCAGCACCGCCCCAGGCTAACCGCGCAGGGCCTCGGCTCGCGCCGCCCGGTGCTCCTCGTCGGAGATCACACCGCGAGCGTGCAGGTCGTCGAGTTCCGCCAACCGCTGCTCGCGGAGCGTCCGGGGCGCACCGTTCGAGCGACGGCTCCGGACGACCGCGATCCACACGGTGACGACGACGGCTACCACGATGAGCCCCATCGCCACGCTCCACACGATGTCGTACAGCGGCGGGATGAGCGGGTTGTGCAGCTCCTCGGAGGCGATCATCCGCGCAGGGCCTCGGCTCGCGCCGCCCGGTGCTCCTCGTCGGAGATCACACCGCGAGCGTGCAGGTCGTCGAGTTCCGCCAACCGCTGTTCGAGCGGCTTCTCGGGCGCGAGCGTCCGGCTCTGCATCGCCTGGTACGCGATGTCCTCCTGCATGGTGAGCGGGTTCTGACCGCGGTCGGCCATCCGCTTGCCTCGGTAGAGCGTCAGGACGACGATCGTCAGGGTGGTGAGGATCGTCAGGGCTGCGACGACCCCGAACGCGATGCCGAACCAACCGCCGAACAGGTCGGGCATCCCCGAGCCGCCCGGTCCCTCGAGTTCACCGAACGCCGACCAACTGAGCACCATCGCGCTCCCCCTTCTCACAACGACGAGCGAAGCGTAGCGCGACCCGAGCGCCCGTTCCTTCCCAGAACACCCGCGATGGGAAGCGGAATCGGGCGTACCTGGTCGAAACTTCCGACCAGGTACGCCCGAAAGCACCCGCAACGCCCCTGCAGCCCCCGGCAGCCCCCGCCCAGCCCAGCCCAGCCCCAGCCCAGCTACCCCCGCAGCGGATCCGACGCGGCCACGTGCGCACCGTCCGCGAACCCGGCCACGAGCGCACGCAACGCGTCTTCGGAGGTGTGCCGGGCCTCCCATCCGAGCACCGACCGGGCACGGTCGGTCCGCATGATCGGCACGCCGGCCGCGATGTCGATCCACCCGGCGTCCGTCGGCTGCAACCGCAGCCGCCACGTCAGCGTCACGATCCCGCGCAGCAGTCCCAGGGGGATCCGGACGGCGCCGAGCATGCCGAAAGCGCGAGCCAGCCGCGGCGGGTTGAGCACCGGCGACGCGGCGATGTTGAACGCTCCACCGGCCCGCTGGTCGACCGTCCGCCAGTAGGCGTCCGCGACGTCGTCGGCGTGCACCGCCTGGAACACGAACGGGTACGGCAGGGGCAGCACGAGCCACCGGATCCAGCGCACGATCGACATCGGCACGAGGTGTCCGAGGAACAGCCCACGGATCTCGGCGGCGGCGTCCCGCTGGAAGATCAGCCCCGGGCGCAGCCGCGTGACGACCACGGACGGATGGTCTGCCTCGAACGCGTCCATCGCCGCTTCGTTCTCGGCCTTGTGGATCGAGTACGTCGCGGTGGGGATGCCGTCGGTCGGCCAGCTCTCGTCGACCGGGGCCCGCTTGCCCGCGGCGTCGACGCCTCGGTAGGTCCCGACCGACGACGCGACGACGACCTGTGGCACCCCTGCTCGCGCCACGGCCGACAGCACGTTCGCGGTGCCGGTGACGTTCGTCCGGTACTGCAGCGGGATGTCGTGCGTCGGCTGCAGCGCCCAGGCCAGGTGGATCACCGCGTCGGCTCCGGTGAAGACCGCGGTGAGCTGGCCGACCGCGTCGGACGCGCCGATGTCGACGGCGTGCCAGACCGCGGAACCGTACGGCTCCGCGTGCACGTCCGGCAGCCGCCGCGCGACCCCGACGATCTCGACGCTGCCGCCGCGCCCGTCGCCGTCGGAGGCACCGGGCGAAGCCCCGTCCGCCCGCGCGGCGACCCGCGCCTGCGCGAGCCGACGGAGCACCGCCGTCCCGACGTTGCCGGTCCCGCCGACGACGACGATCCGCATCAGGCGGCAGCCAGTGCGGGGTCGAGCACGACCTTGACGCAGCCGTCCTGCTTCTTCTGGAACACCTCGTACATGTGCGGGGCGTCCTCGAGCGACACCCGGTGCGTGGTCAGGTCGAGCGTGCCGAGCGGGTCCGACGGGTCCTGCACGAGCGGCATGATGTCGTCGATCCAGTGCTTCACGTTGCACTGGCCCTCGCGGATGGTGATCTGCTTGTCGAAGAGCGTCATCATCGGCATCGGGTCGGCCATGCCGCCGTAGACGCCGCTCAGGGACACGGTGCCGCCGCGACGGACCAGGTCGATCGCGGCGTGCACGGCTGCGAGCCGGTCGATGCCGGCGACCTCGATCGCCTTCTGCGCCAGGGCGTCGGGGAGCAGCCCGGCCGCACGCTGCGCGAAGCCGGCGACGGGGTTGCCGTGCGCCTCCATGCCGACGGCGTCGACGACACCGTCCGGGCCGCGGCCGTCGGTCAGGTCGACGAGCTCCGGCACGGTGTCCTTGGTCAGGTCGAACACCTCGGCGCCGTGCTTCGCCCCCAGGTCGCGGCGGACCTGTTCGGGGTCGACGGCGAGCACGCGGTAGCCCAGGTGCTTGCCGATGCGGGCGGCGAACTGGCCGACGGGGCCGAGTCCGAGCACGGCGAGTGTGCCGCCCTCGGGCACGTTCGCGTACTGCACGGCCTGCCACGCGGTGGGCAGGATGTCGCTGAGGAACAGCCAGCGGTCGTCGGGCGTGCCGTCGTCCGGGATGACGATGGGGCCGTAGTCCGCGTGCGGGACCCGGAGGTACTCGGCCTGGCCGCCGGGGACCTGGCCGTACATCTTCGTGTAGCCGAAGAGCGCCGCTCCCGAGCCGTACTCGGTGACCTGGGTGGTCTCGCACTGCGACTGCAGGCCGTTCTTGCACATCCAGCAGTGGCCGCACGAGATGTTGAAGGGGACGACGACGCGGTCGCCGACCTTGAGGTTCGTGACGGCGCTGCCGACCTCCTCCACGATGCCCATGGGCTCGTGGCCGAGGACGTCGCCCTTGTCGATGTACGGGCCGAGGACCCGGTACAGGTGCAGGTCGGAGCCGCAGATCGCCGTGGACGTGATCCGCACGATCGCGTCGGTCGGTTCCTGGATGGTCGGGTCGGGGACGGTCTCGACGGACACCTTCTCGGTGCCCTGCCAGGTCAGTGCGCGCACGTCGCGTTCCTCTCGTGGTCGCTTCGGGCCGGCCGGGAGGCGCGGCTCGCTTCTCCCTCCTCGGTACGCGCCCGCCCCGTGGTGCGTTCACAGCCCCGCCTGGGTTCGGGGCTCCGTCGCCCGGTCAGACGACCGGATCCTCGAGCACCGTGGCGAGCACGCGCTCGTGCTCCGCGCGGTCGCCAGGGCCGGCACTGCCCGCGAGCATGATGAGCGCCTTCCACAGCGCCCAGCCACGCGCCCGGGCCCACGCAGCGGCGTCGAGCCCCACGGCCTCGTGGAACACCGGGCGCGCCGCCGGCTCGAGGAACGTCCACGCGAGCACGAGGTCGCAGGCCGGGTCGCCGACCCCGCACGTGCCGAAGTCGATCAGGGCGGCGAGGCGTCCCGCGTCGTCCACGAGCAGGTTGCCCGGCGCCACGTCCCCGTGGAACCAGACCCCCGGACGGTCCCAGGTCGAGGCGACCGCGTCGTCCCAGATGCGTTCGCACGCGGCACGGTCGACCTGCGCGCCCAGGGTGTCGAGCGCCGCGACGACCTCGGCTCCGTACACCGAGGGGTGCTCGCCACGGTGGAACGAGTGCACGCCGGCGGTCGGGCCCCCGGTGGCGGGGAGGCTCCGGAGCTGCCGGAGCACCGCGCCGACGTCGGCGGCGAAGCGCTCGTGGTCGAGGTCGACCGCACGCGCGGCCACCGTCCCGTCGAGCCACCGCCTGACCGACCACGGGAACGGGTACCCCTCGCCCGGTTCGCCGAGGCCGACCGGCTCGGGGACCGCGACGTCCAACCGGCGTGCCAGGTACGGCAGGACGTCCTGCTCCTTCTCGACCCCGGGCACGTAGCCGGCGGAACTCGGCAGCCGGACGGACAGCGCGTCGCCGAGTCGGTACGTGCGGTTGTCCCAGCCCTGGTGGTCGACCTCGCGCACGGGCAGGCCGTTCCACTCGGGGAACTGCGTCGCGACGAGTCGTTCCACGAGTGCGGCGTCGATCCGGGGCACTTCGGTGTGCATGGCCCCAGGGTAGGCCGATACCGCCGACCGGACCACGGGGGTCGGGCCGGCCGCCTGCCCTGGTGACCGGCGGGGCGGGCCGGCACCGGGCCTCCTGGCCGGGTCGTCAGGCGGGTTCTGCCAGGGCGAGCAGCGCGTCACGGGTGACCGTCAGCTCGCGTGCGTCCAGGTACGGCGGCATGGCGACAGCTGCTGCGAGGCCCTCGGCCGCGTGCCGGACGACCAACGTGCGGTCCTCGGGCAGGCCGTCGCGCGCGAACACCGCGCGCCAGTCCTCGGCGTCCGCGGCGACGACCGCCTCGACGCCCGGCACCGCCATCAGACCGGTCCAGTGCGCCGTCGGCGAGAAGACCTCCATGGCGCGTTGGCTGCCGCCGCACAGGGTCCGCACGTAGGCGCGGAGGACCTTGCCGGGGCGGTTCTCGGCCAGGTCGACGTGCCGCAGCACCTCGTCCTTGAACGTCGCGAGACCGTGCGTGGCGACGGCGAGGAGCAGCTCGTCCTTCGACGGGAAGTGGTGGAGCAGGCCGCTCTTGGAGACGCCGGCGTCCGCCGCGATCTCGGCGACACTCACCCGGGTGCCGCGCTCGGCGAGCAGCCGCTCGGCAGCCTCGAGGACCGCCTGGCGGGTGCGCTCACGATCGCGGGTGCCGTCAGTGCTCATGACGACCTTCAACGCTCATGACGACCTTCAGTGCTCATGCGGTCCATCCTGCCGGTTCGGGATCACCCGGAGTGCGACCGCGGCGGCGACGGCGAGCGCCACGGCCGCGCAGATCGAGGCGAGCTGCATGCCGCCGGTGAAGGCGTGCCGCGCGTGCTCGAGGATCGGGTCACCGTCCTGCAGGACCTGGGACGCCGACGCCAGGGACTCACGGATCCGGTCGCCGACACCGCCGCTGACCGCGCCGCTCGTGACGTCGAGGTTCGACCGGTAGAACGCGGTCTGCAACGAACCGAGCACCGCGATGCCGAGCGCGACACCCAGTTCGTACCCGGTCTCGGAGATGGCCGAGGCCGCACCAGCACGCTCCCGAGGTGCCGCGGCGACCACTGCGTCGGTGGCCAGGGTCATCGAGACTCCGACGCCCAGGCCGACCACGGCGAGCGCGATCGCGATGCCCCAGTACGTCGGCAGCCCCTCGGCGAATGCGAGGCCGGCCATGCCCACAGCGGCGACCGCCAGGCCGAGACCGATCGACCGGCCGGGTCCGACCCGCCGGGACAGCAGCCCGATGATCGCGATCACCGCGATCGAGGCCAGGGTCGCCGGCAGCTCGGCCGCTCCGGCGAGCAGCGGCGTGAACCCGCGGACCAGCTGCAGGTACTGCGAGAAGAAGAACAGCAGTCCGCTCAGCGCGAAGACCGACAGCGAGTTCGCGACGACGGCGCCCGAGAACGCCGGGATCCGGAACAGCTGCAGGTCGATGAGCGGTGTCGTGAGGCGCTTCTGGCGGCGGACGAACCACCAGCCGGCGCCGATGCCGAGGAGTGCCGTCAGGGGCACCGTCCAGTCGAACCCGTGCCCGGCGACGTGCTTCACGGCGTACACGAGCGGCACGATCGCCAGCACCGAGAGGACGGCGGAGAGCAGGTCGATCGGGGTGCGCGAGCCGCCCTTCGACTCGGGCAGGAGGATGGCTCCGGCGATGACGATCACGACGATGACGGGGATGTTGATGAGGAAGACCGAGCCCCACCAGAAGTGCTCGAGCAGCGCACCGCCGACGAGCGGTCCGGCGGCGGCACCGCCCGTCGCACCCGCCGACCACACGGCGATCGCGGTGGTGCGCTGCCGGGCGTCGCGGAAGATCGTGCGCACCAGCGACAGGGTCGACGGCATCAGGGTCGCTCCGGCGATGCCGAGCAGTGCCCGCGCGGCGATGAGGAGCTCGGGCGTCTGCGCGAACGCTGCGGCGGCCGAGGCCAGGCCGAACGCGACCGCGCCGATGAGCAGCAGGCGCTTCCGGCCGATCCGGTCGGCGACGTTGCCCATCGTGACGAGCAGCCCCGCGAGCGCGAACGAGTACACGTCGCCGATCCAGAGCACCTGCGTCGCGGTCGGGTCGAGGTCCGCGGTCAGCGACGGGACGGCGAGGGCCAGCACGGTGCCGTCGATCGCGAGCAGCACCACGGCCAGGGTGAGGACGCCGAGGGACGCCCATTCACGGACGGAGGCGCGGTGGATCGGGGCGGTGCTGGTGCTCGGGGTGGTTTCGGTCACCCGGAGACCCTAACCGACCATATGGTCGGTAGAGCCGACTGCACAGTTGGTTGTCAGCGTCGTTCGTCCTCAACCCCGCAGGCGGTCGCGATCCGCCGGCGGCAGGTGCTCGGTCGCCGTGTGGCGCGCCGCAGGCGCCAGGAACCGTCCGCTCTTCTCGAGGAACGCCACGAGCGCCGGCTCCGACGCGCGCTTGCCCGTCTCGCGCAGGACCCACCCCAGCGCCGACTGCACGGTGTCGCTCCGCTCCCGCACCAGGCGTCCCGCGATCCCGAGTGGCACCTCGGCGTCGCCCTGCTTCGCGAAGGCCAGCGTCGCCACGACCGCGATCCGGCGCACCATCGCCACGTCGGACTTCACGAGCGCGAACAGCGGCCCCGTCGAGCCACCCACGAGCGGCGCACCGACGAGCTCCTCGGCTGCCAGGTCGACCAGCGCCGGGTCGTCGAACCGCTCGGCCTTCGCTGCCGACAGGTACTCGTCGGTCAGCTCCGGATCGGGGTGCTCGCGCATCGCCTGCACCAGCAGCAGCACGGCGATGAGCTTCGCGCCGTCGTCGTCGCTCCACAGCAGCGCCGAGCGCTCGCCGTCGTCGAGGCCCTCGAACCGACGTGCGACCCGGCGCGCTGCCGCGACGTCCCCGCTGGTGCGCGCGAAGGCGACGAGCACGGCCTCCGCGTCAGCCCCGCTCCCAGCCCCGGTCCCGCCGCGCGATGTCATCCGGTCAAGGGTATCCGCGCCGCCCCGCCCGCACTTCGTGAGCAGCAATGGTCGGGTGCCCGAAGGCGACCCGACCATTCCTGCTCACGAAGCGGCACACCGTTGGCCCATCAATTCGAGAATCGCTGCGCAGCCTCTCGGATTGCCTCGGCGTGGAGGTAGATGTCGTCGAGGTTCTCGATCGGGTGCTTCGTCTCGACCTTGGCCTCGTCGAAGAGCCCGAGGTACTTCTGCTTCTTGCCGTTGAACCACAGGCGGGCGATCGGCTTGCGGTTGTTGTCGTCGAGCAGCACCGCGAAGTACGACTTCTGGTCACGGTGCGCGATGCGATCCGGCTTGACCTCACTGCAGGCGATGGCCTTGACGATCTGGTAACCCTCGAGTTCTTCGAGCGTCGTCTCGATCTCGGTGTCGCGGTCGAGGTCATCCTCCGCCACAGCCGCGCTGGTGACCGTCTCCGCCGGCGCCTCTGCGCCGATGGGCGCGCTGTACGAGGCGCCGAGGGCCGTCTTCAAGCGGTCGTTGACCTGCTCGTTGAGGAACTGCTTCGAGGCCTTCGCTACGAGCGCCGTGAACTGCGTCCGCGCCTCCTGCGTGAAACGCCCGTCGTAGACACGTGACGTGAAGAGACGCACGAAGTCTTCTTCCGGCTCGCGGAACTGCGCGGCGATCGCCCGCTTGATCGAGCCGACGTACTTGAGTTCCTCCGCAGCGCTGATGACGGAGTCCAGGTCGAAGACGTCCTTCGTGAGCTTGCTCAGCTCGGGAAGGAGGGTCTCGTCGATGTCGGCGAGGTCCAACACCAGGAACGGGCGATCGTCCATCTTGTTGGGCGCATCGAGGTCCGTGTAGAAGTTGTAGACCTCGCCGTTCGTCAGGACCGCGATCCGGGCGTTCGTGACGGAGAAGTAGCGGAACAGTTGCGAAGCGTGCTCGATCTTCAGTGGCTCGGTCGACTTCTTGCACTCGATGAGGATCTGCACCTCGCCGTCGCGCATGATCGCGTAGTCGACCTTCTCGCCGCGCTTCACCCCGACGTCAGCCGTGAACTCGGGCACGACCTCCAGCGGATTGAAGACGTCGTACCCGAGGATCGTCGAGATGAACGGCATGACGAACGCGTTCTTCGTCGCCTCTTCGGTCTGGATGGCCTCGCGCTGGTTCTGCACCTTGGTCGCCAGCGCAGCGAGGCGTTCTTCGAACTCCATTGTTTCTCCCCTGTGATCGATCCAACGCTAGTTGACGACCTGTCATCAATCGATGGTTCACTCACCCCACTTCGTGGGTGATGAGCGCCGCACCGTATGCGAAACATCAGCATTGCACACGACTGGGCGCGCTACGCTAGGACCGCACCCCGGATGTCTCGACTACCGGGCGCGAGGCCCCACTTCGGTGGGGCCTCTGTACTTCCCCCGCGGATCGCTGGCGGTCAGGAGGCCGCGAGCGCCACGGGTTCCCCTTCGCGCACGAGCTGGTGCACCCGTTGGTACGAGACCCCCAGCACGACCGCGATGTCGCGCAGCGTCATGCCGTCGTCCTTGAGTGAGATCGCGATGGCCCGCCGAAGCGACAGCGCCCTCGCTTCCTTGACCTCGGCCTCGGCGCGGAGTGCGACAGCTTCGTCGAGCGACCGGGCGAGCGCCGGTTCGAGTTCCACTCGGATGACGACCACGACCTCGTCTTGGTCGACCTCGGCGACGAACGCGATGGCCTCACGCTGGGCATCAGCGGCGAGGTCGAGCCGGCGGACCTGTGAGATCGCGCCGGGGAACTGATCGTTCTGCACGATCCACCAGTTGCCCTCACGATGTGCACGTGACGTGTAGGTCATCGCCACCACCCCTTTCCGAGCTCCTGCTCGTACTGCTTGAAGAACGCACGAGCCGTGCCGTCTGCGATCTCGGAGTGCCGACCGATCGTGCTCCGAGTACTGCCGACGACGACACCGGTGTGGTTCGTCAACTCGACCTCGCGGTACTCGAGGCCCGCAGCACGTGCCGCGATCTTGATTCGCTTCAGCACCGCCTGTCGTTTCACAGTCTATGTCTAGAGCGCTTGACCGTTCAAGTCAAGCGCTATAGACGAAGCGGCATGAGTCGGGATGAGAAGGTGCCGGGCGCCCGCGCCTCCACCGGCCCCGGATCAGCGGAAGTGCATGTTCTTCAACGGGTCGACGAGCGTGCCGTTCCGCCGCGTCTCGACGTGCACGTGCGGGCCGGTCGACTGCCCGGTGTTGCCGGACTTCGCGATCTCGGTACCGAGCTTCACGATCTGGCCCTTCTTCACCTCGATCTTGCTGAGGTGGGCGGTGAGCACCGCGGTCATGCCGTAGGTCACGACGATGTAGTTGCCGTACGAGGCGTCGTTCGCCACCGTCTTGGTCACCTCGCCGGTGCCGGAGCCGTACACCGGGGTACCGACGGGCACGGGCGCGTCGGTGCCCTGGTGGTAGCGCGGGACGTGTCCGGCGCCACGGTCGTCGCCGTACTTGCCGGTGATCTTCGTCCCGTTGACGGGCCAGGCCAGTCCGGTGACGGGTCGGCTCGACCAGACGCGGGTGTCCTTGGCCCCGTAGAGCACGACGTTGCCGTCGACCTGCACGAGCAGGTTGCCGGAGCCGGCCGTGCCGGTGCGCGAGGTCCAGAGCGCGACCTTCTTGCGCGATGCGTCACGGGTCCAGATGACGAAGTTGCCCTTGGACTGCAGTTCGGCCCAGGCGCCGGGGTGCCCGCCGGTCCGCGACTGCCAGACGACTCGGCCGCTGACCTTCTGCACCAGGTTGCCGTCGGTGCGCATGTTGAGGATGCGTGTGTTCGTGGTGTCGGAGCGCAGCACGGTGCCGCCGAGGAGCGTGTTCCCCGAGGCGACCCGGTCCTGGTAGGTGGTCCAGTTCACGACGACGGACTTGCCGGCGAGCAGCGCCATGGTGCCGTCGGCGCGGATCTTCAGCGCCGTCGAGTTCACGGTGCCGGCCGAGGCCCAGCGGGCCAGACGCTTGCCGTTCTTGGTGATGTCGAGGGCACGGTTCTTGCCGACGACCGCGATCGCACCGGGGGAACCGGCGGTGTTCGAGGCCCACAGCACGCGGTTCCCGATGCCGTACTCGACCAGGTTGCCGTCGCCCTGCATGATGAGCTTGAACTGGCCGTTCGGCGACGTCACCTGGTCGCCGGGGTTGATCTTGGTGCCGGCGGGTGCCGATCCGACCCACACCGCCGATGCCGCGGCGGGTTCAGCGGTCGCGACGAGGGCACCGGCGGCCAGGGCCAGCACCGTGAGCGCGCCGGCGAAGCGTGGGAGTCGGCGCGCACGTGCGACGGTCGACGGAGTGGTGGTCATGGATCCCCTGACTCGGAACCGACCACGCCCCTGCGCAGTCGTTCGGCGCTCGCCCTGTACGAGTCACCGAACGATGTTCGCTTTTCTGCGCGGGGCGCACAACCCCTTGACAGGGGGGTGCGGCTACGGCTGCTGGAAGAACTCCTTCGGTGTCGCCAGCAGTGCTTCGAGCTTGTGGAACGACTGCGTCCAGCCGGCGATGTTCATGTCGCGCATGAACTCGGGGAAGGGTCCCTGCGTCAGGGTGACGATCGTGCCGTCGCCGTCCTCGGCGAACTCCAGCGTCAGGGACAGCGCGGTGCCGTCCTCGACCCCGGGGATGCCGTGCGCCGTCGAGGTGCCGACGATGATCCGGTTCTCCTCGATCTGCTCGAGGGTCGAGGTGACGGGCGACGACCACTCGGCGTTGTCGTTGCTGACCATCGTGAGGTTCCAGGCACCACCGACCCGTGCGTCGACCTCGACGGTGGCGACGGGGACGTGGAAGCCGAGGGGGCCGAACCAGAGCGCGAGCAGCGCCGGGTCGACGAACGCTCGGTAGACGTCGGCGACGGGGTGGGCGAAGCGGTGGGTGGCGTGGGCGGTGAACTGTTCGGTCATGACTGCTCCTGCGGATCGACGGTGAAGGCGGAACTGGCGGAACTGGCGGGTGGGGCGGTGGACGGGCTGCCCACCGGGGCGGGCGTGCGCTGGGCGGCGAGCAGGGCCTCCAGGCGGTCGAACCGGCGGTCCCAGTCGGGACGCAACCGGCCCAGCCAGGCGCCGAGCTCGTCGACGGCCTCGGGCCGAAGACGGCACGTGCGCCACGTGCCGTGCCGCTCGCGCGTGATGAGGCCGGCGCGTTCGAGCACGCCGAGGTGCCGCGAGATCGCCGGGGCGCTGACGTCGAACGGCTCCGACAACTCGGAGACGGTCGCCTCACCCTTGCCGAGCCGTTCGACGATGCGCCGTCGGATCGGGTCGGCGAGCGCCGACAGGACGACGTCGGTGTGGTCGGGTTCCATCGTCGCCTCTCGGTGAACCAGACGGTTAATTAACCGTTTCGTTCAGTATGCGCTCGTGCTCGCGGGAGCGCAAGCCTCACCGGAACCGGGACGGCGGGGCCCCGAACGCCTTCGAGAAGGCGGCGGTGAACGCCGCGGGGGTCGCGTAGCCGAGTCGGCCCGCCACCTCCGTCACGGTGCCGCGTCGCAGGGCCGGGAGGCTCGCCAACAGTCGCGCACGCACCCGCCAGCTCGCGGGGCCCACTCCCGTGGCCGCACGGAAGTGGCGGTCGAGGGTGCGTTCCGAGACGGCTGCCGCACGCGCCCAGTCGGCGTTCGTCACGTGGACGTCGGGCTCGGCCAGGTACGCCCGACACAGGTCGCGCAGGACACCCCGTGGCGGCAGCGAGACGCTCAGCGGGATCGGTGCGACGCGCTGCAGCTCGTGCAGGGCGAGCCGGACGAGGGTGCTGTCCCGGCCGCCGTCGTCGTACGGCACGTCGAGCGCGTTGGCGGCGCGCAGCACCTCGCGCAGCAGGGGCCCGACCTCGACGACGGTGCACCGTGTCGGCCACCAGGGCACGGCGTCCGGCTCGACGTACAGGCTCCAGGTGCTGACGTCGAGCATCCGGACCTCGTGGGGCACCCCGGGCGGGATGAGCACGGCCCGGTCGGTCGGCACGGTCCACGAGCCGTCGTCGGTCTCGACGAGCATGACGCCGCTCGCTCCGTAGAGCAGCTGCGCCCGTCGGTGCTCGTGCCGGGCGAGCAGGTGGTCCGGCGGGTAGTCGGTGCCGATCGGCAGGACGTCGAACGGCTGGTGGTCGAACTCCGAGACCGGGACGTTGCGCACACGTCGAGGCTAGGTCTCGAAGGGACCTGCCGCACACCCGATCGTCCGCCGTGGTGATCCCGGCTGGGATGGAGGCATGTCGTTCGTCGTGCTCGTGGTCATCGGGGCCCTGGTCGGGGTCACCACCGTCCTGTTCGGGTTCGGCGGTGGGTTCGTCACCGTGCCGATCATCACCGTCGCCGACGCAGCCCTCGGTGGCGACGCCGTCCGGGTGGCCACGGCGACCTCGGCCCTCGTGATGCTCGTGAACGCCGCCGTGGCCACCGTCTCAGCCCGGCGCGGCGCACTCGCACCACTCCGGGGCCGTTCGCCGCTGTTCGTCCTGCTCGGGGTCGGCGGCGCGGTCGGGGTGCTCGCCGCACGAGGGGCCCCGGACGCGCTCCTGCGCTGGGGCTTCGTCGCCTACCTCGGGGTCACGGTCGCCGACCTGCTGCTGCGCCCGGGCTTCCTGCGCAGCTCGGCGACGGACCGCGCGGTCGCGACCCGCGGCGGTGGACGCGACCACGGACCGACCCGCACCGGCGTGCCGACTGCCACGGGCCTCCCGATCGGTGCGGTCGCGGCGTTCCTCGGCGTCGGCGGCAGCGTGGTGACGGTCCCGATGCTGCGCCGGTCCGGTGCCACCATGACCGCGGCGACAACGCTGGCGAACCCCCTCACGCTGGCGATCACGCTGCCCGCAGCCGCGGTGACCATGCTGCTGCCGGCGGTCGTCCCGCACGCCGCCGGACTCGTCGGCGCCGTCGACGTCCGGGCTGCCGTGGCCCTGCTGGTCGGCGCGATGCCGGTCATCGTGCTGCTCCGACGTCGCCCGCCGCACCTGCCCGAGGTCGTGCACGCCTGGGGGTACGTCGCGCTGCTCGTCGCAGCGGGGATCGTCGTGGCCCTGGGCTGAGCGGCGAGCCCCGGGGACAGGATGGGTGCATGCCGACGCCGAACCCCGCCTTCGTCCCACCCGCCACGCAGACCTCGCGCCCGGACCTGCAGGGCACGTTCGGCATGGCGGCCGCGACGCACTGGATCGCGACCGCCACCGCGCAGTCGGTGCTCGAACGCGGCGGCAACGCCTTCGACGCAGCCGTCGCGGGCGCGTTCGTCCTGCACGTGGTCGAACCGCACCTGAACGGCCCGGGCGGCGACCTGACGGCGGTGTTCGCGACGGCATCGGACCCGACCCCGGTCGTGCTCGTCGGCCAGGGGCCGGCACCGGCCGGTGCGACACCCGAGCACTACCGCGCCGAGGGCCTCGACCTCGTCCCCGGCTCCGGCGCACTCGCCGCCACCGTCCCGGGTGCCGTCGACGCGTGGCTACTGCTGCTCCGCGACCACGGCACGTGGGAGCTCGCCGACGTCCTCGCGCCGGCGATCGGCTACGCCCGTGACGGCCACCCGGTCGCAGCCGGGGTGGTCCGGACGATCACCGCCGTGCAGGGACTGTTCCGTGACCACTGGCCCACGTCCGCCACGCAGTGGCTGCCGGGAGGCACGGTGCCGGTCCCCGGGGACCTGGTGCGCAACGAGACGCTGGCCGCAGTGCTCGACCGGCTCGTCGACGCCGGTGACGGCTCCGACAGTCGGACCGCGCGCATCGACGCCGCGCGGAGCGAGTGGGCCGGGGGCTTCGTCGCCGAGGCCATCGACCGCTTCGTGCGGGAGCCGCACCGACACGCGTCGGGCAGCGACCACGCCGGGGTCATCCGGGCGTCGGACCTGGCGGCGTTCCGGGCGTCGTACGAGCCCGCGGCGACGGCGGAGTTCCGCGGCTGCACGATCGCGAAGACCGGGCCGTGGGGCCAGGGTCCGGCGCTCCTGCAGACCCTGCGGTTGCTCGAACCGCTCGACGACGCACTGCTCGACCCGTCGGCGTCAGTCGGCGCACACACCATCGTCGAGGCGCAGAAGCTCGCCATGGCCGACCGCGAGGCGTTCTACGGCGACGGCGACGTCCCGCTCGACGTGCTGCTCTCCGACGCGTACACCGACGAGCGGCGCGCGCTGATCGGCGAGCGGGCCTCGGCCGAGCTGCGACCGGGCACGATCGCGGGCGTCGAGCGGACGATGCCGCCGGCCCGGACGGCGTACTCCGCCGGCGACGGCGCTGGTCTCGGTGAACCCACGGTGCAGGTCGCGCGGGACGCCGAGCGCGCGCCGGTCGCTCCCGTCGCGCCGGTCGAGGACCGCGGCGAGCCGTTCGTGGCCCCGGACGGCGAGACCCGGGGCGACACCTGCCACATCGACGTGGTGGACCGCTGGGGCAACATCGTCAGCGCGACACCGTCCGGCGGCTGGCTGCAGTCGTCGCCGACGATCCCGGAGCTCGGGTTCTGCCTGGGCACCCGGCTGCAGATGACCTGGCTCGAACCGGGCACGGCGTCGACGCTCCGCCCCGGCGAGCGCCCCCGCACGACCCTGACACCGACCCTGGTGCTGCGTGACGGCGTCCCCGTGGCCGCGGTCGGTTCGCCCGGCGGTGACCAGCAGGACCAGTGGCAGCTGCTGTTCCTGCTCCGGTGGATCGTCGGCGGGTACACCCCGCAGCAGGCGATCGACGCCCCGGCGCTGCACACGACGTCGTTCCCGGGGTCGTTCTGGCCGCGCACGTGGGAGCCGGCGGGGCTCGTGGTCGAGGACCGCCTCGGCGACGACGTCATCGCGGAACTCGAGGCACGTGGTCACGTCGTCCACCGCGCCGGCGACTGGTCGCTCGGACGGTTGTCCTGCGTGACGCGGGACCCGGCGACGGGCGTACTCGGCGCCGCGGCGAACCCACGCGGTGCCCAGGGCTACGCCGCCGGCCGCTGACCCGGGGTCGTTACTTCCCAGAACACCCGCGCTGGAAAGCGGAATCGGGCGTACCTGGTCAGAACTTCCGACCAGGTACGCCCGATTCGACCAGCTACGCCGCGAGGCGCCCCGCGTCAGAGCGTCGGGACGACGACCGCTCGACCCGACAGCTCGCCGGCCTCGAGCTTCCGGTAGGCCTCGAGCGCGTCCGACAGTGCGTAGCGCTCGACGTCGGGGACGATCTGCCCGGCGCGGTACATCGCGACGACCTCGTGCAGGTCCTCGATCGTGCCCCAGTAGGTGTTCGTGATCGTCGACTCGTACGGCGTCGCGAAGAAGTTCCACTCGGTGGTACCGCCGGCGATCCCGACGACGGTGAACCGGCCACCGACCGCCATCGAGGCCTGCGCGACCTTGATGGTGGGCGTCGCTCCGACGAAGTCGAACGCAGCGTCGACCCCGCGGCCGCCGGTGATCTCGCGGATCGCAGCGGCCTGGTCCGGCCCGCCGGGGACGGTGATCGCGCCCCGGGCGGCGGCGCGGTCCATGGCGTCCTGCTTCATGTCCGTGGCGATGACCGTGGCGCCGGTGAGCGCGGTGAGGATCTGCACGGCGATCTGCCCGAGGCCGCCGAGCCCGACGACGAGCGCGTACTTGCCCCCGCCTGCCAGGTTCGGCAGCGCGTTCTTGATCGCGTGGTACGGCGTGAGCGCGGCGTCACTGAGCGGTGCGGCAGCGATCGGGTCGGCGTCGCCGAGCGGCACGAGGTTGCGAGCAGGGACGCTGACGTACTCCGCCATGCCGCCGTCGCGCCCGAGACCGATACCCATGTAGGGGTTCGTCGCGGCGTTCTCGCAGTAGGTGTCCTGCCCCTTCGAGCAGTACGAGCAGTGCCCGCAGCCGACCGGCCCGTAGACCAGGTAGGCGTCGCCCTCGGTGAACCCGGTCACGCCGTCGCCGACGGACTCGACCCAGCCGGAGTTCTCGTGCCCGAGGACGAACGGGGGTCGCTGCGACCCCGGAGCACCGGCGGCGAACTCGCGGTACACCGCGACGTCCGAGTGGCACGCGCCGGCACCTGCGACCTTGAGGAGCACCTCCCCCGGACCCGGGGTGGGCTTCGGGACCTCCGTCAGGGACGGGAAGGTCTGGTACTGCTCGAACACGACGGCGCGCATGATGGGTCTCCTTTGAACACCATCACGCTACACCTGTTGTTGTGGGCAACACCTGTCGCTCAGAACGGCGAAGCCTGCGTCTTCGCCGTGAGCCGGTTGCGAGAACGTGCGTTCTCCGCTTGACTCGGCTGCGACGGTCCCGCTCGGGTCCGATCCCCCACACGAAAGGAGCGGCCATGCCCACGCGCACCGCACGCACCGCCTGGAACGGCGGCCTCAACGACGGTTCCGGCCAGGTCGAACTCTCCAGCTCGAAGGTCGGCACCTACGACGTCTCGTTCCCGAAGCGCGCCGCTGACGAGGCCGGTGGCAGCACCAGCCCCGAGGAGCTCATCGCCGCCGCACACTCGGCCTGCTACGCCATGCAGTTCTCCGCCGTCCTCGGCGAGGCCGGCGGCACGGTCGAGGCCCTCGACGTCAAGGCCGACGTCTCGCTCGGCCCGGACTCGGCTGGCGGCTTCAAGCTCACCGGCATCGCCCTGACCGTGCACGGTGAGGTCACCGGCATCGACGAGGCGACCTTCCTGAAGGCCGCCGAGGACGCCAAGGCGACCTGCCCGGTCAGCAAGGCGCTCACCGGCGTCGAGATCACGCTCGACGCGACGTTCGAGCAGTAGTCGGGTCGCGTCCGAGACGCGACCGACCACCTGACGGGAGGCCCGGTGCCAGCTGTGAACTGGTCCCGGTTTGTTGGACCGTGAAGTCAGATTAGGCCGCGAGGGCGTGAGCTCGGTATTGAACCGG
>NZ_SLUR01000017.1:0-16360 GCF_004340725.1 Curtobacterium sp. PhB128
CACATCTCCACCTATCGAAGGTGCTCGGGCAGATCGTCGACATCGTGCAGCAGCATAGACACCACCACCGGCGCCCTCGTCTCACTGAACGATCGGCATGTGAGACGCCGGCAGTCGTCGGGCGGATTCCGCAGGCGGGTCCCCAGAGCACTCGCCAGAGTGCGTGGATCCGTTCCCGGACCTATCGTGCAACTCGGGCGCCTTCGCCACGATCGAGTGTGCCGCAGATTCCGACAACCATGCCGTTCGTCGATGTACCTAGCGCCTCGATCCGCCCAGCACGAGTTCGAACGCTCTCCACATCTGCTCGGGCTGCGCGATGAGGGATTGCATCCCCACCGCGACGGCTCCGGTGTCGTCCACTGGTGTATCGCCAATCATGACGCAGTCCGGCGCTTCGACCCCCAACTCGCGTGCCGCCACCCGGAAGATCGCTGGGTCCGGCTTTACGCATCCAACCTCGTAGGACAGGACCACCGCGTCGAACAGCGACTCGAGCCCCCAGCGCTGCAGGATCGGGCGAACATCCAACGCCGTGTTCGACACAATGGCGAGCTTCTTTCCCTGATCGTGGATCGCTCGCACGAAGTCCTCAGCACCCCTGTTCATCTCCACCTGGTCCGGCATGACGTCGTACAGCGCCTCTGCAAGTGCTGGCGTTGCGACACCGTCGTGACTGATGGCAGCGATGAACGTGCTGCGGTGCTTCGCCGGGTGCAGGTCCCAGTTCTCGGCCGGGAAGAGCGACCGCGCCACCAACCACACCTGCGACAGTCTTGCCGTGAGCGCCTCGCGAGCGACCTCATCGCCGCTGCCGATTTGTCTCAGCGCGGCATCGATCCAGAGACCCTTCGAGGAACGGACCGCCAAGGTATTGAAAAAGTCCAGCAGGACGGCCCGAGCCATCAGAGGACTTCAGTAATGGCGCGCGCGCCCGGGGCGCGGCCGGTCGGACGGAGCGGGACATCAATGATCATCACGTGACGCTACTGCCGGGACGATCGGGGAACGCAAGTTCTCGTCCTTCGAGGCAAGTTTGCCTCAACGGCCGATCCCCTACCGGCGGGCCTCGACGACCAGCTGCACCGCCTGTCTTGCCGCTTCCGGCACCAACGGGATCTGAGCGAGGAAAGCCACTTCCACCCACCTCGGCTCGTACTGGTTCAGTTCTGATGCTCGTTCAATCTCTGGGCCACCGAGCACCAAGGGACCAGGACGCACTTGGGCTGCGAAGTAGGCCGCTGGAACGGCGCTATCCACTGGCACGTCGAGCAGATCGCCGATGATCGCCTCCAGGCCAGTCTCCTCGCGCAGTTCGCGCCGGCAAGCCTCGCGGAGGCTCTCACCTTCCTCCACCCCACCACCAGGAAGCACCCAGTAGTTCCGACCGTCCTTCAATCGATCGATGACGAGCAGGCTCTCGTCTCGGATGACGACGGCCGCTGATCTGGCGCGCATCCGGCCAGCACACCACGAAACGCCTGTTCGTGTCCCACAGCCCGGCGTCAACGTGTCCCGACTGACGATCGGATACCGGACGAGCGCTGCCCCGCAGCGATCTCACTCGTCGTCGTGAATGACTGCTCTCGGTCGTCGCAGAACAACCCCTGCACTTCCCGCGGCCAGGCAACCGCAGACGGCTGCCGCCGGCAACACAAGTTGCCAACCACCAACAGTCAGCAGCAGACCGCCGATGACGGCAGTGACAAACGCCAGCACTCCCACGACGACTGATGCACGTCGCACCGGATGCGCCACCAGCTCGTCCTCCGCGCGGTTCCTCACAGCTACTCCGGCCCGCGCGACGACCGCGGCAACCGCAACTCCCAATGGGATCGCGACCTGTGAGGCGACAGCCACCGATCCCCAACTCACGTAGCTGTAACGGATCTTGCCGAGGCTGAACATCCCGACCGCGAAGACTGCGCCAGCGAGAACGACCACCGCGGGAAGCGTCGCTCGGCGTAGCCAACTCAGCACCGCTCTGTCACGGGATCGCACCATGTCGACAGATTAGAACTGCACAACGCATCGCAGGCGCAACGTCCACTGACCTGCGCGCCGGAAGTCAAAGCCAATACCCTCCAGCGCGGGCTCCCGCGGGCGAGCGAATCGGCGCCGTCGTCGTCCGAGACGAGAGCCTGCTCGTCATCGATCGGCTGAAGAACGGTCGTCACTACTGTGTGCTCCCTGGCGGCGGGGTCGAGGAAGGCGAGAGCCTCCGCGAAGCGTGTCAGCGCGAGTTGCGTGAGGAGACGGGCTTTGATGCGAGCATCGGCGACCTGCTCGACGTACCAGTGGATAGCGCCGTTCCCACGGCTTACTTCGTGGCGCGAGTACGTCCTGGTCCGTTGCAACTCGGGGGTCCAGAGATCGACCGTGCCTCGGAACTGAACCAGTACGAGCCGAGGTGGGTGGAACTGGGCCTGCTCGCGCACATCCCGTTGGTGCCGGAGGCGGCGAGGGAAGCGGTCAAGCTTGTCCTCGAAGCGCGCCGGTGAAGGATCGGCTACCGCACTCGGGTGCATCAGTCCGGTGCCCGTGTCGATCGACTATCCGCTTACGACGATCAGTATGAGGAAGGGGAAGCGGGATCACCAGGTTGCGGGATACGTGGTTGCGGGTGTGGTGGATGGTGGGACGCGGTATTTCTGCAGCACCTCGGACATGATGGTGCGGAATGCGGGTGCGGCACTGTTGGAGAACCGGTGGCCTGGGCCGGGCTTCGTGAAGGTCACGGTGACGACGTACTTCGGGTCCTCGGCGGGGGCCATGCCTGCCACGGAGATGATCCGGTCGGACCCGTAGCCTTTGCCTGGCTCGGCGACTTCCGCGGTACCGGTCTTCGCGGCGATGTTGTAGCCGGAGATGGGTTTCATGCTGACCAGGGTGCCGCCGGTGACCACGCTTTGCAGCATGTTGACGACCTGGGTTGCTGCGGTGTCTGAGACGACGCGTTCTCCGGTCGTCTTGGGGGCTTGGGTGGTGGTGCCGTCAGCTGTGGTGCAGCCGGTGACGAGGTGCAAGGGGATGCGGACGCCGCCGTTGGCGAGGGTTTGGTAGATGCTCGCGATCTGCAGCGCGGTGGTGGAGATGCCTTGCCCAAACATGGAGTTGATGTTGGTCTGCTGGTCCCAGTCCGGGGTTGCTGCGTAGTCCATACCGGGTTGGCCGGGGAAGGTGACGGCGTCTTGCGGGGTGAAGAGACCGAACTTTCGCATGTAGTCGTATCGCTGCTGTTGGGTGAGTTGTTCGCCGAGCTCGGTGATGCCGACGTTGGAGGAGTCGCGGAGGATCCCGGTGAGTGTCAGCTGCTCGGTGGGGTGAAACTCCGCGTCAGTGATGCGTCCACCCCAGGGGAACGTCCGTGAGTACGGGACTGTCGCCTGAGTGGTCGGGGACGCTTTGCCTTGATCGATCAGTGCCGCGGCGATGGCGGCTTTAATGGTTGAGCCTGGTTCGTAAGTGTCGGTCAGCGCTCGGGATCCGTAGGCGCCCTCGTCTGTGGTCGCGTCGACGTCGTTTGAGTCCACGGAGGGTGTGTCGGCGACGGCGAGGACCTCGCCGTTTTTGGCATCGGTGACGATCGCTGTGGCGGATGCTGCGCCGAGGTTCTCGGCGGCTGCGCCGAGGGCTTGCCGGACGAGATATTGCAGGTCGGAGTCGATGGTGGTGTGGAGGGTTCCGCCGTCGGTTGCTTGCTTGGTGGTGACGGTGCTGCCGGGCAGTTGGACGCCGTCGGCCCCGCGCTCGTAGGTTTGCTCGCCGTTGGTGCCGGTGAGGCACTTGTTGTAGGCGTACTCGAGGCCGGCTTGCGCGCCGTCGGTGCCCATGAATCCGGTGAGGTTGCCGGTGGCGGCGCCGGTGGGGTAGACGCGGGCCGATTGCGGTTCGGGGTAGACCCAAGGGATACCGAGGGTACGGACAGCTTCGTAGTGGGACGCGTCGAGCCCCTTGACGAGGTAGGCGTAGTCCGACTTTGGGTCTGCGGCGATGTTGCGGCGCATTGTGGCGAGATCCCCGCCAGACGCTTTCGCGAGGGCGGTCAAGGCTGTTGTCACGGAGATCTTCTTGATCCGGGTGCCACCGAGCTTGCCCTTGTAGGCGGCGACGAGCCGAGGGGAGGTGGTGATGTTATACCGGGTGACGCTGTCGGCTAGTTCCACGCCCTCGCGGTCGACGATCGCTCCGCGGGTTCCGTAGATGGTGACGGGGACGCTGCGCTTGAGCTGCGAGTCCTTGTCGAGCGCGGCGGCTTGGACGACTTGGATGTCGACCAATCGGACGACGAACACGGCGACCAAGGCGATTACGAGCAGCATGATGATCGTGTACCGGGCCCGCGGGAGCCGTTTCGTCTGCATGAAGCTCCTTGTCACCGTGTCCGCAGATCCGATGGCCGGTGCGGTGTGACTATCGTGCGGGTCCCGGCGTGCAGGCGGCGGTTTCGATGTCCGCGTGTTGTGCGGCGAGGGTGGGCTTCGATGCCGCCACCCTCGCCGCATGCGCCTAGTTGTAGCAGCTGGTTGAGAACGAGCTGACGGCGACCTTCCCGTTCGTGGCGTAGCTCGTCCGTGTCGTGGACTTGTAGGTCGAGTAGCCGACCTTCGTCCCGGCACCCGGGTCGAAAACTCGCCCGTCGCTAGCCGAGCCGTTGATCCAGATGTGCTGGACCGCACCAGAACCCGAAGCGACCGAGGTGGTCTTGACTCGGTAGTTGTTCGCACAGCTGTACGCGGACGCGGCGTCCGCTGCCGTCGGTACGACGATGGCGCCGACGACAACTGCTGCCGCGGCGGCGACAGTCCCCAGGCGTGTAGCAATTCGTTGCATGATGCCCCCTGATGGGTAAAAGCCCGAGACATTCTCAGGCGACGCAACGCTATCGAGCTTGGGGCTGTTCGTAAGTAACCATCATGTTACGAACTGCCGATCTGCAGCGGGCAGCCCTGAGCAAAGTTCTGGGGGCGGATACGCTCGGCTCTCGGCAGAGAGGGGCGACTGTATGTCGAAGCGAGTCATGGGCTGGGCAGCAGTTTTGTGTGCGACCGCGGGTTTGCTTGCCGGTTGCGCAGACGCACAGCCGGCCGTTCCGTCTCCGGCACCGCTGTCGGAAGCGGCCGGGAAGAAGCTTCTCGATGCGTCGGCGGACAACAGTTGGAAGGTGCTGCTGAAGCAGTACCCGAACGCCCAGAAGCCAGCTGTCGCACTGGTCCGCACGGTGTCTCGTCAGGAGTGGGCTACGGCGCAGGCGGAGTGCATGGCCGAGAAGGGTTTCCCGCAGGTGTCGGCGAAGCCGGACGGGTCGATTGCGCTGGGGAGTTTGCCGAACACGCAGGCACAGGCGCGCGCAGTGGCCTTGTACGAGTGCCAGGTGGAGTATCCACTGGAACCGAAGTACCTGGCCGATTTCAACGACTCGCAGCTCAAGTATCTGTACGCGTACTACACGGGTGATCTGGCGAAGTGCCTTGAAGAGCACGGTGTCCAGGTGCCGGAGGCGCCAAGTGAGCAGACGTTCCTCGATAAGCGGGGAGCCTGGTCACCGTACGAAAAGGTCGATGTTAGCGAGAGCAGGTACTACGAGCTCGTGAAGGCGTGCCCCGAGATACCAACCGCTGTCTATGGGTAGGCGTAAACCTCGGTGGTTGCGCCGGTTCCGTGTCTCTCGGGCGGTCGTGGGCATCGCGATCGTCTCGATGGTTGTCGGGGCAGGGCTTTTTTGGTCTGGGTCAGTGCTGTTCACACGGCCGGCGGATCCGAGCAAGCAGCAGTCAGCAGAGACCTATACCGCCCGGAAGGGGACACTCGAAGCCTCGGTCAGCCTCGACGTTCAAGCTTCCTGGCCTGAGGCAGATGCGCTCCTCAACCGCCGGAACGGCACTGTCACGTCGGTGGTCGATTCCGCGGCAGACGCGTATCGGGCCGGCGATGAGCTCTACGCCGTCGATCTGCAGCCGGTGTTTCTCGCTGAGGGGACTACTCCGTCGTTCCGAACACTCCACGCCGGGGTGAGCGGACCCGACGTTAGTCAGCTGCAGGCGATGCTGGCGGCGGTATCGATCGCGAACGTTCCACAGTCGGGACGCTTCGACGCAGCTACCGAAGCCGGCGTCCGGCAGTGGCAGACGGCGACTATGCAAAAGGCGACCGGGGCGGTCGACGACGGCGTAATCATCTTCGTTCCGAGGCTCCCCGCACGCGTCACTCTCGATGAGCAGGCGATCGCTGTCGGTGCGAGCCTTGTCGGTGGTGCAACGGTCGGTCACGTTCTCGCGGCAGCGCCGTCCTTCGCAATGACCGTCGCAGCCGACCAGGCAGCGTTGTTCGACACCGGTGCCACAGTGCACATCTCCGGCCCGGCGGGGGAGACCTGGGACGCTCGCACGGAGGCGGTAGAACCAGATTCCGCATCGGATGGTGTCCGGGTGCCCCTGCGGAGCTCGGGTGCAGGATCTGTCTGCGGGGCCAACTGTGATCAGGTCGCCCTGAGGGGAGAGTCGACGTACTCGGCGAAGGTTCTCACCGCTGATCCCGTGTCCGGTGTGCTTGTCGCTGCGGCGTGTGTTCGCACCGATAGCAGCGGCGCGTACGTCCTGGGTGTGGGAGGGATGAAAATCCGCGTGAAGGTGATGGGGTCAGCTCAGGGTATGGCCGCGGTTTCCAACCTCAAGTCAGGGACGAAAGTGCTGCTCCCGAAATGAGCTGCTGATACATGGCACTGTTGGAAGCTGACCAGCTGACGTTCGGCTACGGCACGGAAACCCTGTTCCAGGGGCGGTCGTTCTCGTTCGACGCCGGCGAGCTCGTCGCGATCACCGGGCCGAGCGGTCGAGGGAAGTCCACTCTGCTGTACCTCCTTGGCCTGATGCTGCAGGCTACTGGTGGCACCATGCGGGTCGACGGCGTTGATTGCTCGCAGAAGTCGGATGCTGAACGTTCTCGGCTGCGCGCCACGCAGTTCGGATTCGTGTTTCAAGACGCCGTCCTTGATCCCTCGAGGACAGTGCTCGATAACGTTCTCGAGGTGAGCCTGTACAACGGTGCTTCTCGTCGTGATGCAGGCATGCGGGCGGTCCGCCTCTTGCATCGGTTCGGAGTAGCGCACCGCACTTCGCACCGCCCAGGGCAGGTATCCGGAGGGCAGGCACAGCGCATCGCGTTGTGTCGAGCCCTGTTACATGAGCCTCGAATTGTCCTTGCTGACGAACCAACCGGCAACCTCGACGAGGACTCCACGAAAGTAGTCTTCGGCGCGTTGCGTGACTATGCACATGACTCGTCCGCGCTGGTCATCATCGTGACGCATGACCCAGCGCTCGCTGCTCGTTGCGACCGGGTGGTGCAACTGTGACCTCTGTCCTGATGGTGCTCCGGGAGGCGCTTGTCTCGGCAAGAAGCCAGCCGGTCGCCGCTGCGCTCACGGCACTGATGGTTGCTGCGATGTGTGCGTCGCTCCTGCTCACGGCAGGCCGTACGGAGGGCTCGCAGCGCGCCATCCTCCAACAGATCGACTCCGAAGGAACACGATCCATCACAGTCCGCGCTGACGCAGCCGCCCACCTCAACCCCGTGATTGTCCAGCGACTCAGCGCGGCAAGCGGCGTTCAGTGGGCCGGAGCATTCACCGCGGCGCAGGATGTCGTCAACCCATCTGGAGGATCCGCGGGGCGGGTCGCCCTTCGAACGCTCTACAGCGCCGGCCACCTCGCAGGCGCGCCAAATTCGACCCCTGTTCCCAGAGGCGTGTCGGTGTCCCCGGCGGTCTTGCGCGCCCTCGCAATGGATCAGCCAGTCGGCGAACTAATCAGCGTCGGCGACGGGACGCCCTACCAGGTTGCTTCCCTTTACCGTCCTTCTCATATTCTCGATCCAATCGCGCCATCCGCAGTACGGGTCGGTGACATCAGCAACCCCCCGGCCGAAGACGTCGTGACCCTCGTGATCGTTGTTGCCCGATCGCCAAACGATGTTGATTCGGTTCTCACCTTGACGCGAAGCGTCCTCGCAGCACAGCAAACATCGGGGGTTGAGATCACCTCGAGCGCGCAACTGGCGAAGATTCGATCGACACTCGACGGAAGCCTCGGCGCACTTGGGCACGGCCTCATCATGGCTATAGCGATCGTGACCTCCGTCATCGTCGCTGTAGTCAACTGCGCCCTGGTTATGTTTCGGCGTCGAGATTTCGGACGACGCCGGGCCCTCGGAGCCACACGGCTCTTCGTCGTCTCGTTGATCGTGACGCAAATCGCGATCCTCAGTGCCGGCGGCGCCGTGCTTGGGAGCGGAGGCGCTTATCTCGCACTCGCAGTGCTTGGCGCGCCGCCCCCCAGCGGGTCGTTCGGCCTTGCAACAGTTGTCCTGTCATGGCTAGCGGGCACCATCGCAGCAGTCATACCTGCTGTTGCTGCATCACGACGAGATCCCTTGATCGAGCTTCGCCAGCCTTAGTCGGACCTGCCGGTTTCGGGGCCGCCCTGTCGCCGGTTCTACCCCCGCTATTACGATCCGAGAATGACTATTATCGGAACGGACCCCGTCGCCACGCATGGCCTAGGTCGGTGTAGTGGACGGTTCGTTGCCGGGTGCGTCAGTGTGTCTGCGGGGATTTGGCGGGGACCGGCTTGCGCGGAACCTCGAAGATCTCCGCCGGCTCGTCGGGATCGCCGGATTCATCCCTGGCCTCACCATGGACATGGGATTGATGTCGATGGCCGGTCACGGGTCGATGGCGCTGCTGCTCGGACTTTTCCAGGTGTCGGTCCTGCACAACATCGTGCACCTGCTCTTCGGCATCGTCGGACTGCTCGCCGCACGCACTGCCACTGGCGCACGCCTATACCTGCTCGTCGGCAGCATTGTCTACCTCGTGCTGCGCATCTACGCCCTCTTCACCGCCGACATGGCCGGAGCGGCCACTTCGTCCCGCTCAACAGTGCCGACAACGTCCTCCGCGCCTTCCTCGCCGTTGCGATGATCGTCCTTGGCATCGTCCTGCCTCGAGCTCGCGTTCGCAACGCTCGCTGACGCAACGCAAACAAAGAGGGGGACGTCGATCAGTGATCGGCGTCCCCCTTCGGCATCCGCCACGGGCTTTCCTGTCCGCTGTGCAACTCAAGGACTGAGGATTGTCGTGGAGAATCGTTTTTGTGGATGAGGCGATGGTGGAGCGGACCCGGGTAGTTGTGCGGACTCGAGACGTTGCGGCGGCGTGGAAGGCTGTTGCGCGAACGCATCGCACGTTCGGGCTTGAGGTCGCTGCGGACGGTGCGCCGTTCACGTTCGAGGAGACGGTCACCGGGACGGGTCTGCTGTCGCTGGAATCGATGCTGTGTACCGGGACCGTGCGCGGCGAGGTGGGAACTGACGACGCTGTCGTTGTGACGTGGCTGAAAGTGGGCCGCGGTGCGGTCGATGGGGATCGGCTGCTGATTGGCCGTCCGGTGCTGTACCGGGAGGGCCGGCAGTCGTTCCGGTGGGATGGGTTCCAGAAAGATGTCATGCGGATCGACCGAGACGCGGTCGAACGGGTTGCTGCGGAGCGTGGTGGGTGGAATCAGGCGCCTCTGGAGTTCAAGCCGCACCACGTACCCGAGGGGGCGCCGCTTGCGGCATGGTGGCTGGTCGTGCGCGCGATCGCTCCGGAGATCCTCGGCCGGGTCGGTCCGGTTTCGGCGGAACGAGAACGGGAGCTGACCCAGTTCGCCGCCGCCGGGTTACTGACGGCGGTCCCACATTGGCCGGTCGGACATGGTCGGGAAGAGCCGGCGCGGACACGGTTGGCGAAGGCAGAAGCGTTCCTCCTTGACCATGTCACGGAGCGGGTCACCGTCGACGACGTCGCTGCGGCCGCGGGGCTCAGCGTCCGCGGGCTGCAGGGTGCGTTCCAGCGTGTGCACGGTGTGTCTCCGCTGTTCTACCTCAAGGGCATTCGGCTGCTCCTGGCGCGGGAACAACTTGAATCGGGGGGAGCGGAGTCCGTGGCCGCGGTTGCCCGATCGGTCGGGTTGCTGCATCTCGGCCGGTTCGCGAGCGCTTACCAGGCCGAGTTCGGCGAGCTCCCGCGCGACGTGCTCCGCGCCGCCGCCGAACGGGTTGCGTAAGTGGCGCAGTCGTGCAGCTCTGCGTTCAGCGCGACGCGGCGGTAGAACACCGTCCGCTGGGCGTCGGTGAGCCCATCCGGAATACTCAGCACGGCGGCTCTGCGTGGCTGTTCTCGGTGTGGGTGTCGAGTGCGGCTTGCGCTGCGGTGAGGGCGTGGTAGTCGCCGAGGTACTCGCCGAAGCCGTTGCGGACGAAGAAGTGCCGTCCGTGCTGGTCGATGGTGCCGGCGAACGCGCCGTCGTTGTCGGCGACCCAGAAGCCCTCATCTGCGGCAGCCCATCGCAGCACGGTCGGGAGATCGGCGACGCTCAAGGCGGGGGAGGTATTGGGGTGGTGCAGCAGGATGCTCATGCGCGGGGGTTTCTGAGGAAGTCACCGTAGGTCGGCTCGGCCGGGGGAATCAGCTCGTCGCTTGTTGCTGGGGTGGTTGTGACGATGGTGGGGAGGTCGTTGATGCGCGCGACGACGATCGCGTGGATCTCAGCCGGGGTGAGGAGTCCGCGGCGATGCCACTGCTGCGGGTCTGCCCGCGGACCGACTTCGTCTGGGGGCGTCACCGTGGGTTCTTGGAGGAGCGGGCCCATGTCGATCGGCTCGGTGGGTGGCAGTGTCGCGTCGGCGCTCACCAGGCGCCCGTGAGCATGATGGCCACCGTCGCGATGGTCACTGAGACAAGCCCGGCTGTGACCGCGACGCCTTCGACGCGGCGGTTCCGGCGTGTGTGCCGCACCTCGGTCATCGGTGGTCGTTGTGTGCCGGGGTGTGCGGTGAAGAGAAGGTCCGCGCGGGGCGCGGGAACAGGTGCAGCAGCAGATGAAACGAGGGTGGGCGTCATGCCGAGCGGCCTTTCCCGTGGCGAGACTGGCCACGGCGACTGGTCAGGTACGACCCCGATCGTGCTGCCGGGCAAGCCGCCGGCGTTGTCGCGACGGGGCGCGAAGGTCCTGACTTCAACCAGGATACGAACCCGCACGCCTGGCGTCTAACTTCCTTAACTAGAAGCGTTATCTGGTCACTCAGTCGGGGTGCTGCTGTCGGTCGCGGTGCGGTCCACGACCTCCTGCACAGCGGTCGCGAGTGCGGCGATGCGTTCCGCTTCTTCGGCGGGGACCGCGTCGAGGAGTTCCTGCACAGCTGCGGGGAGGTCTTCGTATGCTCCGGTGAGGCTGTGCTGTCCGGCTGTGGTGAGGCGCACGATGCGGGAGCGACGATCGTCGGGGTCGGGTTCACGGACCGCGAAGCCTCGTGCAACGAGCCGGTCGATGGTCATGGTTGCCGCGGCGCTGCTCACGCCGAGCGTTTCGGCGAGGTCCGCTGCGCGTGCGGGGGCGTCGGCGGCTTCCCGGGCGGCGAGGAACTGCACCGTCTGGAAGTCGTTCGCTTTCAGCCCCATTCGTCCGCGTGCCCGGTTCTGCAGCATTGTCTCGGCGACCCGGAGCCGGTTCACCGATGCCAGCAACAGCACCCCACCCGGAACCCGTTCGCCGTCCTCAGCCATCACAACCTCCAGCAGCAAACTCACCGATCGCGCCTGCGCGCACTCTGTCTGCCGTTCAGTCTGGCAGCCAAGGCGTAGACAGGCATTCGGGTTGAGTCGTACCCCGCCGCGGCGGCCCACTTCGGACCGGCCGTCGATGGCTATCCATGCCGGGAGCATTTATGGGCGGCCTCGCCAGGCGCCTGATCATGTCTCAGCAATATCCCCTGGGCGCAAAATATCGACATCCGAAAATGACCCTGCCTAGAAGGGGCGTAGGCAGAAGCGGAGAGAGGGCACCTGCCCGGGTTCGGGTCAGGGGGCAGATGCCCTCGCGCTACGACACTCGTCGGAGTCCTCGTTGACGCGCATGACGACGCCGGCTCAGGAACAACGTTCCAGCCGGTCCGCGGCTAGGGTTCCGCGGCGCAGCCTCGTCGACGTTACTGGTAGCGGCGCAGCCGCTGTCAGGGAGCAGTGAGAGGGGATCGGATGCGTGTGTCTCGGCGGCCGGGAGTGTGTCCGGGCGACGTTTGTACGGTGGCCCCCATGCCGGAGACACTGAATTCTGCCGCAGCTGCGCTGGTTGATGCGGTCGGACGGTATCGGTACGCCGCTGCACAGATCGACCGCGCTCGACCGGCCGCATCACGGACGAGCATTACCGAGCGGGAAGCGCTCCGATACCTTCGGGCCGCCGCAACTGCGGCAGGGGAGGAACCGTGCACGCCGAAACGGCTCGGGGAGCACCTGGGCATCAGCACATCATCGACGACGAGTCTGCTCGACCGGCTTGAGGCGTCTGGGTTCCTGACCCGAGTGCCAAACCCCACCGACCGACGTTCCAGCTACGTGCAGCTCACTCCGGGTACACCGGACCGAAACGACACCGACCCGCTCGCACCGCACATCGAAGCACTCTGCGCCGGCGTCCCTCAAGCAGACGCGGCGACCATTGCTCGGTTCTTGACCGACCTTGCCGCACTTGCCCCGGACACCACGCCCTGACGATCATAATCACGAAGGAGTAACCATGTCCACCATCACCCCGCCCGGTATGGCTGATGATGACGGCGCCGTCGAAGGTCCCGACGTGGAAGCGCCCCCCATCGACACTGATGGCACCGTGAAGCCCGCCGGCCTGGGTGACGACAACACGGTTCCGAACCACCCGGACGGTCTCGCCGCGGGTTTCACCGACACCGATTCCCACTTCAACCCCGAAGAAGACGCCCCCACGCGGTAGCGCTTTCCTGCCGAATCGGCCGCCGACGGGCTGCAGCACCTCCCGCGACAGCTCGCACGGCAGGTCCGCGTTCGTGCCGACTGGCCGTCACCCCACAACCGTCGAATAGCGAACGTTGCGTCGGGCAGTTTGGGTCCGAGCGGCGCACCAGGGTGCCCAAGAACTTCAGAGACTGCGCGGCACCCCGCGCCACTTCTGGCGCAGCGCAGCGCGGCACTGCAGCCGCAGAACCCGCATTCCGTTTCCGGCTCACGTTCGCCGAGGCCGAAGGCTCGGTTGCAGGCGCTATCCCAATGGTGTGCGGGATGACCCAAACATTCCACACACTTTCGCGGACCCCGCGGCCGTGGGTACAGACTGTGAGGCAGCAGCGGGGTGGTTCCCGTTGCGAGCGGGGCGGCTGCCACCTATCCGGCAGCAGCCCCGCGCTTCAAGCGCCTGTCTGTGTCTACTCTGGGCCGAAAAGGTCGGGGCGATTGGCGTGTTCGCGGGTGCGGTCGAGGGGGATCTCGAAGAGATCGGTGCGGCGGTAGTCCTCGGACCAGCCTCGGCGCATGCGTGATGCTGCGCGGTCGAAGGCTTCGATGATGTCGAACCCCGGCACGAGGAGCGCTTGCACGCGGAGGCCGTCATAGAGGGCGAGGAGCTGTTCCGTGGCACGGGCAGGCTCCATCGTGTCCGGTTCCCGGCCCGTACGAATGTCGTGCTCGAGCGCTCCACGGATGGTTTGCCGGAACCGGAGGTACAGGGTGCGGTAGTAGTCCGCACCCTCGTTTGCTGGGTCGGAGCTTGCTGCGAGGGTTGATGCGAGCAGCCGCATCAGTGCGGGTTCTTCCGAGTACGCGACGATGAGCGCGTGCAGGTATGCGACCGCGCCGTACTGCTCGGCGATGGGCAGCAAGGGCCGGGACAGGGTGCTGGACCACCGGTCGACGGTGGCGGTGAGCAGGCTCTGCCGGGTCGGGAAGTGCTGTCGGAGCGCGTCGACGCTGATCCCTGCGGTGTCGGCGATCTGGTCCATGTCGGCCCGTTCTACGCCGACATCGTGCAGCACCATGATCGCGGCGCTGATGATCTGCAGACGCGGCTCGATCGCATCGCCGACGCCCTGGTCGGTCAATGGTGCGAGGGGGTGCTTCCGGAACCACCCCAGCAGCGCCTTCGCTCGCGAACCACCGCTGCCGCCGGGGACGGCGGCCGGGTGGTCGGAGAATAGGTCGAGGAAACCCGGGATGTCTCGGATGAGGGGGTCGGCGGGTTGGAACGCCATCGACCACTCGGGGAACGCCCGTTCACTGATCTGGTCGACGGCCACTTCGCGGACGTTGATGTGGCGTGGGTCCTGCCGGATCCCGGCGAACCGCTCCCGGACGACGTCGTCGTCGCCTTCGATGATCCCGAGGCAGTTGCTGCCCTGATGGGCCAGGATCCCGGTGATTCCCAGCTGCAGGTTCTTCTCGCGGGCGATCACGAGGATCTCCGCGAGCTCCTCGTCCGTGACCGGGCGGGCCATTGTGCTCACGTACACCAGTGACAACATCCGGGACCCCTGTTTCCCTCGAGCGCGTCTTCCTGCACCTCAGACTGACCCACCGACCATCAGAACAGCAACCCAAGCCGTCCTCCTGCGCCAGCCGGATCATGAACTGTGTCGCCAGACAAGCGGACGGTGGTCGGTGGAAATGCTGACATCGTGGCAGCGCCGATCGGGGGTATGTTCTCCGCAGCCCGGTTAGAGCAAGCTCCTGGGTCAACAGGGCGCCTGTTGCTGCACGCAACGGCGTCCAGACGGGATGGTGTCGCAGGGGCACCATCCCGGACCCCTGCGGGCTATGCGCCGCTATGGACTGTTCGAACTCCCCGGCGCAACCCTCGACACGCTCACGCAGCTCGCCGTCGACCTGCGGACTGCTCCGGACTCGCAACTGGTCCTCACCACGTTCCTGGAAGCGGCCGGTGATGAGCTCGATGACGACACCACCCTCACCGCAATCCGCCGCCACCCCTGACACAGCGTTCTGGCTATGCGGCGGGCAACGCCATCGCTTCGGTGAGAGACCGATCGGTGCAGGACAGCGCACGAACGGCACGTGCATGAAGAGGTGCCGGGCTGCAGTTCGACCGCGGAGCACCTGGACAACGTGCGACGCGGTCCCCGGACTGGGGGAAACCGGTCGTGACCCGAACGCCTACGGTGAACCCATCACCAGTAGAAAGATCGGTACGCCCCACATGCCCGGCACCCAACCAAGAGCTGTCGACCCGTTCACGGCCGCATACCGGCAGTACGCGTCCGGGTTGCGCGGTTTCGTGGGAACGATCATCATCGACCGTCACCTCGCCGAAGACGTCGTCCATGAAGCGTTTTTCGAGTGGTGGCAGCACCCGGCCCGGTACGACCCGACCCGCGCCACGCTCGAGTCATGGCTGCGCACAATCGCCCATCGACGAGCCATCGATCGGATCCGCAGCCGTGAAGCATCGCGCAGCCGGGACTTGCGCCTCGGGATCCGCGATCACCACAGCACCGACCACAGCCTCGACCAGTTCGACGCTCACTTCTCACGAGCTCAGCTCCGGGAGGCCTTGTCTGAACTGACCGACAAGCAACGCGACGCGGTTCTTCTGCGATACCTCGGCGAACGCAGCACCGCGGAAGTCGCCAGCGACCTCAACACCACGCTCGGCACGGCAAAAACCCGAGTCCGAGACGGGCTCATCACGCTCCGTCAACGCCTGCAGACCGACCTAGCAGCAGCCTGACCACTCACGCGCTCCGGCACCACCCCTCCACCGAAAGGCACCTCCCATGGCCAGTAACGCAGCAGCTCCGCGCACCGGCTTCGCCGCCACCCTCACCCAGAAGGGCGCCCTCCTCTTCGGGGTCGTCTTCCTGATCGTCGGCATCGCCGGCTTCATCCCCGGACTCACGATGGACATGGGCTCGATGTCGATGGCCGGCCACGGCTCCATGGCCCTGCTCCTGGGCCTGTTCCAGGTGTCGGTCCTGCACAACATCGTGCACCTGCTGTTCGGCATCGTCGGACTCATCGCAGCCCGTTCGGCATCTGGTGCTCGCCTCTACCTGGTCGTCGGCGGCATCGTCTACGCGGTCCTGTTCGTCTACGGTCTGTTCACGGCCGGCATGGCGGACCCCGCGAACTTCGTCCCCCTGAACAGCGCGGACAACGTCCTGCACGCGTTCCTCGCCGTTGCGATGATCGTCCTCGGCATCGTCCTGCCCCGATCCAGCGCACGCGGACGAGCCTGACCTACAAGCGATGATGCGAAGGGCACCGATCACACGATCAGTGCCCTTCGTTCGTTCCACCAGAGCGACCGACATGATCAGCCATGTTGACCAATGACCGACCGCACCTTCCATCGGACGTATCTGACCCCGATCGGCGGAACGACTCTGGAAGTCGGCGCATGAGCAACGCCCCGTCGCGAGCGACGGGGCGTTGGCCGTTCCGGTCTGCCATGCACAGCCGGAGTACGTGGGGTGTTACTTGATCTGTGCGGTGATG
>NZ_SLUR01000018.1:0-12030 GCF_004340725.1 Curtobacterium sp. PhB128
GACGCGGTACCACCCACACGAACCATCCCCGGATCTCGAACCGACTAATCAGTCCAAGAACCGGGGACCAGTCCACTGGCACCGGGCCTCCCGTCCGCTCTGGTCGCGTCCAGATCGCGACTGGCACCATGGTCGGATGGCCGAGCAGCACTTCCCCGGCGAGCCCAAGCCGGGGCGCCCGCACCGGCCACCCCGCCCCCGACGCCGCAGCCTGGCGCAGCACGACCTGCGCGACGCACGTGCCCGACTGCGCGGCACGATCTACGAACACGTCGAACCCGATGCCAAGGGTCGCGACCAGTACACCGCCGCCCAGATCGTCGACTTCTGCCTCGACCTGGCCGAGGTGATGCTCGCCTCCGGCGCCGACACCCGCAGCGTCGAGACCGCCGTCGTCGCGGTGTCGACGAAGTGGAACCTGGCCCCGCTCGACCTCGACTTCTCCGGCAGCTCGGTGACGATCCAGTACGCGCCGGCCGACATCCCGCCGCTCGTGAAGGTCCGGACAGTGAGTTCCGACGGCTCCGACCTCGACCGACTCGCGCGCGCGAACCAGATCGTGGACGACCTGATCCACGACGAACGGGACATGACCTCGGGCGTGAGCGCCCTCGTGGCGGTGCTGCGGATGCCGCCGCGCTGGCCCACGTGGCTCGCCGACGTCGGGCTCTCGATCCTGGGGACCTCGATCGCGATGCAGGCCGGTGGCGGGTGGCGAGCGGGCATCGGCGCCTTCGTGCTGATGTTCGGGATCATCCTGTCCGGGCGCTGGCTGACCGGTCGTGGCTACCCGCAGTTCTTCGTGTCCGGGGCGCAGGGAGCGGTCGCGTCGGTGATCGGCACCCTGGCCATCGGTGTGGGCGTCCTGCACCCGGCGGGTGCCGCCACGATGGTGGCGGCCCTGGTGGTGCTGCTCCTGCCGCACGTCTCACTCGTGACGTGGGCCCAGGACGCGATCTCCGGCTTCCGTGCAATGGCGGTCGCCCGGGCGTTCTACATCGGCTTGGTCATCGCCGCCATCGTCGTGGGGGTGCCCGCGGGGATCGCGATGACGAAGTGGCTGCACCTCGAGGTCGACCCGTCGGGCATCGTCACGCAGGCGTTGCCGTTGTGGGCGTCACTCTCGCTCACGGTGGTGTCGGCCGGGGCGAACTGCTTCGTGCAGCAGGCCAGTGCGCGGGTGATCCCCGTCGCCGTGGTGTTCTCGGTGGCCGCGGGGGCCTCGCTGTGGGGGCTGCGGCAGCTCGGCCTGCCGCTGCTCGGCGCGACGTTCCTGGCCGCGGTCCTGCTCGGTGTGCTGTCCACCTACGCAGCGGCGCGGATGCGGACCGCGGTCGCGGCGATCGCGGTGCCGGCGTTCTGCGGAGCGCTGCTGCCCGGTGTCGCCGTGTCGAACGCACTGCTGAACTTCATGTCGGGCTCGTCGAGTGCGGCCCTCGACTTCGTGGCTGCGGTCTCCGTGGCGCTCGGGATCGGCGCCGGGCTCGTGCTCGGCGGCCTGTTCGCGACACCTGGTGCGCGCCGGGCGCTCCGGCGGACCCGTCGGGTCGTCGTGCACTCGGTCCACAACGACACCACCGCGCTCCGGGTCATCCGCGACACCGGGTACGACCCCGGCGACGGCTCGGTGCCGCGCGGGTCACGGTCGGCACCGGACGGACGCTGACGGTGCGGCGCTCCGGACGGGCGCTGCCGGTCCGACGCTCCGGACGGGCGCTGCCGGTCCGGGCTCAGATGTCCCAGCTGCCGTCGTCGCCGTCGCTCCACGTCGCGTGCCGGCGGGCGGCCTGCGGCTCGTAACGCTCCATCCAGCCGCGCTCGAGTCGGGCCACCGCACGGTCGAACGCCGGCACCAGGTCGAGGTCCGTGCGGAGCAGGGCCTGCAGCTGCAGCCCCTCGTACAGCGCGATGAGCTGTTCGGCGCCGCGACGGGGTTCCATGGTGTGCGGGGCGCGGCCGACGGCGATGTCGTGTTCGAGGCCGCGCTTCACCTGGGCGTAGAAGAGCTGGTAGCGCGACCGCAGGTAGGTCGCCATCGGGTGCTCGGGGTTGCCCGCGACGGACAGCAGGGCGACGAGCAGGCGCATGAGCGCGGGGTCCTCGGCGTTCGACGCGACGATCGCGCGCAGGAGCTCGACGGTCGAACCGTCGCCGACCTCGCGGGTGACCTCGTCCATCCGACCGCCGTTCCAGCGGTCGACGGCTGCGAGCACCAAGCCGTCCCAGGACGGGAAGTGCTGCTGGAGCTCCTCGACGGAGATGCCCATCCGCTCGGCCACGTGCACGGCGCGTGCTTCGTGGAAGGGGACGTCACGGAGCAGGTCGACGGTGGCCCCCACGATCGTGATCCGGAGGTGCAGGGTGGCCGCCGCGGCCGCTGCGGCCTGCGTGTCGGCGCTGGTGTTCTCGAGCATCGTGCCCTCCGTCGTTCCACGGACGTCCTGTCCGAGGTCTCCCCGAGTCCGGGGCACGTCCATCCAAACGCAGAACGGGGGACAACAGAATCCCCGGTACGGGTGTCAGCACATGGGGGGACACGGACACCGGCACCACGCCCAGCGCGTTCGCACGGATCCGTGTGACGATGCCGGGCATGACCCCGAACGACCCCACCGCACAGGGACTCGCGACGATGGCCTCGGCCGGCTTCGAGTTCGGCGGCGACCCGGAGCAGGTCGCGCACGACGTCCGCGCGATGTGGGAACAGCTCGGGCGGCCCGCGGGCGCGTTCGGGGCGGCGGCCCAGGCGATCGCCGTGCTGCCCCAGCGCCCCGAGGTGCCGATCGCCGACCAGGCCCGCCGCCGCGCGTTCGAGCACGCGATCGGCATCAACCCGGTCGAGGTCGAGCTCGCGGCAGCACTGTCGGCGCGGGAGCTCCTCGAACGGATGGCGCGCGCCGTCACCTGCTGAGGCGTGCCCCGCGCTGTCGGCCCGCACGCCCGGCCCGCACGGTCGGCACGCGCGCAAGGAACCAGGTTCCGGACACCACACCGCGCCATCGCACGGTGCCGTGTCCGGAACCTGGTTCCTTCGGTCGTTCAACGGACGTCGGCCCGTCCGCAGCGGCGCCCTACGGCGTCGGCATCCCACCGTCGACGTGCAGCGTCTCGCCCACGACGTACGACGACTCACCGCTCGCCAGGAACACGTACGCCGGCGCCAGCTCGGCCGGCTGGCCCCAGCGGCCCAGGTAGGTCTGCTCGCCCGCGGACGGCAGAGCCTCGGGCGGCTGCCCGCCGGCCGGCTGCAGCGGCGTCCAGATCGGCCCCGGTGCGACGGCGTTGACGCGGATGCCCTTCGGCGCGAGCTGCGCGGCCAGGCCCTTCGCCAGGTTGTTCACGGTGGCCTTCGTGGCCGCGTAGTGCACCAGGTGCGGCGACGGCGCGTAGGCCTGGATCGACGTCGTGTTGATGATCGTGGAGCCCGGCTGCAGGTGCGGCACGGCGGCCTTCGTGATCCGGAAGGTCGCGTAGGCGTTCGTCTTGAACGTCTCGTCGAACTCCTCGTCCGAGATGTCCTCGATCGAGGAGACGTTCTGCTGCTTGCCCGCGTTGTTCACCAGGATGTCGATCCCGCCGAGCTGCGCGACGGTGTCGGCGACGATCTGCTCGCAGACCGCGAGCGAGGTGATGTCGCCGGGCAGCGCGACGGCCTTGCGGCCGGCTGCCTCGATGAGCGCGACGATGCGGTCGGCGTCCTCCTGCTCCTCGGGCAGGTACGAGATCGCGACGTCGGCGCCCTCGCGTGCGTAGGCGATGGCGACCGCTGCGCCGATGCCGGAGTCGCCACCGGTGACGAGGGCCTTGCGGCCCGTCAACCGTCCGGAGCCGCGGTAGGTGTCCTCGCCGTGGTCGGCGGGGACGTTCTCCGCCATCTCGGCGTCGGTGCCGGCGCCCTCGAGGTACTGCTCGTCCGGCTTCTTGTCGGCGTACATCTTCGTCGGGTCCTGCATGGCGTATTGGTCGAGCCCTGCCTGATCGAGCGCTGCCTGGTCGAGCCCTGCCTGGTCGTTCTGCTGGTCCGTCATGTCGCCGACGGTACGCAGGGGCGCACCACGGGCCGTCCAGGAGGCTGTCCCCCGTCGCGCGGTGCGGCCAGCGTCCGCCGGCCGCACCGGTCCAGGGCCGCAACTGCGTCTTCCTCGTTTGTCACGGTCCGGTGACGGCCAGGACCCGATTCGGTAACACCTGTCGTTCTGGACGGATCAGGGTCGTACCGTCGAACGGTGACCCCTCGGACCCTGCTGGCGCTCGGCGCTGCCGTGCTCGCCTTCTCGGCCGGTGCGCTGGCGCTCGACGGCACCACCGGGCTCGGTGCGGACACCGCCGTGGCGGCGGAGACGTCGCACGACGCCGCTCCGGTGCACGTGTCGAACGCGAAGCTGCGGCGGGTCGACTCCATCGAGCTCGACGCCGAGTCCCTGGTGCTCCGCAACGGTGGGAAGACCGTCGTCGAGTCGTCGATGCGCGACTCCCGGTTGACCGTGAGCCTGCTCGACCGCCTGCTCGGCACCCCGTCGCGCACCCAGACCGCCGAGGGCGACGGCGGCGCGTGCTTCCCGGCCGGCACCACCTACACGTGGGGCGGCGCCATCCGGGTCGCGGCCCTGACCACCGATGCGCAGGCGGGCAACGCCGTCGAGGTCCGTGTGCTGCGCGACCAGGTCCGCAGCCGGCTCGGTGCACGGATCGAGCTGACCGGCCCCGGCGGCGTCCAGGTCGGCGACGACATCGCCGACGAGATCGCGGACGCCCCGCGCTCCGAACGGGTGTCCTTCGGCTCGGACGACTTCCGCGCGTGGCAGTTGCTGCTGCGCGCAGGCTGGGGCTCCTCCGACGACCAGGACTCCTCCGGCACGAACGGCGTCTCGGCCCTGACGGACGACACCACGGTCACGGTGCTCGGCTCCCCGATGCCCGTGCACGCCCAGCGGAGCTGCTGACTCACACGCGGATCGTCGCGACCACCGGGAAGTGATCGCTCGCGAACCACGTCCCCGGCCCGTCGTGGTCGATGACGACCCGGTCGACGCCGGCGACCCCGCGGGTCAGCACCCAGTCGATGCGCTCCCCGGTGTCCACCGGCGGCTGCCAGTCGTTGAACGTCGCCGTCCGGTCCCCCGGGTCGCCCGCGAGCAGCCAGGTGTCGTCGAACCCGGCGTCGGCGAAGACCCGTGACGCGGTTCCGGCGCCGGCCGGCTCGTTGCAGTCCCCGGCGACGATGACCGGACCGGTCTCCCGCGCCAGCCGTTCGACGATGAGCGCCGCGCTCTTCCCGCGCACCTCGTCGCCGTGCTCGCCGAGTTCGTGGTCCAGGTGCGTGGTGAGCACCGTGACCGCCGGCCCGTCGGTGTCCAGGAACACGGCGTGGTTCGCGATGCGCGGGAACAGGCTGCCCCACGTGTTCGAGACCGGTTCGTCCGGGGTGTCCGACAGCCAGAACGACCCCTCGTCGGTCGGTCGGAACCGGTCGCGTCGGTAGAACACCGCCGGGTGCTCCCCCGCGGTGCCGCCCTCACGCCCCTGTCCGACGTCGGCGTGGTCCGGCAGCCCGGCGCGCAGGTCGTCGAGCTGGTGCGCGAAGGCCTCCTGCACGCACACCAGGTCGGGGTCGTGCCGGCGGATGACGTCGAGGAGCACGGGGAGCCGGGCCGGCCAGTCGTGCTCCGGATCCGGGTTCTTGATGTTGTAGGTCATCAGGACGATCGGACGCGTTGCGCTGCTCACCCCTCGAACCTAGCGACCCGGTCCGGCCACGGCCTCAGTTGATGCAGGTGCCCTCGGTGCCGTAGTTGTGCACGTCGGTCGACTTCGGCGCGGGTTCCTTGGACGCCTGCTTGCTCGGCTTCGACCCGGAACCGGTGCTCGCGGGCTTCGACGCGGTCGCGCTCGGCTCGCTGGCGGCCTTCGCGGTCTTGCCGTCGGTGCCGAGCACGAGCGTGACGCCGGTGACCGCGCTGGTGCGCACCGGGACGGCACCGGGCACGGCTGCCGCGATCGCCTTCGCCTGGGACTCCTGGCCGGCGGGGTACTGCACCTGCGTGGCCTTGGTGGTGTCCGAGGAACCGGCCGGTGCGACCTGGAACCCGCGGCTCGTCAGGACCTGCCCTGCTGCGGTCGCGGCACCCTCGACGCCGCTGCCGTTCAGCACGGTGACCGAGGTGTTGGCCGGCTGGGCGCGACCGGCCTTGGCGTAGGCCTCCGGTTCGCCGACCAGGCCCTGCACGAAGGCGGGCAGCCCGACGGTGTCGACCTCGACGATGGACAGCGCCGAACCGTTCACGTAGATCGTCGGCGTGCCGAGGGTCGGGATCGTGGCGGACTGGATGTTCGCGGGGCGCAGGTTCCGCATCTGCGAGGCGAGGTCGATCAGGTTGGTGTCGGTCTGGATCGATCCGCCGACGGCCTTGAGGATGTTGCCCATCTTGACCGGGTTCAGCAGCGTGCCGGCGGAGGTGACCTTCCGGGCCTCCTGCGACAGGAAGTACTGCTGGCGGACGTTGCGGTCCAGGTCGCCGTTCGGCAAGCCGTGGCGCTGCCGCACGAAGGACAGCGCCTCCTTCGCGTTCAGCGAGGACTTGCCGGCCGGCAGGTCGACGCCGGAGTACGGGTCGTTGGTCGCCTGGTTCAGGCAGACCTCGACCGGACCGAGCTCCTTGACCACCTGGTAGAAGCCGAGCAGCGAGACGCGCACGTAGTGGTCGATCTGCAGGCCACTCAGGTTCTCGATGGTCTTGATGAGCATCTTCGCACCACCGGTGTCGCCGCCACCGTTGAGCGTGCCGTAGTAGAAGGCGCTGTTGAGCTTGCCCTTGCCCACGTCCGGGATGTCGACGTACGAGTCACGGGGGAACGAGATCATCGTCGCCTGCGTGCCGTCGGCGTTGATGTGCAGGACGATCATCGTGTCGGTGTTCGTCGCACCGCCGTCCGACGTCGTGCTGAGTTCCGCCATCTGCTCGGGGGTGGCGTTGTCCGGCCGGTGGTCGTCACCGACGAGCAGGATGTTCTGCGCCTTGCCGTCGACGTCGTCCTTCGTGTCCTTCTTGCCGGTGATCGCGTTGACGATCGTGACCCCGCCGGACAGCTGGTTGTACGCGTACGCCGCGTAGCCACCGCTCAGCACGACGGCCATGGTGAGCACGCCCGCGATCGCCGGGAACACCACACCCGCTCGTCGCTTCTGGCGCCCGTGGCGCGGCGTCACGGCACCGCGGCGCGCGGGCTCCGTCGTCTGCTCGGGTTCGTTGCTCACCGGGAAACCATAACCGGAGCGCGCGCAGGGGACATGGAATCCGCCTGGAAGGTCACTCCACAGCCCCTGCGACCGGCCCGCGCTCGACTCACTCGGCGACGAGTCCCTGCTTGTTCGTCTCGCGCGCCCGGAGCACCGTCACGCCGGTGATCGCGGCGGCGGCCATCACGTAGAAGGCCGGCGCGAACGTGTTGCCCGTCGCGCTGATCAGCCACGTGGCGAAGTACGGGGTGATGCCGCCGAAGAGCGCCACGCTGATGTTGTAGGCGATGCCCATCGACCCGTAGCGGATGGCGGTCGGGAACAGTTCGGCCATCGCGGCGCTCACCGCCCCGTCGAACGCCGCCATGAACAGCCCGAGCAGGACCATCGCGGCTGCGGCGGCCCAGAAGTTGCCGGCGTCCATGAGCATGAGCGTCGGGTAGGTCAGCACCAGGAACCCCGCGCACCCGGCGAGCATCACGGGCTTCCGGCCGATCTTGTCCGACAGCAGGCCGAAGAACGGGACGAGGCCGGCGATCACCAGGAAGCCGATGACGACGACCCCGTACGAGACGAGCGGCGAGTACCCGAGGTCCGCCTGCAGGTACGAGGGCATGAAGGTCTGCAAGATCCAGTGGCCGACGGCCTTGAGGACGACGAACCCGACGCAGAAGAGCAGGGCCTTCCATCCGGTCCGGAGCGAGCGGCGGAGCGGGTTCTTCGCGAGTTCCCCCTTGGCCTTGAGCGCGCGGAACTCCGGGGTGTCCTCGAGCTTCGTGCGCAGGTACAACCCGACCAGACCGAGCGGCACCGCCACGAGGAACAGGACACGCCACCCCCACGACTCGAGGGCTCCGTCCCCGGCGATCGCCGTGAACAGGAAGACCAGGCCACCACCGACGATGAACGCCGCGAAGCCGAAGACGTCGATGAAGCTCGTCACGAAGCCGCGCCGGTTCGACGGGGCGTACTCGGCCAGGAGCGTCGTCGCCCCGGCGCCCTCGCCACCGGCGGCGAAGCCCTGCACCAGCCGCACCACGACGAGCAGGATCGGTGCGAGCATCCCGACGCTCTGGTACGTCGGCAGGATGCCCATCACGGCGGTCGCGCCGCTCGTGATCAGGATGACCGTGGCCAGCGTGGTCTTCCGGCCGACCCGGTCACCGAGCGACCCCCAGAACAGCCCGCCGAGCGGACGCATCACGAAGCCGGCACCGAACACGGCGAAGGCCGACAGCAGTGCGACCTGCGGGTCGCCCTGCTTGAAGAAGTACAGCGAGATGACGGTCGCCAACGTGCCGTAGAGGCCGAAGTCGAACCACTCGACGAAGTGTCCGACGCCGGCGGCGACGATCACCTTCCGCATGCCCTGGCGGCGTGCGTCGTCGCCCAGGGCCACCTGGACGTCGGGGGCGGTGGCGGCATCGACGCTGGGTTGCGTCCGGGTTCCGTCGCTCATGGGTGGGGCCTCACACTTCGTTGTCGAGAATTCGTTGACGATAGCACTCGCCGGGCACACATTGCCACACAGTGGGAAAGACACGCCACCGAGTGATACCGTTCCGACCATGCAATCCCGTGAACAGCACCACGACGTCGTGGTCGTCGGCGGCGGTCTCGCTGGTGTCAGCGCGGCCGTCGCCGCCGCCCGCCTCGGCTCGAACGTCGCCCTCGTCACCAACCGGCCGGTCCTCGGCGGCAACGCCTCGAGCGAGATCCGGGTGTGGGTGGTCGGCGCGACGGCGCACGGCACGCAGCGGTTCGCCCGCGAGACCGGCATCATGGGCGAGCTCTTCCTCGAGAACCAGTACCGGAACCCGCAGGGCAACGCGGTCTACTGGGACCAGGTCGTGCTCGACCTGGTCCGGGCCGAGCCGAACGTGCACCTGCACCTCAACACCGACGTGCGGACCGTGCAGACGACGGACGACGCCAGCGGCGCACCGCGCATCACCGCCGTCACGGGGTGGACCATGGGGTCCGAGATCGAGACGACGTTCACGGCACCGGTGTTCCTCGACTGCACGGGCGACGGCCTCGTCGGGGCCCTCGCCGGCGCCGAGTACCGCATCGGGCGCGAGGGCCGCGACGAGCACGGAGAGGAGTGGGCGCCGGAAACGGCCGACGACGAACTGCTCGGCAGTTCGATCTTCTTCTCCACGCACGACACCGGCCGGTACGACCGGTTCGTGCCGCCGTCGATCGCGAAGGACCTCGGCACGACGCCGATCCTGGCGAACCGGGCGATCCGGACCGGCGACAACGGCTGCAACTACTGGTGGATCGAGTGGGGCGGCGAACTCGACACCGTCGCCGAGAACGAACGCATCCGCGACGAGCTCTGGGGCGTCGTCTACGGCATCTGGGACCACATCAAGAACTCGGGGGCGTTCGACGCGGACACCCTGACGCTCGACTGGGTGGGCGCGATCCCCGGCAAGCGCGAGTACCGCCGGTTCGTCGGCGACCACACCCTGACGCAGCAGGACCTGCTCGAGCAGCGTTCGTTCCCCGACACGGTGGCGTTCGGCGGTTGGTCGATCGACCTGCACCCCGTCGAGGGCGTCTACGCCGAGACCGCCGGCGCCCAGCAGCGGTACACCGACGGCACCTACGACATCCCGTTCCGGTCGCTGTACTCGGCGAACGTGTCGAACCTGCTGTTCGCCGGCCGCGACATCTCCGCGTCGCACGTCGCGTTCGGGTCCACCCGGGTGATGGCCACCTGCGCGGCCCAGGGGCAGGCAGCCGGCACCGCCGCGCACCTGGTCGCCCGGCACGGCACGACGCCACGGTCCCTCGGCACCGAGCAGATCGCCCTGCTGCAGCAGACCCTGCTGCGCGAGGACGCACCGGTCATCGGGGTCCGCGCCGACGACCCCGCCGACCTGGCCCGCACCGCCCGCATCACCGCGAGCAGCGAGCTGACCACGATCGACACGACGCCGTTCGCGACCGCCGACCGCTTCGACCTGGACCGCGACGTCGCGATCCTCCTGCCCGCCGACCCCGCGCTCGGCGAGTTCCGGCTCCGCACCGAGGCGGACGACGACACCGAGCTCACCATCGAGCTCTGGACCACCGGCAAGCCCCAGAACTACGCCCCGATCGACCACGTCAGCACGCACTCCGCACACGTCGCCGCCGGACCGGGCGAAGCAGTGGTCGACATGGACTTCCACCCGGACGCACCGTGCAACGCGGTCGTCGTGGTCCGTCGGCAGCCCGGCGTCCGACTGGTCCTGACCGACGGCCACCCCTACGGCGTGATGGCCCTGCGCGCCCGCGCTGCCGACGACGAGCAGTTCGACGACCACATCCCCGAGGAGTCCGGACAGCCCGTGACGGACTGGGAGGCGCGCGCCCTACGCGGACACGCGTTCGCGTTCACCGCAGCCGGCGAGACGGACGCGTGGCGGGCCTCCCGGGTCAGCGACGGCCACCAGCGCCCGTTCGGCGGACCGCACATGTGGTCGTCCGACGCGGGTGCCGGCGCAGCCGTGCTCTCGCTCGAGTGGGCGGAGCCCGTCGACGTCCGCCAGGTGCGCATCGTCTGGAACGACGACGTCGACGCCGACCTCATCAACCTGCACCACCACCGCACCCCCTGGGACGCCGTGCCCACACTCGCCCGCGACTACCGGATCGAGGCGTGCGTCGACGGGACCTGGCGGACGCTCGCCGCGGTCGACGCGAACCGACACCGCCATCGCGTCCACGACGTCGATCCGGTGCGCACGGCCGCCCTGCGGGTCGTCGTGACCGCGACGAACGGGTCCCCGTTCGTCACCGCGAGCGCCGTGAAGGTCTCCTGACGCGCGCCGGGACGGGCCAGAATGAGGGGATGGCGACCACCCCTCCGAACCAGAGCATCGAGCGAGCCGCAGCGGTCCTCGGTGCGCTCGGCGCGTCCGACGGCGCGGTGCGCGCCTCCGACATCGCGCGGGCGATCGGGCTGGGGACCTCGACCACCGGGCGGCTCCTGGCGACGCTCGAGTCGCTCGAGTACGTCCGACGCGACCCGGAGACCCAGGCGTACTCGGTCGGTCGGGCCGTGCTCGAGCTCGCCAGCCAGGGGCTCAACCACAACCCGGTGCACCGCGAGAGCCGCTCGGCGGCGCAGGAACTCGCGCACCGCGTCGGCCTGACCGCCAACGTCGGTGTGCAGGACGCCGCGTCGTGCATCTACCTCTGCCACTTCGAGGGGTCGCTCGCGCCGAAGTCGCACACGATGATCGGGATGCGGCAGCCGATGCACGCGTCCGCACTCGGCAAGGCGCTGATGCTCGACCTGTCGCCGGACGAGCGACGCTCGCTGCTCGGGGACGACCTGGCTCGGTACACCGACCACACGATCACGACGCACGACGCCCTGACGGCCGATCTCGCCGCCTCGGCGAAGCGCGGCTGGTGCGAGGAGAACCAGGAGCTCGCGCTCGGCCGGTTCTGCATCGCGGCACCGATCCGCAACGCCTCGGGACGGATCGCAGCGGCGCTGTCGATCTCGGGGCGCCTGACGCAGCTGCGCGACCGCGACCTGGACTCCCTCGCCGAGGACCTCATCGAGGTCGCCGACCGCATCAGCGTCGGCCTCGGGATGATCAGCGCCGTCGCGCACTGACGCGCTGGTCGCGGCCCGCCGCCCGCTGGTCGCGGCGCGCCGCCCGCCGGGACGGGATTCCCGCGAAAGCGACAGTCTGCCGCCTTGGGTTCAAGGGGTGGTTGCAACACCTTGAGTGGTGAGGTGTTGGTGTGGGTCGTTGGCACACGCGTGAGGACAAGCGACGGTTCTG
>NZ_SLUR01000019.1:0-11512 GCF_004340725.1 Curtobacterium sp. PhB128
CCAGAACCGTCGCTTGTCCTCACGCGTGTGCCAACGACCCACACCAACACCTCACCACTCAAGGTGTTGCAACCACCCCTTGAACCCAAGCGCGGAGATCTGTCGCTTTGGCGGAGGGGTCAGCGCGGCAGGAGCTCAGTTCGGGTGGGTCATGGACAGGACGTCCAGTGCCGCGTCGAGCTGCTCCTCGGTGACCTCGCCACGCTCGACGTGGCCGAGCGCCACGACGGCCTGGCGGACGGTGATGCCCTCGGCGACGGCGTACTTCGCGACCTTCGCCGCGGCCTCGTAGCCGATGACCCGGTTGAGCGGGGTGACGATCGACGGCGACGACTCGGCGAACGCCCGGGCCCGCTCGAGGTTCGCCTGCAGCCCGTCGATGGTCTTGTCGGCCAGCACCCGCGAGCTGTTCGCCAGCAGACGGATCGACTCGAGCAGCGCCGTCCCCATCACGGGGATCGCGACGTTGAGCTCGAACGCACCGGACGCACCCGCCCAGGCGATGGTGGCGTCGTTGCCGATGACCCGCGCGCCCACCATCAGGGTGGCCTCGGGGATCACCGGGTTGACCTTGCCGGGCATGATCGACGAGCCCGGCTGCAGGTCGGGGATGTGCAGTTCGCCGAGCCCGGTGTTCGGGCCCGACCCCATCCAGCGCAGGTCGTTGTTGATCTTCGTCAGGCTGACCGCGAGCACCTTGAGCGCCCCGGAGGCCTCGACCAGGGCGTCGCGCGCGCCCTGGGCCTCGAAGTGGTCGACGGCCTCGGTGATCGGCAGGTCGGTGTCGCTCGCGAGCTGGGCGATCACCCGCTGCGGGAAGCCCTTCGGGGTGTTGATGCCGGTGCCGACGGCGGTGCCGCCGAGCGGGACCTCGGCGACGCGGGGGAGCGTCGCGGTGACCCGCTCGATGCCCAGGCGGATCTGGCGTGCGTAGCCGCCGAACTCCTGGCCGAGGGTGACCGGGGTGGCGTCCATCAGGTGCGTGCGGCCGGACTTCACGGCGTCGGCCCACAACGTGGCTTTGGCCTCGAGCGACTCGGCGAGGTGCTCGAGCGCCGGGACGAGCGAGCGCAGCAGGGCTTCGGTCACGGCGACGTGCACCGAGGTCGGGAACACGTCGTTCGACGACTGCGAGGCGTTGACGTGGTCGTTCGGGTGCACCGCGGTGCCGCCGATGTCCGACGCCAGCGTGGCCAGGACCTCGTTCATGTTCATGTTCGACGAGGTGCCGCTGCCGGTCTGGTACACGTCGACGGGGAACTGGTCGTGGTGCTGCCCACCGATGATCAGGTCCGCCGCGCCCGCGATGGCGTCGGCGACGGCGGGCTCGACGATGCCGAGCTCGCCGTTCACGATGGCCGCAGCGCGCTTGATGCGGGCGAGCGCCACGATCTGGGCCGACTCGAGCCCGGTGCCCGAGATGGGGAAGTTCTCGACAGCGCGCTGGGTCTGGGCGCGGTACAACGCCGACTTCGGCACCCGCACCTCGCCCATGGTGTCGTGCTCGATGCGGAACTCGGTCTCGGTGGTGTCGGTCACGTCGTCGTGGTCCTTCCTGGGGTGCTCGCCGGACGCGGTCGCGTCGGGGGACTGCGCCGGCGCACGAGGTCTCCGTGGGTCACGGAACCGGCGCCGGGCGTCTCGTTCGACTGTACCGGTGCGACGGATGTGGGACGTGCGGGTGCGGCGCCGAGGGGCCGTCAGGCGTTGCCGACCACCGTGTCGATCGTGACCTCGCCCGTGCCGAGGTCGTAGGTCGCGCCGACGACGGCCAGCCGGCCCTCGGCGATCGCGTCGGAGACGGCACCGGAGCGCTCGAGCACCTGGCGGAGCGTGGCCTCGAGGTGGGCGGCGCCGATCGCTTCCTGCGGGAGCTCGGCGTCGGTGGCACGGACCTTCTCGACGCTCGGGGCGATGGCGTCGACCAGGGCCTGCAGGTGCGGCGCGGGGACCGGCTCACCCGAGCGGGCCGCGGCGACGGCACCGCACCGGGTGTGGCGCAGGACGACGACGAGCGGGGTGCCGAGCGCGACGACCGCGAACTCGATCGACCCGAGCACGACGTCGTCGACGATCTGCCCGGCGTTGCGGATGGCGAAGAGGTCACCGATGCCCGCGTCGAACACGTGCTCGAACGGCACGCGCGAGTCGGAGCAGCCGAGGACGGTCGCGAACGGCGCCTGCGACCCCTGGAGCTCGGTGCGGCGGTCGGGGTCCGTGCGGCCCATGCGGCGCTTGTCGGCGGCGAAGCGGGCGTTGCCGTCGACGAGCAGGCGCAGGGCGTCGGACGGGGTGGAGGCGGCGCGGTCGGGCATGGGGCTCCTCGGATCGGGTCGGATCAGGTCGAGTGGTCGGGCTGCGGGGTGTCCGGCAGGATTCGTCCGGCGGTCGCTACTGGGAGAACTGCTTGGTCACGGCCGTGGCCACGGTGCGGTACGACGAGTCGTCGGCGGTGCCGGAGAGCACGATCGTGTTGGTGCCGAACGTGGACACGAGCGAGTACGCGTGGTTGCCGGCGTCCGAGCCCTCGGCCCGTCGGTCGTACACGGTCCACTTCGTGCCGTCGATGACGCGGGTGCCGGTCGACGGTCGCTGGTCGAGCTGGTTCGACACCCACGAGCCGTTGGCGTCCACGCCCTGCTGCAGGCTGAGGTACTGCTTGTCCGGGGTGACGAACCCGACGGTCCAGACGTCGACGTCGTCCGAGGTCTTGTCGGAGAAGTCGGCGCGGTTCGACGTGAACCCGCTCGGCAGGTCGGGGGCGGCGAGCGTGATGTCGCCGACGTGGGCATCGGCCGCGATCTGCTGGTAGTCGACGGTGCGGTCGACCGTGGTGTTCGGCCGCACGACCACGGCGACGAGGAACAGCACGATGCCGAGCGACGCGATGAGCGCGATCACGAGGTTGAAGGCCGTCTGGTGCTGGCGGCGAGCGGTCCGTGCGGCGTCCTTGCGGGCCCAGGTCTCCTCTGCCGTCTCGGGTCGGCCGAGCTCGGCGACGATCGGGCGACCGTTCGCGTCGGTCATCGGGCGGAGCCGTCCTCGGCGCTGCTGGCCGCGCGGGCCGCGTCGAGCCGGGCACGAGCACCGACGAGCCACTCTTCGCAGCGGGCGGCCAGGGCCTCGCCGCGCTCCCAGAGCGACAGCGAGCGCTCGAGGGTCGCGGAGCCCTGTTCGAGCTCGCTCACGACACGCACGAGTTCGTCGCGGGCTGCTTCGTAGCTCAGCGACTGGACGTCGGTCTGCTCGGGTTCCTGCTGGGATGGCACGACTCGATCCTACCGAGGGTCCACCGACTGACCGACGTGCCCGCTGCGCCTGGGGAGAACACCGGCCGGTAGGGTCGCGCCATGACGGATCTCCCCGAGGGCGTGGACTGGTACCCGGCACCGGACGGACCGAGCGCTGGGCGCGACGGGCTGCCGGGCCGCCCCTCGCTCGCGGTCGTCCTGCCCGGGGGTGGGTACGGCATGCACGCTCCGCACGAGGGGGAGGGGTACGCCCGCTGGCTGAACGGGATCGGCATCGACGCGGTCGTGTTCGCGTACCCGCTCGCCCCGCACCGCCACCCGGACGCCGTGGTGGCGACCCGAGCGCTCGTCCGTGACCTGCGTGCCGGACGCTGGGCGGGCCTCCCTGCCGATCCGCGGATCGTCGTGATCGGTTCGTCGGCAGGCGGGCACCTGGCAGCCCTCGTGTCGAACGCACCGACGCCGGCCGAGCGCGCCGTGTCGGACGTCGACGACCGACCCGACCTGACGGTGCTCTGCTACCCGGTGACGTCGATGACGGACCACCCGCACGTCGGCAGCTCCGACAACCTGCTCGGACCGGGCGCGAGCGTCCGCGAGCGGTCCGCGGTGGACGCGGACCTGCTCGTCGACGACCGGACCCCGCCGACCTTCCTGTGGCACACGGCCGAGGACGAGCACGTGCCGGTGACGCACTCGCTGTCCTACGCACACGCGCTGGCGCGGCACGGGGTGCCGTTCGACCTGCACGTGTTCGAGCGCGGGGTGCACGGCATCGGGCTCGCCGAGGGTCTCGGGCCGGCCGAGGCGTGGAGCACGCTGGCGACGACCTGGCTGCGCGACCGCGGCTGGTGACCAGGCCGTCGGCGACCCCGACGCGTCAGGCGGCCGACCCCGAGCCCGACCCGTCCGGACCCGGCCCGTCTGGCTCGAGCGTTCCGGTCGCCGTCCCCGCGCCGAGCGTGACGTGCACCGGCGTCCGTCCGGTCAGGTCGTCGGACGACCGCACCACGCCGCCGTCGGCCCGCTGCACGATCGCGTAGCCGCGGCGCAGGGTGTCGCGCGGCGACAGCGCACGGAGCCTGGCGGTCAGGTGCCCGACCTCGGAGTGGCCGCGCTCGAGCCGACGGTCGAGCAGCTCCCGCGACCGGGACAGGTCGCGGGCCACTTCCTCCGCACGGGTGTCGACGAGCCACGCCGTCGACGCGAGCGCCGGGCGTGACCGGAGTGCTGCGATCCGGTCGGCCTCGACCGCGAGGGTCTGCGACAACCGCAGGCCGATGCGGGCTCGGGCCTGCCGGACGTTCGCGAGCTCCTCCGCGACGTCGGGCACGACGCGCTTGGCGGCGTCGGTGGGGGTGGAGGCGCGGAGGTCCGCGACCTCGTCGAGGATGGGACGGTCGGCCTCGTGCCCGATGGCCGACACGATCGGTGTGCTCGCCGCTGCTGCTGCGCGGACGAGTCCTTCGTCGCTGAAGCCGAGCAGGTTCTGGAAGTCGCCGCCACCACGGGCGATGATGATGACGTCCACCGTCGGGTCGGCGTCGAGCTCGAGGATCGCCGCCGTGACCTCGCCCACGGTCCGCTCGCCCTGCACGGCGGTGTGGACCGTGCGGAACTCGACCTGCGGCCACCGGAGCTGCGCGTTGCGCTTGACGTCCTTCTCGGCGTCGGAGTCCTTGCCGGTGATCAGGCCGATGCGGTGCGGCAGGAACGGCAGACGCTTCTTGCGTGCGGGGTCGAACAGCCCCTCTTCGCCGAGGGTCCGGCGCAGGCGTTCGAGCCGTTCGAGCAGGTCACCGAGACCGACGTGCTTCATCTCGACGACCTGCATGGTCAGCGAGCCGCCCTTGACCCAGTAGTTCGGCTTGACCGCTGCGACGACCCGGTCGCCCTGCTTGATGTCCGCCGGCACCCGGGACCGCACGCTCGACCAGATCGAGAACGACACCGTCGCATCGACCTCGACGTCCTTGAGCTTGCCGTACACGTTGCCGCCGGCGACGTTCCACTGCGTGATCTCGCCCTCGATCCACGCGGTGCCGAGCCGGTCGATCCAGTCGCGGAGCTTCGCGCCGAGGAGCGCGACCGGCCACGGGTTGTCGGCCGTCGGCGGGCCTTGTTCGATCGCCATGTCGCTCCTTCTCGTGCGGGACGTCCATCGTGCCCGACACCGGTGACAGCGGGCGAGCGGCGGGTTCTCCACAGCCGGCCCCCGCGCCCAGGTCGCGTGCGTCCCGCTCACCTATCATCGGGGACGTGACGATCACCAACGGCCACACGGTCCCGCTCGCCCCACCGCGCGTGCACGCGGCGCGTGGGCGACTGCGTGACGAGCCGGTCGCCGGTCCGAAGAAGGTGCTGCTCGCGGCACCCCGCGGCTACTGCGCCGGGGTGGACCGAGCGGTGGTGGCGGTCGAGAAGGCGCTCGAGCAGTACGGCGAGCCCGTCTACGTCCGCAAGCAGATCGTCCACAACGTCCACGTCGTGTCGACCCTCGAGCAGCGCGGTGCGGTGTTCGTCGACGACGTCGCCGAGGTCCCGCGCGGCTCGCACGTGGTGTTCAGCGCCCACGGCGTCTCACCCGCCGTCGTCGCCGGTGCCGCCGACCGCGACCTGCACGCCATCGACGCCACCTGCCCCCTGGTCACCAAGGTCCACCGCGAGGCCACCCGGTTCGCCAAGGCCGAGCGGACCATCATCCTGATCGGGCACACCGGCCACGAAGAGGTCGAGGGCACGATGGGACACGCCCCCGACCGCACGATCCTGGTCAACGGCCCGGACGACGTCGCCGCGCTCGACGTCCCCGATCCCGACAACCTCGTCTGGTTGTCGCAGACCACGCTGAGCGTCGACGAGACGATGGAGACCGTCCGCCTGCTGCGCGAGAAGTACCCGACCATCCAGGATCCGCCGTCCGACGACATCTGCTACGCCACCCAGAACCGCCAGGTCGCGATCAAGAAGGTCGCCCCGGGCACCGACCTGGTGATCGTCGTCGGCTCCGCGAACTCGTCGAACAGCGTCCGTCTGGTCGAGGTCGCCCTGGAGCACGGGGCGAAGGCCGCGCACCGCGTCGACTACGCGGAAGAGATCCGCCAGGAGTGGCTCGACGGCGTCGCCACCGTCGGCGTCACGAGCGGTGCGTCCGTCCCCGAAGAGCTCGTCGCCGAGGTCCTCGAGCAACTCGCCGACGCCGGGTACGGCGCCGTGGAAGAAGTGGTGACCGCACACGAAGACCTGATGTTCTCGCTCCCCAAGGAGCTCCGCACCGACGCGTCGGGCAACCCGACGCGCGCGCTCGGCGGGCGTCGGGCATGAGCGGCGCGGACGGCTGGGGCTCGGTGCCGCAGCGCGAGCCGGGTCACGTCGACGACACGGCGGCACCCGGCCAGGAGGCCCGGGGCACGTCCCCGACGACGGCCGCCGGTGCCGTCAGCGGCCGGGTCCACGGCCGACCCGCCCCCGCGTACGGCGAGTACGCGCCCGAGGGATGGGTCAACCCGGTCCTGGTCGAACAGGAACGTCAGGAGCGCGAGCAGCAGGAGCGCGACCGCCGCCAGCAGGCGGCGAGCCAGGCCGGGCAGGACGGCGCGACCGCGTACCGGTCCGGTGCCGGTGCGCCGACCGGCACCGTGCCTCCAGGACGACCCGGCGCAGCCGGCGACCCGACCACGGGCGGGTCGCAGCGGTCCGCGTCGACGAGCCGGTTCGGACGCACGCCCGCCGACTTCGTCCTGACGGTCGGTCTGCTCGCCTTCGGACTCATCTCCGTGGTGCAGTCCCTCGCGGTGACCAACGTCGCGTCGACGGTGCGTCGGACCCTCGAGACGCAGTACACGGCGCTGAACGACCCGAGTGCACTGAGCGGTGCCGCGATCATCGGGGCGATCACGAACGTCGTGGTCTTCGCGCTCGTGGCGTGGTGGTCGATCCGCCGGCTCCGGGCACGCAAGCGCACGTTCTGGGTGCCGATCGTCGGCGCGGTCGTGGCCACGTTCGTGAGCACCATCGCGTTCGTCGTCGTGGTGTTCCAGGACCCGCAGTTCGTCGAGTTCATGATGCGCCAGGCCGGCGCCTGACCGTCTGACCGTCTGACCGTCTGACCGCCAGGCTGCTCGCGGCGCTGGCATCCGCGCGTCGAGTGGTCGCAACACGCCGCACGCCCGCCGTCGAGCGGTCACGAAGTGTCGTCGGGCGCCGGGGCCCCCGACAGTTCGTGACCACTCGGTCCTGCGTGCGCGGGGAGTCGCGAACACCCCGGCCCGCGGACGCCGGGCAGGTTCAGCCGGGCAGGGCTCAGCCTGCCGGGGCTCAGCCTGCCAGGAACGCCGCGACGGCGCCGTGCAGTGACGCCAGGTCCTCGACGTGCACGAGCTCGCGGATCGAGTGCATCGACAGCAGCCCGACGCCGATGTCGATCGTCGGGATCCCGAGCCGGGTCGCCGCGATCGGGCCGATGGTCGAGCCACCGGGGATCGTGTTGACGTTGACGAACGGCTGCCACGGCACCCCGGCGGTGTCGCACGCGGCGGCCCAGACGGCCTCGCCCTTGGCCTCGGTCATGTAGCGCTGGTTCGCGCTGATCTTCAGCAGCGGACCGGCACCGGGGCGTGGACGGTTCGTCGGGTCGTGCTTCTCCGGCTGGTTCGGGTGCACCAGGTGCCCGGCGTCGCTCGACAGCAGCCACGAGGCGCGGAACGCCCGAGCGGCCTCGGAGCGGGTGGCGCCGAGACCCTCCTGCACGCGGCCGAGGACGTCCTCGAGGAACGGGCCACCGGCACCGGACGGGGTCGAGGAGCCGATCTCCTCGTGGTCGAACGCCGCGAACACGGGGATGTGGTCGCGCTCCGCCGGGGCGTCCACGATGCCGCGGAGCCCGGCGTGCACGCTCGTCAGGTTGTCCATCCGGCCCGACGCCAGGAACTCGCGCTCGATGCCGATGCGGGCGGGGGCCTGGGTGTCGGCGAGGAAGAGGTCCCACGACACGGCATCGTCTCCGAGGCGAGCGCGCAGCCACTCCACGACCGAGGTCCCTCCGCCGTCGCCGTCCACCCCGACGATCGGCAGCGTGTGGCGTTGGCGGTCGATCTCCTTGCCGTCGTTCACCCCGCGGTCGAGGTGGATCGCGAGGTTCGGGATGCGGGCGACCGCGTCGGTGCTGACGAGCCGCACGCTGCCGTCGGCGTCGACGACCCGGCCGACGATGCGCAGGTCGCGGTCGAACCACGTCGACAGGAGCGCGCCGCCGTAGACCTCGACGTTCAGCTGCTCCCACCCGCCGGTGCGGACTCCGGGGTTCGGCTTGATCCGGAACCCGGGGGAGTCGGTGTGTGCGCCGAGGATCCGGAACGGGGTCGTCGCCGGTGCACCCTCCGGCAGGCGCCACGCGATGACCGCACCGTCGCGGACCACGACGTACGCGCCGGGTTCGGACGGCCAGGCGTCGAGCTCGGACAGCTCGGTGAACCCGGCTGCGACGAGGCGGTCGCGGGAGGCCGCTGCCGCGTGGAACGCGGTGGGCGACTCGGTGACGAACTGGGCGAACTCGGAGGCGATGGCGTCGACGGTCACCTGCCCATCGTGGCATGCGGTGGAGTCGACCGGACGCAGAACGGGGCACGTCCGTCGGACGCGCCCCGTTCCTCCCGGCAGTTGCTCCCGGTGTCAGCCCTTGGTGTGACCGGCGGAGCCGAGCACCTTCGCGGCCTCGCCCACGCGAGCCGCCATGGCGGACTCGGCGACCTTGCCCCAGGCGCGGGGGTCGTACTGCTTCTTGTTGCCGACCTCGCCGTCGATCTTCAGGACACCCTCGTAGTTCCGGAACATCGAGTCGGCGATCGAGCGCGTGAACGCGTACTGCGTGTCCGTGTCGATGTTCATCTTGATGACGCCGTTGCGGACGGCCTCGTGGATCTCGTCGTCGGTCGAGCCGGAGCCGCCGTGGAAGACGAGGTCGAGCGGGTTCTCGCCCGTGCCGTGCTTGGCCGCGACCGAGGCCTGGATCTCGCCGAGGAGCTCGGGGCGGAGCTTGACGTTGCCCGGCTTGTAGACGCCGTGCACGTTGCCGAAGGTGAGCGCGGCGATCCAGCGGCCCTTGTCGCCCAGACCGAGTGCATCGACGACCTTCTCGACGTCGTTCGGGGTCGTGTAGAGGGCGTCGTTCGTGCCCTCGTGCTCGACGCCGTCCTCTTCGCCGCCGACGACGCCGATCTCGACCTCGAGGATCGCGTTGATGTTCCGCGTCTTCTCGAGCATGGTCTTCGCGATCTCGATGTTCTCGTCGAGCGGCACGGCCGAGCCGTCCCACATGTGCGACTGGAAGATCGGGTTGCGCCCGGCACGGACCTCTTCCTCGCTCGCCGCGATGAGCGGCAGGACGAAGCCGTCGAGGGCGTCCTTCGGGCAGTGGTCGGTGTGCAGCGCGACCGTGATGTCGTAGTTCTTCGCGACCTCGTGGGCGAACTTCGCCATCGCGAGGGCACCGGCGGCACGGTTCTTGATCGTCTGGCCGGCGAAGTAGTCGGCACCGCCCGTCGTGACCTGGAGGATGCCGTCCGAGCCGGACTCCTGCAGGCCCTGGAGGACCGCGTTGATGGTCTGCGACGAGGACACGTTGACCGCGGGGTACGCGAACTTGCCCGCCTTCGCGCGTTCGATCATCTCGGCGTACTGTTCCGGCGTTGCGATGGGCACGTGGATCTCCTTCGACTTCGGTGATGTCCCCGCCGATCGTAGTCAGCCGGACTGGAGGGACGGTGCGGGTTACGCGGTCGGCTCGCGTCCGCCGTGCACATGCGTGCACGGGCCCGGTGTCCGGACCGCCGGTCGGCCGCCGGTCGGTAGGCTCGGGTCGTGACTCCCTCTACGGAAACCGGCTCCCTGTTCCTCCAGCCCGACCGCAACCTGGCCCTCGAGCTCGTGCGTGCGACGGAGGCCGCCGCGATCCGTGCGCAGCCGTGGGTCGGGCGTGGTGAGAAGAACCTCGCCGACGGCGCCGCGGTCGACGCGATGCGCAAGTTCCTCGGCACCGTGAACTTCGACGGCGTCGTCGTCATCGGTGAGGGCGAGAAGGACAACGCCCCGATGCTCTACAACGGCGAGCACGTCGGCAACGGCCACGGCCCGGCCTGCGACATCGCGGTCGACCCGATCGACGGCACCTCGCTCACCGCCGCCGGTCGTCAGAACGCCATCTCCGTCATGGCCGTCTCGGACCGCGGTTCGATGTACGACCCCTCCGCCGTGTTCTACATGGACAAGATCGCCGCCGGGCCCGAGGGTCGCGGTGTCCTGGACCTCGAGAAGCCGATCGGTGAGAACATCCGCGCGCTGGCGAAGGCCAAGGGCAAGGACCTCGAGGACATGGTCGTGGCCGTGCTCGACCGTCCCCGTCACGACGAGTTGATCCGTGCGATCCGTGCGACCGGTGCCGGGACGCGTCTGCTGCTCGACGGTGACGTCGCCGGTGGCATCGCCGCCGCGCTGCCCGGCTCGACGATCGACATGTGCGTCGGCGTCGGCGGCACCCCCGAGGGCATCATCACGGCGTGCGCGATCAAGGCGCTCGGCGGTGTGATCCTCGGCAAGCTGCAGCCGAAGGACGACGAGGAGCGCGAGCGCGCCATCGCCGCCGGCCACGACCTGGACAAGGTCCTCGACCAGGACGACCTGGTCACGGGTGACAACACGTTCTTCGTCGCCACCGGCGTCACCGACGGCGTCCTGGTCGACGGTGTCCGTCGCTCGCGCGGCGTCATCCACACCGACTCGCTCGTGCTGCGGTCCCGCTCGAACACCATCCGTCGCATCCAGGCGGACCACCGTGCGGAGAAGTGGTTCTGATCCCTGCGAGATCCTGATCGGCGCGAGTCATCGCTGAACCGTCGAGACCCGTCCGCACCACGTCGTCGCGTGGCGCGGACGGGTTTTCCCGTGCACGGGACGAGAGCACACGATGATTCGAATCATCGGCATCTGTGACCCCTGATATGGTCACAACCGCACACCTGTGAAGAAGTGTGCGGAGATCGGACCTGGGGAGGAATGATGGGGCGGCCGTCGGGGTGGGATGTCGTCGATCAGGGTGATGATCCGGTCAAGGGGGATCCGTCGACGTTGCGGATGATGTCGCGGGAGTACCAGCGCATCTCCGACGCCGCGGATGACGCCTCGACCCGGCTGAAGTCGGTGAAGGGGTCCGGGTGGCTGACCGACTGGGAGGGTGAAGCGGCCGATGTGTTCGTCGACGCGATCGA
>NZ_SLUR01000020.1:0-9652 GCF_004340725.1 Curtobacterium sp. PhB128
CCGGAAGACGGCACTTTGCCGTTAGGAACGCACCTCGAGGAAGGGACGCATGACCACGGGCGAGCGACAAGGCGGATTCTGCGAGTCGACGGTCCAACGGACAACCGACCTGATCGGAGGAAAGTGGTCGATGCTCGTGCTGTGGGAGCTCCTGCAGAGCGAACGTCGATACGCCGACCTCCAGCGCCGCGTCCACGGAATCTCACAGAAGGTCCTCTCCGGCGAGCTCCGTCGCCTCGTCGGAGCCAACCTCGTCGAACGCGAAGTCACCCCGACTGTCCCGCCGCAGGTCACCTACCGCATCACGGCAGAGGGACGAAGTCTCGAAACCGTCTTCCAAGAACTCCACCGATGGGGTGCATGGCGCTCGAATCAGCACAGAGCCGGGACTGATGCTCACGACGCCAGATCCACCTGATTGCGCGCACGGCCCTCTGACATCTTCCGTTATGGCGTAGCCCCGAGCGCTCCCCGCTGGTGCTCTGGAAACTAGCAGTGCCCTATAGCCCACCGACTACCGCGCGCGGTTCCGCTCATGACGGCGGGCGTAGTAGGCGGAGAGGAGCTGGACCGCGGCGAGGGCCGTCCATGCGACCGCGACGAAGATGTGAAGCCCGGTCGGCTCCATGATGGCGATGACGATCCAGATGACGGCTAGAACCGCCCACGCCCATACGAGCCAAGGGAGGGGCTTGCCGACGAGCCGTTCGAGGAGGCTGCGCTGCTTCGTCTCGGTCATATGCGTGACGCTATACCGGACCCTGGCCGGTGACGTCCGGTAGCCGATCCTCTGCCGGGCGGCGCTGACTGGGCACCGGGGCCGGCCGGTAGCTCACCGACTACCGGACTGGCGTGCCGGCACTCGCGTTAGCCACTGAATCGATCGACGAACTGCTCACTCACCGTCCACAGGTGCTCCTGGACTGCGAAATTCCTGGCCCAGGGATGCGGAGCCACGGGGCGCTGTCGATCGAAGAAGAGCCCCGTGACACCCTCAAGCGTCGGGTCAAGAGCGAGCCGGGCTGTCGCTGCAACCCCGAGCGAGATGGGCTCTCCGTCGCGGCGACCCACCATTTTCGTCGGCATCTCGGACGCAGGATGAAGGCTCGTCATAGTCAAATTCGCAGGGTCCGCCTTGCGGGCGAAGCGGATCCCGAAAGCGACTTGAGCGAGCTTCGACTGGCAGTTGGCCCGCATCCCGTCGTAGCGGTCTTCGAGCATGACGTCATCGAAGTCGACCGGCGCCTGCCCGATAGAGCCCACCAGCACGACTCGTGCCCGCGCCGATGCCTCGAGGCGCTCTCGCAGTACCCATCGATGCTCTCGCGTCGAGGCCCGCCCCCGATGCCGGCGTTCGCAATCAGAACGTCAATCCGCGGTTCGGCGGCCAGCAGGGCGCTCGTCACCTTCCGTACTTCGGCAAGCGAGGAGAAGTCCGCTCGGCACGTGCGCGCCGTCATCGGGAGCGCTTTTGCCACGTCGTCAACGCGCTGCTGACTGCGGCCGTGGAGCAGCAGTGGCCACGTCCAGCAAGGTTGCGCGCGAGCGCGCGGCCCAGGCCGCCTGTCGCTCCCGTGATCAGGATCGTCTTCGCCATGTGAGTGCCTCCGGCTGCTGGTGTGGCGGGGCAACCCCGTGGCGCCAGCTAGTTGACATCCGCATTGTTCACGTGTGAACATTCAGCCATGAGTAACACCCAGAAGCAAGACAAGGCGGCTTCTCGAGTCGTCATCATCGGCGCCGGCGTCGCCGGGCTCACCCTGGCGACCCTGCTGACGCAGTCCGGCGTGGACTGCGTCGTGGTCGAGCGCCGCGATCGCGGCTACATCGAGCAGCGCAACCGAGCCGGCGTGGTCGAAGCGCGTGGCGTGGACATGTTCGAGCGGTGGGGCCTGGCCGAGCGATTGCTCGCAGGGCCCGTGGCACAGACGATCGATTACCGGGTGAACGGCGTACCGGAGATGTTCACGATCGACATGGAAGGACGCCAGCCCAGCCGGTTCTGTACGCAGCAGATGCTGGTCAACAACCTCCTCCACGTATTCCTGGACGAGATGGGCGGTGATGTCCGCTTCGAGACCACCGATGTCGTCGTCGGCAACGAGGACGGGCAGCGCCCCTCAGTGGCGTTCTCCGATGCCGATGGTCGACACGAGATCGAGTGTGACTACATCGTCGGCAGCGACGGAGATCGTGGCGTGAGCCGCGCGTCGATCCCGGACGGGGTCCTGACGAAATACAGCTATGAGTTCGGGTACGCCTGGCTCGCCGCCCTGGTCGAAGCACCCGTTACAGGAGCGGCGATCATGGCTCCCAGCGACCACGGCTTCGTCGGACAACTCCCCCGAGGACCCCAGCGCAGTCGCTACTACCTCCAATGCGAACTCAGCGACACCGCCGAAGACTGGCCCGACGAGCGAATCTGGAACGAAATCCGACTGCGACTGAATGACGACAGCATCCAATCCGCCGAGGTACACGAGGTGTTCTTCGTACCCCTGCGGAGCGTCGTCTACTCCCCCATGCGTTACCGGAACCTGTTCCTCGCCGGCGACGCCGCGCACCTCGTCCCGCCAGCAAGCGCCAAGGGGATGAACCTCGCCCTGTTCGACGTCGACACACTGGCCTTGGCACTCGTCTCCGCCGTCCGCGACGGCGACGCCGAAGCCCTCGGCGTCTACTCGGACACCTGCCTCGAGCGCGTCTGGAACTACCAGGACTTCGCGCTCTGGATGACCGACACGATGCACAACGCCGGCGACCCCACGCAGCACGGCGCGTTCCTGCAGATGACAGCCCGTGCCAGGCTCGCCCAGCTGCACGCCTCCCCCACCGCAGCACGCCTCCACGCCGAGTACCAGCTCGGCCTCAACTAGCCGCCACTGCCTCAGCGCTCGCCCCTCTCGCTTCAGCCCCGCCCAACCCTGCGAGAGGGGCGAACAAGCTACATGGGAGCATCGAGTATGAGCATCGACCCGACCCGTCTCCTCGTGCTCGGCGCCGTCCGACAAGAACAGCCCGCCAGCGGGTACGCGATCATGCGCGAACTCACCGGCTGGGGGGTCCAGGACTGGGCCAGCGTCAACCCTGGATCCATCTACGGTGCACTTCGCACTCTCGACAAGGAAGGCCTCGTCGCGCTCGACACAGAAGCGGCCGAGAAGGCCCCTCGCGCCTACAAGACCAGCGCCAAGTACGCACTCACCTCCGAGGGCGACATCGCCTTCACCCAGCTCTTGGGGACGGCGCTCCAGGAGATCGACCCGTACCGCCCCGCCCCGTTTATGGCTGCGCTCTGCTTCCTCGTCGACCTCCCCCGAAACAAGGTCATCACGGCGCTCCGAGATCGCGCGTCCGGCCTCGGAGAACAGCTCGACGCCTTCCGTCGGGACGAGACGAACGTGTCCATCGATCCGGACAAGCCTGTGCATTCGACCGAGTTCATCCGTCTTGCCGCCAGCCGCATCGACGGGGAACGTGCGTACGTCGAAGCGCTCATCGAGCGCCTTGCGACCGGTAGCTACGATTTCAGCAAGTGAACGGCTCCCTCGCTCGACGACGAGCGCAGCACGATGGTCGCGATCACGAATACGGGCCGCGATGTCCGCGCGGCGGTCTTCCCGGGACACATCGCCACGGTCCACCGTCGCCTCTTCGCACCGGTCAGCGACGACGATCCCGAGCATCTCGCCCGCATCCTCGGCCGCGGTGCGAGCCTGCTGGTCAGCTCATTCAGTTGAAGAGGGAGCCGCGCCGATCCTGGCCGCCGCCCTCAATATCAGCGCCTCCACCGGACACCTCATCAACGCAGGCGGCCAGGCTGCCCGGTGAGCAGCCCGGTGTGACCTCAACGCGTCCGATGAACGATCGGCCGCCGAGACCCCGGCGAAGGTGGCCCGGCCAGTACGATCGCACGATGTCGAGCATCGCCGGAAGCCGTTGGGTCATCACCGGTGCTGCCGGGAACATAGGGTCTGCGCTCCGGTCGGCGCTGTTGGACCGCCATGCGGTCCTCGTCTCCACCGACATCCGTCCGATCACCTCCAGCAGCCCACAGGAATCCGTCGCATCGGTCGACCTTGCCGACCTGGAGAACCTGGTGGAACTCTTCGCCGGAGCTGACGGTGTGGTCCATCTGGGCGGAATCGCGGACGAGGCTGACTTCCACGACCTGGCCGAGGCGAACATCGTCGGGACCTACCACGTGCTCGAGGCCGCCCGGCGGGCCGGCGTGCGCCGGGTCGTGTACGCGAGCAGCAACCGCCTGACGGGCTCGTACGCCGCGGGTGACCACGTGTCGCCCGACATGCCGCCGCGACCTGACGGCTTCTACGGGGTGTCGAAGGCCGCGGGGGAAGCACTCTGCCGGCTGTACGCGGACAAGTTCGGTATGAGCACCATCTCGTTGCGCATCGGCAGTTACGAGGAGCAGCCGTCTTCGGCTCGAGAGCAGCAGACGTGGCTCAGCCCCGCGGACGCGATCCGAGCCTTCGTCGCGGCGATGACGACCACCGAACACACGGCAGTGTTCTACGCCGTCTCCGCGAACACCGATGGCTGGTGGGACCTCCAGCCCGGGGAAGCCGTCGGTTTCTTCCCGCAGGACGACGCGGCGGCATGGGGCACTCGCGAAGTCCTTGCCCTGGACATGCCGCAAGGTGGGAGGTACGCAACCGCTGCGTACTCGACCGACCGCATGCGGCGGTAGACAATCCGTTACCGGGCCGCGAAATCGCACTAGTTGCCGAGGCGGCCACGGCTTCAACCTCCACCAGTTGGTGCTCATAGCCGAGCACGCTCACGCCGAAAAACGTGCGGTAGCCGATCAGCTATCGCAACGATCTACCGCTAGGCTTCTGCGCGGCCTCTCGCGATCCGTGCGAGCCTCCGAGCACGCGAAAACTCTTGCCCGAAGCACGATCGTTCCACGTGGCCCGCTCGTGGCCGGAGGTGCTCTCGTGCTGGCCGGGATGGCCCACTTGGCGACTGCATTGCCATCGGTCGAACACACTCGGGCAACGGTCGCTCATCACAGACCAACTTAGGCAACCGCCGCCGTCCGCCCGACCGCTACGCGGTCATACTCTCCCAAAAGATGAGTTCGTTCCGGCCCGCTTCACTGAGAGGCATGCCCTCACTGTCCGTCGCCGTGCCAAGGACGGTTGCGAACACGCTGCCGTCCGGCAACCTCAGTTCCCAGGCCGTCCACCGCATAACCCCCATAGCCAGGATGGTCCGTGCATCCGGAGGTCAGTCGAGCATCCACGCGCTGAGCGTACGACTTCGTGACGTCGACCGGTCATGATGAGCGAATTCATCGCTGGAGATCAACGTCATGGGAACGAGTGCGGACGGAACTGACCCCGCTCTCGCCCGCCCGATAGACGCCCCCGACCGGAACGACCACAAGCGACCGAGGTAGCGATGCACCCGGGTGACGACCTATCGGACGTCTTCGTTGACCTATAGGTCGTCAACCGGCAGGTGGCGTCGACCCCACCGGTCCAGCGCTGCGAAGACCTGGCTTAGGCTTCGTCCTTCGACTGTGATGCGATAACACCCTCGAGGTAGCAGTAGGTGGTGTCGGCGATGACCTATGCACTCGATTGTCGAGCGGCGTTTCACATCACGGTGAGTCGCGTGAATTGTGCGGTGGAGAGCTGCTGGGCGGCACCGCCGCCTGCAGGTATCCGCCACAACCCGGGCGTCGCTCCGTCGGCGATGTCGACGTACACGACCCCGTCCTCGGCTGCAGCACCCGGGAACGGGAATCGTGTCGTCAGTTGAACGCCGGACACAGACACTGCCCGGGTCATCTCGTCGGCATCGCGGACGAGCATGTCGTGTACTGCCCGGTCGATGTTGCATCCGTTCGGGGACCCCTCGGAGATCGCTGCGCACCACTGTGCCGAACGCAGCAGGAAGAAGGACGTCGAGTTCGCCGCGACCAGCTCGAATGCGAAACGGTCGTCCACGGGCGTGGTCGTTGTCGCTCCGGCAGGGAGCTCGTTCCAGGCTTGGTAGCCAGCACCGCCGCCGGAGGTGTCGGTGAAGTACAGGTCGCCCTGGGGTCCAACGATGAGCTGGGTGAGCCGGTTGAACGGTGTTCCCTCCGCTGCCGGCGTGAGCGACCGCGTCGTGACGACTCCGTTCGGGGCGATCGTCGTGGCGGTGCGTGCAGTCGTTGTGCCCTCAAGTGTTGCCACGGTACCGTCGCGACCGAAGGCGATGACGCCTCGAGCCGGTGTCCCGGCTCCAGCGGCCGCTGAGCGGGCTGGCGCACCCGTGACTGGCAGCTTCATCGGTATCGAGGTGGTCGAGTCGACCCAGTACAGGTTCCCCGCAACGTCCGCGGAGAGGCCACCACGAATGTGTAGCCCCGTGGCGATGGTCTTTGGTGCACCACCGCCGACGGGGTACATCATAATCGAGGTCGAGTCAGGCGCCGGGACGAACACGTCCCCGCGGTCATCGGCCGCGTACCCGGCCCCGTTTGGCGCGACCGTGGTCGCCGGCCCGGTTCCGCTCGACGGGAAGCGCACCACCGATCCGGAGGCATCGAGCGCGTACAACGACTGCGTGGTCGGGTCGCTCGTGGCACCGGTCGCCGTGTACCGGACGGTCACCGCAGGCCCGGTGCCCCGCGAGCCGGTTGCCTGAACGGTGAAAGAGTAGGTGGTCCGTGTGGTCAGGGCGCCGAAGTGGTCGGACCGGGCGGAGGCGCGGAGCCTGTCGACTCCTTGGTCCGGTTGCTGTTCAGCGGGAGTGATTTGCACCCTCCACCCCGTCACCTTCGCACCGGAAGACGGTGCCCGCCACGTGAGGTCAGCGTCACCGCCGGTCCCGGTGACGCGGACGACGGTCGGCGCACCCGGCGTCGAGGAATGGGTAACGGCCTGCGCGGGCAGGGCGACTCCGACGGCTATCAGCACGGCCGCCACGGCTGCGGTGAGTACGGTTTTGTACACGGTGTCCCCTACCCTCTCCGTGGCTCCTACGCCTCGGCTGAGCACATGCTGACACTCGGGAACCGCGCGCAGAACGCCCAGAAGGCCGGATGCGGCATCGCGCAACCGCAAATCCGACGGGCTCACGAGATAGGTGCGAGGCCCTGCAGCTGGAGCGCTGCCCGATCTGGAGGTTGGCTGGCGGGGCGGATGTGGCACTGCCTCTATCGGTGCGGGCGGGTTGAGCGCATGCTGTGAGCGGAAGCGGAACCCGAATCTGCAAGCGGCTGAGACCCTCGGCCCGTAGGGAAGAAGCACGCTTTGGCGTAAGTGAAGCATCGACGCTTCCTTCCTGCCCTGCCTCGGCATCTCGTCGTTTCGCGTACAGGTAATGCGGTCGGACGGGGAGGGACGCTCGCGTCCCTGCGAGCCGGGCCACCGACGCGCTTCGGCTCGTGCGATCGACAGCACATCGCTCTGCATTCAGGAGTGTGGGAGACGAAGTGTTTCTCGTGGATCTTCGCCGTAGCGCGCCACGTACGCGCGGCGAATCTCCCCAGGTGCGAGACTCCCCATACGCCACTGCGCTTCCAGCAGAGCCCCTCCCACCCGCCGCCTCCGCGGCGGTACCAGCTGGAACGCACCAAGCGAAGCCAGCGTCCCATCACCACCACCCTGTACGCCGGTATCACTTCGCCCCGTTGGTCGAACGCGGGGTGGGATGCCGGATCAGGTAGCAGCCCACCCCGCTGACAGCGGGAACCACCCATCTGCCGTCACACAGTCTGCACGCACCGGCACCTCGTACCGTGCAACCGATGAGTCACCCAACCTCACGCCGGCGAAAGCCCGCTCCCGTTCGCCGGCCGCGCGGGAGCCTGCGCATGCACTGGTGGCAATGGGCGCTCCTCGGCGCCCTTGCCGCCGTCACGGCAACGCTGCTGGTGGCCGCGCTGACGCTCAAATAGATCCGGCATGCCGCTGCCAGCGGTAAGTGGGTTCCCGGGGGTGGTGGAAGGTTCGGGTCATCCCGCCACCCCCGGGATAGCGCACTCCCCCACCAGCCTCAAGGCAGGAAAGGCAAGTCTCTCGAACGGGAAACGAGTGTCACGCAAGCATCACTGCCGCGGAGCGCTCCGCACAGCATAGGGCCGACGTGGTGCCGGCGGACCTTGCTGTCCGGTTCCCCGGGAGAAGTTCGGGATGTCGGCCACGCACCAAACGCCGCCGACATCCCGCACGCGCCACATCCTGACCCGAACAGGGGGCGCACCATCAACGATGCGACCACGCGCATGTGCGGACAAGTCGGCACTACAGAGGACTCGCTTTGACGACGGACCGAACGGGGTATGTCTGGCCGCCACCCGAAGGCGGCCAGACATCCCGGAGCGATACCACACAAACGCGGCTTCAGCTGCGGAGCAGATACCCGAACCTGCTCATGAACAGAGTTAAACAACTCCCGCCATGCGGGTCCATCCCCAAAACAGGGGGAACGGTCGTTCTCTCACGCCGGACTCGACGCGACACCGGTCTGCGCATCTGCCCGGCAGCCGCAACTCCAGGGCACTCGCTGGAGCCGTCACGCCGGCAACTGGGCACGGGCAGCGTAGGCAGTCTCGGATGGTGTCTCCCCGTACTGAGCCCGGTAGTAGCCGGAGAACCAGCCTAAGTGCGAAATCCCACTCGCCGCCGCAGCCGTTCCGACCGGCTGATACGGGTTCGCGAGGATCATCGCTCGTGCCCGGTGCAACCGCAGCACCCGGACCACGGCTGAGGGTGCATGCCCAAGTCCCGCTGGAACGCTTCCTGCAGACCCCGTTTGCTGTAGCCGCTCGCCGCCGCGATCTCCGGTGCCGTCAGCTCCCCCCCCCCATACCGCGACCCGATACATTCCAGCGCCCGAGCCACCGCCGGCTTCTGCGCACCAAGATCGATCCCCACCGCTGCAAGCTCGTCCGACGACGTCGACATGCACCGACCGTGAAACCCAGCCCACCAACCACGGTCACGAATCGAGGAAGCCTCCCCCAAGGACGGCCGCCGCAGCCTGCACGGTTTGCTCGAGACGGTAGAACGCGCCGACCTCAGTTTCACCGTCAACATCGGTGAGGAAGAACGCTCCGTTGTCGACAACCACCCGGCCGACGATCCGGTCCGTCCGGCTCTCGATGATGTCCCACTCCGTCTCCGACCGTCCCCGCAACCGCAACGCGTTCACACCAACACCCCATCCCTGCCCAGCCGCGCTCTCGGGAACCGGGACAGCATGATGCTCACACACCGTCAACGCCCACCCCGAAGGCCCCACCGCGTGCGGACGAAACGACACCGCGACCGTTCCTGGTAGCCGGCAATCGTGCCAAGCACACCGCACCTCCCACAGCACTCTCGTCACCACCGACGCACCCCACTCCCCCGCAACGGCACCGCACAGCCGTGACGGGACCGTAACGCGCCGCGGGCACTCGTCGCCAACCCGGCAGCACCACACCGACCTAGCCGGACGTGACACCACCACTCGTTCCCACCCTCGAGCAACACCGCCCGAAAGCCGATCTTCAAACGGGACAGACTCCAACAGCATGCAGGACCCTCGAACAGGTCACATTTCCCACGTGAGATATCACGATGCGGTAACGGGGTACGGGATCCCCATCCGTTCGGCGGAGGGTGCCGAATAGCTTGCACGGGCCGGGAAA
>NZ_SLUR01000021.1:0-8996 GCF_004340725.1 Curtobacterium sp. PhB128
TCGTCAACGACGACGCGGTACCACCCACACGAACCATCCCCGGATCTCGAACCGACTAATCAGTCCAAGAACCGGGGACCAGTCCACTGGCACCGCGCCTCCCGTCATCGACAACGCGCGTTACGCGACCTGCTCCTCGTTCTGCGGGTCGAACAGGCTGGACGCCTCGTGGCGCTCGATCGCGGCCGCGACGAGCCCCGCGAACAGCGGGTGCGCGTTCGTCGGACGCGAGCGCAGCTCCGGGTGCGCCTGCGTCGCGATGTAGAACGGGTGCACGTCACGCGGCAGCTCGACGTACTCGACCAGGCTGCCGTCGGGCGACGTGCCCGAGAACACCAGGCCGGCGTCCGCGATCTGCTGCCGGTACGTGTTGTTGACCTCGTAGCGGTGACGGTGGCGCTCGGACGCCTCGGGCGCACCGTAGAGCGACTCGGCCAACGAGCCGGAGCTGAACGTCGCCGGGTACAGGCCGAGGCGCATGGTGCCGCCCAGGTCGCCGCCGGCGATGATGTCCACCTGCTCCGCCATGGTCGCGATGACCGGCGTCGAGGTCTCCGGGTCGAACTCGGTGCTCGACGCGTCGGTCAGGCCGGCCTCGTGGCGGGCGTACTCGATGACCATGCACTGCAGGCCGAGGCACAGGCCGAGCGTCGGGATGCCCTGCTCACGGGCGAAGCGCAGCGCACCGAGCTTGCCCTCGATGCCGCGCACGCCGAACCCGCCGGGGATGCAGATGCCGTCGACGTCGCCGAGCTGCTTCGCAGCGCCCTCGGGCGTGGTGCAGTCGTCGGAGACGACCCACTTCAGCGTCACCTTCGCGTCGTGCGCGAAGCCGCCGGCACGGAGCGCCTCGGTGACCGACAGGTAGGCGTCCGGCAGGTCGATGTACTTGCCGACGAGGGCGATCGTGACGTCCTTCTTCGGCTCGTGCACGGCACGGAGCACCGGGGTCCACGCGGTCCAGTCGACCGGGCCGGCCTCGAGCTTGAGCGCGTCGACGATGACCTGGTCGAGGCCCTGGTTGTTCAGCAGCGTCGGCAGGTCGTAGATCGACGGGACGTCCACGGCGTTCACCACGGCGTCCTCGTCGACGTCGCACATCAGCGCGATCTTCTTCTTGTTCGAGTCCGACACCGGGCGGTCCGACCGCAGCACGAGGGCGTCGGGCTGGATGCCGATCGAGCGGAGCGCGGCGACCGAGTGCTGCGTCGGCTTCGTCTTCTGCTCACCCGAGGCGTTCATGAACGGCACGAGCGACACGTGCACGAAGAACACGTTGTTGCGGCCGAGCTCGTGGCGCACCTGGCGCGCCGACTCGATGAACGGCTGCGACTCGATGTCGCCGACGGTGCCGCCGACCTCGGTGATGATGACGTCGGGCTGCGGGTCGTTCTCCGCCTGCTCGCGCATCCGACGCTTGATCTCGTCGGTGATGTGCGGGATGACCTGCACGGTGTCACCGAGGTACTCGCCGCGACGCTCCTTGGCGATCACCGTCGAGTACACCTGGCCGGTCGTGACGTTCGCCGACTGCGCCAGGTTGATGTCGAGGAAGCGCTCGTAGTGTCCGATGTCGAGGTCCGTCTCCGCACCGTCGTCGGTCACGAAGACCTCGCCGTGCTGGAACGGGTTCATGGTGCCCGGGTCCACGTTGAGGTACGGGTCGAGCTTCTGCATGACGACCTTGAGGCCGCGAGCCGTCAGGAGATTGCCGAGGCTGGCTGCCGTCAGGCCCTTGCCGAGAGACGAGACGACCCCGCCGGTCACGAAGATCTGCTTCGTCACCTTCGGGGTCGGGGTGTTTGCCTGGGTACCGCTGCTGAGAGTGTCCGCCACGGGATTCCATCGTACGTCAGAACTGCCGGGAGGCGCGACCTCGGTTCGCCGTGGGCGTTGCGCGGGGTGGGTGGCCGGGTGTTCGGGCCGTGCGCGCGTGGGCGCGCGTGCTTGCCTGCGTCCCTGCGTGCTTGCCTGCGTGCTTGACTGCGTGCTTGCCGTGCTTGCTTGCGTGCTTGCTTGCGGCCGCGTGGCAGGTCAGGCCGTCTGGCCGGCCACGTCGAGCAGTTCGCGGGCGTGCTCCACGCCGCTCGCGCTGTCGCCGAGCCCCGAGAGCAACCGCGCCATCTCCTGCAGGCGGTCCTCGCCCTCGAGCCGTCGCACGCTCGACGAGGTCACGGCGCCACTCGCGTCCTTCACCACGTTGAGGTGGTTGTTCGCGAAGGCCGCGACCTGCGCCAGGTGGGTGACGACGATGACCTGCGTGCGCTCGGCCAGCTTCGCCAGCCGACGGCCGATCTCGATCGCCGCGGCACCGCCCACGCCCGCGTCGACCTCGTCGAAGACGAACGTCGGCACGGTCGTGCTGCCGGCCATCACGACCTCGATCGCGAGCATCACGCGCGACAGCTCGCCGCCCGATGCCCCCTTGCCGATCGGTCGGGGGTCGGTGCCGGAGTGCGGCTGCAGCAGGATCGACACCTGGTCGCGTCCGTGTCGGCGGTACTCCCCCGCGTCGGTGACCTCGACCACCAGGGTGGCGCCGGCCATCGCGAGCGTCTTCAGCTCGGTCGTGACGCGCTTCGCGAGGTCCGCTGCCGCCTTCGTGCGGGCAGCGGTCAACGCGGCCGCGGCCACCCCGAGTGCCTGTTCGTCCTGTTCGACGGACTGCTGGAGGGCGGCGATGCGGTCGTCGTCGCCGTCCAGCTCGAGCAGGCGGTCGCTCGCCCGCTGCCCGTAGTCGATGACGTCGTCGACGGTCTCGCCGTACTTGCGGGTGAGGCCGGCGAGCAGGGCGCGCCGTTCGTTGATGAGCTCGAGGTCGTGACCGGCCTCGGGCTCGAGCGAGCCGAGGTAGCTGGAGATGCTCGCCGAGGCCTCGGCCGCCTGGATGCCGAGCTCCGTGAGCTGTTCGAGCACGGGCTGCAGGGCGGCGTCGGAGTCGGCGACCCGCTCGACGGCGCGTCGGGCGGACTCGACCAGGCCGACGACGTCGGAGACGCCGTCGAGGGACTCGCTGGACAGGGCCTCGTGCGCCAGGGCAGCGGACAGCCGGAGTTCCTCGAGGTTGCCGAGCCGGTCGGCGCGCTCGGCGAGCTCGACGTCCTCGCCGGGCTGCGGGTCGGCCGCTTCGATCTCGTCCGAGGCAGCGCGGATCCGGTCGGCTTCGGCCACCCGCTCGTCGCGGTCGCGCGTCAGTGTCTCGAGTTCGCCCGTGTGCTGCTGCCACGTGTCGTACGCGGCGACGTACCGGTTCAGGGCCTTCTCGAGGGCCGCCCCGCCGAAGCCGTCGAGCGCCGCACGCTGCGCGGTCGACGAGGTCAGTCGGATCTGGTCGGACTGGCCGTGCACCGTCACGAGCTGGTCCGCGAGTTCACCGAGCACGGCGACGGGAGCGCTGCGGCCCCCGACGGTCGCACGGCTGCGCCCCTCGGCCGAGACCGTGCGCGTGAGGATCAGTTCGCCGTCCTCCACCGCGCCGCCGGCGTCCTCGACGCGTTCGGCGACGGCAGCGTGCTCGGGGACGTTCCACCGGCCCTCGACCACGGCGCTCGAGGCACCACGGCGGACTGAACCGGCGTCCGCCCGAGCACCGAGCAACAGCCCGAGGGCCGTGACGATCATGGTCTTGCCGGCACCGGTCTCGCCCGTGACGACGGTGAACCCCGGACCGAGTTCGAGCGTGGTCTCGCCGATGACCCCGAGGTCACGGATCGCGATCTCCTCGATCATCGGTGGTGCTCCTCGCCTCGGCCGGTCACAGGTGGTCCTCGTCCTCGTCGGTCTGCGGCCCGCGCCACCCGGTGACCGGGAGCCGGAACTTCGCGACCAACCGGTCGGTGAACGGAGCGTCCTTGAGGCGCGCGACCCGCACGGGGTCCGGCGACCGTCGGACCTCGACGCGAGCCCCCGGCGGCAGGTCGTGCGTCCGGCGGCCGTCGCACCACAGCACCCCGACACCGCTCGTGCGCCGCAGGACCTCGATCGCGAGCGTGCAGTCCGGGCCCACCACGATCGGGCGGGCGAACAGGGCGTGCGCGCTGAGCGGCACCATCAGCAGGGCGTCGACGTCGGGCCAGACGATGGGACCGCCGCCGGAGAACGAGTACGCCGTGGACCCGGTGGGGGTCGACACGACGACGCCGTCGCACCCGAACGAGGACAGCGGTCGACCGTCGACCTCGGTCACCACTTCGAGCATGCGCTCGCGCGAGGCCTTCTCGATGGTGGCCTCGTTGAGCGCCCAACTCGAGTAGACGATCTGGTTGCCGACGACCACGTCGACCTGCAGGGTGACGCGCTCCTCGACGTGGTACTCACCCGACAGCGCACGCTCGACGGTCTCGGCGAGGGCGTCCCGCTCGCTCTCCGCCAGGAAGCCCACGTGCCCGAGGTTCACGCCGACGATCGGCGCCCGCGTCTCGCGCACGAGTTCGGCCGCACGCAGGATCGTGCCGTCGCCGCCGAGCACGATGACGATCTCGAGCTGGTCCGCCTGGACGTCGACGCCCAGGATGTCGACCTGCCCCACCGAAGCTTCGGCCCGCCGGATGTCGGCGTACTCGTCGAACGGCATCACCGGGATCAGACCGGCGGCGTGCAGGAGGTCGCAGACCTCGACCGCAGCGTCGATCGAGTCACGGCGACCCGTGTGGGAGACGAGCAGGATGTGCCGGTCGTCGCTCATGCGGTCCCCTCTGTGAGTTCGGTTGCCCGGACTCTCCATTCTGTCGGATTGCCACCGACACCACGCTGGAAGCGCGCGAGGTACTCGTGGTTCCCGTGCGTCCCGATGATGGGCGACGCCGCGAGCCCGGTGGTCCCGAAGCCCAGGTCCCATGCGGCCCACAGGACGTTCATCAGGGCGTCGTCTCGGAGTGCCGGATCGTGCACGATGCCCTCGCGCACCCCGCCGCGACCGACCTCGAACTGCGGCTTCACCAACAGGACGAAGTCGTCGGCGGGGACGGCGTCGGCCAGGGCGGGCAGCACGAGCCGGAGCGAGATGAAGGACAGGTCGCCGACCACCAGGGTCGTCTCGGCTGCGGCGCCGTCGAGCGCGAGGTAGTCCGACCGGGTCAGGCTGCGGGCGTTGGTGCCCTCGACCACGGCGACACGCTCGTCGACGGCGATCGTCGGGTGCAGTTGCCCGTGCCCGACGTCGAGCGCGATGACCCGGCGAGCACCACGGGCCAGGAGCACCTGCGTGAAGCCACCCGTGCTCGCACCGACGTCGAGCACCACACGGCCGGACGGGTCGACGCCGAACGCATCGAGCGCTCCGACCAGCTTCTGGGCAGCGCGGGAGACCCACTCGTCGGCCGCGTCGACCACGATGCCGGCAGCCGGCGAGGTCGGGGTGGAGGGCTTCACGACAGGACGACCGTCGACCGTCACCCGGCCGTCCTGGATGAGCTTGGTGGCAGCGGTGCGCGAACGCGCGAGGCCACGTGTCGCGAGCAGGGCGTCGAGGCGGACCGGGGTCGCGTCGGGCACGGCTCCGTCCGGTTCAGGCACTCGCGGTGCCGCCGCTCTCGAGCCGCGTGCGCAGCTCGTCGTGGAGTGCCGAGAACGCGTCTGCACGTTCGACGAGCGGCAGGGTCTCGGCCGCCGAGGTGCGCGCGGCGAACTCGTCCTGCGGTTCCAGGTCGGCGGACGGCTGCTCGGGGTTCGGCACGTCCGACACGCTACTCGCCGCCGTACAGCTGCGGGTCCACGTCGAGGCCGTAGATGGCCAGACCGGACTCCCAGATCAGCGCTGCGCCGGCGCGGAGCCGATCGATGTCGCTGCCGGCGTCGAGCACCCGCACCACGTGCCCCCGCATCGCCACGGTGGCGCTGCCGACGGTGACGTACCGCGTGCCGTCGTCGTCCTGCCGCCGGACGGTCACCGGGTAGGGCTCGGACAGGCCACGGAGGTCCTCGAGCACGAACACCGGACGCGATCGCTGATCGGCCGCGAGCACCTGCTTCGCCTGGTCGATGCCGGTGAGCACGAGGACGCTCGGGATCCCGACGTCGTTCGCCCCCTTGATGTCGGTGTCGAGACGGTCGCCGATGAACAGTGTCTTCCCGCCGCCGAACCGCTCGACCGCGGCGTCGAAGATCGGGCGCTCCGGCTTGCCTGCGACCACGGGCATCCGCCCCACGGCCTGGTGGACCGCAGACACGAGCGTGCCGTTGCCGGGGGCGATGCCGCGCTCGACCGGGATCGACCAGTCCATGTTCGTGGCGACCCACGGGATCGCCGGGTCGGCCAACGCGAACGACGCCTCGGCCAGTTCCTTCCACCCGAGGTCCGGGGAGAAGCCCTGGATGACCGCGGCCGGGGAGTCCTCGGCGCTGGTCGTCACCGTGAAGCCGGCGGCCTCGACGATGCTCGACAGTCCCAGCCCACCGGTGACGAGCACCGTCGCGCCGGCGGGCACCAGCGTCGACAGGAGCTGCACGCCCGCCTGCGACGACGTGACGACGTCGTCCTCGGACACCTCGAGCCCGTAGCGCTCGAGGTGCTCGGCGACGTCGATCGGTCGTCGGGACGCGTTGTTGGTGATGTACCCGACCCGTGCGGTCAGCGAGGCCCGTGTGAGCGCCTCCACCGCGTGCGGGATCGCGTTCCGCCCCCGGTAGACGACGCCGTCGAGGTCCGTGAGCACCACGTCGACGCCGTCCGTCGGCGCGGTCGGGACGTCAGTCGGCTGCGGAGCCGTCGACGTCGCGGGGGTTGTCGTCGTCGAGTTCGCCGGGCTCGTCGGCGTCGCCGGGTTCGCCGACGACGTCGGGCTCGGCGAGGGCTGGCTCGTCGTCGAGGTCGGCGTCGTCGTCGAGCTGGTCGGTGTCGTCGAGCTCGCCGGCGTCTCCGTGTTCTTCGACTTCGAGCGTTTCCTCGACCACATCAACTGTCTCCCAAGCGTTCTCGTCGGCGGCTTCGGCGAGAGCCGTTGCCGCACGGTCGACACGGGCCCACCACTCGTCGGCCTCGTCCTGGCGGCCGAGCTCTTCGAGCGTGGCCGCGTAAGCACTGTAGAGCGCCGGTGACCACGTGTAGGCCGTGGACGGGTCCAGCTGTGGAATCTCCAGCTCGCCCAGGGCAGCTGTGGGGTTCCCGAGGTCGATGCGTGCGCCGGACATCGCGATCGCGAGTTCGACCTGCACCGCGGTGTCGAGCGCTGCACGTTCGACCGAGCGCCCGAGCTCGAGCGCGCGCTCCGGGCGGCCGAGGCCTCGTTCGCAGTCCACCATCATCGGGAGCTGGTCGTTGCGGCCGGAGATGCGCCGGTAGGTACGGAGCTCGCGCAGCGCGGTCGCGAAGTCCCCCAGGCGGTACGCCGTGATCGCAGCGGTCTCGCGGACGACACCGACGCGACCGGCACGGCGGGTGGCGCTCAGGGCGTGCTCGTTCGCCAGAGCGGGGTCCTCGTCGACGAACAACGCCGCGGCCACGAGGTGCCGGGCGACCCAGTCGGCGTTGTCCTTGCTGAGCGTCTTCAGCTCCATGCGCGCCGCGGGGTCGAGGTCGCGCGCGTCGATCTCGTCGGGGATGTCCGGGTCGTCGTGGCGCGGACGGATCGACTTCGTGCCGTACGGGTCGCGGTCTTCCCAGTCGTCGCGGGCTGCCTCGCCGAACCGTGCGCCGGCGTGACGCGTCCCGTCGCCGAAGCGGCGTCGGTCGTCGCCACCGTCCTGACGCGGGCGGTCGCCACCACGGGCCGGACGGTCCGAAGCACCCCGGAAGGACGGACGGTCGCCGTCACGACGCGGACGGTCGCCGTCGCGGGCCGGACGGTCGCCGTCGCGGGCCGGACGGTCGCCGTCGCGGGCCGGACGGTCGGAGCCACCGCGGTATGCGGGACGGTCAGAGCCGCCGCGGTACGCGGGACGGTCGCCGTCACGACGCGGACGGTCCGATGAACCGCCACGGTACGCCGGACGGTCGCCATCACGAGCCGGGCGGTCAGAGCCGCCGCGGTACGGGCGGTCTCCATCGCGAGCAGGACGGTCGGAACCTCCGCGGTACGCGGGACGGTCACCATCACGACGGGGACGATCCGAACCGCCCTGGTACGGGCGGTCGCCATCACGACGCGGACGATCCGACCCACCACGGTGAGCAGGACGATCGCTGTCGCGGGCGGGGCGGGCGGGACGGTCGGGTCGGTCCGACCCACCGCGGTACGCGGGGCGGTCACCATCACGACGCGGACGATCCGAACCACCCTGGTACGGGCGGTCACCATCACGACGCGGACGATCCGAACCACCACGGTAGGCGGGACGGTCACCATCACGCGCGGGGCGGTCCGACCGGAACGGACGGCCCCCGTCGCGGCGCGGACGCTCAGCACCGCGGGGGCCGTCGCCGCGCGGCGGACGGCCGGAGTCGCCGCGATCGCTCCGCCACGACGGACGATCATCACGGTCTCCGGAGCGGAACGGACGGTCGCCACCGCTCCGCGGCGCACTGTCGCGACGTGCAGCGCCGTCGCGGAACGGACGGTCGGAGCGTTCAGGACCGCCCCGACGGTCACCCTCACGGCGTTCGAAGTCACGCGGACCGGACGACCAACGGCCTCCGCTCGCAGCGTCTCCACGCGGACCTCCGTCGCGTCGAGGGGCTCGGTCGTCCCGTCGGGGTCGGTCTCCCCGGTCGCCGTCGTTCCGCCGCTCGTCGTCGTTCGCCACCGTTGCTCCTCATCGCGTGCCCGAGCCGAAGGCCGGGCGTTCGTCCGCTGTGTCGTTGTGTTGGGTGCCGCGTCGGTCGGACCGACGTTCGAGCTCCAGTCCATCACGAACCGGAGCCGACGTCGAGCGACGAGCGGCAAAACAGAAATGGCCACCGGCCACCACCGTGAACGAGGGTCTCCCCTGCGAATTCACGATGGAGGGCCGATGGCCACATCTTCTTACGTTAAGTCCGGCGGCGTCCTACTCTCCCACAAGGTCCCCCTTGCAGTACCATCGGCGCTGAGAGGCTTAGCTTCCGGGTTCGGAATGTGACC
>NZ_SLUR01000022.1:0-3305 GCF_004340725.1 Curtobacterium sp. PhB128
AATCTGGTCTCAAACATGTTCCGGCTGCTGCCCACGAATGGGCAGAGCGGTGTATTCAGTTTGATTCCCGATCGTCTGTCGGGAACCACAAAGTGGACGCGAGCCCGTGCAACAAGTGCACGGAAATCAGTGTGTTATCAAGTCTTCGGCTTATTAGTACCGGTCAGCTCCACGGGTCGTTAGTCCCCGCTTCCACATCCGGCCTATCAACCCAGTAGTCTGCTGGGAGCCTCTCACACTCAAGGTGCATGGAAATCTCATCTCGAAGACGGCTTCCCGCTTAGATGCTTTCAGCGGTTATCCGGTCCGAACGTAGCTAATCAGCGGTGCCCTTGGCAGAACAACTGACACACCAGAGGTTCGTCCATCCCGGTCCTCTCGTACTAGGGATAGATCTTCTCAAATTTCCAACGCGCGCAGCGGATAGGGACCGAACTGTCTCACGACGTTCTAAACCCAGCTCGCGTACCGCTTTAATGGGCGAACAGCCCAACCCTTGGGACCTACTCCAGCCCCAGGATGCGACGAGCCGACATCGAGGTGCCAAACCATGCCGTCGATATGGACTCTTGGGCAAGATCAGCCTGTTATCCCCGAGGTACCTTTTATCCGTTGAGCGACAGCGCTTCCACAAGCCACTGCCGGATCACTAGTCCCGACTTTCGTCCCTGCTCGACCTGTCAGTCTCACAGTCAAGCTCCCTTGTGCACTTACACTCGCCACCTGATTGCCAACCAGGTTGAGGGAACCTTTGGGCGCCTCCGTTACTCTTTGGGAGGCAACCGCCCCAGTTAAACTACCCATCAGGCACTGTCCATGAACCCGATCAGGGTCCTACGTTAGACATCCAGAGTGACCAGAGTGGTATTTCAACAATGACTCCACGAACACTAGCGTGCCCGCTTCACAGTCTCCCACCTATCCTACACAAGCCACACCGAACACCAATACCAAACTGTAGTAAAGGTCACGGGGTCTTTCCGTCCTGCTGCGCGTAACGAGCATCTTTACTCGTAGTGCAATTTCGCCGAGTTCGCGGTTGAGACAGCTGGGAAGTCGTTACGCCATTCGTGCAGGTCGGAACTTACCCGACAAGGAATTTCGCTACCTTAGGATGGTTATAGTTACCACCGCCGTTTACTGGGGCTTAAATTCAGAGCTTCGCCCAAAGGCTAACCCTTCCTCTTAACCTTCCAGCACCGGGCAGGCGTCAGTCCGTATACATCGTCTTGCGACTTCGCACGGACCTGTGTTTTTAGTAAACAGTCGCTTCCCACTGGTCTCTGCGGCCTTCAACGCTCACGGAGTAAATCCGGTCACGTGTCCGGCCCCCCTTCTCCCGAAGTTACGGGGGCATTTTGCCGAGTTCCTTAACCACGATTCTCTCGATCTCCTTGGTATTCTCTACCTGACCACCTGAGTCGGTTTCGGGTACGGGCGGCTGCAACCTCGCGTCGATGCTTTTCTCGGCAGCATAGGATCACTGATTTCCCCTTACGGGTACGCGTCGGATCTCAGGCATACAGACGACGGATTTGCCTATCGTCAGCCCTACATCCTTACACCAGGTTCACCTTACGGATACCATCGCCTGGCTCAGCTACCTTCCTGCGTCACACCTGTTCATACGCTAACCGCACCAGCATGGGGTCGAGCGTTAGACCGGCCACCATCACCCCGAAGGGATCCGGTTGATCCGGGTTAGGACTCTTAGCACCACTGGATTAGCTTGGGCGGTTGTTCGCCGGTACGGGAATATCAACCCGTTGTCCATCGACTACGCCTGTCGGCCTCGCCTTAGGTCCCGACTTACCCAGGGCGGATTAACCTGGCCCTGGAACCCTTGGTCTTTCGGAGGACGGGTTTCTCACCCGTCTTTCGCTACTCATGCCTGCATTCTCACTCGTGTAGCGTCCACGGCTGGATCACTCCGCCGCTTCACTCGCCACACGACGCTCTCCTACCACTCCGCACGACTGAACCACGAAGGCTTGTCTAGTGTGCGAAATCTACAACTTCGGTGGTGTGCTTGAGCCCCGTTACATTGTCGGCGCGGAATCACTTGACCAGTGAGCTATTACGCACTCTTTCAAGGGTGGCTGCTTCTAAGCCAACCTCCTGGTTGTCTATGCAACTCCACATCCTTTCCCACTTAGCACACGCTTAGGGACCTTAGTTGGTAGTCTGGGTTGTTTCCCTCTCGACGATGAAGCTTATCCCCCACCGTCTCACTGCTGCGCTCTCACTCACCGGCATTCGGAGTTTGGCTGACGTCAGTAACCTGTTGAGGCCCATCGGCCATCCAGTAGCTCTACCTCCGGCGAGAAACACGCAACGCTGCACCTAAATGCATTTCGGAGAGAACCAGCTATCACGAAGTTTGATTGGCCTTTCACCCCTATCCACAGCTCATCCCCTCCATTTTCAACTGAAGTGGGTTCGGTCCTCCACGACGTCTTACCGTCGCTTCAACCTGGCCATGGATAGATCACTTCGCTTCGGGTCTAGAACATGCGACTCAAACGCCCTATTCAGACTCGCTTTCGCTACGGCTGCCCCACACGGGTTAACCTCGCCACATATCACTAACTCGCAGGCTCATTCTTCAAAAGGCACGCCGTCACCCCTACTAAGGAGGCTCCGACGGTTTGTAAGCAAACGGTTTCAGGTACTATTTCACTCCCCTCCCGGGGTACTTTTCACCTTTCCCTCACGGTACTTGTCCGCTATCGGTCATCTGGGAGTATTTAGGCTTATCAGGTGGTCCTGACAGATTCACACGGGATTTCTCGGGCCCCGTGCTACTTGGGATACACATCCGGCCATAACACCATTTCGTCTACGGGGCTGGCACCCACTACGGCCCGGCTTTCAAACCGGTTCGACTATGATGCGCTGTAACCGCCCCAGTCCGGCAGAACTGAGTGACGTGTCCCACAACCCCGACCATGCAACGCCCGCCGGCTATCACACATGATCGGTTTAGCCTCATCCGCTTTCGCTCGCCACTACTCACGGAATCACATGTTGTTTTCTCTTCCTGTGGGTACTGAGATGTTTCACTTCCCCACGTTCCCTCTACCCGCCCTATATATTCAGGCGGGAGTCACCAGGTCACAAAAGCGCCCAGCGGGGTTTCCCCATTCGGAAATCCTCGGATCAGGGCTCGATTATCAGCTCCCCGAGGCTTATCGCAGATTTCTACGTCCTTCTTCGGCTCCAGATGCCAAGGCATCCACCGTTTGCTCTTAGAAACTTGACCACAAAGATTAAAATTGCGATCCGTCATCACCCACAACACAGGA
>NZ_SLUR01000022.1:3399-4629 GCF_004340725.1 Curtobacterium sp. PhB128
AACCCGTCCCAACCCTGCAAGCAGAGCGTACTGAGGTCGGAAGCATCACTCCCAACTGCACTGTCAATGTTCCACCCATGAGCTACCGGCAACCACGTTCGGGTTACTCGGCGCCTGGACCACGCCCACCCCGAAGGGCACACGAGGCCAGATGCTCCTTAGAAAGGAGGTGATCCAGCCGCACCTTCCGGTACGGCTACCTTGTTACGACTTAGTCCTAATCACCGATCCCACCTTCGACGGCTCCTTCCACAAGGGTTAGGCCACCGGCTTCGGGTGTTACCGACTTTCATGACTTGACGGGCGGTGTGTACAAGGCCCGGGAACGTATTCACCGCAGCGTTGCTGATCTGCGATTACTAGCGACTCCGACTTCATGAGGTCGAGTTGCAGACCTCAATCCGAACTGAGACCGGCTTTTTGGGATTCGCTCCACCTTACGGTATCGCAGCCCTTTGTACCGGCCATTGTAGCATGCGTGAAGCCCAAGACATAAGGGGCATGATGATTTGACGTCATCCCCACCTTCCTCCGAGTTGACCCCGGCAGTCTCCTATGAGTCCCCGGCATAACCCGCTGGCAACATAGAACGAGGGTTGCGCTCGTTGCGGGACTTAACCCAACATCTCACGACACGAGCTGACGACAACCATGCACCACCTGTACACCGACCACAAGGGGGCGACCATCTCTGGCCGTTTCCGGTGTATGTCAAGCCTTGGTAAGGTTCTTCGCGTTGCATCGAATTAATCCGCATGCTCCGCCGCTTGTGCGGGCCCCCGTCAATTCCTTTGAGTTTTAGCCTTGCGGCCGTACTCCCCAGGCGGGGCGCTTAATGCGTTAGCTACGACACAGAAACCGTGGAAAGGTCCCTACATCTAGCGCCCAACGTTTACGGCATGGACTACCAGGGTATCTAATCCTGTTCGCTCCCCATGCTTTCGCTCCTCAGCGTCAGTTACGGCCCAGAGATCTGCCTTCGCCATCGGTGTTCCTCCTGATATCTGCGCATTCCACCGCTACACCAGGAATTCCAATCTCCCCTACCGCACTCTAGTCTGCCCGTACCCACTGCAAGCCCGAGGTTGAGCCTCGGGATTTCACAGCAGACGCGACAAACCGCCTACGAGCTCTTTACGCCCAATAATTCCGGACAACGCTTGCACCCTACGTATTACCGCGGCTGCTGGCACGTAGTTAGCCGGTGCTTTTTCTGCAGGTACCGTCACT
>NZ_SLUR01000023.1:0-1406 GCF_004340725.1 Curtobacterium sp. PhB128
GTGGACTGGTCCCCGGTTCTTGGACTGATTAGTCGGTTCGAGATCCGGGGATGGTTCGTGTGGGTGGTACCGCGTCGTCGTTGACGAGTGCGCAGCGGGTGGCTGCGGTGGAGTGGTTCGGTCGGGGGTTGAGTGATTGGGCGACGGCTCGTCGGCTAGGAGTGACACGGAAACCGGTGCGACGCTTGCATCAACGGTGGTTGCTGCATGGTCCGGAGGTGCTCGTGGATTCCCCCAGACGCTCGTACTCGTTCGAGGTGAAACGTGACCTCGTGCGCCGATTCCTTGCCGGGGAACCAGCCGATGCGCTCGCCTCCGAGGGAGGGCTCTCCTCAGCGCTGCTGCTGCGCAAATGGGCGAACCAGGTTCGCAAGGACGGTGAGGACGCCCTCCGGCCGCGCCCAACGGGCCGCCCGAAAGCGAAGCCGGACACCGAGCTCAGCGAGCTGGAACGACTCCGGCGGGAGAACGAGTACTTACGGGCCGAGAACGCGTACTTGGGAAAATTGCGGGCCTTGCAGGCGCAGCAACGGCGTCGGTGAAGACCGCAGCCGTTGCCGCTTGCAAGGCCGAACACTCACTCCAGACGCTGCTGCAGATCGCCGGTCTTGCCCGCTCCACGTTCTTCTACCAGCAAGCCCGCTCGCGTGAACCTGACCGGCACGCTGACACCGCGGACGCGATCCGCGCGATCTTCGTCCGCACCAAGGGCCGGTATGGGCATCGGCGGATCCACGCCGAGCTCCGCCGGACCGGGCCAGTGGCGAAGAAGACGGTCCTGGCGTTGATGCGACGCCACGACCTGGTCTGCCTGGTGCGTCGTCGACGCCGATACTCGTCCTACGGCGGCGAGGTCGGCAAGGTTGCAGCGAACCTGCTGAACCGGGACTTCACCTCGACAGCGCCGAACCAGAAATGGGTCACGGACGTGACGGAGTTCCGGGTCGGTGAGCACAAGCTCTACCTGTCACCAGTGATGGACCTCTTCGACCGGCAGATCATCGCCTATCGAACCGGAACGTCCCCGACCCTGGAACTCACCCACGGCTCGCTCCGCGACGCACTCCACACCGCACTCGGGGCGGCACCGCTGGTGCACTCGGACCAGGGCATCCACTACCAGCACCGGTCCTGGCGGTCACTGCTGGCAGCTGCCGGCGCGTCCCAGTCGATGTCGCGAAAGGGCAACTGCCACGACAACGCGATCATCGAGAACTTCTTCGGCCATCTGAAAGCCGAGATGTTCCACCCAACCCGTTTCGACAGCATCACCACGCTCGACACCGCGATCCACGACTACATCACCTGGTGGAACACCGACCGCTCCCAGGCACGACTCGAGGGCATGAGCCCGGTTCAATACCGAGCTCACGCCCTCGCGGCCTAATCTGACTTCACGGTCCAAC
>NZ_SLUR01000024.1:0-1304 GCF_004340725.1 Curtobacterium sp. PhB128
CGTCGCCTCGTCGGAGCCAACCTCGTCGAACGCGAAGTCACCCCGACTGTCCCGCCGCAGGTCACCTACCGCATCACGGCAGAGGGACGAAGTCTTGAAACCGTCTTCCAAGAACTCCACCGATGGGGTGCGTGGCGCTCGAATCAGCACAGGGCCGGGGCTGATGCTCACGACGCCAGGTCCACCTGATTGCACTCACGGTCCTCTGACGTCCCTCCGTTAGCGCTCCCCGCTGGTGCTCTGGAAACTAGCAGTGCCCTATAGCCCATCGGCTACCGGGCGGATGGGTCGCTGTCTTCTCCTTGCCCCGTTTGGCGGCCGAGAACCCGGAATCGGTGCAGACAGACGAACGTTCCGGCAAACAGTAGGACCGCGAGCATCCCCAGAAACCACAGCCCTGACCCGGCGTTCGGAGTACCAGAGGCGACGCGCATGATCGCAACGACAGCGAGGACCACGCCCACAACTGGACACAGGACGACGCCGATGGCCGCTTGCGTGCGAAGAATCTGTCGGGTTGCTCGCTCTCCTCGTCCCATGTCTGAAGAACATAGTCTCGGGCGGACGCTCGCTACAGGAGAGCCCTGAGGAGCACAACTAGCAGCCAGAACGCCATCCCGCGTCCGTTTGCGGATCGGTCATTGAGACGGTCAGCTATTCGCTCGCGGTCGTCACCGCCAGCCCCGCCGGCGTCCGCGGGACGACCGGCTAACGGGATGCGGAGGGCACGCCTGCTCCCGGCCTTGCTCGGTACCGTAGGAACGGTGCCCCGATCGAAGCTTGCCTCATCTCCGATGACTCAGCGTCAAACACGACTGTCCCGCGCGTGCGCCAAAACGACCGCGAATGTCGCCCAATGACGGTCGCTCTCGGGATCCTGGCGGTGGTGGTTTGTTTCGCGCTCAGCGTCGTCCGCGCCACTCGATGGGGCGATGCCGCTCGTGATCGAGTTGAGGGCAAACCGCGGAAGCCCATCACTCCGGGGACCTGGGTCGTGTTCGGGATCGTCCTCGCTCTCGCGGCGACCTCGTTCGTCGTCCAGCTTTTGAGCAACTAACGCTGTGCCATGGACAGGGCCGCGCCATCGGCAGCGCGGGTCCGACAGAGAGGACCGGCGTCATGGACCCGTGGAACTGGGGCACCGACGTCTCGTTGAACGATCCTCAATCGAGACGGGCTCCGACAAAATACACGACCCTCGAACAGGTTACATTTCCCACGTGAGATATCACGATGCGGTAACGGGGTACGGGATCCCCATCCGTTCGGCGGAGGGTGCCGAATAGCTTGCACGGGCCGGGAAA
>NZ_SLUR01000025.1:0-1234 GCF_004340725.1 Curtobacterium sp. PhB128
GGTGGATTCAAGTGGTCGGTGCAACACCGCCTGTCAGTGACGCCGAGAGTAGCTCGTCGAGAGCTTCTCTCGGCGTCATGGCGTCGAGGCGTTTGCGTGGTCGGTTGTTGAGCTTGTCGGCGATGTAGTCGAGGTAGTCCGCGGGGAACACGGACAGGTCCTGTCCCTTGGGGAAGTACTGCCGCAGCAGCCCGTTCGTGTTCTCGTTCGAGCCGCGCTGCCAGGGCGAGTGAGGGTCGCAGAAGTAGATCTCGATCCCGGTCGCGATGCTGATCTGCTTGTGGGACGCCATCTCGATGCCCTGGTCCCAGGTGACCGACTTGCGGAGCATCTCGGGCATCTTCCCGATCGCGGTGATCATCTGATCTCGCACCTCGGCAGCGCCGTGCTTAGTCGGCAGGTGGAGCAGCATCACGAACCCGGTGGTGCGTTCGACCAGGGTGCCGATCGCGGAACCCGAGTCCTTCCCAACGATCAAGTCCCCTTCCCAATGCCCGGGGACCAGACGACCCTCGACCTCGGCGGGTCGATCCGCGATCGAGACCATTTCGAGTATGTCCGCCCGTGACCGACGCTGTTCCCGCCCCCGCCCCCGCGGCCGGCGCAGCGTCCGCCCGGTGCGCAACGCGACCTGGAGCTCGCGTTTCACCCCACCACGGCCCTCGACATACAGGGCCTGGTAGATCGTCTCGTGCGACACCCGCATCTCCGGATCGTGTGGGAAGTCCCGCCGCAGCCGGAGCATGATTTGCTCCGGTGAACGGTCCGCTTCCAACCCAGTCTGCACGTAGTCCCGGAGCCGACCGTTGATGGCGAGCTTGCGTGGTTTTGGTCGGGCCCGCCGCTGATCAACGATCCGTTGCGCCGTTGAGGGCCGATACCCGCCCCGGCCCGCGTTGCGCAGCTCACGAGATACCGTCGATGGTGCCCGACCGAGCCGGGCAGCGATCTGCCGGAGCGAGTGCCCCCGAGACCGACCAAACCAGATCTCTTCACGCTCCTCGAGCGACAACCGGACACCGGACGGAGCAGCGAGCACGGGCGGCATGCCGCCAGCCTGGCTGACCCAGTCCGCGGCCGTCGACCGGTTCACACCAGTCGCGGCCGCGGCCCGGGTCGTGCTCCCAAGCTCCACCAACGCAGCCCAGAACCGTCGCTTGTCCTCACGCGTGTGCCAACGACCCACACCAACACCTCACCACTCAAGGTGTTGCAACCACCCCTTGAACCCAAG